>CAZOXW010000033.1:0-29970 GCA_964583925.1 uncultured Bacteriovorax sp.
CCCATACCAATTAAATTTGATCTATGAATTCGCTCAAAAGACTCTGTTACAACGGCCTTAATTCCTTGTAACATTGTTCCCTTCGCTGCCCAGTCACGTGATGATCCTGTTCCATATTCTTTACCTGCGATAACTACCAATGGTGTCTTTTCACCAATATATTTCATGGCCGCATCGTACAGGGCCAACTTTGATCCTGATGGAATGTGAATTGTATCTCCCCCTTCAGCTCCTCCAAGCATTTCATTTTTAATACGAATGTTTGCAAAAGTTCCTCTCATCATCACTTCATGATTTCCACGGCGTGAACCATAAGAGTTGAAGTCAACTGGCAATACACCTTTTTCTTGAAGATATGTTCCCGCAGGTGATGTTTTTTTAATGTTTCCAGCAGGAGAAATATGATCTGTTGTAATTGAATCACCAAATAATGCTAACACACGAGCATTTTGAACTTGAATTGAATTTACAGTTCCACCAGCAATGTCTTCAAAGAAGGTTGGGTTTCTAATATATGTAGACTCTGGCTCCCATGCATAGAAGTCACCTTCAGTTGTCTTGATTGCTTGCCAATATTTATCTCCATCAAACACATTGTTATATCTAGCTTTGAACATTGCTGAAGTTAATTTTGAATTTAAAATCGAATTAATTTCTTCATGAGTTGGCCAAATATCTTTTAGATAAACATCCTTTCCATCTTTTGATTTTCCAATTGGATCAACAGAAAGATTGATGTTGATATTTCCTGCAATTGCATAAGCAATAACTAGTGGAGGTGAAGCTAAATAATTAGCTTTAACGTCTGGATTGATTCTTCCTTCAAAGTTTCTGTTACCAGATAAAACAGAAGTTACAACTAAGTTATTAGCATTAATTGATTTAGAAATATTTTCTGGAAGTGGTCCAGAGTTACCAATACAAGACATGCACCCATAGCCAGTAAGAGTGAAGCCTAGCTCATCTAATGATTGTTGTAATCCCGCTTCAACGAGATAATCTGTAACAACTTTAGACCCAGGAGATAGTGCTGTTTTTACCCATGGTTTAGATGTCAACCCAAGAGCTCTTGCTTTTTTAGCAACTAAACCAGCTGCAACCATTACACCTGGATTTGATGTGTTTGTACAAGAAGTAATTGTCGCAATTGCGACATCGCCATGTTTAATTTTAAAATTTGCACCTTCTACTGCATATTCAGCTGTCGCTGTTTCTGGATTAATCTTAAAAGAGTTTGCAAGCTCAGATTTAAATGCATCGGAAGCGCGAGTAAGCTCAATTCTATCTTGTGGACGTTTAGGTCCTGCTAAAGATGGTACAACTGATCCTAAATCTAATTCTAATCCTGAAGTGAAAACAGGATCGGCATCGCCAGCATTCAACCATAAACCCTGCTCTTTTGCATAGGCCTCTACTAAAGCAACTTGCTCATCTGGTCTTCCAGAGAATTTTAGATAATCAATTGTTTTTTCATCTACAGGAAAAAATCCGCAAGTAGCTCCGTATTCCGGAGCCATATTCGCAATTGTCGCTCTATCTGCTAGTGTTAAAACTTTTACACCTGGCCCATAGAATTCAACAAACTTTTCTACTACGCCATGCTTACGCAACATTTGAGTTACAGTTAAAACGATGTCTGTAGCTGTAATTCCTTCTTTTGGTGATCCAGTAAGCTTAAAGCCTACAACCTCAGGAACTGTCATCGTTACTGCTTGACCTAACATTGCCGCTTCTGCTTCAATGCCACCAACACCCCAGCCTAATACAGCTAGACCATTAATCATCGTTGTATGTGAGTCTGTTCCTACGCATGTGTCTGGATAAGCAACCGTTTCACCACTTACTTCTTTTGTCCAAACACCTTTTGCCAAATACTCAAGATTGACCTGGTGACAAATACCTGTACCAGGAGGAACAACTCTAAAATTTTTAAATGCTTTTTGTCCCCACTTTAAAAATGTATATCTTTCTTTATTTCTTTCAAATTCTAGTTCAACATTTTTTTCATAAGAATCTTTTTGGCCGAAGTGATCAACCGCAACAGAATGATCAATTACAAGGTCAACTGGAATTAGTGGATTAATTTTTTTCGGATCCCCACCAATTTTTTTCATCGCTTCACGCATTGCTGCTAAATCGACAACTGCAGGCACACCGGTAAAATCTTGCATTAAAACACGAGCAGGATAATAAGAAATTTCGCGATCTGATTTTTTTGTCTTAGTCCATTCGTTAATTGCTTTTGCATCGTCGAACGTAACATCTTTTCCATTTTCATTTCTTAAAAGATTTTCCAATAAAACTTTTAATGATTTTGGAAGTTTATCAATGTCAGAAAGTCCAGCCGCCTTAGCTTCTTTTAAGCTATAGTAAGCATAAGTTAATTGTCCTACCTTTAAATGTTTTTTGAATTTAGACATAGAATCTCCTCTAGTATTTTAGTAGACTTCATCAAATAAATTTTTAATATTTACTAATAATCTCTCAAATTTAGCACTTTTATGCCAGTTAAAAAGTAGGCATAAATTTTCTTAATTCATTTTCTCACAACCCTATATAAGAAAAAATTGAATAAATGTAATAAAATATAGTACTATTAGGAATATGTTAAACAGCATTGAGGCCCTTATTGCACTTGAACAGTACGGTACCATTTCAGAGGCGGCCGTCAGACTGCGATTGACCCAGTCTGCCGTGAGTAAGAGAATCCAAGCGCTAGAGAAAGATTTAAAATATAAACTAATTGAACCTGATGGCCGCAAAGTTAAACTCACTCACCGGGCCTATAAATTTCTAAATAAAGTAAAACCACTTATTATCGAACTTAAAAACTTAAGCATTTCTGAATCTGATCACTTTGTTTCAAAATATTCACTAGGACTTTCAGATTCAATTGCTGGTAGCTTTGGCCCACTTGTCTTAAAAAAAACATTAACCACTCTCAAAAATCTTGACTGTACAATTCATGTTCATCGCACATTGATGCTCAATGAGAATATTGCTCTCGGTAAATATCAAATGGGCATTTGTACTGAATTTGAAACAAGAAAAGACCTACAGTATTACTCCCTATTTGAAGAGCCAATGGTCTTAATATTTTCTGAATTGCACAATCGTCAAGGAAAAGATCTCCCACTTGTCACAATTGAAGAAAATTCTGCAACTTGGAAGAGTATTGGCCTAAAATTAAAGTCAGAACACAGTTATTTGTTTGAGAAGGCAAATACTATTTTTGTTGAATCATTTTTAGCTGTCTACCAAATGGTTAAAACAGGCTACGGTAATGGAATTATTCCACTCGGCCTTGCCAATGAATTAAAATTGAAAAAGGCCGATTATAGAATTCTAAAAACAAAACGGCCGATTACTCTTGTAACTCGAAAAACAATCACTCAACTTGACTTCTTTGATGCATTTGTTAAGGAGTTGAGAGGAAATATCAAGCATTATTTTGATAAAATTTAGGTTTCCCTCTATACCAATCTAACTCTTTTCAAACTATACTTACAAGATGATTAAAATTCTGCTGCTAGCAATTTTTACATTAAATACAAATGCATCTGATTACGAAATAAATGCAATGGATTTTTATCCTTCACATTATATTAATAAAGAAACAAATAAGCCCGATGGAATCATTATCAATGTTATAAACAGAGCACTTAAAGAAGTAAATAAAACTGTTAGTTTTAACATTCTCCCGATCAAAAGGTGTATGCATTCTATATCGCACGAAAATGAAATGGCATGTGCAACTTTACCTCTTGGTAAAAATAGCCAATACCCCAATTTCATATTTCACAAAGAGTCCATTGGCATAAAACAACATAATGTATTTTTACTTTCATTAAAACAAGAAGCGCCTTCCAAATTCAAACTCGAGGACTTAAAAAATAAATCGGTCAGCCTCTTTGAATCTGAAGATTTATTCTATATCACTAAACTAAAAGATCTAAAAGCAAGGCCAATAACAGTTGCAACAGATCTAATTGCATTAAAATTTTTAAAAAATAAGCAATCAGACTTTGCAGTTGTGTATGAACATACTTTTAATCACCTTACGATTGATGAACAATTGCGATATGAAAAATTATTTATATTTGATATTACTTCGGCCTATGTTGCCTTTAATCCCAAGCATCCCAAATCTAAAAATGCGATGGCCGACCTAGATCAAGGCCTAAAAATAATTAAAGAGAAAGGGATTTAAAAAAAAATGAGTGAGGAATCGCTGATTAATTTAAAAATTGATAATCAATGAATATTTTTCTTCTAAGTATGGGGCACCTTTCTACTCTCATTGGGATTATTGGTATAATTTTGCCATTATTGCCAGCAACTCCATTTTTTTTGCTAGCAACTTATTTCTACTCAAAATCAAGCCCTAAGTTTTATAACTTCATTACAACTCATGAGATTGCAGGCCCTATGATTAAAAACTGGCAAGAAAAAAAAATTATACCTATTAAGATAAAAATCTTATCGATTGCTTCAATTCTCTTTGCTGTTTTTTATAAAATTATGCCACTAGAAATTAACGAACAATTAAAATGGTGTATCTTGGCCTTATTGAGTCTTGTTATTCTGTACATTTTGAGCCGAAACTCCGACTGAGCAAGTTAAAATTTTTAATTTTAATGGATCAATATTCATCTGAACGTCTTCTTTTAATCCTAAAAATAAACAATCTTTTAACCCAAGATCAGCAGTGTAAAATGCAGCCTTATTTTTTATAATAACTTCATAGAGTGAGTCTTTTAATTGAACTTTGAGTAATTTTTCTTTAACTTCAAATGCACTAGCATTACAAACAAAAATAAAAGAAATTGCTAAAAGCTTAAGCATATATTATTCCTTTTTTACATATTTTAAGTATTCAACCATTGTATCATTTGCCATTTTCATTTTTTCCTCTTCCGTTAATTTCATCGATTCAATTGGAAGATAGGGTTCAGATGAAGATAGAGCAACAGCAGTTCTTTCCATTAAGGCAGCATTATAAGGGAACGGATAAGTCGTTTTAACAATTGGCCCCTTAACATTTGGTCGCATTGTACTTACCCAATCATCTAGTGGAACGGCCTTATCAAGAAGGCTTGGATCGATGACAAATTTCTTAGGCTTATTATCAACTGGATCTAAAACAGTCACAACAGGGGCGACATGAAAATTCCATCGAATATCAGTCCCAGGAACAGAAAGGTCTCCCTTGATCCAAACTTTTTCAGTGGGAATTCCCATGGACTCAAATCGTCTAGCCATCACATGGGCCCGAGCATAGCAACCGTCGTACTTATAACCAAACGGAATGTCAGACATGTTTTTTGCTTTATTAAACAAATCTTGAACCTCTGCCATCGTTAGATATTGTGAACTTGGGGTGGTGTTTAATTTTTTAAGATAGCTTAAGTGTGCCCATGCTTTCGGCGTAATGTATGTCCCGTTATACATACATCCGTATTTGCCAGCATTTGCAGTCGGAATTAAAGTACCAATTACTTGGCCATTTATCATTGAAATCAAATGAGCAAGGTTTTCATTAATAATACTGTCATTCATCTCTTTAGCGATAACTTCTTTTTTGTTTAAAAGATCTTTAATTTTATCACCAGTACATAGCCCGGCCAAATAATCTAACGATTCTTTTGCTCCAGGTGCTGAAATACTTCTAAAAAGATTCTTACGAGATAAAATTTCCTTTGGTAAATAATCATCTTCATTTATTGAATCTGTTTCTTCATTTGTACTAGGCACTCCACCGTAAAACCCATTTCCATATCCAGAGAAATTATTATCATAGACAGTGTCGTGTAATAATTTATTTTTTGAATCGTCATCAAGAGACTCAATAGATAAATTTTCCACAAAAAGATTTTCTTTCCCTTTAGGAGATAAGGTAATCAAATTTGCCGAGACAAATCCTCCGACTTGCAACGGTACAAACGCCAATGCTTCATTCCCATTTGAGTCGACACACGAGTAATAGTCACATTTTGTTTTTATGTTATAAGTAATTTCTATATTTTTTTCTTGTTCAGTTAATTCTCTCGATGGGCCCGACTCACAAATAAAATCACCTGCATCTTTGCTTTTAACTGTAATTTTCTTAGGATCAATTCTATTTAAAAGTTCAGTCTGTGCCTCACTAACTAAATTTTTTATTCCAGGAACATCAATGAAATTTGTAAGATTATTTACAACGGCAGAAGCAACCATTTTATTGGTGAGATAAGTTTCTTTTGGTGTAAAACCACCCCCCATTCCCATTCCTGGAAATTTCCCAATCTCATATAAAACATTTGCTCCATCGCTAAATTTAGAGACAGTTTTAACTTTAAAATGCTCTTTATCTTTGTAGTAAATTGAATGGCCAAAACCTGAATTGACAAGATATGCTGGACTAGAATCGACTACGCACTCAAACACTGAAGTCGAAGTAGTCTTTTTACACTCGTACTCTTTGCCATCAATAACGGCAGTTTCAGCATGTAAAAGATATGAAGATAAAACTAAAATTGTGATATAAAAAAATTTTGACATATTAAACTCGTTTATAATTTGAAATTACTAATTTTTTTCCCTTATAAAACTGATAGCATTTCCCAGATATAGAGACTTGCTCATCCTCCACTATAATACCCCCACCATCGGCCACGGCATAGAGTGGTATATTTGTCTTCACTGAATAACGGAGCATTTCACTCTCGTACCGTTTTGAGTTTTTATAATGTGGAAAAAACTCAAAATTCACAAATCGACCTGCATTAAAATTTTTCATAGCAAAAGGATTTTCATCGCGATCAAAATGCGGAAAACTTGCGGTATGAACGTGAGGAGTTAAAACGATCGCCCCTGCTGAAAGCCCACAAAGAACCCCTCCTCTCAATAAAAATTTATTAAAAAGTGAAAACATATTGTTTTTGCGCAAATGCTTTAAAAAATAAAAGGTATTTCCTCCACCTAAAAAAATTAAATCACTTTTAAATGCTTCGGCCAACATCGTTTTTGTAAATGGAATGTCTACGTTAAAAAGTAAAAATTTACTAACACCAAGATTTGAAAACTCATCGACAAAATAACGATAGTCTTCTACCGCATCGTAAGAGCTCGATGGAATAAATGTCAATTTGGGATCCGGTTTTTCTGTTAATCTAAGAGCTCTTTTATTTAAAAAATAATTCTCTTCTTCAGACCCACCTGAATAAAGAACAATTTTCATATTCCTTCTCTAAACTCCCGTACAATTTGCAAAATACCTTTTACAATTTTAGAGTGCTCTTTCTCTTGGATAAAGTTGGATGGACGTGTATCTTTATCTGGATTAAAATTTTGATACTCAGTAAAATCTGAGAGTACTTTATCGATCTCAACCGCAGATAACTTTGGTTTTCTATTCATTATTTTCATAACGATATTAGTGATTGAATCACCAGTCACTCTATCGTACTTATTAATTACAGAAGATCGCATTGAAATGTCGAGTAGCACTTTCTCCGGCGCAATTTTATATTTTTTAGAAATAAGATTGATTAGTTTTATGTAGTTCTTTTGAAAGCTTCTAATTTTCAAATCTCTGCGCAAAGATCTTTTTAAGTCTTTTTTAGTTGCATAACTTGACTTAATTATATCTAAAAACTCTTCAGATGAGACAAGACTATTTATCCCTCTTGAAAGATAGATTTGAGGCAATTCACGTAAAATATCCCTCATACAAAATATCGCATTCCAATTTATCCCATCGGGTACTTTCTTTGGTCCCATGGTTGATTTTGCTTTTTCAAAATAGATAAAATCATTTTTAAAATCTTCAATTTCAGATCTACCAGTTTCTAAAATAAATTGATAGTACTTATCTGCAATACCAACTTTATGAAGTAAGTTTTTTGTTTTAATTTGATTAAAAACTTTATCAAAATGTGAAAGAGAATTATGATTTTTAAATTCATCAATTCCCTTTTTCTTATCAGATTTTAAATAATCTACTATTTGAGCAAAAGTTTGAATTGTATATCTGGCCTTCTGTCTTTGTTCCTTAATAGAAGTTGACCATCTTTGAACATCGTCATACCGATACTCATGGTGATATAATCCAAACTGCCTAACAGAACCATAATCAATGATCCCACCATCCATTAAAATATTATCCCCATCCCAGTCCAACCAACAAAAAATATAGTTATCTTCAAAATTTGCTGCCATTTCTGCAAAAGTTTCGCAAACTTTATTCAAAAAATAGTCAAGGCGCGCATTGTATTCAGTTGGTATATTCTTCCATCTGCCATTCATTTTTTGTCGATCAATATAGTAATCAACCATACGCTTTAATGTTGGCAAATTATTCTGCTTTAAATGATTGAACATGTGAGAAGGACGAATTAAATTTTCATGTACACGTACATTGATTGCAAGTCCCTTAGGGAACTCAATAATGGCCAACACTCTTTCAGTAGAAATATTATTTTTTGCAAGTACTTCTGAAAAAAATAAAGCGCCTAATCCCTCGTCTTTTTCTGAATACCCACAACCATAAGAGACAGTGGGATCTCCTGTTTGATAAAACTTCTTATTTATATTACAAGCAGGACTTAGTTTTGTAGCCCCAGTTCCACACGAGCTAATATCGTAAGTTACTCCATTGTTTTTAATTTGTCCGTTCCAAATACTTCTTCCATCTCCAGAAGTGGTTCCTTTTTTACAAGGGTGTTGCATTTGCAAGTACCTTGTTGCCATATATGTATTTGGGCGAATTTCATCTTTTGGAAAATTAAAATTATTCATCAAATCATATTCATTAATGATTACAATGCTAAATGTGTGTAGAATTTCATCGCGCAACTCTTTAGTCAACTCTTCATTAAAGTCTTTAGGTATTAGGCCAATTTTCTTGGCAAGGTCAAAATTAAAATAAGCGACCTCTCCACCTTTTCTTGTTCTGACTTGGTACTCAACAACTGCTTCTGGAATTTTTTCCTTTAGTGGATGATTCCCATTAATTTCGCTAAATCTAAAATGACTTAAACGATCAGTTAATTTTTCATTCGGCCTTAAATAATTGTTCTTTGTATTTCCCATAATATTATTTTCAGGGATTCTTGATCAGAAAAAAATAGGCAACTTTTTCTTGCTCACCAGAATCGGCAATTTTTTCCTCCTTCTGATGTTTCTACAATGTCAAAAGACTTTTACTCCTAGTTTTTTTTATTTTTCCGAAAATGAATATGTATGATGATTAAAATACTACTATTCACTCTCTCCAACTTATCATTTGCAAATGAAGAGTTTTCCTTAACGAGTTATCTAGAATGTCATCGAGAATACGATCAATTAAAAATTAGATCTAGCGATTCCGATGAGCAAACTTCAAAATGCATTAATGACTTTGCATCTAAAACGCCTCCAGCAATAACACGGCTATCTCGCGACCTAGGACTAGAGACATATCTAAAGTACTACTTAAGAGAAAAAAATCTAACAGAATCTGACGAAATATTTTTTGATAATTGTAACAATGCCCGATCAATCCAAGATATGAATGTGGGTAAAATTGCAGAGGCAGTCTATGACATTTCATTTCTGGATCGCAATAAACCAGACTTTGAAAATCAAACAGGACAAGTGCCAGAGGGATTTAGTGTAGAAAAATTTTATGGAAATAACCCTGATGAATGCTACAACACCGGTTTTAAAGCAGCTCAATTTAGACCAACGTCTGGGGACTATATTATTTTTGGAATTACTGGGACGGAAGGTTCTGATACATTCAGTAATGGTAAGAAAAGAGAACTTTACAAAAAATCAAAAGAGAAAGCAGGGCTCTTATCTATATTTTCAAAGAGTGAAGCTGCAAATGAAGATACGCTAATTACGGCCAATGAAAAGGATAAAGAAGATTGGGGCTTCCCAACAGGAGTTAAACAATTAAATAGTGCATGTGCAAAAGAATTAGTAGAAGATGCACTAAAATTAGCACTCAAAGAAAAAAAGAAAATAATCTTTACAGGCCATAGTCTTGGTGGAGCTTTAGCAGAAGCTATGAGCTATCAATTGACCGCGAAACTAGATAGTGAAGACAAAAATGTTCCAAGGGTAAAGGCCGTGACATTTATGTCAGCTGGTGGCCTAGGCCACATTAAAAGGGCAAAGAAAGAAATACTGGATAAAATAGATGCTACTAATTACATCTCAATTGGAGATATTGTTCCAACTTTGGGCAATCATATTGGAGAAATTAGAGGCATGAAGCGAAAAGATGAATATGAAAATAAATTTAAATCAAGAGAATTTACAATGCTTGATGCTCATACTCTTAAGTTTGAACGCTTTCACGACTTAAAAGAATCAAAATATCTCACAGGGCAAGAATTAAGTAAGGTCTGTTCAGATTTTACTAATCAATGCTTTAATCCTGAATTTGTTCCAGAAAAATAGCCATCATTCAGCAGACTTTTTTAAACATATTAAAAAGCCAGGCATTCCTCCTTCCTCAACGTATTCAATACTGCCCCCATTTCCATTTGCTAAAGATCGAGCGAGAGTGAGTCCAAGTCCAGGGCCACCGCCAATTAATTTTGTAGTAAAAAATGGTAGAAAAATTGTTTCCTTTAGTTCTTCTGGTATTTTGGGTCCACTATTTATAATCAAAAATTTAAAGTATCTATCCTCTTCAATAAACTTAAACATAATTTTCTTAGGCCCGCAGACTTGCTCCATTGCCTCAATTGCATTATTTAAAACATTAATCATTATCTGGGCAACTTGTGAACTTATACATAAGACATTTACTCTTGGAACTTTAGATAGCTCAAATCGCACTCCGGATAATCGTGCCTTTTCA
This sequence comes from uncultured Bacteriovorax sp., assembly GCA_964583925.1. Taxonomy (GTDB): domain Bacteria; phylum Bdellovibrionota; class Bacteriovoracia; order Bacteriovoracales; family Bacteriovoracaceae; genus Bacteriovorax. The sequence goes on from CAZOXW010000033.1 coordinate 10,835, forward strand.
AAGTAAAGCTCCATTACAGAATCAAAAATCAAGTCAAATCGATTGTCGGTAAAGTCATCGTAAGAAATATTTTCAGTTACATTTCTAAGACTATTTATAACTTTTTCTATTCTCTCAATTGCAAAATCAATTTTTAATAATTTTTCATTCATCGGCAAATCTACTTCTATATCTTTTCTAATCTTTTCCGTACTAAGCTTAATAATTGTCAACGGATTATTAATTTCATGAGCAACCCCTGCTGCAAACTCAACCAGCGAACTCATTCTAGATGCCTGCAAAGTATTAAATGTTTCTTTTTCAAGTGCACGATGAGTTTGTTCAACTTCTACAAGTGTCTTTTTTAATTTTTCATGTGATGAAATTCGATCTAAAGATTCTTTTAATGCCACCGCTGCTTGGCGATTTGTATAAAGGAAGTTTATTACAACAACGAACAAAAGAATAAGACTCACCATATTTTGATGGTAGTTTATTTGCCCCCATATAAATACAACCATTGGTGTTACGTACATAAAGTATGAAATATTTAACAACATAGAATTCCAATAAAGCGTCGTAACAATTGCACTTGAAAAACCGATCAATGCTCCAAAAAGCACAACCACATTAATATTGAGTTGAAAATAATGGCCATAAATAATAAAGCTACCCAAAACTGCCCAAATCACAGCGTTAAACAAGATGAAAAACTTCATCTTTGAGACGGCCTCATTTAATTGTATTTGGTTTTTTAAATACTTTTTCGAATATTGGTATCGTAAAAAATTAATCAAAAATAGACAGAGTAAAACTAACTGAGAAAATATTAAACGCTTTCCTGCTAATCCACTAAAAAAGAAGTAGGCTACGCACGTCACCATAAACCCCAAAGCAGCTGTTTGCGATTTTACAACAAATTCTTTTTTTAAATTACTTTCAATTGCTTCAGAAACTTCCATAAAAATATTATAACTAATTTATTTTTTTTATAAATATTTATTAGTAAAACCGAAAACCGACAATTTTAGTTCGTGTAAAATTAGATAAAATTATGATTAAAAACTTTTTTATTTTTTATAATGTTCGATAATTATTAATATGAAACCAATTAGTATACTAATTTCTGATCCTATCGATATTCATCACGATATCTTTGAGATGATTATAGATGGGGTTATGAATGCTAAAATTGAGCATGTAAATGATTCATATTCTGCGCTTGAAATGATTAAAGCTCAACATTTTGATCTAATCATATCAAGTTATGTTCTCCCTCCTAGCGGAGTCAAAGAAATTGTCAATGCTCTCGAACAAAAAACTTCACTTTATATTTTTGCAAAAGGTGAAAAGGATGATTATTTTGATCTAAAAAATTTATCATCGAATTCAAAGATTAAATTTTTCTCTCTCCCAATCAACGAAAAGGAGCTTGGAAGTGCTCTAGCTTTATTGCAAGACAATGTTGTAGACTTAAAAAATGATTTAAAAGGTCCTGATGATTTAATCAAAATTAAGTTAAAACATTTTATACAATACAGTAATGAATCTTCTGAAGTATATATTCAAATTCATGAAGGAAAATTTACAAAAATAATTGATGAAAGCTCAAATCAATTACACGACAAAGACCTACTCTCCCACTATATGCAAAAAAAATTGGAATATATCTACATTTCCAAACGATTCTATAAAAAAGTAATTGATGAATGTTTAATTAATATAAAAAAGGAAATTCATAAATCAAAGGAGCCGCTTGATATTATAAATATCGCAAAAATCCAATTTCATATTTCACTATCAGGTCTTCAAAGTATTGGTATAAGCGACTTTCAAATTGAACAAGTTTCAGAAGTCATCGAAGAAACAATAAACGACATTGTAGGTAATCCGGAATGTAAATTGGATCTAAAAACACTTTGCAAAGATGAAAGTTTTTTAATAGGACATTCAATTATTACCATGATTATTGCCGGAGCAATTTGCAAAGAAACTGGATTGAATTTTCATCCAACAATGAAAAGAATTTGCATGGCCGCTTTTTTCCATGATTTTTCACTTATTGAACATGAACTTGAAGAAAAAGAAGCTAAAATTTATGAAATTGAAGATGAAAAACTTTTTCAAGTTATGATAAACCATCCTATAAATTCGGCAAAAATGCTCCCTAGTTTTAATGAAATTGTAAACGATACTAAGCGAATCATACTTGAACATCATGAAATGCCAAACGGTGACGGCTATCCTAAAAAATTGACAGCAAACCAAATCGCGCCCCTTAGTGCACTTTTTGTGCTTTCGCACCAGATAACATTGTGCCTTTTTCGAAATGACTTCGACAAAACCAGACTAAAAGACTTTATTACTAACAATGAAATCGTGTTCAAACAGGGCAATTTTTCTAAATTTTACCAAATTGCCGCTAAAAAATTCAGTTAGTTTAAAAAACCTTCCGAAAAGAAAAATAAGTTAATTAAGTGGAGGTTCTGTTAAGTTGAAAGCAATTATATTTATATTTTTTACTCAACTGATTAATGCCTCAGAACTATACAAATTCACAAATCAGAATAAAAATAAAGAAATTATCAAAGTTGAGCAACTTGAAGGTATGCGAGTTAATCAAACTTGCTATAAAAATCAAAAGGAATGTTTTAGTTACTTAATTAAGGCCGCATCGCTTGGCAATAATAATAAAAATAATCCAAGACCTAAATCTTCTTTTGCCCGTCATCCGGCCAGTGCCTTTTGCAATCTCTCAACCGGTCTATCTGAAATCTATTATGACCAAGAAAATAATCAGCACGATTATTGCGTAATTAATAAGAAATTTATTATTGATTCTTGGGATTTTTATCGAAGGTTTAAGCATGATTAAATTAATTTTACTTCTAATAATCAGTATCAATATATTTGCAGAATATCCTTACGAAACAATGAAACAAGAGTATTCAGAAGACCGTGAAGTATTTGAAGTAAAAAATATGAGTCCAACTAAATCGCAAGATGGCATAGGTATTTGTTATGGTTTTTCCTCTACTTCTCTTTTAGAAAACTACCGATGTCGAGAATTAAAGCTAAATTGTCTCGACAAAAAAGAACAACTATCATCACTCGATGTTACTAGTTATTTTCTAAGTACTGATTCAAGACAAATAAAGGAGGCCGGAAATAGTGCCACTCTTTTAACTAATTTTAAAAGAAGCAAACGAAAACTGGCCTTTGAAGAGTGCGCAAATTTCTCTTCTTTGCTTCATCAATCGAATCAAAATGGAATATCTAACGAAAAAGAAGGCTTTAATCTCCTTGTAAAAGCATGGAACAAATTTAAAGGATATGCCCAAGAAAAAAGAACAGACTGTGTCGGTTGCTTAGTTGACGAACTCAAAGCAAAATTAAAAAACTTAAAAACGCCTGATGAACAAATTAAAGATGCATTTTATAATTCACAAACGCTTGAACATTTTATTTACAATGCAACTCTTCCTCTAGAATGTCTAGATCAAACCAAGATGGCATCGATTCCAGACTTTGATGTTATTCGATTTCCCAAATACGGAAGTAACACATCTCGCATAGAGCTTAAAAATAAAATTGAACAAGTCTTATTAAATGATATGCCGGTTGAAATTTCTTTTTGTACATCCAATATTTCAAATGGCCCTTGTCCTGATGGAGAAGGTCATTCTACAACCTTATTTGGGATAAAAGAGGCATGCGACCCCGGCACAAATAATTGTCGTACGATGGTAAGAATTAAAAATAGCTACGGTTGGGGATGGCAGCGTGATAACAATAACGGATGGGTTGATCTCGATACTCTTGCACAAGCAAGTATGAATTTAGATAATCATTCAAATATTACATGGATTCAAAGACCTGGTTTTAAACTCGAAAATAAAACACTTAAAAAAACTGGTAATGAAACAAAACCTTCTAATAACTCACAAGGCCAGTACAATAGTTCAACAAGACCAGCTGTTCCACCTTCAGAGCATAAAAACTTCAAGGGAATATGGAAATGTCCAGGAAATAAATTTTTAGACCACTATGAAGAAGGTTGTGTTCCGTATATGAAAATGTAGAGAGAAACCATGCTTAACTCAATTTCACTTTTGATTATTTCAAATATTTTTATGACCTTTGCATGGTATGGCCATCTAAAAGAAATGCAAACTAAAGCTCTATGGCAAGTTATTTTAATTAGCTGGGGAATTGCATTCTTTGAGTATATTTTTCAAGTGCCTGCTAACCGAATAGGAAATCTGCATTTTACACTGCCCCAATTAAAAATTATTCAAGAAGTAATCACAATGACAGTTTTTTCAGTCTTTTGTATTTTCTATATGAAATTTCCACTTACTAAAAACTATCTCTATGCTTCTCTTTGCCTAATCGGGGCAGTTTTTTTTATTTTTAAAGATATTCCAAAAACCTAAATCAACTATTTTTTTCCACTTGATTTCTGTCGATAGTTTGGAACTGTTCCATTATTTTTACACCCTTCTTGATCTAGTGATTTTGCAATAGATTCTATTGGTAGAGTGGCGTGCTGAATAACTCGGGCCACATGTCTTTGAACGATACAGCTTTTAAACCATTTTTGAGCCATTTCTTTTCCATTTTGGTCTTCAAAAACTAAAAGGTCAGTACGTTTTTTATACTTTCCACCCCAGTGTAGTGCTTCAATCAAATCAAGTGGAGTTAAGCTTGGATAGTTGTTATCCTTTATTTGAAAATAATGATCTACAATCGCTCGTTGTCTTGGCCCAGCATTATACATTGCTACTGCAAGTAACCATCCGGTATGAAGAGGATAAGCATTGGACACATATTTTTCCTTACAGCTTTTATTAAATGTCTCCCCTTCTCTGTACGTATTTTTCTCTCTCAACTCTTGAGGAACGAAGTTTAAAAATAAACCTCTAAGAACCCTTGCTTTAAAATCAACAGAGAGTTTTATATCTTGGCAGTTATTTACAAAAGATTTTACAGCTTCAAATCGCAACTTCTGTTTTTCATCGCTTGCTGAAGGAAATCCTTTTACGACATCGTCAAATTTAATACCTTCAAAATCAGAAGGAAGCATTTCATAACTTGCTCGAGTGCCAAGTTTTGTCAAAGCAATATCATAAAATGGTTTTACTATATCAGTAGGAAGTAACTCATCATCACAACTGATGCCTTCAGGCCAACCAAACTTAGTTCTATCTTCGGTGCTTATTTTTTTTATGGCCCCACACCATTCTTGAATATTTAATTGAGACATTCCACAAGAAAAATTTCCTCCGTCAGGAGAAATCCCAAGAGTTGAGAGTAAAGATTCTTGTCTCATTGCTCCCATTAATACTTGAGGTGGTATTTGATAATTCTTACTGGCTTCATTAATTGCAGATAGTTTTACATCAACATTTTCACCGCCATTAACAACCATCCATGCAACTTCTATGGTTCCAGGATTAAACGATCCTGGATTTAATTTTTCACGTCTTAGAATTTCTTTATTTCTACAAAGTCGTAAATCAGATGCCTTATTGGCCCGCCAGTCTTTGATTTCTTCAGTTGTCATATTATCTGGCATATCAGTTTGAATTTCTTTTACTTTGGTAAAATCAGGACATGCGAGGCCTTGTGGAAGTATTTCTTCAGGGCACATAACTGGCGGATTTGCCCAATCTAATGCAAAAGAATTTAGGCTTATCCCTAACAAGGCCGACCAAATAAGACTGTTTTTCATATCAATAATCCTGTTTTTAGTTTAATAATTTTTTACAAGGTAGATAATTGTGTTTAATCAGACTAGGTGATGTGAAATTTTTTCATATTAATTTTAAATATTCCGAAAAAATATGTAGTTATAACCAACTGTTCTACGGAGACTTCCTACATGAAAAAAATTACAAGCTTGGCCGTCCTTCTATCTTTAGCCTCATGCTCTCATGAATACACGACATCTACAAATTTTACTCAAGAGAGAACTCCAAGCTCTTCTTTTGAAGAAGAAAATCTTAAAAATACTTTTTCAAAAATCTATGGAAGTGAAAATGCTGAAACAGAGTTTATAAAATATCTAGATCGCATAAAAAGCATTTATTTACGCTCGGAACTTTATCTTCGAAACTTTGACCAAGAAATAGACAAGGCCATTTTAAATAATGAATCAATCAATTTTGAAGAATCTAATTCTTATAAAAAACTTATTGTCATGCGAGGACTAAAAAATCGAATGATAGACAAGTTCACCTATTTCTATCTTATGCTAACAGATATGTCCTATGATAAAACGCGACCTGCGGCCGAAATGAAATTGGCAAAAAAAATACTGACTTCATTAAAGAAAACTATAGATAAAAAAGATCCAGTAGAAAAACTTGCGCTAGAAGATCTTCGCACACATATTGCTGATGCACTAAAGAAAAGAAGAGGGGTTCGAAATAAGTCGCTATACAATTCGGAATTACCACTACCTGCATTTAAAAACGATGCTGAACATTTAAGTCTTTTGAGGTCAAGCAGGTTAACTTTTCAAAAAATGGGTGAACTAGAAGATCTACAAAATAATGAATTAGGACATGAAATAAATGTGGAAGTTGAAAAAGTAAAACTGGTTGATGAACAAGGAAGAGAACCCCAGAGTAATAAAAAAATATTTTATCCAAGCACTGGCACAAATGGAAATGTCATGGGATTAGTTTTCCCAAAAGGAACCTGGGCGCTTACCTATGATGATGGCCCACACAATATTCACACGCTAAATATTGCAAAAAATTTAGAGGAGCTTGAAGTTAAAGCAACGTTTTTTTGGCTTGCTCAGAATGTAATAATGTATCCTAATATTGTTTTGGCCATTAAAGAAAAAGGGCATACTCTCGCCAATCATTCTTGGTCACATCAACAATTAACAAAACTTTCAGATGAAGGCCTCCAAAAAGAGATTAACAAATCTACAGAAGTTGAATCAAAGGCCTATGGGACCCCTGTAGAATTTTTTAGATGTCCCTATGGGGCAGGTAATTCGGTAGTACGTATTAGACAAAGAATTGCAGACTTAAATCTTATTCACGTCTTTTGGAATGTCGATTCACTAGATTGGCAAGATAAAGATCCTGACTCTGTATTTAATAGATCTAAAAAGCAAATGGAAGCTAATGGAAGAGGTGTTGTCTTGTTTCATGACATTCATTCTCAATCTGTAATTGCATCTAAAAAACTAGTTGAATGGACAAAATCATTTAAAGGCACTGAAAAAGAAATGAGATGGGTTACTCTTCCTCAAATTGTAAAGGAAATGAATGGTGAGTAGGTCTTTTTTTTTTATTCTTATCATTTTATTAACATCTTGTGGAACGCAAGTTTTTTCAAAGCAAAAAAAAGATAAAAACCTTGAGCATCTTGAGAAGCTAAATAGTGCAGCTAATGCCTTAATGCTTATCTCCGATGAAGTTATCTCACCTGATGAATGTAAAATTAAGCCAAATCTTGCATTAAAAATGCTTCAACCTCTCCATGCCATGATCGATGAAAGTATCAAAAAAAATTATGGCCAATATACTGACCTAGAAGACTATAATTGCGAACAAGATTGTCTTTGCGGCATCTACTCTGACATTTCTAATATTAACACGACAAAAGAGAATCTAATCGAAAGAGCAAAACAGACGAGTCCTCTTCAATTGAAAAAATGTGCAACCGAAAGTGCAAAATGGCTCTGCAATTCAAAGCTTATTTTAAAGCTAAAGTCAGAGATTGAACCGGATATTGAGAGTTTATAATCGTCTCTTCTTACATCTAAATATTCTACTAGCTAAAATGAATAAAGAATCTTGACGAAGTAATCTGTTTAAATCCATTATCACATTATGAAGCTTTTTATATTTTTCTTATTTAATTTCTCCTCTCTCCTTATGGCCTCGCCTAAGCTTGACGACTATATTTTTACTGATCAAAAATTTGAACTCATGGCACCTGAATCATTAGATGAGAAAATGGCCAAAGATCTTTGGGCCACAAACTACTATCTCCCACAGATTGAAAACGACTCTGGAGATATTCCTTTGCGAGATCATGAAGGTTTTGAATTAGGGCCAAGGTTATCTTTAAATGATTGGTGTAAAAGCTCTTTAGAAGGCTCTGTTGTCATTAAAAGCGCAGATGGTTCCAAGACTCTTTATAACTATCATGTATCAAATGAATTAAGCCCCGTTGATTGCTCTTCTTTATTTTCCCATGATGTTAGTAAAACTAAATTTAAAATTTCTAAAACCCGCTTTGGTGAAGGAATTTTAAATTATCAACTTGTTCCATTCCGTTCAATTGCCACTGATCAATTAATTATTCCTGCTGGGACGATTCTTTATATTCCAGAAGCTAAAGGAAAAATAATTCCACTACCAAGTGGCGATAAACTTATTCATGATGGGTACTTTTTTGCTGTAGATCGCGGGGGGGCCATAAAAGACAATCACATCGATGTATTTACAGGCATACTTAAATTTACAAAATATTTTAATTGGATTTCACACGATCCATTGATAACTTTTAAGGCCTATATTATCACGGACCCAGAAGTAACTGAATTTCTAAGAAAGATTCATAAAAAGCCACTGTAAGTTTTACAAAGTATATTTCCAATCCACCCCATGCGTTGGTAGAACCCCTTAAATTATTTTAATTTTAGGGGGAATGAAATGAAAAATACCAACCTATATTTATTTCTAAGTTTACTTTTAAATTGTAATATCTATGCGCAAGATGCAACACCTACTCCTGCTCCAAGTATTCCAACTGTTGTCCTTGATGAAACAACAACCTACTGGATAAACAATACGGTAATTAGAGTTAGACCAGAGCCAAGTCTAAACTCAAAATCCTTAGGAGAGCTTTACCTAAATGACCAAGTTAAAGTTATCAACCCAAGTGTAATCTATGACAATAAATTTGTTGAAATAAAAATTGTTAAAACTACAAGTAAAATAAACTCATCAGAAAAATACTTTGTGGCCGTTGAATTTTTAGCACCTAAAAAAGTTGATTTCAAAGAATTCACCTCTAATACCTTTGTCGTCGTAAACGTAGCAACAGAAACATTAAGAGTTTATGAAAGACAGTGTGGAGATAATTCTTGCCCCCATAAAATGATATTTGAGACAGAAGTTGTCGTAGGAGAAGATGTAGATCATCCAGCGGCCGAGAAAGGTAAAGGACGAAGCGTTCTTGGAAGTTATCGTATTGTTGGTTGGTCAAAATTCTATCAAGATGGTGAAGGCCACTATCCTGCATGGTATAGAGATGGCTACCCTCTTCCACCTGCTCCATCTGCATCTTGGCGTGACTGGTTTAGTAAAGAATTTATGCCTAAAGATGAAAAAGGTAAACGTCATGGAGAAATGCGAGGGGCATTTGGTTGGTATACTGCCTTTGTAGAACCAGAAGCTTTCAATCAATGGACTCATGGAACATTAGGTTGGGGATCAGATAAAGACACATTTATTAAGCGCGTGAAAAAACCTTTAATCAATGTAGTTTCAAACCCAAGAAGTTCTGGCTGTACAAGAAATAATAATGAAGCAATCGCCTACCTAAGAAAACTAACTCAAAACGGAACTCCAATTGTAAAAATTTATGCCAAAGAAGAAGTTTTAGACCCAACTTATTCAAGCTATCCTGAGCAAGAAAAAAGCTGGGACTATGTCTTAACAACAAATCGAAACCACGCTGTTGATAAAAATGAAGTTCTTACTAATTTAAAAATTAATGAAGATGAATTAAAAGCTTTTTGGGATGCTAAAAAATCAGGTGGTGAATTAATCCTGGCTCCTAATAGTTCATTAAATCAAATCTTAGAAGTTGGCACCTATACCATGGATGTTCACCCTGACGCAATTTCATATACCGATGGTGAAAAGCTTGGCCGAATAGAAAGAGCTGTAGGAAGAAAAGGAAATGTTTACGGAGTAAAATCAAAAAATATGTTTGGTACATTTTATGTCGACGCAGGTCTGTTGAAAGATTATCAACATCCAACAGAAACTTTGGAAGTAAGTGGGTTTGCTGATGAAATAACTCCTTCTTGGATGAATATTTCTAACTTAAAATAAGGATTGCACGAATGAAAAAATTATTATTGAGCGCTGTTACTCTTTTGATGAATTTAAGCTTCGCAAGTATAGACACGGATAAAGATTGGAATAAATTCTTAAAGCAAAATGGTCTTGAAAGTGAAAATCAAGCCTACTGCTATACTAATGAAGCTGATGCAATTGAAGGAAAAAACATCGATTTAAAAATTCGACTTGCTTCTGTTTCAAAATTACTAACCTCTCTTTGGAGCATTGATAAGCTAAAAGTAGATCATACTTTTGATACTAAACTCTTTATAAAAAACAATGTCCTTCATATTAAAGGAAGTTTTGATCCATTCCTATCTAATGAAAAAATGTTTTTCCTATTATCTGAGTTAAATCGATTGGGATATAATTCTTTCGATCTAATTACATTTGATAAAAACTTGATGATCTTTCCTGATGCCCCTTATTTAATTGACTCTCATCCTGATATGTCACGTGCAGTCCATGTAAAACGCTTAATGCGATACTTTAATACACTTAACTGGGGAAATGATTTTAAAGAAGAATATTCATTTTACAAATCACTTTCCAAATCTGGTATGTATAGAGATAGTGTTCAATTTCAAGCAGGTACTGCTCAGTTTGTAGAATCAAGCGAATTAGAAAATGATCCAGAAGCAAAAACACTTACTCTAAGCTCACCTCCTCTGTATAAATACTTAAAAGAGGTCAATGTTAAGTCAAATAATTATGTTTCTGAAACATTATTTAGAATGCTTGGCAATACTAAGGCATTTGATCAATTTTTACTTGAAAGATTTAATTTAGATCGAAGTACAATCCATCTTTATACAGGAAGTGGCCTACCTTACATCAATGAAAATGGAGAGCGCTTTGATAACTACGCAACTTGTTCAATCATGATGAAAGTAATTTTTGAATTAAAAAATACAGTTGAAGAACAAAATAAGGAAATAGAAGATATTATGGCAGTACCTGGTAATGATAAAGGCACTTTTAGAAATAGAATCTTTCCTGCTGATTACAAAAACTCATTTGTTGCGAAAACTGGTACATTAAAACACACTTCGACACTTGCGGGAGCAATGAATACTCAAAAAGGATTTAGTTTTTTTGGCATATTTAATCAATCTACAGATATTGTAAGTTCGAAAAAAGTTCAAAATGAGATGGTAAAGTCTATTATGACGGAACTAGGAGGACCTAAGCATTTTGAATACACAGTTGAACCGTTTCACACCTATAGTGGTGATCTTTTAAAATCTATCTTGGATAGCACTGATAGATTTTCACCGATTGATGGTGGTTTAAAATAAAAAAAAGGGCCAAATCATTTTGGCCCTTTTTTTATCTATTTCCGTTAACTTCACCTTTATTTTTGGCCAAGGCACTTTTTCCAGATGGCTCAATATGTATTGTTGGGCCAAACTCTCTTTTAAACATTTTTTTAATTGATGTATCAGACTGCGCAGTCTTTCTAAACTTATCTAGTATTTGAAGTTGATCTGCACATTTTACGCAAATCCACTCAGCGTCTGTTGTCGGATTTCGGTGTGCGTATTGTTCAACGTCAGGGCGAACTTGATCGCATACTTCACAATAATTTCTTTGCCCTTGGTGAATCACTTCATCTGTCATTTTTTTCTTAGAAATTTTTTCTCTAGCATTTTCAGCTTTTGGTGATTTAGGTTCAGCACTTGGCTTTATCCCTGCTTTTAAAAATGCGGCCTTTAGACTCATGATTTAATACTCCAAAAATAATTCATCCAAATTATTTGCAAGTATATACTAATCGAAATTTTATAAATTATCCAATGATATTAAGTTTTAGAACTTGGGCACGGAGCAGATCCGCCTTCTCCGACTCTTTCTCTCGCATATCTTTTTTTTCGCGTACATTCAGGTCATGTTCGGTAAATAATCTTTTCAAGCGTAGCTTCTTGTCCTTTTCATATTCTTCAATTTTAACTTTAAGCTTATATTCATCCTTTCTAGCTGCAATTTTTCCACATTCCAATTTAAAGTTTCGCCACTCTGCATGCCTATTGATACCTTTACTTTCTACGGCCATTTTTATACTTTCCTAGATCTTTTAAGTTCAGACGATTATAGCGGAAAATAGACCTACGATATAACCTCCTATAAGTTTATTAAAAATGGTCATTTTCAGTAATTTACGAGTAAGGAAAAGTGCCAAATATTAGTGGATTTTAACTATTTTAAAACTTCAGAGCACTTAACTGCATTGATACGCCCATAGCTTGGCACCCAATAAGGTGCAACTTCTAAAGCGCCTTTATATTGGCAAAATTCTAGTAGGGTTAAATCTTCAAAAATACATATTGGACGATCTTGTCCCTTATCATTTTTTATAATTTTAAATTCAACTCCATTTCCATCCACTCTTTTCGTAGGCATCCCTTCTTTTTGATATGTTAAAGAGACGTCGCCTGGCCTATCGCAGTCTACTGCAATCGGAAAATAGCGATAATCACTATTTCCGACGAGGTTTCGTTTGAGGTCACACGAGAACAAGATAAGAATTAAGAGCAATCCTTTAATCATATTTAAATTAGATCACTCAAATAAGATTTAATCAAGCACCTCTAGAACTATAGATTTATTAGATAGGTAACTAATCATTAATATAATTGAATTAATCGCAACATAGAAGTATAAGCTCAATCATAAAACCAGAGAGGGAAAAATGAAAAATATAGTTATTGTTACGCTTGTTGGCCTTATGAATTTCGCAAATGCTTATGATCTTTCTAAAACTGAAAATTATCAAGATGCTTATCGTGAAAATAGTGATGGAAGCTCAAGCTATATTGGCAAGTGCTCCACACATCAAGATTTTGAAAATCAAAAATTTAAAATTACTCAAACAATAATTCCATATTTTGAACCAAATTTTAACGAAAGTGAGCGAATTTTTGAAAAGCGCATTTCTAAACTTGATCCAAAACTAAAAGCAGCAGTTTTGGAGCATATAAAATATGAAAGCCTAAAAGATGTGGATGATTTAACAGTCGAAAAAATTGTTCTCTTTAAAAGACCAAATCTAGACCTCTATCGATTAAATATTGGAGTTGGAGGCGGAAATGGAATGTATCTCGTTTTTTCTAAATCAATTAAAAACTCAGAGGTTCAATTTGAATTAATGTCCGATATATTTGACGGTGATGTTGAATATTGTGATCACAAAATTTGGTTTAAATAATTTAATTCTTCTACTACTTTTATCCCCCAAGCTTCTGCATGTTTTGGGGGATAATGAATCCCTTCCTTTGATTCCACTGGAAATGAAGTTAATTTAAGACTATCAATGTAACTACAATCCCATTTCGCGCTAATTGAAATTAAATAATCACTAACTATTTTTAGTCTTTCATCTGGAACCACTGCGGAATTGGCATCAGGAGGGCCAATCCAAACACACTTACTTCCACTGTTCTTAATCAATTCCATTATTTTTTCAACGCTGGCCTTGTGATTTTCTGGATTTTTAGATGCGGCCATATTTGTTCCAAGCTGAACGATAGTCACGTCGGGATTATATTTTAAAAGTAATTCACTAAGAGAGGGCGTTTTATAATTAGCCACTCGTTTTTCTGTTTCATTGTCTTTCATCCAAAAACCACAGACAGTTTTTTCAAGACCACTTTCATTAAGCCAGTTTCTTGCCGAAGATCCACAGCTTGAATAAATTGCAACTGACTCATATTTTAAGCGAAGCTCAGTATCAATAACCGTTCCAAATTTACCATAAGAATGAGAATCACCAATGTATAAGACTGTCTCAGCATTTGAAAAGGCCAAATTAGTGATAATTAAAGCTGAAGCAATTATTATTTTTTTTAACATGTAAGAAAACTAGCATATTTTGGAGCTATTTTTTTAAACTATGAACTTTTTTCCAGAATTAAGGATTTCGGAACTAAATAATAGAGCTTTCCACGCTCTTTCATTCCACCTGCTTTTAGTGCATGGAAAATTCCAGAGCCAAAATAAAGATCTACGCGTCCCCCACCTTTAATCGCCCCCCCTGTATCATGGTCAAAAACGAATCGGGGGCGAAATTGATAAGTAACATTTTCAACATCATCAATATCAGCGTACTTCGGTTCAAATACTTCCAAGTAAGCAAGTGCTCCTTTCGGAAAAAAGCGAGAATCGGTTGCAATTGTTCGACCGGAAATCACTTCTGCGCCTGATGCTGTTTTGGCCTCCCCACTTAACTCATTGAAAAATACATAGCTTGGATTTTTTATTAAGTACGAATGCATTTCATCTTTTGGCACACTCTCTAAGTATTCCTTAATTTTTTGCATACTCATTTCTTCTTTTTTTATTTTCTCTAGTAAAAATTTTCCAATTGGTACATAGGAATGACCGTTTTGACCTGCGTATCCGAAGCGTTTAATACCACCATCAATAAAATTTACTACTCCACTACCTTGAATTTGAATAAAAAAAGCATCGAGTGGAGTTAGCCATGCAAGCTCCAAATTTTGTCCATCTAATACTTTGTGGAGATCAATTTCCTCTCTAGTATAAAATGGTCTTTTTTTATCTAATTCCCGAGGTGGGGCATACAGAGGAGTATCATAGATTTGTGTTTTTATTCTAGAGCCAGCGACATGAGGCTCGTAATATCCGGTAATAAAAACACTTCCCCATTCGTCGTTACCATAAACTTCTAAAAAATAATAATTCTCTTTAATATAGGAATAAAAATCATCATGATCGATTGTAAGTAATTTCTGAAGCTCTTCACGATAGGCCTGGGTCTTTATTCGATATGGCCCAAACAATAGATCTTCTTTTTTATTATTAATGAGTAATTCTATATTTTTTTCTAAAGATGCCTTAAAATTATCGATGTCAAAACTGTCAAATAAATTTAATGCTCCTTGAGAAATTCTCATAGAGTCACTTGCAGATTTAAGCCCCATTCGCGAACAGGCCAAAGTAAAAAGTAAAATCATGTAGAGTAAAAATATCTTTTTCATCTTTCCAATATTATTATTATAAAATGAACTACTTTGATATTTTTGCAGATGAATCAGATCAAGACCAGAAATATTTATCTGAACTTTTAAACATTTTAGTCACTCACCCTGGAATCTTAATCGATCCTAAAAAAATAATGCGGAAATATTCAATTTCGCCTTCAAAGGTAAATGAACTCATTTTACTTTTAGAAAAAAAATATCAATTAGGAAAAATAATTCCACCATTTTATGATCCAGACATAAAAGATGAACTTGTTCACTATTTTAAATTCTACTTTTATTCAAACGATCTCCTTTTAAATTTTCATTTTCGTCAGGACCAGGAAGGTGCTCTTTTAGAACAATTCTTTTTTCAAAAAATTAAAAATTGCAATTTAGAGTTTTTTTATTTTAGAACCAAAGGAGGTGTTGAAGTAGATTTTGTAATTAAGGATCGTTCTGGCGACTTATATTTATTTGAAATTAAAAAAGATCAATTCATTTACTCTCATGACCTCTTGCCTTTACTATACCTAAAAGATCAATTAAAAAGTGCAAATATCTCGTCCTACATTTTACACAATGGTATTAGAGATCAAGTTGATTCTGGAGTCCGCGTAGCACCTATTGAAAAAATAATTTTAGAACTGAAATGGACCGACTAAAATCCTTACTTGTATCAAATATTTGGCCGTGATAAAATGGATAAAATCTAATCGAGCCCGAGGAGAAGTTATGCTTATAAATCTTTTAACTACCGTTTTTTTTATGTTCAACCCACTCCATGCGGAATTAATAAATACTGTCGGCCCGAACAATGGAACACTTTTTAAAAATCCAAAATTTGCAACAGAAGTTGTGTATGATAAAGCGACAAAAAAACTTGATATCTTTCTTCTTGATGAAAATTTAAAAAATCCTACCACTGAAAATTCGGCCATTACTTTTTTTTACAACGCTAATGGTTCGACAACAGAAATAAATTGTTTAAAACTTCAAAATCATTTCTCTTGTGATGTCTCAAAAATTAATATGCAAAAAGGGAATCTTGAAATTCGTTCCTATCGAAATAAAATTGAAATAAAAGAATACTCAATTTATCCTCTCCCACTAAAATAATGAGAACTTTTTTTTATTTTTTTATATTGATTGCTATTTTATCTTGTACACACTACAAAAGTATTCCTTTTTCCGAACTCGAAAACTCAAAACTAATTGGACGTTGGGAAATGTCACTCCCGCCATACTTTATAGACATTGATTGCAATGGCTCGATGTCTTTTGTAAAGCCATCTGAACTTTTATATGGAGATCAGCGAGGGTCGGGATTTATTATTACAGAATTTAAGGAAAATAAAATTATCACCGGGCCGATCATGCGAGTCGGTTTTTCAATCGAAGAATGGCCTCATGACGAAGAGGGAACCATTCGAATGACGCTCGACAATCGCATTTGGCATCGCTCTAAATCCTATACCTGCGAAGATGTTAACTAGGTCTTACTTTCAACTAAAATATATTATATAATTTGTGGGCAAACTTTTTGATGGAGTAAATATGTTAAAACGTATTGTTATTTTTTTCGCAGTCTCACTTCTTGTTTCAATAACCATTAGTACAATTATGTCTCTTCTTGGCATCGGCCATTATGTCACTGCTCAAGGTCTGCAATATGGCAGTCTTTTTATCTTTTGCCTTTTTTGGGGGATCGGTGGTTCTTTTATCACTCTTCTTATATCAAAACTTTTAGCGAAATGGACGATGGGAGTTCAGATTGTCGATGAACAAGGACAATATCAAGATTTAGTACGAATAGTTCACCGATATGCTAAAACTGCTGGACTTAGAAATATGCCAGAAGTTGGAATTTATCATTCAAATGAACTCAATGCCTTTGCCACTGGGCCATCAAGAAATAATTCCCTCGTTGCTGTTTCAACTGGACTTCTTACGAGAATGAATACGGATGAAATAGAAGGAGTTATTGCCCACGAAGTTGCCCACATTGCAAATGGTGACATGGTAACAATGACGCTTGTTCAAGGTATTGTTAATGCCTTCGTAATGTTTTTTTCAAGAATTGCTGCTTTTGCAATTTCACAGGCCTTAAGAAATGATGATGATGATGCTCCTCAAAGCCCATGGATAACTTACCTGCTGACAATGGTTTTAGATATGGTATTTGGTCTCCTTGCACTTCCAATCATCGCTTGGTTCTCTCGCTACAGAGAATTTAGGGCCGACTCTGGCGGAGCGGGACTTGCTGGAAGCCATAAGATGATTGCAGCGCTTGCAGCACTTCAAAGGGCGTATCCTCAATTGGCAGAAAGTAAAGAGACAACGAATCCTAATTTTCAATCAATGCAAATTTCTTCTAAGTCATCACTTCTACAACTGCTCTCTACTCATCCCCCACTAGAGGAAAGAATTGAGGCCTTAAAAAAATCTAAATTGTAGAATTAGGATCAAGAGATTTTCCTGGAATCATGCTCATACAGAAACACCCAGTACCAGCATGATTCTGGGAACCAGACATAAGATATTCGGCCAAAGCAGAATCCATCGTCTCGATATGATTTAAAATCCAAGGACGAAACTCACTTTCAAAATAATCAATTAACAATTGATTATTTTTTGTTTCACCATAATTCTTGAAAGTTTGAAACATTAATTTTTGAACGCGAATATGCTCTTCTCGGTGACAATCTAGAAGTGGAGACTTTGATTCTTGCATCAACTGCTCTTCATATAAAAAATGATCACGAACATGGTAAACAAAGCTAGTCAGCAAATTTTCAACTTTTTTAGGATCAGAATTTTTAATTTCTTTAATATCATTAAAAATATTATTTAAAAGTGTAATTTCTTCAGAATGAAGAAAGTTAATATCATCATTTTTTACTGTTGGAATATTAATTGTATCGATTAGCATATAGACTCATTCCGAATAAATATTGTAAATAATCTCACCTTCGCATTTCTTTGGATCAACGACAATATAATCAATAAAGTATCCCGAATAATATGAGCCTGTCCCGGTGTAAATTAATTTATCTTCATTGAAAATTGCGAGATATTTGCCCTGTAAGTCCTTTAGCGCAACACCTGAACTTAGATATTCTTTTGCATTTAATGTTAATGGTCTATCTGAATCCTGTCCGTTTAAACGGTAGTATCGCTTGGCCTTAGAAAAGCAACGCTTCAATTCTAAATCAAAAACTTGAGCGTTCACACAGAGCGCAGTTGATAAGAGTAATAAGACAAGTGTTAACTTCATCGCTAGTCCTTAATTGGTTTTAGATTTCAATTTTTAACAAAGAAAATTCAATAATTAAATGCGTATGAAAAAATTTCTTAGACATACCCTCCCAAAAGAGTCGGAAAAGCTCCTTTTTGTAAGAGTATCTACTCAATTTTATAGTAATATTTTGACCAAAGAATAATTTTTATTCATACTATATATGAATACATTATGTTGGAGGATTCCTATATGGCGGTAAAGAAGAAAGCGGTTAAAAAGACGGCAAAAAAAGCGGTTAAAAAGACTGCAGCTAAAACTGCAAAAAAGGTAGCTAAAAAAACTGCTAAAAAATCTACTCCTAAAACGGCCAAAAAAATCACTAAAAAAGCAGCTAAAAAAACAGATAAGAAAACTGCTAAAAAAGCAGCCAAAAAAACGGTTAAAAAAGTAGCAAAAAAAGCAGCTTCAAAAACGGAAACTGAAAAAAAAGCTGTAACCAAAAAATCTGTTGCGGTAAAAAATACCACTAAGCAACCGACAAAAAAAACGACATTAACAAATGTCGTTGAATCAACGATAAAACCAATTGAACAAAATGAATTTATAAATCTTAAGTTACACAAAGCTGTACATGACGATCCAAGACTTCATGCACATGAAGAGCAAAAAGTAATCGAAGAAGTAAAACACCCCCCTCTAGAGCCAATCACGAGAGAAGAACCAAAAATAGGACGCAATGATCCTTGTCCATGTGGTTCTGGCTTAAAATATAAGAAGTGTTGCGGTAAATAATTAAACTGCCCTACAACAATGGGGACTAAAATTTAGCTTTTA
>CAZOXW010000034.1:0-12317 GCA_964583925.1 uncultured Bacteriovorax sp.
CTGAAAATCTAAGAAGGTGCCTTTAATTATTAATGACTTTTGTAATTTCAAAAATTGTGGATATCTGTCCAGGTCGTCTCATACGCTGAGAGAAAAACTAAAAAAGACAGTGCAAATAAACATCTACACTGCCTGGCTTCTTTTCATTCAAAGGAGAGACATGAAAAGAATTTTTTAAGCTCAAAAAATTAACACCTTTATTAATTCATGTTTAAATCCAATTATCAATACCACACATAGAATTTAGTTATCTTTTTTAATGTAAATTCTAAAGTACATGTGCCATTTATGTTATTTTTATTGCTAATTATCGGTTAATACTATAGACTTACGTCAAACGAGTTTAGGGCAAATACTGTACGATGAGATTCATTTTTTCAATTTTAATCATTTTTGCTTTTGCTATGGGGATAGTGGATGGAGTAACTTGCTCTAGTCATTACAATTCAAGCACTTCTGCGAAAACAAGTCTGAATAGCAAAATTGAAAAATCCAACCAAGAGCATTGTTCACTAACTGGTTTTTGTTTTAACAATCTTCGATATTTTACATCTCAACTGCAATTTAGCTCATTTGATATTCAAATTGACGCATGCAATAACTTTATCCTTAAGACTCTTTTACTTTCGTATTCATGCCAATACATGGAAAAACCCCCCTCTTTCTCCTAAGCTTTTTCCCATATTCATTATTATTTTTAGGAGATTTAGAATGAAATTAATCATAACAATGAGCTTAGTAATCATACTAAGTTCTTGCACACATCTATATAAAGTAGAATCGACAGAAAAAGACAACTATATCTTAGTCCATCTCAAAGGTGATATAAAACCGGCCGTCGGCGAGAAAGTTAAAGTTTTTAATTGGGTTTCTTATTTTCATAATAAGGGTTCAAAGCACTTAACACGAATAGGTATAATTCGCGAAAATGAAGTTGAAGGAACAATCGCTCAGATTCTTTCTCCGAATTTGGCGAAAATCCATCTGGAAGAACAATTTACAATTACAAATAAAACAAAAGCTGAGTTTTAGAAATTTTGGAGAAAGTATGATTAAACTTTTTATTTTGCTTCCAGTACTGATTCTATTGCTACTAAATTATCAGGTCTTCTCGGCGGAAGATAAGACCTGTACTGACATTAAAACTTCAGACGACCTCCTAAAATGTGCATTAAAGGTTCATCCTGATGTTGTCAAAGCAGAACTTGCGCTGAAACAAGGTTCACAATTGGACGCCATTGCTCGCCAAAGAATTAACCCAGAGATTGATTCAAAGGTATTAATGGGTAAATCCTCTGGCGAGACTAACACCAATACAGAAATTAATTTATCACAGACTATTGAACTAGGAGGAAAAAGAAGTGCCCGCATAAACAAGGCGGGAGCCGAAAAAGAATTACTACAAAATGAATTATTAAAGACAAAGGAAGAAGTATATTTAACTACCTCAATCGCCCTTCATCGTCTCATTCAAGCTTCACTAGAGCTAGATCAACTTGAAGACGCAATAGTGATCTACAATAAAATTTTGAACGTGTATAAAAATCGGCCTGCTCTGAATCCTGAACAAACTGTTTCAGTGACTCTTTTTCAACTAGCTGCAGCTGAAACAGAGTTGAAAAAAACTTCCTTGCTGGCAGAAATTAAAACTCTTACTCGCCAAGTAAGTTACGCAACGGCTGGAGCATTAAGAAATAATGTAAAGGAAATTTCTTCTTTACCTAGTAATTGGCCGACAATATCCGATTCTAAAATTTTCTCTGGCTCTTCTTTTAAGAAAGCAAACTCAGAACTCAAACTTGCTAAATTTGAAATGGAAATTGCCAAAAGTAATGCATGGCCAGATCTAAAAATAGGTCCCTCTATAGGATTTCAAAGAGGTTCATCTTCAGAAACGCAATTTGGAATTAACTTAGCAATCCCACTGCCATTATTTAATTCCAACGAAGCCAATAAGGCTTATGCTTCTGAAGGCTATTTACTAGCTGAAAAAAATTTAAAAACAACCGAAAATGCGATTGACTTAGAGAGAAAAATTTTTCTTGATAAATATAACGATGCCGTTGAGGCGATATCAAATGCAAAACGCATAAAGGATTTTGAGAAAAAACATAAAAACATTGAAGAACTTTTCATGAGAGGATTGGTTTCAAGTGCTCTAGTCATTGAAACTCATCGACAATTTTTAGAATTTTTTAAAAGTTTACATGAACAAGAAATCGTAGCTCATGAATCACTAATAAAAATCAATGCCATTGATGGCACTCTTATAAAGGAATAGTAAATGAAATTTTCCATATTCAAACTATTTGCAATTTTTTACTTCGCAGTCGTAGCTATTTCTTTTGCAGACGAACCTAAGTCTAAAAACGATGTTAGTGTTGAAGAAAAACCAAATGGAATCGGACCTGAAAAAGCCATTACAAATGCAAATAAGGCAGATGGCTTTAAACTATCCGCAATAGCATTAAAGAAATTAGAAATTAAAACTTCTAAAATTCAATCTAAAGACTCAATCAAAATTCCGACTTCAAGTCTGGTTTTTTTTCAATCTGATGTTGGAATTTATAGAGTCCGTTTAGGATGGTTCAAGCTCATTCCAATAAAGATATTGAATAAGAGTTACAACGAAACAACAATAACTTCTTCCGAAATTAAGAATGAGGATGAGATT
The DNA here is from genome assembly GCA_964583925.1 of uncultured Bacteriovorax sp. Classification (GTDB taxonomy): domain Bacteria; phylum Bdellovibrionota; class Bacteriovoracia; order Bacteriovoracales; family Bacteriovoracaceae; genus Bacteriovorax. The sequence goes on from CAZOXW010000034.1 coordinate 2,675, forward strand.
GTCGTTAGTGGTTCTGACCTGCTTAGACTTGCTGATCTAAACTTATGGAGCAGTGATGAAGGCGGGGAATAAGAAATTATAATAAAAATTTGGAGAAAATATGATTAATCGAATAATTCGTTTTTCAGTCTACCACTGGGCAACAGTGTTAGTGCTTACTATTGTGGTGGCTGCAATTGGCTGGATAAGCTTTCAAAAGCTTCCTATTGATGCGGTTCCAGACATTACCAATGTTCAGGTGCAAATAAATACAAACGCAACCGGATTGGCACCAGAAGAAATAGAACGAAATGTAACTTTTCCAGTTGAAGCTGCAATGAGCGGAATTGCAGGAGTTGAGCAAGTTCGTTCTATAACACGCTTCGGATTATCTCAAGTCACAGTGGTTTTCACTGAAGGAACAGATATTTATAGAGCACGACAGTTGGCAGCTGAACGACTTCAAAGTCTTGCTGGCAGCTTATCTTCTAACCTGAAGCCTGAACTTGGACCAATTACAACTGGTCTGGGTGAAATTTACCATTACTCACTTGAAGCAGAAAAAATCGAAACCGGGCCTGCAAGAGTTAAACAGCTAATGGAATTGCGAGCGTTGCAAGAGTGGTTCGTTAAACCAAGACTAATAACGGTTCCGGGGGTCGCTGAAGTAAATACGATTGGTGGTTTTGAAAAGCAATTTCATATTCAACCAGATCCAAACAAAATGATTAAATTTGGAATCAGATTTAGTGATATCGTCGAAGCTCTTGAGAAAACGAATGAGAATGTCGGTGGCGGATACATACAACAAACTTCTGAGCAGCTGTTAGTTCAAGGTATTGGCTTGCTTCAATCAATTGAAGATATAACTGCAGTACCTATTAAATCTCTAGAAACATTTAAAACAGTTCGAATTGGCGATATTGCAAAAGTTGAACTAGCCAAAGAACTTAGAACTGGAGCGGCTTCTGTAAATGGCAATGAAGAGGTCCTCGGCACAACATTAATGCTTTTAGGCGAAAATAGTCGCACAGTTTCATTAAGAGTAGATGAAAGAATTAATGAAATCAGAAAAGCATTACCACCAGGTTTCAAAATCAAAACTTTGTACAATCGCTCTGAACTCGTCAACGCCACAATCGGTACGGTAGAACACAATTTACTAACTGGAGCGGGATTAGTTGTCATCATCCTACTTTTACTTGTCGGTAATGTTCGAGCTGCTTTAATTACTGCAGTCACAATTCCCTTATCACTTTTAATTACGTTTGTTGGTATGAAAAACTTTGGAATATCAGGAAATTTAATGAGTTTGGGCGCTTTAGACTTTGGGATCATTGTCGATGGGGCAGTTATAGTTATTGATAACTGCGTGAGGGTAATTCACGAAAGATCCGTTGCCCAAGGAAGAAAGCTTTCAAAAGCTGAAATAAAGAATGCCGTTTATGATTCCTCTGTTGAAATTAGACAAGCTGCGGGCTTTGGCCAGTTAATCATCGTTGTAGTTTTCCTTCCAATTTTTGGTCTAGTCGGAGTTGAAGGAAAAATGTTTCAGCCAATGGCCGCGACATTTGCAATTGCAATTATAGGTGCCCTGATTTTATCATTTACAACCGTCCCTGCTTTAGCAAGTCTGTTATTTTCAGGAGAAGTCAAAGAGAAAGAACCACTTCTTATGAAATGGGCCAGTGCAATCTATTCTCCATTACTAGATAAAGGGATTAAATACAAAAAAATAACGGCAATGATTGGCCTCTCTGCAATTGCCTTAGGTGCAATTTTATTTTCAATGTTAGGGGGCGAATTTTTACCTCAGCTTAGCGAAGGATCGATTGCAATTCAATTTGTAAGGCCCGTTAACATCAGCGTTGATCAAGCGGTAAAGCTCCAGCAAAAATCAGAAGAAATCATAAAAAGCTTTGGAGAAGTTTCAAATGTTTTTTCCAGAATTGGTACTGCTGAAGTAGCAACTGATCCAATGGGTGTTAATTTGTCCGACACTTATGTGATGTTAAACTCGAAAGACACATGGCCCAAGAAAGAAAATGGTAAAGCTCGATCAAATGAAGAACTGGTAAACTCTATTGTTCAAAAGCTCGAGGCAGAACTTCCTGGTCAGCGCCAGCTAGTGAGTCAGCCGATTCAAATGCGCTTCAATGAATTGTTAGAAGGTACGCGTGCAGATGTTTCTGTTAAAGTATATGGTGATGATTTAGATAAATTAGTTTCAATGACTCGAGAAATTTCTGAAGAAATCTCAAAAATTCCTGGCGCGGGAGATGTAGAGACAGAATTACAAGGCACTTCTCCACTATTACAAGTAAAACCGAAAAGTGAAATGTTGAATAAATTGGGTATTTCTTCTAATGATGTGCTAGGCACAGTAGGCATTGCGATTGGAGGAAAAGAAAGCGGCTACCTATATCAAGGCGTTCAACGCTTCCCGATTATTGTCAGAATGAATGAAAATTTAAGATCAGATTTAGATGTAATCAAATCACTACCAGTAGGTATTAGCACTAATACGTCTCTGCCTTTGAGCTCAGTTGCAAATATAAAAGTTGTTCAAGCATACGGTGCAATTAATCGTGAGCAGTCAAAAAGAAGAGCTGCTGTATTAATAAATCTAAGAGGACGTGATACCGAAAGTTTCGTTGAAGAAGCTAAAAAAATTGTTGAATCTAAGTTTAAATTGCCAACTGGTTATTTTCTAGAATGGGGTGGAAATTTTAAAAATTTAGAACAAGCTAGAAACAGATTACTGCTTTTAACACCAATTGCATTGGGATTAGTCTTAGTAATGATCTATACGGCATTTGGAAGTATCTTTCAAACAGCTCTTGTATTCTCCGGTGTACCTTTGGCGTTAGTCGGTGGCGTGCTAGGCCTCTCATTCAACGGACTCCCTTTTAGCATTTCAGCAGGTGTTGGTTTTATAGCACTTTCAGGTATTGCCGTTTTAAATGGTATTGTTCTTGTTCATTACTTTAATGATCTTCAAAAAGAAGGTTTGAGTGGCGAAAGCTTAGTTAGAAAAGGAACTAAAATTAGATTGCGTCCGGTTTTGATGACGGCCCTTGTAGATGTCTTTGGCTTTGTTCCAATGATGTTATCGACTGGAGTGGGTGCTGAAGTTCAAAAACCTCTTGCAGCTGTCGTTATTGGGGGAATTATATCTTCCACCATTTTGACATTAATTGTATTGCCTTCGCTTTATTTGTTATTCGAGAAAAAAATGACTGTATCTACGAGAACGGAAATTGAAAATTAATTTAAATTTATTTAAATAGGAGAAAAAAATGATTCTTACCAAAGGAAACAAATTACTGATTGTTAATAGAAGATTATTTGAAAATGACAGTGCACGATTTTTCATTGGCGAAATTGAATGTTTTGAAATGCCACTGGCAAAAATTAATGGTTATTCATTTGCGAAAGAGAAGCACACGTCAACCTTTAAGAAAAAAAGTGACAAAAGAACAAAAATATTAACGCTAGACTCAGGCATGCACTTGACCTATGTTTTGCCAGACATTGATACTTCTCAAGCATTCTTTGAAATTACCGCTGAAGGTGTGATTAATTTAAAAGTTGGAACTGAGATAATTTTAGATATGAGTGAAGTGATTCAATGAAATTTAATTAAGAACGCTGAGAGGATGATCGTCCTCTCAGCTCTAAACAACAGGCTGAAAATTCGGATTTATTTTATTCCCAGGAAACCGAGGCATGCTCATTTAGCTTTAATCCATTTTCAGGGATAGCGATAATGCACTTAGCTTTAATTTCTTGCTCTTCTTGCTTTGATATTTTCACTGTCTTATCTTCAAATTTCAAAAATTTTGAATTCGTAAAAACTTTCTCAACGCGCTCTTCATTTTCAAGTGGAGTATCCACAACTACTGCTGTTCCAATTTTTTCTTTAATTAAATCTTTTTTCATTTTCCCGCTAGTTTCAAGAGATGTACGACTCAATATCAACTGGCGACCAACCTCTGGTAACTGAAACTCTGATACCTTTTTATATTCGCGCTTCATCCTGCTTGGATGGTTTCCTGCTGAATATTACTCAACGATTCCACCTTTTTTGATTTGATTTGCATCCTGACAAATTAGCAATTTCCCACTAGTTAAAACGCTTGATACTTCATGAAATGCAAAAGCACTTTCAAGACTAAGCAAAGTAGATAAAACAAGAACAATCCTCATAAAAACTCCTTAAAATCAATAATTAGTTCAGCCATATTTTAGTATATTAAGAATTGATAATAAACAATTAAATGGTAACATATTCTAGTGAGAAAGAATTCTTGAGGTTCCAGATTGAATACGTTTCTTTTAATTTTAACCAGGAGCCTCAATTTCTCAAATGGTTTTTTCCTACAAGCATTGCTCCTTCTGGTGTTATCTTTACTTTTTGTAATGACAGTTTTTCAAACGCAGAAAATGTAACCCAAATAGTATCCTTGTCAGATCGGCTATTAAGATTTAAAGGAACTACCCCTATGAGCTGTTTCGATGGACGAATAGTTCTAACCCAAACCAGCTCCATTTGCGATCCACGAACAATTTTCAAAGTATCCCATTTATGTATTCGTAAGATTCTCTTAGCGGCCGGATGAGGTTTTTTATCAATCTTCATTGCAACTTCTAATAAATTATAGGCTTCAAATTTTAGGCAATTTTTTGGTGAAATTTTATCATGTTTTGGCAAACGCCATACTTCCACAGAATGAATTTCAGCAGGAATTACACATTTATAGAATTTTTTAGAGCTTGATGGATGAAACAGACACATAGCGGACTTGTCCTTCTTCATCACTCTTATCCTTTTGACCCCCAACTTATTAAATTTTTTTACAATCTGAATTTGAGACATATTTTCTTTAAAAGCAGATCGTATGTTACCTGCCCGTATTAGGCTTATATCAGAATTTCGAAAATCTTCAATTTTTTTCCGGACAACCAAATTAACCCCAAGCTCTTTTTCGTAATTATTTGGATGCTTAATTTCTCCATAAAAAGTTTCATCGTGTAACTTTCCATTTTTTTTATGATTTTCTTTTCTCGAAATTTTTATATCTTCAAGTATTTTAGGAAGAACTTTATAAAAATCAGAACAAGGCTCTTTGCATGTTATTTCATCTATGCCAACATTTTCCTTAGCAAATGAATCTAGAAATTCTTTAGAAATTCCCCCCATGCAAACTGCACGCAAGGCATGAACTCGATAGTCTTTAATGTCAATTTTGGGTAATCGCAAAGCAAACTCAACGAGTGAAACTATTTTATTAGAGACTGTGATTATATTTTTACAATATTTCACTAAAACACTCTTCATAATCTCACTTACAAAGGATTTATCTTGTAGTTGCAGTGCAATTAGCTGTTCATAATCCAAAAACGCTAAAGATGGTTTTCTGAAAAAATGTTTACTTTTAGCACCTGGAAGCAAAGTACAATTTTTTAATATCTTTTCAAATTCGTAATTCGAGTTGGAGCTAAAAGCTTCCCAAACAGTGCGATTTCCTTTTTCATTCGCAGCTGATCGATAACAAATCGTCTTGTTATCAAAGCTATCATTCAAAGTTCGTGAAAAAGGCAATAGCGTCACAATAACAATATCTTTCGACAACAACTGCTCGAATGTGATTGGCTGAAGTGTGAATGGACATAATCTATTACCAGAATCCGAATCTTTTTTTAGCTCTTCCCATAAAACAAATCTGGCAACCTGATCGTATGAGGGCTCATTAACATGGTAAACTTTGTTTAAGATTTCCTTTGCATGTTGTTTTCTTGAAGCAGTTTTTATTTTTTTAGAATTTATTTCTTTCTTGGTTCTTTTTGATAGTTTTAATTCCTCAGAAACTTCATACTTTATCACTCTTGGTAGGCCATAACCCTTTATTAAAAAACCAATAAGAATCTCAAGCTGATTTATAATATTGCCAAGTGTTGGATGTAAGGAGGAATGCTCGTTTTTTTCTACCGGAAGAATTAATTCTGAAAAATTCTCCACTTTGGCTTTCTCCAATGCCATCTCTAGAGAAAAGGAATAATTTTCAACAAGATTTAAAATAAGCGAAATTGCCTTTTGTGAATAATAGGAATGACCGATGGGCTGATTCAAATCAATTAATTTTTCATACACTAAACAATCGATTCCCAAGTCATTTAAAAAAAAATCTGAATTTAACTTATGTCTATCAGAATTAAGTCTTTCAAAAACAATGTCTAAGTTAAACCCCGGATCTTTTTCAAATTTATGTTTCAATAAAACTCTTGCTTCATTGACATAAGAGGTGAAACCAAGCTTCCGACTCGCATCGCCATACAATATTATTTTTTGTTTTTTATCTAAAAGTAATTGGATACTATCAAGGCTAATTTCGTCGAAAGTTTCTACTATTTTAGTATAAACTATTTTTTTCTCTTCTCTAGAAAGTTCACCTAAGTTTGCATTCTCGTCCAAAACCTTTAACCTATCTATCTTTTGTAATAGCAAAATCTTTTGAAAGCCCAATGAATATTTTGGAACAACATCTTCATCTGGAAAAATTCTGCATTTAACATTTCCCTCTCCAGCATTTTTAAAAGGTCTCTGAAAAAAAATAATCTCTCTTATTCTTTGCCAGATTTTATCTGCTAATTCGGGATGAAATTTCTTTTGAGCCGCTACAATTTTATCAAATTCATTTTCATACAAATGCCTTCCAGGCAAAAAATCTTTTGGATCACGAAATCGCAATGCTTTATTTTTTGAATTTAAGTAATTTAAATAGCATCCGATTGTTGGGTATTTTTTTTGAGTTAAAAATTCTTCAAATTTTTTAATGCGAGCGATTTCAAGTCTGTAGTCAGATGAAATAATCGATTTATAAGAAAGATATCCTCGCCTTTTATTAATGTGTAGTAAAATTCGCCCCAATTCAATCAATTCCAACTTTTCCCGAATAGCCTTTGTTCGAAGCTCATATACATTTAACCCCTTTATGGACTCTAGCGCTTTTCTATTACTTGGAAGTAGATTGAATTTAATTAAATAATTCAATAGTGTTTTTTTTCTTCTTACTAAGCGATCTCTTTTACGACGCGAAATTCGATTCGCTCGTCTAATAGAATTTAAAGTTTCATTGTTTTTTGGGTTTACTCCTTCGGAAAAAACTCTAACTCCTGCTTTATGCAATTGAAGCAAAGAACCATGCTCATTAACTTCATAGATTGACCATCCGATTTGTCCTTTTCCAATTTCAAAATTAAAACTAAAATTTTCTTTTTTATTCATGATCCCACTTGCGTTATAAAGCATTCTTCTCATACAATTATATCAAGAAACGTATTCTTTCTGGTAATAAGCCCGTTGTGGCACAAGCTAAAGCCAATTCTTCGGAATTGGCTTTTTTTATATTAACTTGAAATCTTCAATGAATAAAACTTACTTTATTTTCGCATTCATTTTTTTACTCCCTATATCAGGACAAGCTGCTTTTAAACCAGCTGGATTTTTGGATTTTCGATATTCAAATTTTAACGTAAGCAAATCGGCAAGAAGCTCTAGCGGCCAGCCAGAATCTGGATTCAATCTTGAAGACGGGGCACTCTATGGTAATTATACAAATGATCAAATTGAAGGAATCGTTGATATCGCCTTCAGAAGGGGAAAGGACATCGATAAAGATTCATCGGCCACCTCTCCTAATCAATCATCAAATAATAATTTAGCTTTTGGCCTTGATAAATCTCAGTTATTTTTACGCTATAAAATCACGCCTGACCTTGCGATTGACGCAGGGCAATTTGACACCGTTTTTGGCTTAGAAGCGAATGATTCTAAGGACCGTGTGTTTAGCAATTTTGGTACATTGAGTGAGACTTTTCTGCCCCTTACTCACACTGGACTTATGCTTGAATACTCTTGGGGTACCCTTTATAATAAAACCTTAGTAGCGAATCCAAACAGCAGAGGATCCTTAGGTAATTCCTCTATTGATAAAAAATCCTTAGAGTACGGGAGTGTTTTAGGATTTAACGGGGAATTGACTCATGGGCAAATTGGCTTTCTGAACAGAAGAGTAAGTGCTCCAAATCAGCAAAATGCAAAAAACAGACTACTTTTAGACATTCTATTCGGATTCAAGGCCGGGATACTAGATTGGGATTTTGAATATTCGCGTCTAAGTGATCCGAATAAAAATACTCTCACTTCTAATACTGGTGATACTGAAACAAGCGCTCAGGGATATAGCTCTATTGCTAACTTTAAGCTTTCAACAAACATCCAGAATTCATGGAGATTAGAGTACACAAGAAATGATCCTTCTGCTCTAGGAATTAAAACAGCAAAAACAGCGGGAACATCAATCCATTACAAAATCAAAGAAGAGCTAGAATGCAGAACAGATTTTACATACGGAAAATTTACAACGATTGAAGCTGAAAAATTCCACAGCGCAAGATTCAATCTTGGAATAATTTTTTCAATCTAGCACATTTGCTCGGCGTTTCATATGGAGCCAAGGTGTCCATTTTTATCTTTAATAAAATCCTTAAAACTTAAAACTTATTACAACTGAAGAGTAACAAGCAAATACCCGAGAAAAAGACTTGCCTCCTTCGTACTTTCAAGTTATATTAACCATTCATATTTTAAAAAATAAATTTTTTGTAAGCGGAGCAGAATTTAATGTATTGGAAAAGAACGATCCCAGCAGTATTGCTTTTAGTTTTTGCAACCTCAACATTTGCTGAAGAAGCCTCTAGTAAGAAGGCAGAAGTAAAAAAAGAAGCAACAGAGGTTGGAAATTTTCAAAAAACAATTAATTACTTAAAAGAAAAATTCTCAGCTACTTACCATGGGGAATTTTATTTTCAACGTAGACTGCCTTTTTATGACGATGCAAAAACAAGTGAAGAAACAAGGTTTCAAGATCTCTTAATAATGCATAACCCGGCAATTATCTACAAACCAACTGCAGATTGGCAGTTTTTATCTACAGCAGAATTCAAATATACCGACAGACCGAATTATATTTATTTTCCAAACACTTTTTACAGGTCCCTTTTTACACTAACTAGAAAGAACATCAAAACTGAAAAAGAAAATGGTTTTCAATTAGATGCGGGTATTGGTAGAAGACAATTCAACACAGGTTTAGCAATTGCGTCTTATGGTAACAACAGAATTTTTACAACAGTTAGCAAGACTTTTGGAAAACATAACGGATCGATTTTTTTACAATATTTAAATAATGACTACAAAAAAACTACTTCTACGACTTGGCGTCATGGATTTGAAGTTATTCCCACAGTAAATTTACAGCTTACTGACAAACTATCTTATCTATTTAACGATGATATTGTTATCAATTTATCTAAAAAGGATAATAATCCAAGAAGTTATTATATTATTCATGAGATGAACTTGGGTTATTTTAGCTATCAGTGGAATGACAAAATCTCTACCTATTATCAATTAAAATATTATCATTCGAGATATGACTTCACCAAAGACTATAGATCAGATCTTGACTTCTTTGAACACTATGCTGGTGTAACTTATTCGTTCACTAAAAAGTTTTCACTAACTGGTGAGATTGGTAGCGAAATAGCTCGAGCAAGTGATGGAAGAAGCTTTTTTTCAAAGAAAGTAAAATATCCTGAA
>CAZOXW010000034.1:12417-25536 GCA_964583925.1 uncultured Bacteriovorax sp.
TAGAGTATTTTTTTGTTCAAAGTGGTCTTCGTTTACTGCGACCTTTGTTAAAGCATCGGCCAACCATGCCTCCTGTGCTAAAACAGTCCAAATCTTTTCTGACTTATCATTCGCATTATTCAATTGAGAAATGATTAATCCTGGAAAATTTTCATCTATATTATTTGAACATCTGGAACTAGCTAGGCTTACATTTGAAAAGCTTCCTATTTTGGTTAACGTGCAGTCAATTTCACGACGATAAATGGGAGTTTCAAAATCACCAAATATTCTTAAATCTCCGCCAGCATTTACGATTCCTCCAGCGACACCATCCTTAATTAGTGACTCACAAGCCAAATCGACAGCATAACCTTTGGCGATTCCATCTAAAGTTAAAATAATTGGTCTTTGCAATAAACATTTACCATTTTCTAACTTAATGTCTTCGACCTTGCCCCTTTCAAGTCGATTTTCTTGCCCTTTGTGAATTGGAAGTACACCCATTTTCTGAAGTCTACCTCCCAATGTTATATCAAAAAGCGAAGAAGTTGCATGCATGATTTTAACTGCTTTTGTTAAAACATCGTACAACTCCTCGCTAATTTCAATTTCAGACTCAGATGTCAAACTTAATCTTGATAACTCACTAACTGGAGAATGTAGTGAACAAATATCATGAATTTTCTGGATCTTTGAAAACGCTCTTTTAAAAATTTCATCATTTGAGGTCGAACATGTTATCTCAACAAACGTTCCCAAACCCGGTTTGATTCGTTTAAAATATTTCATTTAGATAAATAGAGTTGATAAATAGTTAAAAGTCTCTTTACTCCATCTAATAAATTTCTACACGAGAGAGTTGCTCCACTAATATTGGGAACATCAATATCCAACTTGAAAGGATCTGATAATTTTTTACCTTTAAACTTATCTCTCCAATCTTTGCGTTTAACTTCATGTCCATGAGTTTCAATATAGTTCAATATCTCAATACCCACAATTTCCCCGGATGGAGATACAGCTGTCGCATAAGTTATAAACTCGTGCTTGCCAACAACATCATCTAAAAAAATAGTTCCTACTAATTTATCCTTTGCAAAGGCTCGCCACACTTTTTGCAGAGAATTTCTTTGGCGAAGGCCTGATATTTTTTTTATTTCATCCATCTGGCTGGAATTTAAATTCAAAGTAGCATCTTCAAATTTACTTGCTTCACTGAAGAAAACTTTTTGAACTTGCTCGATTGATAAATTTTCTACAGCATAAGCTGATGAAGAGATTACAGTTGTAACGATTAAAAAATTTGAGAGTTGATATTTTTTCATAATGGTCCTAAAAATTAAATCCAACTTTCAATTTAACTTCATCTTTTGTTTTTTCAATCAAATGATAACCTGATTTCTGGCCTTCATAATCTTCTCCCCCACCACTGAGTTGTTTAAACCACGTTAGAGTGGCCCACCATGACTCTGATCCATAGTGAAGGGAAGGGCCTGCAAAATAGCTCCATCTTTCTTGACCAACATCTGTTTCAAATTCTGTTTCATACAGAACTTCTCCACCCAAATACCACTTAGGAATAAAACGATAACTCAACCCTGTACCAGCTTTAAGCTCCAACTCAACTTCTGGACTTGTTGACCATTCAAATTCAGGTGAAGCATTACTCAATGGTGAACGATCGGCATAAGTTGACTCTGTCCCCAAAAGGCCATGCCAAACCGCCTCTCCTTCAAGAAAATATTTTTGCATTATCATATTCATTTCCAAGGAAGTTGTTTTCTTCGAAACGCCCGAATGTTTATCCTTCCAATTGTGGATAAGGGCCATACTTCCAGACAACCCAAAGTCATCCTTAGCAGGACTTAAAAAGTTATATTTAACTTCGAACTCCAATCCTGAAAGATAGTTCCTACTGTCAGTTTGCTCAGGTAGGTAACCATCAACAACTAATCCTGATCGAATTACCTTTTGGGCCACAATTGAAACTGAAGTACTTAAGCTATTTGTCACCCCATACTCCACTTCGGTTTTATAATCATATGCATTGTATGAACCTTGGCCTTTATCATTCCTTAGAGTTAAAATTTGATATAACTCTAAGCCGTGTTGCGGAAGTGTTTCTGCTCCTTTTAAATACCCTAAGAGGTCTTCACCAGCGTATGCATTAATATTCAATAAAGTTATAATAGGAAGCAGAGTAAATTGAAAAATTTTCATTTAAATATATCCCTCAGTTTTATGATAATAATCTGCTTATTTCACCAATTGTTTGAGTTGTCAAACTAAAATTCAACCAATAATATAATCTTAGATATTTAAATTTGGAAGGAGTTAATTGTGCTAATGAAAATCACTAAATGCTGTTTTGCTATTTTTTTAATCACTCTATCTTCATTTTGTTATGCTGAACAAATTGAAGACAATTCATTTCTTTTGGAAGAAGCATACAACCAAGAAGCAGGTGTCGTACAATTCATTCAAAGTATTCAAAGTTCAAAAAAACCAGAAGGAAAATTTTTAAATTACTCGTTCACAAACGAAATTCCGATTGTAAGTCAAGACCATCAATTTTCTTACGTAATTCCGCTGAATAAATCTACGAAAGATTCCACAACACAAAAAGGTATCGGTGATATTCTTCTTAACTACAGATACCAGCTCTTAAATAATGAAACGACAGCAATAGCTCCACGCTTGTCTGCAATTTTACCAACAGGAAATAAGTCTAAAGGCTATGGAAACAGTACTTTTGGAGTTCAAACAAATATAGCAATGTCTACAAAACTTACTTCATCATTTGTTTCGCATTGGAATATTGGATTTACTTACCTTCCCAAGGCCAAAGGACAGATTGGAGATGGGAAAGCTAATTTATTCAGTACTAACTTTGGAACGAGCTTAGTTTACTTATTGAACAAAAAATTTAATTTACTTGTCGAATTTGTTCAAGCTTCAGCAGAATCTTCAAACAGAGATAGCACAAAATCCAGAACAGAAACTTATGTCGTGAACCCAGGCTTCAGATTTGCAATCGACTATACCAATACTCAAATTGTTCCAGGAATAAGTTTTCCAATCGGTATTGGACCTTCTAAAAAGGATGATTTCAGCGTTCTCGCTTATTTTTCTGTAGAATCAAAATTTTGGTAAAAAAGTTACCTTCTGGTGCTGTATAGCTCCAGAAGGTAACTTGTATGAAAGTAAATCTATAACGAATTCAGTTTCTTTATAATTGCAGGTACCTGATCAAGATTCGTTTTGGCTTGAATAATTAATTTTACAGCGTCTGCTTGCTTTAGTCTTCCATCTAACATTTTTTGACAAAGAAGAGGCTCAACTGGATCTGTAATTTCATAAATACTTTTGTGCTGAGGCCAGAGATTATCTTCACTATTAGCACCTCCTGCACACAAAGGAATTAAATGATCAATTTTAAAATCTGTACGCTGCATTGTTCTTATTTTATAGCCAAAAAGTCGATCATAATTTTGAATGACCGCGTTTTTAGTATATGAATCAACGTTTCTCTCACAGTAAGGAATATTTTCTGGATAACGATGAACCTTTGAATTCGCGCAGAGCTTGCCCGGAGTCTCTGTTAGATTTGGATTTCTTGGAAATCCCAATTCTTCTGCCATTGCAGTTGTAGTTACCGACAGGATAAGACAGATTTTTAAAAGAATTTTCATAGTTCTCCTAATGTTAAAGATTAGATGAACCTTATAATAGAGAACTAGATGTGTCTATAAAAAATTTATAAAAAAAACTTAGTATCGCATCTCAGGAGATTTTATTTTCCTGCATAACCTCGTCTTCCTTATAATCCAACTGGTACTAAAATTACCGCGCTTATCATTGCCGGAAAGTATTCTTAAGAATTCTTGGTTAGAAGTGGAATCAACGACCATGAACCAAGTGGAAGAAGTAGTAATCCAAAAATTAAAAGTGGAGTAATTTCTAGAACTTTTATTTCTGACGACATCAAAAAATTTCATCCTATTCTCTTCTGGCTTATGAAGGAAAATATAAATCCCGAAGGTCAACCAATATGGTATCCTTAGATACGGCCAAGGTGGTCTATTATTGATAAAAAGGAACTCCAACAACTAGCAACTGAAGCTGATTTCAAGTTAGAGAAAGTTTTAGAAGAGCTATAATGTTAATTTTAACAATCTAATTTATTCGTCTATATTCAACAATCTCAGCGAATTCAAAATAACAATTAAAGTGGCTCCTGTATCTGCAACAATTGCCATCCACAGGTTTGAGATTCCAATTAGGGCAAGAATAAGGAAAACAATTTTAGTTAAAATAGAAAAAGTGATATTAAACTTAATAACATGAAGAGTTCTTCTTCCGGATTTTATCGCAGTTGAAATTTGTCCCAAATCGTCTGACATCAATGTAACATCGGCAGTTTCAATCGCGACCCCAGTTCCGATTCCTCCCATGGCGATTCCCAATGAAGCCGTAGCCATTGCTGGAGCATCATTCACACCGTCACCTACCATTGCAACATGCTTCTTAGTTTTCAAGAGTATTCTGATTTGTTCCACTTTATCTTCAGGAAGCAATCCACCAAGGGCCAGGTCAGCTTTGATCTGAGAGGCAATAGTTGATGTAGTTGTTTGATTGTCTCCGCTAAGAACGACTACCTTTTTAACTCCAGCCTTTTTTATTCTCTCAACTGAAACTTGAGCATTTTCTCGAATTCTATCACCAATTGTAATAATTCCTAAAATCTCACCCATGCAGTTAGAATGCGGCTTATGTCCAATTACGACGATTGATAAAGACTGTTTTTCGAGTTCTTTTAATTTAAGCTCTAGTGAATCGCTAGTTAGGTTTAGATCGCTTACAAATTTGTGATTTCCGAGAAAATAGATGTGTTCGTCTATGATTGCTTCAATTCCCTTTCCAGGTAAATTTTTAAAATTTTCGGCTTTCTTAGGTTTTATGCCTTTATCTTCAGCAAACTTTATAATTGCTTGTGCAATGGGATGAGTCGAATGAGTTTCAATCGAAGCAGCAATCTCCAGAAATTGTTCCTGTGAAATACCGTTAAGGATTTCTATACTTTTTACTTCAGGCTTACCTTCAGTTATAGTTCCGGTTTTATCCAATGCCAGTGTCGATATTTTTCCCAGCATTTCAAGATGAGAGCCCCCCTTAACCAGAACTCCCTTCTTTGCTAAAGCAGTCAGTGAAGACACCACTGAAATTGGAGTAGAAATAACTAAGGCACATGGGCAAGCTATTACGAGAAGAACTAAGGCTTTATAAAACCATTCCTGAGAATGACCTCCGAATAGTAAAGGGATTATAAAAACCAATAAGGCCAACACAAAAACAACTGGTGTATAAATTTTGGCAAATTTATCTACAAACTGTTGAGCGGGGGCCCTTTGAGATTGAGCTTCTGCTACTAACTTCACAACATGAGACAATTTTGAATTTTCAAAAGATTTTGTAACTTTTATATCAAAACTACCATCTGCATTTAAGGTTCCTGCAAAAACTTCATCCGCTATTGTTTTATAGACTGGAATTGATTCTCCGGTTAGTGAGGCTTGATTAACATTTCCCTGGCCACTAATGAGTATTCCATCCATTGGAATATTTTCCCCAGCTTTTACTCTCACGACCTGATCGATTGAAATTTTTTCAACATCAACTTCAACAACATTAGTTCCATTTACAACAAGTGCAGTTTTAGGAGTGATTTTGAAAAGTTCTTCAATTGCCTTTCTTGCTCTTTGTACACTTAAGCTTTCTAACAGTTCAGATAAGGAAAAAAGAAATACGACAGTCGTAGCTTCTGAATACTGTCTAATTATCAATGCTCCCAAAACTGCAACTGTCATGAGCACATTCATATCCAGACTATGTCTTTTAATTGCACTAAGAGCTTTCGGAAAAATTAATGAACCTCCGATAAAAATTGAGATTAGAAATATAATCACTGGTGCAATAGAATCAGCATAAAAATGATCTAAAACCAACCCCGTCAGTAAGAGTAATCCGCTTATCGCAACTTTTATTATTCTCTCTTTATTCGCATCTAAATTAGAGTTTTCTTCGATTACTCTTACAACTGTTGAATTGATTTTTTCTTTGAGAAAACTTTCGGTAATATTTTTTTTGTGAGAAATCTCTATAGTTGAAGCCATTAAGTTAGCTTTAATGCTAAAAATACCTTTATTTTTTAGAACATCATTTATTGCCTTTATCTCATCTGCACAATCCATATTCATTACTTTAAATTTAGTAACAATGTGGTTGTCGTTTTCCAATGTTTGATTTTGGTTAATCACTGATTCAGTAACTGAGGAATTACATCCATTTCCACAGCAGCTCGAAGGCTCTTTATTTATAAATTTGTTATCCATTTTCACTTCCATTTTTTCGATTCTTTTATTAGTCTAAACCCTGTAGTCAGTACAGGGTCAATATTAAATTGGAGAAAGCATGCTGCGCAGTCAAGTTTCAAAAGCTACAGGAATCGACATTGAGACAATTCGTTTCTACGAAAAATCTAAGCTCATTAGTGCACCTTCAAGGCTTGATAATGGATATAGAACTTACACCGAGAAACAATTAGATGAATTGATGTTCATTCAGCATTGCAGATCTATGGGAATCGCACTGGATGAAATAAAATCGTTGAAAGAACTCAAAGAAAATAATCGAGACTGCTCTAAGGCCAATCAGATAATTGAGAGAAATTTAGCCCTTATAGAGCAAAGAATTTCTGAGTTAGTAAAACTTCAAAGTCAGCTAAAAGGCTTATCCAAAAGATGCTCCTCAAAGGGTACAACCGATAAATGTGGAATCGTGAAAAGCCTTGTAAAAGAATCATTGAACAAAAAAATAATTAATTAGAATTAATTATGTCCACAAATAAATATTTATATTTTTAATTGCCTTCACCAAAATCATCACGATTAATTTGAAAAATTCATAGATTACGCCGCCCAATCAGTGATAATTTCTTTCTCTGATAGATTTAGGGCCTCAGCTATTTTATATAATGTCGTTCTTCTCGGCATTGAAGCAGAAGAAAAAAATCTGCTTAATGAAGGTTGAGGAATTCCTGTTTCTTTAGAAAGCTTCGTGATCCCGCCCCATTTATCTACAACAGATTTTAAATGAGCCTTAAATCCGACTGTGTCCTTGGCAATTAAATCTAAATCACTATATTTAATATATGGTTTTTTAACTGGCTCTTTTGGCTGTTCCTTAAATTCTTCTATTTCGTCTTGTAGATCAGCAACAATTTTGTCCTTCTCTTCTTCATCAGTCTCATCTGCCCAAAGACAAAACAAATCAAATGCACCTTCATAAATTTCAGCTAACTTAACTGCACCAGCAATAAATCTAGAATCTAAACCATAATGCTTCATCGAAGTTGCAATTTCATAAAGGCGAACTTTTTGTTCATCAGTTGTTTTAAATAAACTCATAAATTACCTCTATAAATAAATGTTCCATCTACTATTTTTTGAATTTTTATTTTCAGTCTCGCCATTTCTCTTTTTTCAGTTTTGTCATCTTTCACATACGAATTACAAAGAAATGATCTTAACTTAAAATTTTCTTCTAATTCTGATTCAATAATCACGACACAAAGTCTCAGTTGAACATTTCCCGGGCCAAGATTATGCCACTTCATTTTATAGCCATTTTTTATAATGGCTCCATTATGTGTTGCCGGTCCCCAAAATTTGCTATTACTAAATTTAGGATGGTTCACATCAAATGGGTCATCAGTTTTCAATAATTCAGCATCAGGTCTGAGAGTATTTTTATAATCACTATCGCTAAAGACTGCTTTAGATTTTAAATCGATATATGACTGTAATGCCCACTCTGTGATTATAACTTCCATACAGCTCCTATCGGTAATTTTAACATAACATTTAATAACATTCAATAACCTTTCATATCTCAACTTGACGTATTTTAAGTAACTTACATAGATTTGAGAATTAAGCTCAAATTTCGAATCGTGTCCTCTTTACCTAGGATCAACCCTCTATGGATTTGAATACAAGCATCACGGATATAATGGCCTACACTTATACCCCGTTCCTCTAAAATACTTTTTAAAGACTTCTCAAAACTCAAATTAAATGAGAACAACATTTCTTCTTCTGAAAAATCTTCCTCTTCTATATCATCGTCCTTCAAAAAATCTGATTTGCTTGTAGAAAATAGAACGACTTGTGCTCTGAGATAATCTTCTATTTCGACACCTGGGTGAGCTTCTAAAAATTTATTTCCCCGAACAATAATCTCGAATGGCAGTATTACTTTGTAATTAATTCTTCTAATAAAATTTCCTTTTTTACTAATTCTCACATAGAGAAATAGAAACTCAAGGACTACACTAAATAGTCTCTGATAGTTTCAAAATATTTCCATTTTCTCTAGGCAGAATGCTTAATCCTTCTGTAACCCCTTTCTCATCCACCCCAGCCAACCTTAAATAGATCGCAAGCGTCTTCAAATCTTTCCAACCGCAAATCTTCATTACTTTTACAGGCTCAACACCTGATCCAATAAGCTGAGTCGCAAAGCACGCTCGTAGCGTATGAAATTTAATTTCAGGAAGGCCGATTGATTTACAAAAAAATTTTAGAATTTGGGCCTGCTTTCCGTCCTTCCACAATTCAAAGCGAGGAAGCACAAATTCACTTTTAGATTGCGTTCTTATTTCTAGTAGTAAATTTTTTAACTCCGAAGAAATAGGAACCGTTCGCCAATACCCAGCTTTAGTATCCTTGTATTCGTCAGTCTTAAAATTAAAAGATCGTTCAACCTTTATCGTCTTATTATCAAAATCAATATCACTCCATTTCAAAGAATAAAGTTCACCATTTCTCATTCCAGTTAAAAGGGCCATGGCCCAAACAAAATACCATTCATGATCTTGAGCCTTGGCCTGATAAAGAAGATTTTTAATTTCATCAATTTTTAAAATCTCAGGACGCTTATCTTGCTTAATTGAAATCTTGATCCCAAACACAGGACTATTATGAACACCTTTAATCATCTTCTCTTCAATTGCCCAGTTGTAGATCATATTAATTGTATTCTTCACTCTTTTTTGAAAAGCCTTACTTCTTCCTTCTTCAATAATTCTTTCTAAAACTTCTTTACCTTCTCCCCTCGTAATTTCAGACGCAGGACGATCGAGCCAATCAACAGTCCAGCGATGAAGCATTGAAAAATAATCCTTTATAGTAATCGGATTATATTTCTTTCCTGATAGCAGTGCTTGTGAAGAGGAGGCGGCTTGTGCCGCCCATTGATTTACAATCATCCTCCAAGTAAAACCATGCCCTTCCTGGTGAGCAATTTTAAGAGACAATTCTTTAATTAAATTTTTCTCTTTTCTCATGGCCTCTGCCTTAGACTTAAGTCCAGTGATCCTTTTTTGATGCCGAATATGTGGCATTGATCTACTTCTTAAATTTACATATACAGAATAAAAAATTTCTCCAAATGGATCTGCTGATTCAGTAATGGCCATATTCCCTCCTATACCAATGCGCCTTCTAACAAGCGGTCAATCTCGGCCCTTTTAAAATACAAACGACCTTGCCACTTCCTTTTGATAAGTAATCCCCTGCTCACTAAAAGCCATAAAGCATTCCTTGTTTTTCCAAGATAGCTTGAGGCTTCCGCTGTCGTTAACCATATTTTTTCATTTATTGAATTGCTACTCATAACCCTCCAACTAAAGTAATGATTGCCCAACTGAGTAGGCGTTAAACTCTAAGTATTCTTTCTCTGCCCCATCTTTATTAATAAAAGTTTTTAGAGACACATGACCTTGAACAAATATCTCTTGCCCTTTTTTAAGATGAACCTTGCATTGTTCTGCCAGCTTTCCAAAAGCGACAATCTTTCTCCATATTGTTAAATTCTGCTCACTCTTAATTCCTAATGATAATTCGCAAACAGGAAGTCCTTTTTTGGTATGAGCAAGATATGGCTCAGTTCCTAATCTTCCAGAAAGTAGTTCAATCTTTTTATTTTCCATTTTCTTCTCCTCAGATATTAAGTTTCTTAACTAAAAATTCACCAAGACTTAGCTTGGAATTTGTCTTTTCATTATGCTCATCTAAAAGTCTTTGGACACGTTCCATTTCAGAAAGCGAACTCTCTTGAATTTTTTCTAAGTCTTTAGCTGTGAGTTTTGGAACTGCATAAACCGACAAGTCTTTAAACGTTAACTCTCGTCCGTAAGTTTTATTATTCACAACACTTAACATCTTTAATATTTGTTCCAAAACATCCTTCTCATGTCGAAGATCCACAAAAAACTTATACTGAGTATCTTCGACAATACTTTCTTCTTTCTTTTTTTCTCTCTTCTTACTCTCTCTCCCCTTACTACTTACTTCACTTACACTTACTTCTTCATTCATTATCCCTTCTCCTTTTTTCTATTACCCAACCCCGCGTATTTATCTTATTAGGCCAGAAATTGACTCCCGCTCTTAAACTCGTGAGAGAGAGGGAGTCAATTTCGATGAGGCCCAATTCATTTTGAATATCGCAGGGTTGGGAGTTGTTAAAAAATGGCAATGTCCTAAATGTCGCTCAGATGTCTCGTACATGTCTCAAGCTCCAAATAACTCTAAAACGCTTTTTGATTTTCCATTTATTATGCCTGAGCACTTGCTTAAATCATTTTTACCTTTGAAAATTTCAGGTACTGAAAAGAGGAAAATCTTTTGATTGTAATCACTGCTTAGTTCTGATGAAAAAGCTTTTGCATAATTGCTCATCATTCTTTCGTCTGGGAAAAAGTAAAAGACATAATTATAAAGAGAGTTCTTTAAATAGTTTTTGCCTTTAAAAATGATTCGACTTTTTTCTTTTTGATGAATTTCAACTTCAATCGCGATTAGAAAATCCATATCGTTGAAATTCCCACTCATCCTGGCATCGGGAATAATTTCATCAAAATTAGTTTTTGTTTTCCCATTTTTAATAACGTGCTCAAGTTCTATCTTTTCGACTGCTGGTTTAATTTTTGATAATTCAACACAGATAGAGCTGACCATTGCATCATGGTAAAAGGTTTCTTCAGACAATGAGCTTTTCTGATCAAAGTTAATCAATGATTCTGACTTGGTGGTCAAAAAATAATAATTCTTTTTAGTAAATGGACTATAGTAAATATTCACAAAGTTCTGGGACTTCATCTTATGTAAAAGTTTTCGAACATAATCATATTTTTTAAATTGATCTAATGTTGAGCAATCCATAAGACCTTTGATGTCTAATATTCTCCAATCAGATAAAGGAGAAATAAAATACTTATAGTCAGATCTTAAGTTTTCCATTTAGCGCCTCTTAAATGTTAAAGCCCTTATTTGGCTCACGGTTAAAAGTTAATGTTTTTTCTTCCTTAACGGTTTCTAGTTTTTCTTCATTTTTAAAATCCTCCTGTTCGCGTTCAATTATTATTTTTCTTTCTCTCAAATTTAATAGGTCTAAGCGTGTTGGGTTATGCCGAAGCAGAACACATTGACCAACTCTTAAGTTTTTAATGATGTCTGGGTGAACTAATAGCTCATTTGCTTCTCGAACTGACTTCATGCCTGAGTCAGTCCCGTTTTCTTCTTTCGTAGTGTATTTTTTTGTGATCTTTGTCCCTATAGCATTAGCGAACATGGAAGCCCCATAATCCATTCTTTGCTTTAGAACAAAGAAGTTTGATGAACTTTCAAGAATTGCTAAAGTTAAATGAGGGTCAATCTTATCAATGTCTGATGGCGACTGAACGGCCATGAATAATTGAATTCCAGCTCCTCGACATTTATTTTCAAGTTCAATAAACCTTGGAGTTACAATTGCTCCAAATTCATCGAAGAAAACAGAAATAGATTCCTTCATGGATTTATGGGAATCGTATTCATTAATAAGCTTAAAATAAGAAGCATAAAGAAGTTCACCAAGAAACATTTTTCCAAGTGCATAAGCCGTTTCTCCATACCCTTGGGTTGAAAGACCAATATATAAGCAAGACTTCTCCTCTCGAATTTTCATGAAAGTCTTTGTGGTTTCATCTTCTTCTAAAATCTTTCCAAAATCTGAATTTCTAAGACTGTTCAGTTGAACTCGAAGCCCTAGCGTTTCATTGGTTTTGAAAGACTCATCTAAAACTGTACAGATGTTTGATAATGAAAAAGGACTCTTTTTCTCCTGAAGAATTCTAAGTGTATTAGAAAGAGCATCAACGGCTACACTTTTATAAAACTGCTCGCTCCATTCAAGAGAAGAGATTATCCTATCCGTAACTTGGTTGATTGAGCCTTCTTTGAAAGGATTAAGCTTAATTGATTTCTTGTAGTGTTCTGAAAAGATATGGCATTCTCTATTGTATTTTTTGCAAAGAGCACGAAAAGTTTCAAGAGCCTCAAGATCCCCTTTAGGGTCTATAAAAATAATAGGCTTTTCATTTTGCAATGAATGTTCTTGAAGAAGCGAAATGAGATTAGTTTTCCCAAATCCGGCGGCTCCAACAATAAAAGAATGTTTTGAAAAATCTATTTCTGATAAATTTAATTCCCTTTTTTGGTTAGCTGAGTATCCAATAGAATTATCTTTAGTTGCTTTCTTTTTTGAATGGAGATGCTTTTCTTCTATTTTTTCAATTTCAAAATAATCCTTATTCCATCTTTTATAGCCTTCTTTTGCTAAATCAATCAGTATCGTGACTAATCCAACAGAAATATCATGAAAGACTTCCACAAAAATTGTCACAAAGTCGAAGCTAGAATCATGTCCTTTATTTGATTTATTCTGTGCCATTTTATTTATTCCTCATAGACGTGTTCGTAAGCTTTAAAGGGTGAAATCTCGATTGTTTTACCTTGATACTGAATCGTCTTAGCTTCAGATTCATATTCTAGTAAGTATTGTTTCTTAACCTTTCCTTGGAGACTTTCAGGAAGCTTTTCAATGGGAACTTCATACTTTTTGACAGGCTTAAATGATAATTCTGGCTTAATGTTTTTAAGCTCAGGACTGAAATCAAAAAGTGGAACTTCTGAATTCTTTTTTAAAGGATCATTTGGAATCATCATTTGCTTTAAATCACGATTCTCTGGATCG
>CAZOXW010000034.1:25636-27836 GCA_964583925.1 uncultured Bacteriovorax sp.
AACTGGTTTTCCTGCTTCAATGAACACTTTGGGTTCCTGTGATTTCATTGAATCAGTAATTAAATCTGTGGTTGTACTCATTGAATTAGCGAGGCCTTCAAGAACTTTATTTTTTTCTGAATCAGAATCCATACTCCCTAAAGGAAGAATCCTCTTATCTTTAGAAGCACTAATAACTCCTTTAGCAAACTCTGAAACAATCGCCCCAGCGATATAAGAATCTTTTCCATCGTTATATTCACCACGAAGGCCTGCGGTTCCATCAATGTTCAATATTTGAACTTGAACGGAAGTTTCCTTGGTCGGTGTAATCATACGATCACAGACAGTCAGAACTCTTTTGTTTTTAGTTACTCCTGTGCATCTAAACTTTGTTCCTTCAGGCAAAACTGAACTATCCAAGGATTCAACAAGTAATGGGGATTCAAGATTAGTTGAGACAACTGAATTAAGAAGAATGCCTCTAATGACTTTTGTTGATTCAATCTTCTTAGTTCCATCCCAAATAAATGGTGCTTCTAGATTTGATTTGGCATTCAAAAGCCTTAAGAGTGCTTCGTTTTGCTCTGCAAGCTTCTTTAATGACCCCGATTCAGTAGGGCTTCTTTTTGGCTTTGTCGTTGTTTTAACTTCAGTTTTTTTAGAAACTGTATTAATCAAAGCGGCATTTGTGGAAAAAGAAATAAATAACATTAAAAATATTTTCATATAGTCCTTAATTTAAAACTCGAATGCCTTCAATAATTAAAGGAGTTCCTTTTGAAAAATAATCTTTTGCTGTTACCAATTGATTATTGACTAAAATGCCATTTTTCTTTTTTGAGACGACCATTATTGAACTTGCTCCTTCAAAAAGATCATAGTCAGTAGTTTCTTTGATCTTTCTGAAACTCGTATTGATTTCTCCATCTTCAACTTCGATAAATTGATGAGATCCAACGCTGGTTTCTTTTACATTAAAGTAATAACGATTTTTGCTAGTAACGATGATCAAATTAGTATCAAGGCCCTTTTTCTTGGCCTTAATCACAAGAGTTTTATTGTTATTGGCAAGCTCCGAGAATACTTCTTCCTTTGTGCCTCCATAAATAAAACTTCTTACATCGTCTCTGAATGTAAGTGTCGTTATCAAATTTGTAGAGATTAGAAGCGTCGTGATACTAGTTGGTAGTATTGAAAATATCATTTCTCATCCTTTGTTAAATTAATTTCAGATTGACTAATTTCTGTTTCATTAATTTCTGAAAGTTTGTAGTAAAAGGGATAGCTTGAATTTTTGTTAAAGCTCACTAGAAACGACCTGGTTTTACCTTCCCCGTTAACAATGATTCGACAAAGATTGTCTTTAAGAGCAAGAACACTAAATATTTCATCGGTTGAAACTTTAAATTCAGTCCGAGTAAGTTCATTTAATATATTTGTCTCTGTTAAATCCTTAATAGGAGTTTTCTTAGAAATATTGATAAATGCTTCTTCACAAACCCATGTTAAAAGCGGTCTATCACTAACGAGCTTTGAATTTCTAAGAACAAAGTATTTCTTGTCAGAGAGAATAAGGGTAAGGTTTGCCACCATTAAAATGACTGCTATTCCTAAAACTATTCTTAATTGTTTATTTTGCTTTATAAATTCTGCTTCAAAGTTTTCAAACTTCATGGCGTGCTCCATTTACCTGATTACGTTTTGGGCGTTTTAAATTTCTTTTTGGAGCTTCACTAATTCTTGGTTCTGGATTTCTGAATCTTCTTTCAGATTTTGGAACTGGATGGTAAAGCTTTTTTGGATTTGGCATATTCTCTTTAATTCCATATTTGGTTCTTATGCCTTCTCTGTGTTCTGGTGTAATCTTATTCCAAAATGCTTTGTCGAACTTATAAGTATCAGGAGATTGCTTATCAATATTTCTAAAATTTCCTTGGGCCGAATTTCTAAAAGGTATATTTAACGAGCGAGATTCTTTTGTTGAATTTGATCCAACTTTAGAATTCTGATTTTGTGACATAGGAAGTTTTGAAAATTTCAAAGCATCATCTTTTGTCATGCCTATTTTTGAAAGTCTTTCATCAAGACTTGTTTTCCCCTTGAATGGATTTCTGAGTCCACCAGACTTATTAAGTTCTTTAGCTTTTAAAGCCTCGGGGCTTTTTTGCTTTTCTTTAATCAATTGCTCTCTAATTGAAGGTTCAAAGAGTGCTTTTTT
>CAZOXW010000035.1:0-26490 GCA_964583925.1 uncultured Bacteriovorax sp.
TGGGGTGTATTTGATAGATAGTTTATTCATAAGAAGGCTTTGGTTCGAGTAAGGGGTTTTGTAGTAAAAAAACTTTAATCGAATGCAAGGCCTTTTTCATTTTGCGGGGCCATTAACGCTGGGCCGGATAATCAGGAAATTAAGTGAAGTAATAAACTGGAGAATTCTCCAATGAGAAGCTGTATTTTTGACTAGCTTAATGACGGATTAACTATGAACATTCCAGAAAACACACCTATCATAATCTGCTTATTGCCCCCCGCTATAAAACCGAGAAAGTTCATAAACAAAAGAAATCCCAAACTCATATAGAAAAAAACATACACGAAGAAAGCATCTGGACTTTTATTCAATTTAAAATCGCGATTCATAATCTATGCTGCTTCTAAGTGCACTTTCATTTTTATCCCTGAACGCAATAGTTGATCTTGTATAGATAGTTCTACAAACGTCACTTCTGAATAACCTAAAATTTTAGCAAATGCCTTAGCTCTTTCAGGACTAACGGCCTTCACTCCTTTTTCAAGTTGAGACAAGTGGGCCTGAGAAATTTTCAATTTTTTCGCAAATTCAGCTTGTGTAGAATCATCAGCTAATCGAATAGCTTCAAGATTTTTGCCAAAGGTCATTTCACTACCAATGACTTTGTCTAAAAATTTTATTGCTGTACTTTTCTTTTTAGTAGTCATGTTTATTTACCTCTTCAATTTGAACAAATTCAATTTTTCCATTATCTAAAATGCGATAGATCGCACGATAGGCCTTATTTAATCTAATTGAACGCTGTCCTTTTCTTTCACCTTTTAGTTGTTCGTCATGATAACCTGAAATTTTTTGAACTTCGGCCAATCCCAACTTTTCGACATCATTGACCCACATACGCAGCTTGGTCTGAATATAGTTCGGTATTTTCAGGATATCTTTTTCAGCATTTTTAGAAATAACAACCGTGTTAATCATAGATCAATTATAACCTAAAAGGTTATTTTTGTACATGGCTAAATTCCAACTGAGAACTGAGGTTAAGTGGCTAAAATTAGGCACGAGTTCCGAAAGTCATCAATACGGGTGCGCCATTTTTTACTTCTTTTGAAAATAATAAAACGTGAACTATTTTTAACGAGATCGCCAAAGTAAATCTTTTTAAATTCATAACTTTGTAGACTGACCAGAGTGGAGTATTAGATATTCTTTCATCTATCACAGGTGTTGGCGATTATAACGAATTAAAAAAAACGTGTATTGAGATTAAAATTTATGGGTGTAGTTGTAAGTTAATCTCAATTGAAGATTTAATTAAAGCAAAGCTTGCAATTAAAAGACCTAAAGATTTAGAAGTGGTTAAGGAGCTAGATGCCATAAAGAAATCCAAAAAATAAAAATTACTAAATATGAAATTTTCTTACTTATTTTATTAACTATTACTTCTTGCAGTACTTCAAACCAGAAGAATAATGTCGCAATGACAAAGTATCTAAAAAATAATAACTCTCGAATCATAATTTATCCTAAAATCACCTTATAAATTTAAATCTAATGTATAATAAAGTTAATGAAAAAAATCTTTGCAATAATTAATATTGTCTTTTTTATTCTAACTTTACCATTTATTGGAGTGATGTTGCTTTTTGGGCTCGCCGGAAGCGATTCGTTTAATGTATTGATATCAACCATTGGTTATTTAGGAATATTTTTCACTGCTTGCTTGTCTATTTGGAAGCACAAATATTTGAAACTTATTTTTATTTGTTATCTTTTAATGGGACTAGGATTATATCTCGACTTGAGGTTTTGGAAGAAACACAACCTTGAACTATGCAAACAAATAAAATCAGATAAATTTTGTAAAGAAGATGAATTGGGTTACAGCTGCAATGAACCAAGCAAACTTGGTAACTTTTCGACAACAAAAGGGATCTGCAAGGATTATCAATAAATTCAAAAAGAGTTCCGAAAGTCAGAAAGCACGGGTGCGCCATTAATCATTTCCCTTCATTTCTTTCAACATCTCAAACGAACTGTTCTAATATTGAAATGCAAGCATCGCCTCTGCTCCATCTAACTTTTTAGTTGGAAGAAGAGAAAACCAATAAGGTTTTGAATGTTCTTTATGATTGTAATAAATTCCCCATCCATAACTCATACCAATCGTCATACCAAAAACAACATCATGTATGTAATGCCAATTATCGTTGATGCGACTATAAGAAATATAAGTGGCAAACAAGTGGGCTGCTCCTCCCCAGGCCCAACCATGCTGAGCAGTCACAACTGAGGCAAATGCAAAGGAAAAAGAAGAGTGACCAGAAGGAAAAGATTCTGGATCATCTGGAAAACCTGGCCTTGTTTCATGGACACTTTTTTTAATTATCTGAGTGACTCCTAAAGAATAAAGTGAAGACTCTAGCATATGCTCTGCTCTGGGCCCTCCGTTTTTTCCTCCAAATAAAGACTGGCCCAATATATAGGTCGTATTTAAATAACCATAACCAATATCACCACCAACTTGTCCCCATCTTTTTAAGTGATTTTTTTGTGTAGCACGGGCTTGTACTTCTTGGTCAAATGTTTTCTTGGCCAATCGTAAAGCAATTGTAGCTGCCGTTCCTGTCCAAAAAATATACTTGGCCTTTGTGCACACAGGAGAATTGAAATTTTCTAGATATTCACCACATTCATTAGAAAAAATAATTGGTGATAACAACGCTAAGAACAATGTAATAATTTTATTCATATGAAAGAATAATTGTTGCTTAATCATTATGTCAAAATTTAAGGAACAAAAATGAATGATGTAAAACAACTCCGTCCCAAACTATTATCTGCTAGTCACATTTTAGTCGAGCATGAATATGAAGCAAAAGATATTATAACAAAACTAGAAAATGGTGCCGACTTTGGAAAATTGGCAGAAGACTTTTCAAAGTGTTCTAGCTCTAAGCATCAAGGTTTCTTAGGTATCTTTGCTCCAAGGCAAATGGTTCCAGCGTTTGAGCAAGCATTACTTCTTTTAAAGATAGATGAAATTTCAAAACCAGTAAAAACGCAATTTGGTTATCACATTATAAAAAGAGAGAAGGCCTAATTGTAATCTTATTTCTTAAACATAACTCCAACTTGTGCCCCTCCAGAGCTAACGTTTACTTTTAGACTTGTATTTGTTGCTCGCGAGAGAAAGCCACCAACTTCAAAATGATTAAATTTTCCA
Source organism: uncultured Bacteriovorax sp. (assembly GCA_964583925.1). Classification (GTDB taxonomy): domain Bacteria; phylum Bdellovibrionota; class Bacteriovoracia; order Bacteriovoracales; family Bacteriovoracaceae; genus Bacteriovorax. Next base: position 3,209 of record CAZOXW010000035.1, read on the forward strand.
TTAGAATAATCATATTGAACAAATACACCTAAATCAGCAATTGCCTTTTTAGGTTTACTCAAAATTCCATCAACTGGAATAGTATTAAAATTAATGCGTTTTTGAATCATCCATTCACCTTGTTTTTTTGGTGAAAGTTTTTTTATGGTGCGAACTAAATCTTTATCCATAAAAACCTGTTCACCCCCAAAACCATCGACATGCTTTATAACAAATTTTTCTGGAGTCTTTAGCACTTCATTTCTAACATCTGAAAGCATATAGGCAGGTAAAATTGAATCTTCTAATCTTAAACTTGAACCTAATAATTTTCGCCTAAGATTCGTATCGGCCAATATAGTCAAAATGCTTTTTGAAGCAAAAAGTCCTGTAATAAATGGCCCATAATGTGGCACTTGGTTTGAAACCAAACTAGAATAAAATTTTTTCTGCTTGCGATAATCATCGATTCCAAGAGCAAAGCTCACCATGTATGAATCTGGATTCCAATCTTTTCCAACTTTAATTTTATTTCCTTTAATCTTAATATCTTCCTCACTTAAAAGAGGATAGTCTTCTGTGCTTGGATCTAATTTATAATTTTTAGGTGTGATCAATCTAAGATCGTATTTCAATTCTTTTGCGCGATTTAATAGACAAACTTCATCCCAATTATAGCAATCTGTTTGAAACCTAGCTAAACTTTTTCCAAGTCGTCGCATATTTAATATTTCTGCCTTTGAGGTGTTTAAGGCAAAATATTTTTTCTTCAATTCTGGAAGGATTTTAAAAAGCGTATCATGGATGAAAGGCATTCGAGCTAGTCCATCAAATCCAATTTCATTTATCTCTAAAAGTTTTGGAGGATTTGTACGCGTCGGCTCTCCCACAATTGCCATGTCAAAGCGCAAGCTTCCTACAATACGCTTCGGCCGATGTTTAATTACCTTAAGTTCATCTAATAGAAAATTCCTAATTGGTCCCTCTGGAAAAATTGCCCGTACTTCTTTTTCGGGAAGAAAAATAAGTTTCATTATCATATCAGTAATTTGAAATGATGTATTTTGAATTACTGAAAGATATTCCCCCGGCAAAATTCGAGGGTAAATTGAACAATCGGCCTCTAAAATATCTTCAAGTCCTGAATCATAAAATTCATTCCACAAATTAGTCTTGTGGTTATGGTTTAAAATTCTATCTGTCTCAATTCGCTTTAAATGCGTTGGAATATCTTCGTAATAATGATCCTTAAACTGCAATGCTTTTTTCAAAATAACCTCAATTCTTTTAAAATTATTTTATTGTAGCATAAATTCATTTTCCCTAATTAATTGAATAAAATGCCGGATCACTCATTTCGTTTATTGAATTTACTTTGATTAAAAATCGATTAAAATAATTGTATAAGAAACTGAGTAAATCCTATGAGTTTAGAAACTAAAAATTTACTTCTAAAGGCCCAGGATACTAAAGAAAAATTATGTATTTTGGCCCTAGATTCCTATCTTAATGTTGGGGCCCATCAAACTCACTTTCAAGGTCTGGCCAATACTCTTGGAATCTCACAAGCGGCGATCTATAAGCATTTTAAAAACAAAGAAGATCTCTTGGTTCATGCTATCAATTATGCAGCAATAAAAGGACGAGAATACCTTGACTCAGTTAATACATCAGAAATGGACCCGATCTTAAAACTTAAGACCTATATCACTAGGAATTTTGATTTTTGTTTAAAAAAGAAACTTTATTCTGGGGCATTAATTACTCTCCATTATTTTGCCACTTGCGTTCCAGAAGTTAAGGTGTTGCATGCTGATATTAACAATCGCCGAAGACTTAAAATCGACTCACTTCTTACTGACATAGGCATCCTTGAAATATCAAAACGAAAAGAATTAACCGAAATCATCCACTCTATTTTAATGGGCGAAATGATAAAAACTGTTTTATGGCCAGACGAATCCACTTCAATTGAGCGCTCAACAAGAGTAATGGACCAAATTTTAAAATTACTTTAAATCTAATTTGTGTAAAAAATTTAGAATCTATCATTTTATGATTGCCAGTAAACTAATAAAAGTTTAAAAAGTTTTAAATATCATCAAGAAAAGGACCATAAAATGGAAGATCACCCGAGGAATTTCTCTAGCAAAAATAGCGGGTGATATTGCTTTCTCCCGCTCAGGCGGGAACGATCTAGTCTTTCCCTAATATTAAAAGCTTTAAAAATATTAATTTTATGGACAAGACAATTTTAAACGACGACTACTCCTTAGAAAACTTACTAGATAATTGGCAAGTATTAACCGAGGCCGATCGGCATGATGTTTTTGATAGCCTTGGAAGAATTGACCAAGAGGATTTGTTCTTAAATCTTTCTTCTGATTATCAGGCCGAAATTTTTAATCATGCCAACTTGTTTGACCAAAAAGGTCTTATCCGCCTGTTACCTCCCGATGACATTGCCGACTTAGTCCAACTTCTAAACGAAGAGTTACAAACCTCAGCTTTAAAACTGCTAGACTATGCAACTCTAGTTGAAGTTAAAGCACTTATGGCCTACTCCGAAGATGAGGCCGGTGGATTGATGAACTCTAGGTTTGCACGACTTAGACCTGAAATGACCGTAGAGGAGGCTATCCGCTACCTTCGAAAACAATCTCGTTCAGCAATTGAAACAATTTACTATGCTTATGTCTTAGATAAGGCCCAAAAATTACTTGGTGTCATTTCATTAAGAGAACTTTTTTTAGCTAAGGAAAACATTACGATTCAAGAAATAATGATCACAGACCTTGTCAGTGTGCTTGAAGATGAGGATCAAGAATCGATCTCTAAAACATTTTCTAATCACAATCTTTTGGCCCTTCCTGTTGTTGATAACGATAACATCATGAAAGGGATTATTACTGTCGATGACGTAGTGGAAGTTATTGAAGAAGAAGCAACTGAAGATATCCAAAAACTCGGAGGTATGGAAGCACTTGGTGAACCTTACTTAGATATTTCAATTTTTGAAATGATTAAAAAAAGGGCCGGATGGCTCTTGGTTTTATTTGTAGGTGAAATGTTGACAGCTTCAGCAATGAGCCATTACGAAGAAGATATTGCAAAGGCCGTAGTTCTAGCACTGTTTATTCCGCTTGTTATTAGCTCTGGTGGAAATTCAGGCTCACAAGCGACCACTTTAATTATTCGGGCCATGGCCCTGGGTGAAATCCGTCTTAAAGATTGGTGGCGAGTATTTAAAAGAGAATTGGCTTCTGGACTTAGTCTTGGGATTCTCTTGGGAATCATTGGTGCTCTCAGAATTCTTGTCTGGCCAAATAAAGTTTCTGTCTATGGAGAGCATTATCTTCTAATTTCATTGACGGTGGCACTTAGTTTAATTGGAGTAGTCTTATGGGGTACATTAGCAGGTTCGATGTTACCTTTTGTCCTTAGAAAAGTTGGACTCGATCCCGCAACTTCATCGGCCCCATTTGTTGCGACCTTAGTGGACGTAACTGGTCTAATAATCTATTTTTCTGTGGCCTCCTTACTTTTAAAGGGAATCCTTCTCTAGAATTGAACTATTTTTCCAAATATATAAATTTTAAATATAAAGTAAAATAGATAAATCTATTCATTAAAAATGTTTGAGGGGAAAATGGATTTGTCTAAAGACTATTATAAAAACTTCGGAAACCGTACAAGTTCCCTAGTCTCACTTTACTCCCATTTTAAATCTTATCAAGATAGTGGAATTGAAGGTGAGATTCGCTTCATCGAAAAAAAGTCAGTGATAGGTATTGCCAATGAGCCCCTTTGCTCAAATCCAAACAAAGGCAAACTACTATTGCAATTTGTGAATAAACAACAATTCAAGAAAAAAGACATCCTTATCTTTCCAATTGGGGAATACTTAGCGTCTGAATTAGATCAACAAGGAATGTATGTCTGGCAAATTGGAGTTGAGCCCATATTTAAACTTCATGATTACTTTAGTGAAATCATTGATCCAATCGAAAATTTTCCAATTGTACGATCGTTAAAAAAAAGAGGCGCAAAAGTAATTGAACTAAAAGAAGACGATATTGAAAATTATAGAGAGCTAATTGAGGAAATAAAAGATGAATGGCTCGGATCAAAAAAAACCGAAAAGCTTGAATTTTTAAATGCAGTAGAGCCGTTTTCTCATGAAGAATTTAAACGTTATTTTTTATTAAAAGATAAAGAAGATATTAAAGCAGTACTTGTTGCATGCCCTATTTATTTTAAAGAACAGATCATTGCTTACTACTTTAATGATGTTTTAAAGCGAAACTCTGCTCGAAGTGGGAGCTCAGAATTGCTAATTATAGAATCCATGCGCAAACTCCATACTGAAGGAGTCTTAGAAGTCAGGTTAGGCATGTGCCCTCTTGCAGATATTGATGATAAAAATCGAGATGCCAAAGAACTTCAAAAAATTTTTTCATCTTGGAAAATGGGATATAACTTTAAAACTCTTTATCAATTTAAAACAAAGTTAAATCCATCTTTAATGAGACCTCTGTATATTGCTTCAAATAAGTCGTCACTGTATCGATTGCTAAAAAATGTAGTTCGCCTTCATTTTTCTTCTCCAAATATTCCCAGCATTATTTTAAAAACATGGTATAAAAATAGATCCCGACTAAAACTAAAGCCAGAACTTTCCCCTTTAAAGAAGACCCAACATACATTGGGATTTTTTTCAAAAATAAAATTTACTTCCATACTTGCAATATCGTTTATCTCACTTCACCTCATAAAAAATTCAACGGATATAGGAAAAGAAATATTTGATATGTCGGCCTATATTCCTGGTTCTCCTAGTATTTTAGGGATTTTTTTAGGTCCACTATTTCATAATCATGCCAAGCATATTATTGGAGATCAGGTCTCATTTTTTATTTTTGGGGCCGCAATTGAATATACATTTGGTGCAAAAATCATGCTCCTAATAAGTGCTTTTGGTCTTTGGCTATCTAATCCATTGACCCATTTGATACTTTTTCTAACTCTAAGGCCTGCATCTCCATATTGGTGGAATGTCGTTTTAAATGAAAAAGATTATGGTACAAGCAATGCCGTTTTTGCCTTAGTTGGAGCTGCTGTTTTTATGCTTAGAAAAAATATGTGGGTTCTAATTCCATTTTTAATCAATGCCCTTTATGTGTGTATGCAAAGGCAAAGTTTTCTTGCAATTCATCACATTACAGGAATGGTGATTGGGTATTTCTTGTCTATGTACTACTTCAAGAATGAACTGGCTTCAAGATAAGATTTCTCTGTTCCAAGAACTAGAATAATATCTTCCTCATCCAGCTTATAATCAAGCGAAGGTGAAAAAACAAATTCTTGGTTATTTCTTTTAACACCTACAACGATAAGGTTAAATTTCTCTAAGTTGCAATCTTTTATCGTTTTCTTAAATCCTTTTGAGTTCTTTTTGATTTTTAAGTCAGATAATTGATAAAAATGGCCACTACTATTTTCATTTACGTCAGAGATATTAATATAATCTTCAACCGATGAGTTAAGTATCGAGTGGGCCAACTTCATTCCCGACATTACAATTGGAAGTATTACTTTATTTGCTCCGGCCCTAAGAATTTTAGATTTGGCCTCTTCTTCACTGGCCCGTACAATGATATTTAAATTAGCATTAAAACTTCTGGCCGCAAGAGCAAGATAAAGTGCATCTGCATCGTTATCAATTAATGAAACAAGGGTTGATGCCGTTTGAACATTTGACTTTAACAATATCTCATCATGTGTAGAATCTCCCTCAATAAATTTATACCCTGAAGACTCTAGTATTTTAAGCTTGCTTGGATCTTTTTCAATAATGACAAAGTTGTTATTGGTCTTTGAAATTTCTTCAGAGACAATTTTTCCCATTCTACCAAATCCACAAATAATGATGTGATCTTTCATGTTGGAAATTGCTTTATTCATTTTCTTGTTTCTCCGATCAAGGAAATTAATTGATAAAAGATCTGACATAATAACTGAAATTGAGTAGGCCACGGTTCCCATTCCTACAATTAAAAGAAACATTGTAAGATTTCTGCCTGCATAACTCAACTTATGAACCTCACCAAAGCCCGTAGTTGTGAGGGTGATGACTGTCATATACAAAGAGTCATGGATGTTCCAATTCTCCAGATATGAATAGCCAAACGTGCCGATGGTGAGAAGGGCGATGAGTACTAAAATTATATATAAATGCCTATGGCCTAACATTCTTATGCCGACAATTCTGATTTTACATATGATATTAAATCGTCAATATCAGTCGGCTTTAGGAGAAGTTTGCGAGCTCCTAATTTTAGTAACTCCTCCTCTGATCTCTCGGTAAAGCCGCTCAATAATAGCACGGGAACTTTTTCAAAATTTGCCGAGACGAATTCTAAAAGATGAACCCCATCCCCATCTGGCATTCTGATATCTGAAATAACAAAGCAAACATCTGGATTGCTTTTTAAAAGTTCTATCGCTTGATTTCCACTATATGCAGTTATGCACTTTAAATCTTCTAATTCAAACGAAGTCGCAATTTTTTCACAAATATCTTTTTCATCATCGACTAATAAAATAATTTGATTTTTCATACTACGACCTCCAACGGCAAACGTATTACAAAGCAAGTATTAGAAGAATTGTTATCTACAAAAAACTCTCCATTATGTCTTTTTATTATAGAGTTGCATAAACTAAGACCTAAACCAGTTCCTTTACCAATTGGTTTAGTCGTATAGAAAGGCTGAAATATTTTATTTTGAATTTCTATTGGAATCCCTGTCCCAGAATCAATAAATCTGATCTCTAGAAACTTATCTACAATTTTTCCTTGAATTGAGACCCACGAGAATTCACTTTTCTCGACAGCATCAAATGCATTGCCAAGTAGGTTAAAAAATACTTGCGACAACTGTACTCGATAACAATCTATTTCTGTTTTAAAAGCATCACTCTCAAGATCGACATTAATTTTAACTCCATGAAGCTTAAACTTTTCAGAGCAGACTGCTAATGAATCTCCAAGGACATCGCCCAATACGTGCTTGGAAATAGTTTCGTGAGTCGTGTCTCGACTAACATTTTTTAATCCACTAATTATTTTCGAAATTCGAGTTAATGTGCGATCAATGTCATCAAGTTGTTTTGTAAGTTTCTCTGGCTCAAACATATTTCGGCCAATCATCTTTCTAAGCAGATTAGAAGAAGCAGAAATAATCGTAATTGGATTATTAATTTCGTGTGCAATTCCTCCTGCCATTTCTCCAAGAGATGCAAGCTTTTCATTTTGCATTGATGCCGCTTTTAATTTATTTAATTCATAGAGCATGTGGTTAAAATTTTTACTTAACTGTCCAATCTCATCTTCTCCCAAATCTGGTGCAACTTTCTCCATATCTCCAGTTTCACTAATTTCACTAATTGCATTTGATAGAATTGAAATCTTTTTTAAAACTAGTTTGTCGACAAGATAGGCACTTAAAAGAGCAATAATAATTGAACTTAAGATCATATAAAAAAGAAAATATTTTAAGGTTTCATGGGCCTGAATATTAATATCTCTTAAAAGCTTTATACTATAAGCAATTAGAGGTTCATTTTTATTGTCTTTTATTACCATGGTAATTTTCGATTCTTTTTCACCCAAAAGAGTTAATGCCCAACCATCTTTAGCAATATCACCATAATCATATTTATCTGTTATTAGATTTTTAGTAGCAGGTATTTTTGTGACATCCAGATGTAACTGTGAGCTTAAATGATTAAAAAAACCATCATCGAGCTTAATACCTGCGATAATTTTTCCACGAACTTCTCCTTCCCCGCTCGTACTAATGATTGGAACTGTTCCAACTAAAAACTCCCCTTCTGAAAGCTTTATAAAAGCGTATTTTTTATCCAGATAATTTTTAAAGCTATGCAATTCCATATCAGACTGTATAGATGATATGTCACCAACATTCATCGGATATTTTTTTTCTGAGGTGATTTCAGTATTTAAATTCAGATTTGATCCCCAAACCATTTCCTTCTTTAAATTCCAAAAACTAAAAAAATTAAATTTCAATGAAACCATATTCTCCTGTAAATTTGATTTCTCAAAATCTGCATTTTTATCTTTTACATATCTATAAGCATCATCCCATTGTGCCCAATCTGAGAGTTTACTTTTTATTGTATCAACATTAGACATAATTGTTTCTCTTGTTCTAAGAGCATTCGATGAGGCCGCATCTAATTCGATATTATAAAATCCTTTTTGAATCATCACACTACTAATCAGGTAGAGGATGATAAAAAGAGAAAACACTAGCAATGTCACAAGTCCAGCAATTCGATAGCGTATTGAATTCATATTCATAAAAAAACTCCAGATTAAATTTTACAGCATGCCCATTTCTGGTCAACAGACAAACTAAATATTTAATTACCCTAGTAAATATCTGACTGTTTTGGTGTGAACAAACGGAAATGATCGCAAGGATTTTTAGATTTGCCTTTAATTTTAATTTTATTTCCCATGTATACTAGATCAACTTTCTTTACTTCTTTTGCAAAATTTAATTCGGCAGCATGGGTATAAAAATAAATTTTTTTATCTCCTGTCCACTTTAATTTGTCTGAAAAAGCTCTTGGGCTACTTACAATTTCTTTTGAAATTGCAAGGGCCTTTTCCCATATCAATTTTTGTTCATTCGTTATAAATTGTGGACACAGAATTCTTGCAAGTGCTTGGTCATCATTTTCACTTTGTGGCCCTTTTATTGCGTACTCAACGTTAGGTATATTTTTGTGATATTGACCAGAGTTGTATTTTTTTAATGTATATGAATTCCAAACCGAAAACTGATCTTTTTTTGATATGACTTGAGCAGCACAATGTAAATCTATCTTTTCTTTTCTGCCAAAATCAGAAAGCCCCTTTGACTTTAAACTTGGTCGAATCGCCATTCCTGGTGCTGGTCTCTTTATCCCAATCCAGTTCTCTAAAAATGTGCTCCAATTCTTTTTTCTAACTATTTCTGTTTCACTTTTAACTTGCTCTAATTCCTTGATTGACTTGCATACAGCAATACTTCTGTCGGCAATAATTTTTCCAATTGCTAAAAACTGCTCTAATCCTTTCATCTCGCAACTTGCGGCTTCTCCCCATAGCGTTCTTAATACTCCATCAACTGCGAGAGAATTATCCTTAGGTGAATTAGCTTTTAAAAGGTGATCATCAAATGTATTGAGTTCAACAGGAGCAGTGGCGGCATTGATTTTTTCAATTTCTACTTTTTTAATTTTTGGAAAAAATTTTTTAGTAAATGCCTCAGTTACAGTTGTCTCTAAAATAAAGTCCCTAATTGAATCCTCTATCAACTTCCTATAAACTCGAATAAATGGGCCATATTTTGCATGTGGTAGAGGAATATTTCTAAGAAATGGTAAATCCTTCTCCCACTTTCTAACATTTTCGATACTGCCATTGCGTGAGCGTATTAACTTGAGTGCAATTTTCGCACTTTTTCGATACTCATTTTCAAGAATTCCAATGTCATATTTTTTGAAAATAATCAACGACTCTTGAACTTCACTTTTTTTTAATTCTGACTTAATTTCAGTTAAAAGATTTCTAAATTCTACATTATTTTTAAAGCTTAAATTTGAATTGTCGATCTCAAAATCAAGAGACCCATTTTTGGCCTTATCAATAAATATATCTGACGAGATCATGTCATTAAATGCTCGGTCCACGAAAGCTTTCTTTAAGAATTTTTTTTCAATTTGATCAACTAGACTAATAAGCTTTTCGGATTCTGAAATGGCCTTTATTAATCTATAGGTTTCTAAATTCATTCTAAGATCATCAACTATTCGATGAGTATTTATCTTTGTCTTTTTGTAGATTAAATCATGATATTCTTTCCATTTTTTCTGAAGCAAAATCCCGTTGGGATCTTGAATACAAGAACCAATATCAACTGCTCGTATTAGACTTGAAAAGCCAAGTAAAAACATCAATAGTATTTTGTAAATCATAAAGCTAGCTTACCCTATCGGCCTAAATATTTAATCAGGAAAAAAATACTATTATAAATTCTAACCAACTAAGGTTAAAATAGCCTTAATGATTGAACACAATAATGAAGCTATCGATATTCATAATTTAGATGATGGAATTCGCCTAAAAGATATTTTTGTATCAGTCATTGTTTTAATCGTTATTATCATCTCCTGGTTTATTATTGATTCTTATGATTCTAAATTTAAAGAAACAAAAGCGGAATCACTAAAAAATTCCTCTATCATTTCTTCTCAAGTAAATTCTATTTTTGAACAGATTCAGACCGTACTAATTATTGCCAGCGAAGAACTCGCTAATAATAAAATAAGACCGTCTGAAATTGAAAAATATTTATATAAGCGCAGCCTCCTCATTCCCGACATAGAAGCTATCGTTATTTTTGATGAAGTGGGAAATGTTGTTTCGAGCTCATCAAGTGAACTATCTATTTTATCCTCAAAAAATGACCTAGACTTTATAAATCTCAAGCAAAATAACAACGATCATCTTGTTGTGAGCTCTCCCTTTGAGATATCTAAAGATACTTTTTACTTTAGAGTAAATCATCGAATAAGTAATTCAAGTAATCAGTTCAAAGGAATGCTTTCAGTCTTGGTTCCTATCCAGTTCATACATAAGATACTTAGCCAATTCAAAATATCGCCACGAAGTGAGCTTAATCTTATTAATTTGAATGATTGCACTGTTCTCGTAAATAATTTAAGACGAAAAAACTCAGCCTACATAAATTCTGACTATTGTTCTAAAAAAATGAAAAACAAAACTGAAAACATTAAGACATCTTATATCGACAATGCTGCATCTGACATTTTCACACTTGTTTCAATTCCAAATTTTAAACTATTACTACTAACGGTTAACAGCCACAAAGACTTTCTCAACCCATTCTATTCACAAGTGGCCTTTATGGCATCCCTAATAATTTTAATTCTTGCCACCTACTGGTTTTTAATTAATAAGCAACTTAAAGCTGAATTAAAGTTAAAAGAAAAAAATATCCAAATGATTAATAGCTCTAAGATGGCCACGATTGGTGAAATGGCCTCTGGAATTGCACACGAAGTGAACAATCCACTTTCCATAATTAAAGGTCGATTACAACAAGCAACGCGAACGCTTCAAAATAAAGAAAATCTCAATCTAGATTTAATTGAAAAGTCAATCCAAACGGCGCTCATTGCTACAGATCGAATTTCAAAAATTGTGCTTGGGATGAAGGCAATCTCTCGCGGGAATACTGATGACAATTTCGAAGTAATCTCGGTCGAGAAATTATTTTCAAATACAATGATTTTTTGCCAAGAAAAATTTAAGAATGCCAACGTCGATTTAATTGTGGCCGAGTATCCAGTGGCCAATATAAGTTGTCGCGAAACTCAAGTTTCACAAGTTATTTTGAATTTACTTAACAATGCATCTGATGCCATAGAAGATTTAGAAGAAAAGTGGGTTAAGGTTGATTTTAATCTACTGCCAGATGAACATAAAATTCAGTTTGTTATTACTGACTCAGGTAATGGAATTCCTGAAGCTGTATTAAATAAAATTATGACACCTTTTTTCACAACTAAGGCAGTTGGAAAAGGAACAGGTCTTGGTCTTTCAATTTCTCAAAATATTATCAAAGAACATGGTGGGACACTTGAGTATAATAAACTGAGTCCCAAAACTCAGTTCATTATAACTTTAAATTATACAACTTGATTTTTACTATTAATTCTTTTTAGGTGAGAAAAGTCTAATTTTTGCCACTAAAAATGATATCAGATCTTCATCTGTTGCAAATACATCGTCTATCAAATCGCAACTTAAAACAAAATCTTTCATTCGCACGGCTATCTGATGTAACGATTCAACTAAGTATAATCCACCGATATTTTCACCATTAAATGATTTTATAATTTCTTTTCTGGCGTGATTAAACATTTCAGATTCAGTAATATCTTCTGGTAGATTACTTGAGTCATAACCCATCTTCTCTTCAACTTCTTCGATTGCTTGATCTCTTACGTCTTCATCTGTAGCAAAACTCACACCGTATTCAGTGGCCATCGCTTCAATTAACTCTTCGCGATTAGTCGGGTGAAATTCTATTAATTTTTTTTCCTTAAGACTGTTGATCGTATAGCTTGCCAACGCTCGCAGTGTATCAAAATCTGTCTTCATTAAAACCTCAATTAAATAGTAGTCTAAAATTAGTGTAACTATTTAAACCCCATCGCACAAGAAAAGTTTTTAAAATTCTTGACTTTTAGGCCCATAAAATAGATTTTTTTCACATGAATTCCATAGATTCGGCCAATATTAACTTTGTAAATGCACACTCGCCACTTAGTTGGGATGAGTATTTTATGTTGCAAGCAATGATTGCAGCTTTTAAATCAAAAGATCCTGCTACAAAAGTGGGTTCAGTATTTGTTGACCAAAACAATCACCAAATCACGATGGGCTACAATGGATTCGTATCAGGAATAGACGAATCAAAACTCCCATGGGGCAAAGATCAATCAGTCAGTCTGGAGTTTCAAAAATATGGCTATGTTGTTCATAGCGAGGCCAATGCTATTTTACATGCCTCGAGATCGCTCAGTAATTCTAAGGCCTATGTAACTCTCTTTCCTTGTCATGAATGTGCAAAACTAATTGCGTCATCAAAAGTTTCAGAAGTTATCTATCTTTCAGACAAGCACCAAAACACAGAATCAAATCGAATTGCAAAAAAAATTTTTGAACTATCAGGAGTAAAATTTCGCCAACTTAATTTTAGGCCAGAGATTTTATTATCCTTAAATGAGCACTTGCAAAATATTTTGACTGATATCTAAAAATAAATTTCTTAAGTTTTAATTGAATAATGAACAAAAAGACTCTTATAATGGAGTGACCGCAGACACATTTTTTTTCTAAACACATTTCGAGGAGAAAATTCCATGAAACCTTTTATTGTCGTTCCAGATGGATTCGATAAATCATTATTTCTTGAGCTTCAAAAAATTAGTTCGCTAAACGTGCATCCAAGTTCAAAGCTATCGCAAGATGAATTAAAAGCACTTCTACCAAAAGTAGATGGCCTAATAATACGATCAGCAACGACCATAACTCCAGAACTTTTAGAGCTCGCAACAAATTTAAAAATTGTTATTCGAGCTGGAGAAGGTACGGACAATATCGACAAAGTTGCTTGTGGACAAAAAGGCGTAAAAGTAGCGAATACCCCAGGCGCAAACAATAATTCAGCAGCAGAGCAGGCCATTGCTTTAATGATGTCTTGCCTACGCAATACTCCCTTTGCAAATAAAACAATGCATGAAGGTAAATGGGAGAAAAATGCACTTACAGGACTTGAGCTATGGAAGAAAAAAGTGGGGGTCGTCGGCTTTGGTCGAATTGGTCAAATTGTAACAAAACGAATTTCTGGTTTTGAGCCTGAAGTTTTATTTTTTGATCCCTACGTCTCAAAATCTGAGTTTTCAAATGCTAAAAAATGTGAAGATTTAAAAGAAATCTTTTCAACTTGTGACATCATAACAATTCATATTCCATTAATGCCACAAACAAAAGGTATGGTGACAAGAGAGCTTTTATCTTTAATGAAAAAAGATGCTATTTTAGTAAATGCCGCTCGCGGTGGAATCGTTGATGAAGATGCACTTTATGATATTTTAAAAGAGAAAAAAATTCGCTGCGCCGGTTTTGATGTCTTTGCAACAGAACCACTCCCTGCTAACTCTAAGTTATGTGAACTTGATAATCTAATCATGTCTCCTCATGTGGGAGCTTCAACTGAAGAAGCTCAGTTTCGAGTTGGCGAGATGGCCGTACATCAAATCAAAGAATTTTTTGAAAAAAATATTTTATTAAATGAAGTTAAAGCAAAATAATTTTTTAAAAGGATAAAGAATGAAGACTCTGGCGATTATTGGTGCACAATGGGGCGATGAGGGAAAAGGAAAAATTACAGACCTCCTTTCTGAAAAATGCGATGTTGTTGTTCGCTATCAAGGTGGAAACAATGCAGGTCACACGATAATTGTTGATGGAAAAAAAATTGTACTCCACTTAATCCCTTCTGGAATTCTCCATCCACATTGCGTCTCTGTAATCGGCCACGGTGTCGTTTTTGAACCTGAAGCTTTTTTAACAGAATTAAATAGAGTCAAAGATTCAGGCATCAAAGTTGATGGATCTAATTTAAAAATTTCTGAACACACTACGATCATTACGAGTTACAACAAAATTTTAGATGCCGCTCGTGAGTCACAAGGATCAGTGAAAATAGGTACTACAGGAAAAGGAATTGGCCCAGCTTACGAAGATAAAATAGGAAGAAGAGCAATTAAAATGAAAGATCTTTTCAACTATGATCTTTTAAAGACAAAGCTGATCAGAAATCTTGAAGAAAAAGAAACACTTTTTAAACATCAATATAAAGTTGATTATCCAACTGCAGAAGTTGAAGCAAAAAAATTATTTGAATTAGGCAAAAGTATTCAGCAATTTGTAACTGACACTTTCTCTTACTTAGATTCTGCTGTATCAAAAAATAAAAAAATCCTCTTTGAGGGGGCGCAAGGAATTCTGCTTGATATTGACTACGGCACTTATCCTTTTGTAACAAGTTCATCAACATCTCTTGCGGGAATATACTCAGGAGCAGGAATTCCAGAATCAAAAATTGATGAAGTACTTGCAATTACAAAAGCATATACAACTCGAGTTGGTGAGGGACCTTTTCCAACTGAGCTCTTCGATGCGATTGGTGAAGAAATTCAAACTAAAGGCCATGAGTTTGGCGCAACAACCGGAAGAAAAAGAAGATGTGGTTGGATTGACCTTCCTCTTTTAAAATATTCAGTAAAGGCATCAAATTTAACCTCCATTGCACTAACTAAACTTGATATTCTATCTGGTATTCGCGAACTAAAAATGTGTGTTGGATATGAGTATGAAGGAAAAACTATTACTTGCGCTTATCCGGGAATTGACCTTTATAAAGCGCGCCCAATTTACAAAGAAATGAAACCATTTACTGATGATTTTAAGTCCAATGAAATGTCGCCTGAACTAAAATCATATATTAGTGAAATTGAAAATTTTCTAGGGATTCCTGTTGGCATCATGGCCTTTGGGCCAGAGAGAAAAGAAATCTTATTTAGAAAAGATTATTTCTAACCAGAGTATTTGCTTCAACTATTTTGGAAGTATTGGCCATCTTTAATTCTATTTTAGAAAAGATAAAATAGAATAATGAAATATTTAATATTCTTATTTTGCCTTGTCTCGGTTAATCTTTTGGCCTACCTTCCAATCGATGAAGTCAAAGTCTATAAATCGAAGCACAGAATGGATCTTCTTTTTCAAAATGAAGTTATAAAATCTTATAAAGTCATGCTTGGTAGTGGAGGCACTAGCGCAAAAATCCAAAAAGATGATCGCTTAGTTCCTGAAGGAAAATATTTTTTAGATGAAAAAAATCCGAACTCAAAATATTATCGTTCTATCCATATCACTTATCCAAATGAAGATGATATTAAGCGAGCCCAAGACTTAGGGGTCGACCCCGGTGGAGAGATATTTATCCATGGACTACCAAACGCAAAATCATCATTTGTAAAATGGATTAGAAATGTTGGTGTAAAAATAAAAGATAAAACTAATTCAAAATTAATTTTAAAAAAACTTGATTGGACTAAGGGTTGTATTGCTGTTTCTGATCGTGAAGTCGAAGAAATTTTTAATAATATACCCTTACCAACTCCTATTACTATTTATCCTTAATTTTTTGGTCTCGCATTTTTAGTATTTGTGCCATTATACTTAAAGCAATCTCAAAAGGTGCGTTTGTTCCAAATAATTCTCCAATGGGACATATTAATTTTGCCAGGTACTTTTTTTGAATTTCTTTATCTTTAATCAATTCGTTTTCAATTAATTTTCGCTTCTGATTACTACCCAAAGTCCCTACAAATTTAAAATTGCGCTTAAGTGCACGATTTAAAATTGGCCTATCAAATGAATTTCCCATTGTAAGACTAATCACAAAATAGTCGTCAGTGAGTTTATCAACATAATTCTCCATTTTTTCTTCGGTAATTTTTAGTAATTTATTACTAACTGGCAGTTTATCTAGCCACTCTTTTCTAGGATCAACACAAATAAAGCTTCCATCAACTTTCAAAAGAAGGCGTACCAGCTCTTGGGCCACATGACCTGCACCAAAAACGCATACCTTAAATGGGTGAAGGTTTAATACTGATTCAAAACTAACATCAACAACTCCTCCACAAGTCATTCCAATGTCTTTTTGCAAATTCCATTTTTCATATTTATATATTTTTTTAGCTTGAAGCATATTTTTCGCGTCTAAAATTGCACGGGCCTCAAGTTTTCCTCCACCGATTGTTCCAAAAACTAAGCCTGCTTCATCAACAATTGCTTTTGCTCCAATATTTTGTGGAGAACTTCCTTTAATGTTAACGAGGGTTATAATGACAAATGACCGGTTTTCATTTTTTAAATTAAAAATAGCATTTATCCACTCACTCACAAGTTAGCTCCATTAAAATTCTTTCACCAGTTGCCGGTGACTTTAATTCTATTTTTCTAGAGCGACGATAAGAAATTGCATTTTTAATGGCAGTCCAAACAGAAATACCCAATAAAAAGGGAGGTTCGCCTACTGCTTTAGAGCGATGAACATTAAATGCATTTTCTTCATTTGGAAATAATTCAATATTAAAAATTCTAGGAATATCATGAATACTTGGAATTTTATAAGTCGTTGGGGAATGTGATAACAATTTTCCATTTTCAGCATACACTAAATGCTCACTGCTTACCCAACCAAGTGACTGAACAAATGCCCCACTAATTTGTCCAATATCAATTCCAGGATTAATGGATTTTCCCAAATCCATTAAAATATCAGTACGTAAAACTTTTAATTCTCCTGTATATTCATCAAGTTCAACTTCAGAGACAGCAGCACCTTGAGTAAAATAATTAAATGCTCTGCCTTTTAATTGTGCTTTATCAAATCCGAGTTCAGGTGTTTTATAGAAAGAATAAGAGGCTAAACTGATTCGATTAAAATAAGCGACATTAATTACATCCAGCAAACTTATTTCTTCTAAGGTATTTAAATTCTTTACTTTTAAATTGCATAATTTATATTGATCAAGGTCAATTTTCAATTCATCAAAATCTGGAATTTCTTTTAAGGCATTTAATTCGATTTTATTAAAAATACATTGAGCAACCCACTTCAAGCGATTAGCAATTTCTTTTGCTCCCTTCAAAGCTGCAGCTCCATTTATATCTGTCCCAGTAGAAGCTGCTGTTGGGGAAGTATTGTGATTGCGTTCAGTTGAGGTAGATAAAATACTCACATTTTTAACTGGAAGTCCCAATTCTGTTGCAATAATTTGTCTTATTTTTGTATTTACCCCTTGTCCCATCTCTGTTGCCCCAGTAGATGCTTGAACAGTTCCATCTAAGTGCAAATTGATAAGTGCACTTCCTTGATTTAAATGTCTGGCGGTAAAGGCAATGCCAAATTTACAACCAGTGAGAGACATTCCTCGAACTTTTCCGTTTTTTAGTTGATTGAATTTTTCTATTTCAATTCGCCGATTTTCATACTTTGAAGACCGATAAAGGCCAGAAAAAATTTCATCTAACAGATTATTTGAAACTAATTGGCCATAAGGCGTGATGTTGCGTTTTTCCTTTTGATAAAGATTTATTTTTCTAATTGAAAAAGAATCTTTTTTTAAAAAATGGGCAATATCTTCAATAATACTTTCAATCGTCATAGCACCTTGTGGCCCGCCGAATCCTCGAAATGCAGTATTTGAATGCTGATTAGTCCTCACAGCATGGCCTTCAATATGGCAATTTTCTAAATAATAACAATTATCAATATGAAACATGGCCCGATCTAAAATTGACGGGGTTAAATCTGTGTAAGCTCCCCCATTTGCAATTAAAGTTGCCTTGAGGCCCAAGATTAATCCCTCAGAATTAAACGCAACTGTAAAATTATTTTTGAATGGATGGCGCTTTCCTGTCATGGCCATGTCTTCATCTTTTGTAAGAACTAGTCTTGCTGGTCTTTTTAACTTGTGGGCAACCAGACCTGCCATTGCTGCAAAGTGAGCGGCTTGTGATTCTTTTCCTCCAAAGCCTCCTCCCATTCTTTTTACGATGCAACTTACTTTTGAATAATCTAATCCGAGAGCATGAGCGACCACATGCTGCGTTTCTGTTGGATGTTGTGAAGAAGAATGAATTTCAAGAGAATCGTTTTCTAAAGGATAGGCAATTGTAGCTTGAGATTCTAGATAAAAATGCTCTTGCCCTCCACATTCAAAAACACCACTTAGTACATGAGGTGCCAATCTTATCGCTTCATCGACATTTCCTCGGACAAATGGAGTTGATTGTACAATAAATTGCTTTTTTAAAAATGCTTCATCTAATGTTAATATTGCATGCTCTTCAACATACTCAACTTCAATTAACTTAATTGCTTTCGCAATCTTTAAATCATCGTCGCCAACAACAAGTAAAATAGGTTCATCTATATAGGAAATTCTATCATAGGCCAAGATGGGCTGCTCTTTAACAATTGTCCCCCATAAATTATGAGGAACATCAATCCCGGAGTAAATGGCAACAATCCCCTCTACCGCTAATGCTTTTTCGGTGGATATTTTTTTAATTTTTCCACAACTAATTTTAGCCCCAACTACTTTCACAATCAATTCATCAAACAATCTTCCTCGATCGTCGATAAACTTACTCTCTCCAGTTACGTGTGTATAAGAAGAGTCATGATGAACGCTTTTAAAAACACTCATTAAATCTCCTTTAACTCATGGTAAAACTTAAGTAAGAAATTTTTTGCAAGCAATAAACGATATTCTCGACTTGCCCTTAAGTCACTTATTGGATTTATATAATCTTGCAATTTTAGAGCAACACTTTGAAAAAGCTCAGCACTAAATTCGTTACCCTCGAGCATTTTTTCAATGGCAAATAATCGAGTTACAACTGGCCCAACGCCACCATAAGCGATTCTAATCTTTTTTATTTTGTTTTGATCAATAAAAATTAAGCCAGCGAAGCTAGTCGCTGAAATATCTAAATCTTTTCTGAGTGATACTTTATACAACTTTAAGTGCTCTTTTTTTTGCAAAAGTGGAATATTAATTCTTGTTACAATTTCATTTGGCCTTAAATTCAAACTTTTATAACCAAGATAAAAATCTTTTAAATCTACAATTCGCTCACCTTTAGTTGAATCAATCACGACTTGTGAATCCATCACCATTAAAAAAGGAATCGTATCTCCAATTGGGGAACCATTTAAAACATTTCCGATAATTGTCCCTTGATTTTTAATTTGAGGAGAAGCAAAAATATGCAGAAGATTTTTAAAACTAGGTATTTTATCTTCAATAAAATCTTCAAACTGCGAAAGTGTGACAGTTGCTCCAACACTTATGAGGCCATCTTTTAAACTTAACTGCGATAGATCTTTTATGTGAATTAAAGACATCACATCATTAAAATTGGCCTTTCCTTTATTTACAAGGACCCCAAGATCAGTGTTACCTGCTACTATTTTTAATGTCGGCTCAATTTCCTTTAGAAGTAAAGCTTCTTCAAGTGAACTTGGCAAAATTATATTATGTTCTGCTCCTGCAATGACCAAAGAATCAGACTTTATGGTTTTCATTTTTTTTATAAAACTAGCATCAAAATAACGCTCACTTAATTCATTGTAGGCCTTTAGGTCAATCTTTGTTGCAGCTTCAACGATAGGTGCATAGCCAGTACAACGGCACAAATTCCCAGTTAAAAAATTTTGTGCCCGTTTTTCAGTTATTTCTTTATTCTCTTTTTT
Organism: uncultured Bacteriovorax sp.; assembly: GCA_964583925.1. GTDB lineage: Bacteria > Bdellovibrionota > Bacteriovoracia > Bacteriovoracales > Bacteriovoracaceae > Bacteriovorax. Next base: position 23,197 of record CAZOXW010000035.1, read on the forward strand.
ACATTTTTCGGCCATCTGTGACATTGACATTACAAAGCCAGGAGTACAGTAGCCACATTGAGTTCCATTGCATTCAACCATTTTATTTTGAACTTCATTCAACTCGCCATTTTCTTTTATTCCTTCAATGGTGATTACATGGGCGCCATCGAGAAGGTAAACAGGAAGAATGCAAGAATTAACTGCTTTATAAATTAACTTTCCACTCTTATCGACTTCTCGTCCAAAAAGAACGGTGCAGGCCCCACAATCGCCTTCGCTGCAGACAATTTTTGTTCCACACATGTTCAATTTTTGTCTTAAAAATTGTGCCAGAGGTAAAAAGGCATCTTTTCCATCAATTGAATATTCTACATCATTAATCTTTGTAAAAATCTGTTTACGCTTTTCCATAGAAATAAAGTTTATCTAAAGCTACTTCCTATTGGCAATTTATAAATGGCCCGTTACACTTTTAATATTAGGAGGAATTTATGAAAAAATTATTATCAATGCTCTTTTTGGCACTTTCCTTAAGCACTCAAGCGATTACAATTGATCAATTCTGTGCTCAATTTAATTGGGACAGAGAAAAAATTGAATGCCACAAAACGGCCAGTGGTAAATTTGTTGATGAATTGGCATTAGATATTTGTAATGGGTTTAATTTTGACTCTGAGAAAAAGTCTTGCCTTACCCTAATTTTAAATAAAATCTATACTCCAGGGGAAGTTAAAACTTGTCGTGATCAAAGTTTTGATTCTGAAAAAGTTCAATGCCTACAGGAGTTAGGGCGAAGAAATATTCCATCAAGAAATAGAGAATTAGAAGATATCAAAAAACTTACAATAACTGCTCAGGATGCCTTAAGAGCAAATGATCTTTATACCGTAAGAAGAGCGCTAGATCGCATTTACGATATCTCAACAATGCCAACTTACCCAAATCCATAATCTTATTTGGGCCTTTTTTTAATTAAAAAGGCCCATTACTGGACAAAAGCTGCTAACAATTTTCCATCAACGATTTCTTTTAAATAAACTTCTCTGATTTGATTCGCTAGATCTTCATTGGACTCAATTTGAACACGCAAATAATTACTTGAATACCCTTCAAATAGCCCTTTTTTATTTCTCTTTTCAAAAAGAACTTTTGTTTTTTTGCCAATTTGATCTTCTGTAAACATTGAAAGCTTAGCATCACCAAACATCATTAAGGCCCGTACACGGTCTTTTTTAACCGCATGGTGAATCTGGTACTCACTTTTTGCAGCGACGGTATTTTTCCTTTTTGAGTAAGGGAAGATATGAAGATGAGTAATCGGAAGTTCGCGCAAAAGAGCAAATGTATTTTCAAACTGTGCTTCTGTCTCTCCGGGATAGCCAACGATTACGTCTGCTCCAATTCCAGCATTAGGAAAGGCCGAAATAAGTTTATTAATTACTTTTTTATAGTCACTTACCGTATATTTTCGTTTCATTTCAGATAAAATTTGATCATCACCACTTTGAAGAGGAATGTGGAAATGGTCTTGTACCTTATCTGAGCTTTTCAAAACAAGAATAAGCTCATCAGTAAAAGTATTAGGCTCTACACTTGATAATCTAAATCTTTGAAGTCCAGAAATATTTAACAGTGCTGAGACCAAATCACTTAGTTTTTCGCCTGAGCTTTGCTCATATTCGCCAATATTAACTCCAGTTAAAACAATTTCTTTAAAGCCATCATCTACTAACTTTTGTGCCTCAAAAACAGCTTCTTTTATCGATATCGCTCTTGAGCGTCCTCTTGCGAATGGAATGATACAAAAAGAGCAAACATAATTACATCCATCCTGAATTTTTAAAAATGCGCGTGTGTGAGAATCGGCCAGAGTTGTAGCTGCACCAAAAAACTCCCAAGAACGATCAACGTAAATTTGATTTTCTTTTTCTTCGTCGAGATAGTCGAAAACTTTATATTTTTCAGAGTTTCCTAAAACTAAGTCAACTCCTTGCATGCCTGCAATTTTTTGAGGCTCCATCTGAGCATAACAACCAGCTACAACAATTTTTGCTTCGGGTGAGCTGTTATGGGCCTTTCTTATTAAGTTACGACAAGTCGAGTCTGCAGCATCGGTAACTGTACAAGTATTGATAAAAACAACTTCTGCAGTCTCACCAAACTCAACTACTTCATAGCCACGATCAACAAATCCCTGAGCTATAGATCCTGTCTCGGAAGCATTTAAACGACAGCCCAAAGTATGGAGGGCCACACGTTTTTTATTTGATGATAAATTCGGATTTGCTTCATTAGTTTCCATGGTTTGTGAAAGATATGCTTCCCGCTTTATCTTTTCAAGAAATTAAAGCCAATATGAAAACTTTTCACAAAAACTTAGAAATTTAGTTTGACAAAAAAGGGATAAAAATTTATTTTTAATCTCACTTTGAAAACGTGATTTGGTCTCTTAGCTCAGTTGGTTAGAGCATCTCCCTTTTAAGGAGAGGGTCCTGCGTTCGAGTCGCAGAGAGATCACCATTTTCAAGCCACCGGATAAAAAACAAACGATTTGCATATATGCACCCATCGTCTAGCCCGGTCTAGGACATCGCCTTTTCACGGCGGTAACCGGGGTTCGAATCCCCGTGGGTGTACCAAGTTTAAAAATAAAAAAGCCTCGATTTACTCGAGGCTTTTTTATTTCAACGACAGCTTTAAGTCTTAGCGACAGTACGGAAACCGCATTACAAGCTCTTTTATATCAGTCTTTTTGTCTGCAATTTTTTGACTTTGATCAATTAATTGCTGCTCTTTAGCTAATGTGCGCTTTTTAAACCGTAGGTGCTGCCAATAAGTACTACGCCAAAATAATTCACCAGTACTTGTTGGAAAATAGTCGCTTTCCTCTCCTAAAAGTTGCTGGTGAAGTATCTCTACTCCACATGCAATATTATTTTCAGGCTTCATAACATCATTTACTTCACAATGTTTACCACGGCCCTGTCGCAATCTCTTTGAGTCTTCAAGTTGTAAAAGGCCTACAGCTTTTGCATTTACTCCCTGAGCGGTAACTTGAGGCTTACAGCTGCTTTCTTGCCAAGAAATTGCGGCAAACGTCCATACCCAGAACTTTAACTTCAAGTCGTCAGAGAATCTTTCAAAATTTGGACAAACCAAATCCTTATCTGCAAATCCTTTTGATAGAAAAGATATTTTCACTTCCTCTTTTGGAAGTTTGTTAATTGTATCTACTACGGCCTTTCCCCACGGGCCTATTTCACCGACCTTGTTAAAAAACTTATAACAATTTTCATCAACACCATTTAAGCT
>CAZOXW010000036.1:0-24567 GCA_964583925.1 uncultured Bacteriovorax sp.
AAATGGAAAAAAATCCCGGCTATTATTACAAATTTAACGGTATTTATTTTGGCCCATTTTCTAAAGAGGGCCTCTTTAAAGAAATTAAGAAAGGTCGCCTTCTAATCGACCATGAAATTTCAACCGATATGAAAAATTGGGAGACTTTTCGGTTGTCACCTCTTTACCACGACTATCAATTATCGCTTGTCGATAAAGACTATTTTTCTATGCATAATCTAAATGATGAAGAAATGAGTTCAGAACGAATGAACTTCACAACTCACTATTCGCTAATCCTAAAAGCAATGTCCGTTGCGATTTTGGCCCTTGGACTGTTTTATTATTTTACTAGCACTGAAACACAAAAGATAAATCGAACAATCGCAACACAAAAAGCCCCTAAAGATGCCAGAGCACAGTAATAATCCTCTGCATGGAAAAACCTTAGAAGTCATTTTAAATGAACTTATCACCTTCTACGGTTTTAAGACGCTAGCGCTCTATATTGATATTAATTGCTTTAAAACTAATCCCAGTCTTAAGTCTAGTTTGACTTTTTTACGAAGAACTCCCTGGGCGAGAACAAAAGTAGAAAACCTCTATATTAACTTTGTAAATAGTGAAGACTATCAGAAGTATCAAGACAATTTGAAAAAACTTCTCAAGTAACTATTTGGCCTTTTTACTTTGCGGCCTTGAACGCGGAGATCTTCTTTTAAAATCTCTTCTTTTATTTTCGGAGTCGATTATGGCCTTCGCCTTCCCAGAAGAAAGAGTTTTAGAATTTACGACTTCTTCTGAATGAAACGGGTGAGTTATATTGACCTCTATTTTTTTTCCAATCAGCTTTTCAATATCCTTTAAAAATGCTTTTTCATAATCATCGCAAAAAGAAATTGCAACTCCAGACGCACCGGCCCTCGCCGTTCGTCCGATTCGATGAACATAGCTTTCACTATCATTTGGTAGATCATAATTGATAACGTGAGTAATGTTGTCAATATCTATTCCACGGGCCGCTATATCTGTGGCAATTAAAACTCTTATTTTTCCTTCTTTAAAATTTAAAAGAGCATTTTGTCTTGCCGATTGTGATTTATTCCCGTGAATTGCCTCAGACTTAATCTGGGCCTTAGAAAGATATTCGGCGATTTTATTTGCTCCATGCTTAGTTCTTGAAAAAACAATTACTCGTTTAAAGCTAAAATCAGATAAAATATGCTTTAGGAGTGGGCGCTTATTTTCTTTTAAAACAAACATTACGGATTGAAGAATTAAATCTGCAGTAGATGAAACAGGTGTGACTTCAACTTTTTTAGGATTTTTTAAAATAGATGCGGCCAGTTTTTCAATTACTGGAGGCATGGTTGCTGAAAAAAACAAATTGTGCCTTTTTTCGGGTAAGAGCTTTAAAATTTTTTTTATATCGTGAATAAACCCCATATCAAGCATTCTATCTGCTTCGTCTAAGACAAAAACTGAAAGTGAAGAAAGTCGAATAAATCCTTGGTTTATTAAATCTAGCAAACGGCCTGGAGTGGCAACTAAAATATCAACCCCCTCAGACATTGCTTTTATTTGTGGGTTTTGTCCAACTCCACCAAAAATTACCGCATGTTTTAAATTTAGGTTTTTTCCATAGTCGAGAAAACTTTGATGAATTTGAATGGCCAACTCTCTGGTTGGTGTAAGCACTAAAACACGGGCCTCTTTTTTATTGGGCCTTACTTTATTTTCGGCCAATTGGTTTAAAATTGGAAGCGCAAAGGCCGCAGTCTTTCCCGTCCCTGTTTGCGCACAACCTAAGAGGTCATGGCCTTCTAATAAGATTGGAATTGCCGTCATTTGGATGGGCGTTGGAGTAATATACCCAAGACTTGTTACCTTATCTACGATATCTGTTCTAAGACCTAGATCACGAAATGATTTTGCTGACATTTTTATTTACCTTCGGGCCAAAATTGGCAATTCCCGACACTATCAGTAAGACATTCAAAAGTATATACTTCTCAATAATATCTTTATAGGCCATACTACTATGATTATGAGTAATCAGAAGCTTAAACTAAAATTTTTTATCCTTTCGGCCCTTCTTATCTCAATTTGTAGCGGTCTTGTTTTCTACCGACAACTCTTTTTAGAAGAGATTAAACTTGGAACGACCTCAAAATTTGAAATCGAAGAGCTAAAATTTACTGACCTAAAAATAAATGCTGCCCTATACGAGATGCGATCGAATCTAAATATTAGCAGCGATGAATTACTACTTTTAAAAAATAAATCAACCGATCTTATTAATATTTTAATCGACTCTAAACAGTCAAATAAAGAACTCCAATCTGCACTAAATGAAATCAAAACCTATTTTGGTGATAAAAACAAAAATATTGAAACATTTTTACTTAATGCACGAGAAGTTCAAGCTGATTTAAAATCTCTTTACCCACTTTACAACGAGATGGCGAAAAACAATATAAAGTTCACACTTGAAGGCAAGGATTTTTATCGTGAGTGCATTAGTGATGCACTTATGTATTTAGTTCTTCCTTCAAAAGATAGCGATTGGAAATTTAATGAAAACATAAAAATTCTATCTCAAATTATGGCCTATTCAAAATCGCCAGTTCCAGTTATAGAAAAATATTCTAAGGCGATGGAGTCTATCAAAAAAAGATCGTCTGAAATGACGGCAATTTTAACACTTACAAAAGAAAAAAATGTAAATGATCAAATAGATATTCTTCTAAGTTATGAAAGTGGAAAAAAAGTTTTGAGTGAGTCGCGTGGAGAAAAATTCTTAATCCTTATATTCATCGCTGTCATCACCTATGTCTTATCTACAATCTATGTCTTAAAAAAAATTTGATTGTAAGATGATACCGCTTTTTCATCAAAATAATTTGCGCTCATTCCCGCATCTACTAAAATTCCCGTAGCATTTATACCACTTGATAAATGAGAAAGTAGAAATAAAATTGTGTTTGATACTTCTTCAGTCTTTAAAGCAGAATGCCTAATCGTTAATTGTTCCGCAAATAAATAATTTTCAATATACCCAGGAATTCCAGCAGAAGCAGAGGTCTTTAAAGGCCCTGCGCTAACAACATTAAAACGCACATTTTTAAATGAAGAAAATGACTTGGCCAAAAATGCAACAGTTGAATCAAGTGATGCCTTTATAGGCCCTAGATAACCATAATTTGTGGCCCTCGTATTTGAAATAGAAATACTTACCACTGACGCATTTTCGTTAAAGATATTTTTTAAAGCATTACTCATCATCGTCAATGAAAAACAAGAAATAGTTGACGCTTGAAGATAGTCTTTTAATTTTGTTTCGTGAAATGGTTTTGGGCCATCTTCAAAATTTGCAAACGCAACAGAATGTAAATAACCGTCAAGTTTTATATTTTCAGCTTCTAATTTTTTACCAAAACTAGCTATTTCACTCTCTGATTCTAGATTTAATAAATAAACGAAAGCCCCCGGAAACATCTCTAGTACTTTTTTTTCAATGTCAGAATTTAAAACAGTAAAAGAGAGTTTCGCTCCCGCATCTATCAATGACTTAGAAGCAAAATAAGCCACTGATTTTTTATTTGCAACTCCTGAAATTAAAATATGTTTATCTTTAAATTGAAACATTCTAAACCTCGTCAATTAATGCAACCGCAAATTCTAAAACTAAAACCGTCTTACCATCTACAGTTGTCTTTCCTTTTAAAAAGCTCGCATTTGAAAGTCTTTCAATTAGTTCTACTTCCATTAAAAGTTTTGAATTAGGACGTACAATTGACTTAAACTTTGCATTACTTACGCGAGTGACGACTCCAATTTTATCAGAACTCCCACTGGAAAGTAGTATTGCAGCTGATTGAAAAAGAGCTTCTTCTAAAAGAACTCCCGGCATGACTGGCATTCCTGGAAAATGTCCTTTAAAAAAATCTTCATCTCCGCTAAGAGTTAGGCCGGTTACAATTTTTTTTTCATCTAATGAGTATACCTCACTCACAAATAGAAAAGGCTCACGCTGAGGTATTAATTCTTTAATCTTAGATCTACCAAAAAGAACTTCCATCTTAAAGGCCTCCATCCACGCATAACGAAGCTCCAGTTATGTAACTTGCTTCATCACTTGCAAAAAATAAAACAGCAGCGGCAACTTCATTAACATTCCCAAAACGTTTCATCGGAACTGTTTTAAGATACTCATCTTTTAAATCTTTCGGTAAATCTGAAATCAATTCAGTGTCGATAAACCCAGGCAGAACATTATTGACAGTGATCCCTCTTTTAGCAACTTCTTTAGATAAGACTTGAGAAATCGCAACTTGTCCTGCCTTAGATGCGGCATAGTTCGCCTGGCCTGGAAGCCCAATCTCTCCTCCCACTGATGACATATTTATAATGCGACCGAATCGCTTTTTCATCATTAAAAGTACGGCGTGCTTGCTCATGATAAATGTTCCTGTCAGGTTGGTGTTAATTACATCATTCCAATCAGAAACTTCCATTGTCGCAGTTAATTGATCTTTCCTAATCCCTGAATTATTTACGAGTATATCAAGTTTTAAATATTTTTCTTCAATCTGCTTATAAAGCTCGACAACTTCAGTTTCATTTCGAACATCGCATTGATAAACGTCGTAGCGATCTCCATAATCTTTGAACTCCTCTTTTGACATTACTGCACGCTCTGTATTTCCTACATACGTAGCAATAACCATTGCCCCTTCTTTTAAAAAAGCATGAACGATTCCTCTTCCGATTCCTCTAGTTCCACCTGTCACTACAACAACTTTATTTTTAAACTTCATTTTCTTCCTTATTATTTTTCATTTTCCAGTCGAGTTAAATATTGGTCTACTTCGTGAGCAACAATAATTCCATAGTTCGCGGCCCCAAGCCAGCCAGACATAATAATCCCAACAGATCCAGCATGAAAGGCCCCTCTAACTTCTTTACTTAAATCCATGGATAAATTTAATCCTTCAAACTTAGTACCAAAACTTGCACCATTTTCGTGGTGAGTGTAGCGCTTAAACGTTCTCGGTGTTGCGGCCTCTGTAAAATCAATCTTGTCGCGAATGCTTGGAATTAACTTTTCAAGACCAGAGATTGCTTTTTCGATTAAAAAATTTTTTTGCTTTTCATAGTCTTCTTCAGACAAATTTTCATAATCACTATAGCGAGCATTTGAAGATGATACTATTGCATATGTTGGTTCTGCATCAGGTCGCATCTCAGGGTAATACATTGAAAATGTTTGGCTACCAATTTTATTACTCAAAATTTTTTCTGTACTAAACTCTTCATCTGTACTTGTAAAAATGAGATCTCCTATAAATGGAATGGATTCACCTTTTTTTAAACCAATATAAACTTGGCATGAACTAGTATTTAAGCGTAGAGACTGAAAAGACTCTAAATATTTTTCTGAAAAATATTCTTTTCCAATTAAGCTATCGATCGTCGATTTGATATTCCCATTAGAAACCACTGATTTAGTTTTAATCACTTCATCTTTTACTTTTACTGCTTCAACCCTGTTATGGTTAATAATAATTTTTTCAACTTTAGAATGCAGTCTAATATCCACATTATTTTTTAAAAGCTCCTCTTTCATCATACTAATCATGAGGTCAGTACCACCTTTAAAAATATAAACGCCTTTACTCATAAAATTAGAAAAGACAATCCCATAGCTAATTGCAGGGTCCTCAAGATTAGATCCATTGGCATAGACAATCGGCTCTAATAAAAAACGTTTTACATCATTTCTATCTGGAAAAAACTTTTCAAACAATTGTCCATTGCTCATTTGATTTTCATCGTAAAAATTCATATTTTGAAGCTCTAAAAAAAATGCCTCTACGATTTCTTTTTTCAAATTAAACTTTTCAACTAAAACTTTGATGTAATCTTCTTTTGTGAAATCAGTTTCAATATTAAATTGTGGATTTATAAAACGAACTGAACGAATCTGCTCAATTCGATCTGCGATTTCTTTATTCCAATATTTTCGACATGTTTTTATCATCCCTACAGGAAATCCATGGAGAGAAACGTCAAAAATAAATTCTTGGTCTTTGGTTTTTCTTTTAAACCAAGTGGCAAACCCCCCAAGCTTGTTATGGGCCTCAAGAAGAAGTACCTTTCTTCCATCTCGTCCCATTTTATTTGCAAGAGTTAGACCGGCAAGACCACCACCAATCACAACGACATCGTAATCTTTAGTAATTTTATCTTTTGAATTGTATTGCATTTTATTTTTTAGACCAATCTTTTGGATTTATTAAAAATACACCAAGGCCCAAATCCTTATTTTCTTTAATTGTTACTAATGTAGCAGAAAAAACTATTTGATCAAAATCATTAAAATCTATTTCACCAGAAAACCCTGGGAAATTTGGATTTAAAACGATTCTCGCCATCCCGAGATCAGTCATGACTTCCTGACCTTCCGAAATTATTTTTGTTAACTTATCCCCATCCCAGAAAAAAATAGAGCGTTTTAACTCTCCATCTTTCCCTCTAAATAAAACATGCCCACTATTATTTATTTTAGCTGGAAAATTTTCGATATTAAGAAGATCTTCACTATTTTCAATTGCGATTTGATGGACTTTTTTTGATCGATCTAAATAGTTAATTGCCAATCGTCCATCTTTTGTAAGCGCTGTAAAAACTAAGTGTTCATTTTCTGATACGTCGACAGAATTTAAAAAAGCAAAAAACTCTGAAGTCGTATTGTAATTATGATCAAAAACTTCTTGATTTAATTTTTGATTATGAAAAGAATAAAGAATATCAGGTCTATTTTCCTCCCATTCTCCAATTTCACCTAAGCGAGCTTTAAAATAAATCTTGCCTTCTTTTGTATAGCTTGGCCTAAAAAGATAACTGACTCCATTTTTTCCTTCAGCGACTAATTCTTTTAGTTCCTTTGTAGATAAATCATATTCATTAAATGAGCGAAGATTATCTTTTGAAGTACCTCTAAATTTAAGTTTGTTTTTTTCTCCCTGAGTATAGGTGTAAAACATAAAATCAAATTGAGTCGGATCTATTAGCTTTTCAGTTATAAAATCTCGTATATTAAAACGATAAACCCCTTCTGTGCTTCCCTCATCAAAGAGTGAGTAATAAATTTTACCGTCTTCATCAATTGTTGGATCACTTATCCCAAGTTCTCCAAAAGAATAAATTAAAAGTTTTCCCTCAGGATCTTCGTATCCCTTTGCCCATATTCCTTGAACTTCTTCAACTCCTGAGTAAATAACTTTAAAGGCAATGTCCCCTTTATTGTTAATTACCGGATTTGTATTTGAAAGCATTGCCCTAACTGGCAAGTTGTAATTGTTATTGATATTTGATCGCGCCAAAATTTTAGGCCCATCAAATTCAATCGCAAATAAATTTGTGCATAAAAAAATTGCAAATAATATTTTTCTCATTCAATGTAACCTTTTTCCTTTTTTATAATTTCCATAGCTATTTTTACTCCATCTACTGCTGCAGATGTAATTCCTCCAGCATGACCGGCACCTTCTCCACCTGGATATAATCCTTTGTGGCTTAATGATTCTAAAGTAAATTGATCTCGAAGTATTGTGACTGGAGCAGATGTTCTTGTTTCTGGTGCAATTAAATTTGCCTCCGGACAAATAAAGCCTTTCATCATTGTATCAAATTTAACGATAGCATTTTGAAGATGGTTGGTTATAAAGCTTGGTAAAATAGTTGTTAAGTCCGTTTTAAATATACCTGAAGGCGATGAGGTCTTAAGAAGTGGCAGAGTATGATTTATTTTTCCATTTAAAAATTCATTCACAGTTAAACTTGGCAATTCTTTACTTTTACCAAATTCCTTACTTTTTAAAAAGGCCTTTTGTTCAATTTCTCGCTGAAAATACATTCCATTTAAAACATCATCATTTTTAAAATCAATACCGGCCTTAACACTTACGACAAGCGCAGAGTTTGACCACGGCCCATTTCTTCTGTAGTTACTCATGCCATTTACAACAATCCCATTTTCCTCTGTGCCAGATGATAAAACATATCCTCCAGGACACATGCAAAAACTATATGTACCTTTTTTACTAAGAGAATCTTCATAGGACAAGCGATAGCGTGCAGGCCCAATTTTTTCTCCTGAAAAATTTCCGTACTGAATTTTATCAATTTTGTGTCGAGGATGTTCAATCCGAACACCAATTGCAAAATCTTTTTGATCCATTTTCACATTTATTTTTTTTAAATGTTCATAGACATCACCGGCAGAATGTCCAGTGGCCAAAATAACATAATCAGAATAAATTTTTTCACCACTTGAAAGCATGACACCAATAACTTTCTGATCTGATAATAAAAGCGATTCCACTTTTGTATTGTAGCGAACCACTGTACCTTTTTCTCGAAGATAATCAGTGAGCTTATTTATCACTGCCCGAATTTTATTCGATCCAAGATGAGGATTGGAAAGGTAGGCGGTTTCAAGAGGCGCACCAAAATCAACCAGTCGATTCATTACGTATTGCACATACGGAGATTTAATTCTGGTGATCAGTTTTCCATCAGAAAAAAGGCCTGCGCCGCCTTCTCCGTAGCATACATTATTCTCACGATCAAACAGGCCATAACGCCAAAATTTTGCAATATGAAGCATTCGCTTGTCTGCACGCTCACCACGTTCAAGGACGATTGACTTAATATTGTACTCTGAAAAACGTAATGCTGAAAAAAGGCCACAAGGACCGGCCCCAATAATAATTGGTGGATTTTTAAAGGCCGAAATATCTTTAAACTTTTCTCTCGTTGGAAGAAAACTCTCCCCAGCGAAAATAACTTCTACCGTATAGTTGCTTACAGGGACTCTGCCCTTTGGTGCTCCTCTTGCATCGAGCGACTGATTTGTGATTCGATAATCAGCGAGACCTGGGTACTCACGTCTGAGATATTCTTCAATATCTGCATCAAAATCTAAACTAAATTGAATCTTTTTTGTCATACATTTGTCTTAATTAAACTTGCTTTAAATCTTAGCCAAATTATGACAGAATTTCGAGAAAATAAGTGATTATTTACGAGGAATTTATGGATGAAAAGTTGAATATTTCCCTCATTGTCATAGGCGATGAATTACTCTATGGAAGAACTAAAGATTTAAATGGACAGTGGCTTGCACAATTTCTTTTTAAAGAAGGAATTTTTCTAAATTCAATTCAATTTGTTTCAGATTCAAATGAAAAAATAAAAAAAGCACTCGATTACGCTCTTGACGAATCTGATATCGTCATAACAAGCGGCGGAATTGGCCCAACAAAAGATGATTTAACCAAAAGTGCTCTAGCAAACTATTTTAAGAAAGAAATTATTGAAGATCAAAATGCGACGATCATCGTAACGGAAAATTACAAGCGTTTTAAACGCGATTGGATTAAATCACAAAATTTTTATCATCATTTCCCAGTAGACTTTGTCGCAATTAATAATCCAGATGGATTGGCCCCTGGCATGATGTACGTCCACAATAAGAAATTAATTTTCTCAGGCCCTGGTGTCCCTCGCGAATTTAAATCAATGGTTGAATTTGAATTCCTCCCTCAAATAAGAAAATATTTTAGTCAAAAAATTTTGCCACGAGAGCAAGTTCATATTCGCACCATGAATGTCCCCGAAGAGAAAATTTTTACAGAGCTTTGCCCAACTCTCTGGGAAGATTTAAGTAGGTATGGAAAAGTGAGTTCACTTCCTCATACACTTGGTATTGATATTGTTGTCAACCTTTCAGGACATCTCCATTTTAATTTATTAAAACAAGAAATAATCCAGCATATCGAAAAAAGTCCACTTAAAGAGTACGTCTGGCAATATGGTAACCGCCCTTTATCTGAGCTCGTTTTTGATTATGCCTCAATGAAAAACATAACATTTTCATTTGCTGAATCATGCACTGGCGGCCTTTGTTCAAGTAAGATTACCGATCTTTCTGGCTCATCGAAAATATTTATGGGAAGTATTGTTTCATACGACAACAAAGTAAAAAATAATAATCTTGGAGTTGACCCAGATATTATATTTAAACATGGCGCTGTTTCTTTCGAGTGCGCTCAATCAATGGCCATTAATGCACGCTTAAAACTACAAACAGATATGGCGGTATCTATCACTGGAATCGCTGGCCCTACTGGTGGTACAGATGAAAAACCAGTCGGTACTGTCTATATCGGATTTAGTTCAAAAGATAAATTTTATGCAAAACAATTTACCTTCAAAGGTGATCGAACACGTTTAAAAGATCGCTTTTCAGAAATGGCACTTCTTATTTTATATCTTGAACTAAAAGGGTGAATTGGAATTTTCTCTATTTTGCCGTCGGATAGATTCAAGTTCTTCATCTTTAACACTGGCAATCTCACGCTTGATTTTTTCACCTTCAAGTAAGTTCACTTTTCCTCTTTTCATCATTTTTTCTAGAATTTTTTGCATCTGTTTTTTTTCTAAGACAGGATTAATTTCATTAGTCTTACCATCGTCGCTAAATGCAAAAAGTGATGATGAACTAAAAATCACTAAAATCGATCCAATCAAGTATTTCATGTTCCGGCCCTCAAGGCATTTACTATCCATGCCTGTTAGTCATTATCGGGCATCCTCAAACAATTCTTGACACCTTTTCTCGGATATTGTTTTTCGATATTTAATACCAAGTGCTTAGCCAACTTTCCTTAAATTAAAAATAGAATGATTTTTTACTTGTTGGCGCAAAAAATGGGCAGTGGATAGGCCTAGTTAAATCGATCCTTTAATTTTAGGTATAGAAAATCCATAAAGCGCTTTACCTTTGTAGGTATTTCTTTTTGAGGCGCAAGTAAAAAATGCACAGGCACGGGGGTTGTTTGGTAACTTTTAAATAATTGAACTAGCTGACCTTTTAAAATAAGCTCGCGTGCTACGAAGGAAGGAATCAATCCGACTCCCTTATTGTTAATAACTAGCTCGATTAAGGTATCCATTGAATTGGTTGTAATACAACAATTTGGCCTTATTCTTACTTCTTTTTTTCCATTTGTTAAAACCCAATCTGAGGTATTTGAAAGTTCACCAAAACCGATAGCAGGAAGCTTTAGAAGATCATATATATCAGCTGGATTCTGGTTTAAGTGTAAAAAATTTGCACCGACACAGACAACATGAAATACCTCGCCTACTTTTTTACTTTTTAAACTGCTGTCTTGAAGTTTTCCAATTCGTAATGCAAGATCAACCGGCTCAGTAATTAGATCTACCCTTCGTCCTGTTAAGTAGAAATCAAATTTTACTTTCGGGTACATTTCTAAAAATTCGTCTACCACCTTTGGAAAAAAACGACGAGCAATATCCTCAGGGGCAGTAATACAAATATTTCCTGATATTTCATCTGACATTGAAGTTATTTCTGCATTTAATGAGTCAATGTCCGACATTATACTAAAGCATTTTTGGAAATAAATTTTTCCAAGTGGTGTTAATTCCAATTTTCGTGTTGTTCGGTATAACAATTGAACTCCAAGCTCTCTTTCTAATGAGGCGACTTTTCTACTTATGCGTGATTTTGGAATTCCAAGAAATGCGGAAGCTTTTGTAAAACTTTTAAGTTCAACTACTTTTGAAAAAACATACAATTCGTTTAAGTCCATTGTCCCCCCTGTGGAACAGTGTATATCAATTATATAGCCTTGTGAAACATAATAAATAGACTATATTAATAATACTAATAAACACACGTGGAGGATAAAATGACATTTATTAAATCATTAATTATTGGAATGATCGCAACAAATATATTTGCAGCGGAAGGGACTTATGATCTAGACCCAAGTCACGCCAAAGTAGGTTTTGAAGTATCACATATGGTTATATCAAACGTAGAAGGACGCTTTACAAAGTTCACAGGAACATTAGAGCTTGGAAAAAAAATTTCTGACCTAAAAATTGCCTCAACGATAGATGTTAATTCCATTAATACTGATGATGTCGATCGCGATAAACACCTTAAGGCCAACGACTTTTTTGACGCTCAAAAATTTCCATCTATAAGCTTTGTTTCAGAGTCAGCAGTAGGCAATGAAAAAAATTTGACGATTAAAGGAAAACTAACAATTAAAGATGTCACAAAATCTGTTAGTCTAAAAGGAACTTTATCAAAGGAAATTACTGACCCATGGGGAAATAAGCGTGTGGCAATTACAGGGAAAACCAAAATTAATAGAAAAGATTTTGGGCTGAACTTTAACAAAGTAGCTGAATTTGGCCCAGTCGTAGGTGATGAAGTGACAATCAGTATCACAACTGAGGCTATTAAAAGAAAGTAAGTGAAGTGCCATACAACAATGGGGATGGATAATTTTTCGTTTTTGAAAACAATGATTGTTTTTAAATACCTAGCTAGCTCGACTAATCATTTGAATACATCGTTTTTCAAATGCCTCAACGGACTTGCTTATTTGGTTGGCCAACATCTTGAATAAAGACGATATTTTAGATAATTTGCCTCATTTTATCCCCATTGTTGTATGGCAGTTTAAAGGATCTACCACATTATTCGATAAGGAATCATGAAAAAGATTCTTATTTTTTTTATTTTTACCTTTCCCACATCCAGTCTTTTTGCCAAGTGTAATACGGATGCGATTGTCTATAAGCGCGAATCAAGTTTTGGTATCTCGATTGGTACTAAAGGAGAAAATTCAAGTTTTAATGATTCAACTTCTATAAATGTTCCACTAAGTATAAACGGAGGAGTTGCTTGTTTTAAAAAAAAATCAGCGCTTAAAATAAGTACTGAAGATAAAAATGGCAAAGATACAGGAACAATTGTCATTTCTCCTATGAAAGTAGAATTTGAAAACGTTCCTAACCCAAAAATTAGACAATACATTTTTGCAGAAAAATCTGAACATCTTCTTGGATATAAATTTCATTCAATGAGCTTTATCTGCAGCGGAGAAATTCCGTTATCAATTGAAGCTTCAAGTGACAGCTATCTTGAATTAAAAATGCGATCTACTGAGGTAAAAATGTCTAACACGATGGTATTTGCCACAGGAAAAGCAGCACAAATTTTAAACAAAAATAAAGACCACTCAAAAGACAATCGCAGTTTTGCATTCTTCTCAGAAAAATTTCTTGGAGAAAATAAAGAACCAACTTGCATTGCTTGTGTTACTCCAAATATTCCAAGCATATTAACTGAAAACTCAATAAAGTCGATGTCAGGTATTGAGCGCGCTATTACTTCATCATTTACAACGATTGGCCAAAATATCCCAAATGGATGTTCACAAACATTTGAACAAAAAATGGGCCAGTATTTATTAGAAAACTATAAAAATAATGAATCACTAGAGGATTTTAAAACATCAGAAAAATGGTTGACCAAAGAACTCTCTATCAAATGGCATGGCAAATAAACTAGCGTGATTGCACAAAAAGTGGGCATTATCCGGGTCTTTCACTTGGTATTTGAAGTAGTAAAACTCCTGAAATTACATCTTTTTTTGATTTAGAAATCTTACTCTTTCTCTTTACAGGTAAAATAAATATAAATAATTATTGGGTTTTCCCGAAAAGCTAATGGGAAAACTTCAATGGATTGAAGCATGAATAACGGTGAAATAAAAATATTAAAAAATATTTGCTTAAAATTTTTAAGTATTATTTTTATTTTATCTTTTGCTTTTTCATGTGTTGAAGCTCCCAAATCTAAAAGGCTTTCAACAACTCAAAATTTAAAAACAACAACGACTTCTACCACAACAAGTTCAAATCTACCGACTTTTGAAAACGGAAATAATTTTTTCCAAAATGGTGGAACAGTCTATACTGCTACTTTTACACTCGATATAGATTTTACTGATAGTTTTTATTTTAGAGGTAAACAAGTTGATAACTATATTCGAAATTTTAATAACTCCACGCCTGTATGTATGGCCGCTAGATTTCAAGAAACTGGAGTTAATAAAATAATTGTCATGGCGATGATGCCAAAATCGACCTATAACTATACCAATCAATCAGTTGAATACTACTATGCACTTTATCCAAGTGACGAAACAGTTAACAAAAACTATTGTCAAAAAACAGCACTCGTCAATGGATTATTTAGTGCATTTCCGACTCTAGTTCCCTACTACAAAATAAAATCACTATGTGTTTCTGGGACTTGTGCAACCAATGGCTATACTTCCCTTCAGGCCCTTATTTATACCAATAGCGGCACAAATATTTCAACCATCACTACGAACAATCTTATCTATTACATAAAAAACACTACGACAAATTCAAGCACAAGTGGATCTACCTGCACTTCAAACTCTGAATGCATTTCGCAAGGATATGATTGCTGCTCAGGAAATCAATGCGTAAAAGATCTTCAAAAAAAATCAGGAAACTTTGACAGTGATACTGAATACAAACAAGCACTGCAAGATATTCTAAATAATCCAAGCAGTATCTATAATTATCCACAATATTACTATATCTGTTCTAGTACTGTAACCGTGCCAACCAACGGCTCAACATCTACTACAAGTGATATTATTAAAGCACAGAAAAGACTTGATAAGTTAAAAAGACTCTATAATTGTGTCAACAAGATCCACGGTGAATACGGGGTATGTACAACGGTCGTAGATAATGCGGTTAAACTTTCAACTTATGATACAGGTGTAGATGATCGCAATTTTAACACCACATTTACAAATACTAATTTTACTTCTCCCAATATTCCACTCAGTTCGATTGAAAAAATTTATTTAGGTGAAGTCCTAGTTTTTGATTATACTAGCAAGTCAGATATTGAATTGTCTCAGCCAATTTTCACAGATAGTTACATAACACTAAATGGTCATCACAACGATGATTTAAGCACTGGTGCCCAAGTTACAATTAATGATTTTCCAAGTGCTTCAGTTTCAAAAGAATTAATAATCGAATATAAGGTAGATTCTAGTTGTACTTACATAAATACATCACTTGCTAAATGTGAAAAATATTATGTTCAAGGGCAGCCAATACCGGCAAAAACATACCTTCGCGCTGATGAATTAATGAGGCATCCAACTGATCATTATCCGGCCAGTAATTATTTTAAAATACCGACGTATGCCGATACTTCTAAATCAATTACGGTAGAGCTCGATGGAGTGAAACTAATCGAGGGAGTTGATTGGACCTTATATACCAGCAGTCCGAGCTACATCGCTTTAATTCCATCAGGTACTGCAAGTTTGAAGGCCCAAGATGAACAGATGGTAAAAATTTCTTTCTTTGCTAATTCAAGTATTGTAATGCCATCTAAGAAAGCTGCCCTTGATGAAATAAACACCATGTGTAGTTGTGCCGCTGGTGATTATCGCTGCAATCTCTCCCCTGTTAAGCTTGAAAATGGAACAATTTCTGACTATGTTTGCACCTATCCTGAGGCAAATCCGACAACCATTCCAGTCTCTCAAAAAGTATATTTGAGTTCAAAATCTGTTCCAGTTAGACTTTATGACAATGCTGGAGTACCGCATGCATCTTTAACTGCTGACGTTATACAAGAAGGAACTAAGTTCAGTTATACTAATAATGACCTTTCTAAACCAAATAATCTTTCGACTTATATTGGATTTAATGAAATCTACGGCTCATTCACATACGGAACAAATGCGGCGAAACCACCGCAAATGATAAATGTAAAAAAAGGAAATTCATACGACATTTTTGTCGACTATGGCTCATTCTATTCTTGTTCTCAATGTGGTGCTGATTATTATTCTCAAATTAATAAATTATTCCCAAGCTTTCAATATGGTGGAGGAATGACTCCGATGCAATTTCAATCAAATCGAATTGCATCTAATTCGAGCGTCATTCGATCTGATGAATTTCAGTTTGGACGTGCCTGCCATATTCCTGCGACCATGCTACCTTGGTCACATTTTCCAAATGCAGATCTTGAAACGCAAAGAGACTATCGTTTAAAAACACAACACTTCCTTTTTGCCAACGGATACCAAAGAGATTGGTTTGGATTTGATTATGGATCAGTCATTGGATCATTTGATGGAGTAAAATGGTTTTCAATAGGCACCAACCGAAGAATAAAAGCATCATCAAATAAATTATTTATCGCAATTAATGCTCCAATTGGTGATCTTACTATTGAGAGTACTTATACTGTCTCAATCAATGACTCCATTTTAAATCCGGCCGGAACTGGAATGATCACAACCGACCTTGAGAGTAATGGGGCCGAATGTCAGAAGTATCATCAATGCGATAAAGACTCTGATTGCTATACTCGTCTTGGGGCCGATTATACTTGCTCTGCAGTTTCTGAAATTACAACGAGCTGGCCAGTTTTTGATGAAAATGGAAATGAAATAGCAGATACAACTTCTGAGGTAACTCAATTAGTAAGTATCCTTAGTGCATCTAATCCAGGTAAACGATGTGTGTATCGGGGAAAAGGGGCACTTTGTACTCAAAACTATGGAACTGTAAATATCAACACAAGTTTTAATAAAACTGCGGTTTATGATTTTCATTCATGTTCGTCAAATAATTACTGCCAGTCATTTAATGGTAGCTCTGGACTAGAATATAAATTCAACAATCGTTTAAATCGATATGGAAAAGTTGTTGCAGATTCAACTCGCGACACCTTTGGAGTTGGGACACCAGTAACGATGAGGCCATTTAAATATAATGGTGATGAACAGATTACGACAGGAGCACTCCATAACTTAAGTGCAACGAAGGCACTTGCAATGTGTATTCCTGGTAAAAATGTAGATGCTTTAAGTTTTCAAGCGCAAAATAATACAGCACCAGATTTTTCATTGACTCCTGGTGATCGAGTGGTGGCGATTGGACAGACCAAGGCCGGATATAGCTATGATTCAAACTATCTGAGCGCTTGTGGAGTCTTTAATGATGATGGAAATTATTACTACAAAGACAATGCTAATACTCCAATTACTCCAATTTCTGGTCTAACTGATTTAATTAACTCTTCAGGTTCTCAATCAATTAGTTCAAACTCTTTAAAGATTTTTCAATCGCTTTTTGATAATAAAGGATTAAGTTTTAATTTATTTAAATCCCCTACTGCGATTTTAAATTCATTAAGTTTTCAACAAAATACTTGCTTTAAGGCCCCTGGAGCAAGCTGCTATTCAGATCTAGATTGTTCACCATCAAAGCCAATCACTGACAAAATAAAACTGTTAAGTGCCTCTGATACTTCTGTAACTTCGATAATAAATGCCTATGAATTAAAATACTGGCAAGAACCACTCATTTGTTCTCAATCGGCAGAAAAAACAGCAGCAACTTTTGACCCTCGAGAAAACCGGTGCTGTCGCGATGTTGGAAATATTATTACAATCGGTCATGCATCTACAAGTTATCCTCTTTTAACCTCGACCGTTCCTGCGCTTGATGTTGCATTAACCGATGGCTATCGCTACTCAAGAGTTGGTACCTACTATAAAGAATATAAAGATAATTCTACCAACTACCCAGCACTAAGTATTCCAATTAGTAATCAATGTACAATACCAAATTCTGCCGTATCAACTGGCTGTAAATCATTATCTAGTTTAAAAAATCAATCTAATACAATTAACTTAATCGGTACCAAGACCAGTTGTACTGATCATTGGGTACGAAATTTTACCAACGGTACTCATAATTGGAGCGTCAATAAATTTCAAACCTTTAATCCTCTGGCCTTTAGATGTTATAACTGGCTACCAAACTCTTATGGTAATTGGACTTGTTCAGGCCTTGAAGAAAGCGATGCTGAATGTACAGTCGTACAAACCTCGGCCACTTCTAGTAAGGGAAAGGCCATATTAAAATTTCTTGGAAAGCTGGAACTCATGGGAGTGCCACAAATTGCAATTCCAGCGGAAGATCAATACATGCAAGCAGCTGAAGGCGATTTATCTTGTCGATCACACCCGGCCAGTCAAGCCGCCAATTATCCAGGTGATAAAAACGGAACCATTGATAACTATAAACCTAGTTTTTATTTTTGGTCGAATTATACTTCGACAAATTACACTGGTTATAATTCTGCAGCTCTAAATAATCGTAGAGAAATTTATGATTCAGATAATCTAGTCCAAATGTATTCTACTGTTGATACTTCTAATTTTAGTTCAAGCTTCAAACAAGTTTTTAAATCAGATGAAATCGTAAGTTGTAAGCCGGCCGGAACAAAAATGAACTCGTCGAGTGAGCTCAACCTTTGCTGTACAGGTTTTATCAATGAAAAAACAATGAAATGTGCTTTACCTGATTTCACAGATGTAAGTATCTACACAAATAAATATATCTCTTCTGAGGCCAAAGATTTAAATGCTAACCTATTTGATGAAGATGGGTATGTAAAAGATCCGTCTTATGTGGCCCAACTTGCCTGTGCGAAAAATATTTGCGCTTCTGGAAAAGTCGCCTATGGTGTGTTAATTTCAAATTTAAAGACACCTGGAATTGAAAATTCAGAAAATAAATTCTATCGCTTCTTACAAGGCAGTTCTACAGAAGATGATGCCAATGGAATGCTCACATTATATAATCAAGGTTTAAAACTAAATAATCATGCCTACTGCCTACCTTCTAATTCTAGCGGTGGAAGCAATGGTGATTTAACTGTAATAAGTTGTGGTTCAAATTAATTTCTAGCTTGAATGTCCTTTAATATTGCCTTAAGATTTTTGTATCATTTCTTTTTAAAGGATAGTCCATTTGCTTGCAGCTATTATTTTAGGGATCATTGAAGGTCTTACAGAATTTCTTCCTGTCTCATCAACAGGACACTTAATTATAGCTACTGATTTTTTAAAATTAAACCAAGCTAAATACTCTTCTTTTAATATCATCATCCAATTTGGAGCAATTTTAGCTGTTGTTTTTTTATATAGAGAACGGTTTATTGATTTTATTAATATTAAAAAACTAAAAGAAATCAAGACTTCAAAAAACCTAAATTTATTTCATATCTTTCTGGCCATCTTTCCTGTTTTGTCCATTGGATTTATCTCTAGAAAAATGATCAAGCAATACCTATATAACCCACTATTTGTTGTTTTTACAACCGTGTTTGTTGCGATCATTATGATCTTAATCGAAAAAAAGAAACCGGAAGAGAAAATTTTTTCTCTAGACCAAATAAGCTATAAAAATGCCTTTTTCATAGGTCTTGGACAAGTTTTTGCGCTTTTTCCAGGAGTATCACGATCAGGCTCCACTATGCTTACAAGTATGTGCCTCAAGATAAATACTAAAACAGCTGCTGATTTTTCTTTTTTAATCTCGGTCCCAGTTATTTCGGCCGCGACACTTTACGAGCTACTAAAGTCATGGAACGAATTTGATTCTAATCAAATAGGTATTCTAATTGTCGGTCTTTTGACCTCTTTTATGGTTGCCATCTTTGCTATAAAAACTTTCATCACGGTTTTAAAAAAATATGGATTAACCCCCTTTGCTTATTACCGTATCATTTTTGGAATTCTCTATTATTGTTTATTTATTCGTTAACTTGTAGATTTTTTTATTTAGTGCCATAATAAAGTTATGAGTATTGTTGTTATAGATATGTCTCCAGAACTTTTTTGGTATGTTAGTAATGCACTTCTTCCATTAAACATACCAATGAAACATCTTCCAGACGCAAAGCAGGCCATAAATATCATTTGTAGTGACTTACCTTCTGTTGTTATTTTAAATAATGATGATCCAAATATAAAGTCGATAGAAATGATCGGTCATCTTCGAAACCATATTTTTGCTCGAAATATACTCTTCATTGTTTTTAGCTCAAGTCAAGAAATTGAACACAGAAGACAATTGGCCATTGCAGGTGCTGGTCAAGTCTTTTACAAAAAAGGCCAACAACTACCAAGCTCAAAATATTTTTTTAACTGCATGAAATGGCTACTAGATCATAAAAATAAAGAGTCTATTTCATTTGAGATTGAAAAAAATCCAGTAGAAGAAGTTACTGACATTTTTAGTTTTGGTCGAATTGGATACGTTACAGAAACTAAAATGCTAATAGAATCTAACCTCGATTTGAATGTTGGAGATATTATTGACATTAATACAACTATCTTTGATGACCTTGCAATTAAAAATGTTAAATTCATCTGCATGGAAAAAAATACAGTTGGTCGTTATTATCAATATGAAAATTCATTTCTTGGAAGATTTGAATCTAAAAATACCTCTAGCGATATGAAAAAAATTGCCGCTTGGATAAAAACGAATGCTAATAATTCCAAGCATAAGTCTGTCAAAATTATTTTTTTTGAAGAAGATACTGAATATAGAAATGAATTGGCCAAGACGATAAAATCAGATCAAAACTTTTGTGCCCGAGGCTTCAAAGATTTAAAAAATTTTGAAGAAGTTTTGAACTACCAAAAACCACATTTGATTCTAATTAATCGTGATCTCATCTCAAAATATAAAAATAAATTTGAAGCAATCAAAAAATATTTAAAAAATAATTTTTGCCACTGTATTACTTATGCCCACAATACTTTTATAGATATTGAGGAGTATAAAAAAAATTATTCTTTTGCCATGCACGTAGAGAATCCAATAAACGTCAGCTTGCTTGAATCCATGATCGATAAGCTAAATCAAAAAATTCCTAAACTTGACACTGAGGAATTAAAATTTACTCCAAGTAAAAAATCTAGCTATTCTAAAATTAAATTTCACTTAAAAGGCAGCATTACAAATATTTCATCTGACACTCTTACTATAAACTCACCAGTACTATTGACTCCTTTTTGTTCTATAGAACTTGATTCAACTTATTTATCTGCTATTCGGTTAGGTCGAACTCAACTATTTAAAGTTCTTGATTATAAAAAAAGTAAAGTTGGCGATGGATACCCTCATCAGCTCCTCTTTTTTTGTCAGACCCACAAAGAAAAAGAGCATTTAATACAAGCAATTTCAGATTTAAAAAACGCTCCAAAAGAATCGCAAAAAGCTTAAAATAAATGGTTTAAATGCCTTAGGGGCCGATGCCAACAAAAATGGTCAGAAGTTACTATCGGGCATTGTTCTTTTAAATTAAAATACCTACTTCTAAGCACTTTAAAACACGACTATTTTAAATTTTCTCTAGTGGATTTAAAGATAATTTAAAAGGTTTCAAACTGTTTTAATCCGATATCGAGGTAAAATAGAGGTAAGTATAAGAAAAAGTTAAATATTACCGATAATAAATGAGATTAGTCAAAATTTTAGTATTAGGGACGGTTTAGCATTATGACGTTTAAACAACATTATAAAAAAGTATTAGTCTATTTTTTAACTTCAGGTTTGGTTCAAATGCAAATAGGTCAATTTGCCTATGCACTTGATCCAAATGACGTCAGAACTGGAGTGAATATTGTTGGCCATATTGGAAGTCAGATTCTTCAAAATAAAGCTGATATGATTAAAAAGCAAATAGCTGAAAATGAAAGACTTGAAATACAAAGGCTAATGCAACCAAGAATGCAAGGAAATAGATATTTTTCAGAATGTCAGCTTCCATCTTCGCAACAAAACCTACCTCAAAATGTGTGCGCACCAACTAATGACCCATACAAAATTGCAACAATGTACAATTATGAAACAGAAGCAAAAAAAGTAGTTAATTTTTATGATCAAATGATGAACGAGGCAACTTCTTTAACTAATGTCGGTGTTGCATGTATTAATCACCAAAAGAAAAATTTTGATTCACAAATGACAGAGATGATTAATAACCTTACTCGCCTACAAGATGAGCTAAAAGCGCAGTCACAATTATTCAAGGAACAAAATAAACAAATATTATCAGATCTCGAAGAAAAAAATGCAGAACTTTTTGGTATTACTGATAAAGGGAGTTCTAAGGGGACAATTAATACTAAGTCTCGCGACTTTTCAAAAATTGTCAGTCCCGCATGCCAAAAAATTATCGGCCAGAATTTCGGGCAAACAGCTGAACAATTTGGTTTTAATGGACTTTTAAAATCTATGGGGACCAAAAATCGATCGGCCTATGATTTCACGATGAGTAAATCGCAAATTGAAGATGAAATAAAAAAACATGCTCAAACATTAAAAGATTCAATTGCAGAAGTTGGTATCGATAATTGGATTGCAGGGCAATCAAGCCGTGGACAATCGACAATTCAAGATAAAGTTTCTAGTTTTAAAAGTTTTAGAGATTTACTTGAAACAGAAAAACGTTCTCTTTTAGGTCAAAAGCAAAGAATTCTATCAGAAATTAATAATCTTTCTCCAGGTCTTTCTGTGCCAACTGGAAACAGTCCCGCTGATCTACAAAAATTCATTAATGGAGCTGGCGACTATTTAAAGAAAAAATATGTTGATGAATGTACTCGCTCGTCTTCTAAAGGTGTCTCAATTGATTTAGAAAAACTCCTAAGTACAGTTGAGCAAAGAGGAACAGATAATTCTCCTGCGGCCATTAAAGGTTATAAAGAAGCATTGGCCAATATCATAAATAGCGACGATTTTATAAGCGATAAACTTGACCAGATAAAGGCGCTTGAAAGCACTTATAATGGTATGACTATTACTTATTCTGATTCAAATGGTGCAGCAACTTTTGAAACTCCCTACAAATACTTTGAAAAAGTAGAGACTATTTGTAAGACTCGCTATAGCGAATCACAAACATTCAATAAAAATCAAGCAAATGGTCTTTCTGAAGCAGAAAAGGCAAAAAAAGTTCAGTCGCTTTTACAAGAATTTAAAAACCTAAATGATAACTTCTCTGGAAAACTTGGAAACAGTATTGTTAATACTCTTATTAATTGTAATGGCGAATCTTTAAAATCAACAGATAATTGTTCAGAAGACAATCTCGATACAACTAAAGGTGGCTTCTGTGTGGCCAAGGCATCAACTTGTGCTAATAGTATGCTTAATTGTTATCAAGAAATTGATAAGCAAGTAAACACAAGAAAAACACAAATTAGTAATCTATCTAAAGTGTTTAATGCTAATGTAAATGCAATGGCCATCAAAGCAAATGCGCTTTATAAAAATCAATTGGCAAAAATTACTACACTTACAAAACTAATTCAGCAAAAATTTCCAGGGGCAAATTTTGAAATCCCTACTGATATGTTTATCCCAACTCCGCTTGAATCTAAAAAAGATAAATATGGAATCGAGATGGCAATGGATGGAGATATCGAAAAAATTTCTGCCATCCTTCCTGATAAAATAAAAAAGCTACAAGAAATGTTTGCAAATCAAAAGGAAGCTGCTGATAACGAAATTGATGAATATCTTTCTAAAATTCAAACTGCAATGAAAACAGAACAAAATAAATTTAGAACCCTTGCTTCTGAATGCGGGCAAATTGCAGATTCATCAGCAAATAATTTGGCCCAAATGGATCAAGAAAAAGCTAAAGGCCAAGCTGAAATGGATAGTAAGGTTAAAAAGTTTTGTGTTAAGTATTCAGGGCTAAGCACTCATCCAAATGGTGCTTGTAAAAATATTGATAAACTTGCCGATGAAGCTGCAGAAATTAGTTCTCGACTTGATAACTCTGCCATCAATACGACTAATGGTTTTAAAAATGTTTGTAATGAATATAATAATGAATCATCTGAATCAGATCGCTGTAGTGCGTACGATAATGATCCAATGAAAAAAGATGAATGCGAAGAAAAAGAAAGAAAAAAAGGTAATAAATCAGGAAGTTCAAGTAAAGCAATCAAAATGCGCTACACCGACATCTGCCGAGATGGTGATAAGACGACAGATGAGTCGGCATTAAAAAAACTTGTCTCAAAGATGTCGGCAAAAGAAAATGAACTTCTTCCAAGAGATGAACGAAAAATTGATTATGACAAAATTTCAAGCTACTTAAAAGGTGATGACGAAGATTCTCTAGATAGCTCGCCGCTTTTTCGTGGACTAAAAGAAGAACTTTCAGGAAGCGATTCCATCTGTACACAACTTTCTAAACGAGGAAAAGCAGGCGCAGCTTCAAAAGAAACGACCGATGCCGAAGCCAAAGTAACAGATGCACAAAAGGCAGTTGATGCTGCTGCTACTGATGCAAAACCAGCGGCCCAAACAGCTCTTGATAGTGCAAAAAAGGCCTTAAGCGATGCCAAAGCAAAAGATGCATCAAACAAAAGTTATAAAGAAGTTGATGAACTCTTAACTGAACTTGCAAGTAGCTTTGACCAACAGCAACCGTCGGATAAGGCACTTAAACTAACCAAACTAGGTGAGCAAGTGACAGAGGCCTGCGATGCTCAGGCGAGCACTGGAATCGGCAAAAATCCTTTCGCTTTTGATTTAAATAACTATGACAATAGCCGATTAGGTAATATGGGGGCGAGTCGCTAGTTTAAAGACTCTCCTAGGGGATATATGTTTTGGGGGAAATTCTCTATTAGAAAAAATAGCATGGCCCTATTTATTATAGGAAGCTTGTGTTTTGGGTGTAAACCCAACATGTCTAATAGTCTTAGAACAAGGGCCCAAACTTCAGCATCAGCG
>CAZOXW010000037.1:0-23396 GCA_964583925.1 uncultured Bacteriovorax sp.
AATGAATTCCTCTTTTTTTCTTGTCATTCTTCCTGGTCTTGAAGTTTTAGCTCTAAATGAACTAAACGAGAAACTAATTCATCTTAATGAAAAAGACTACAGTGCCAAAATAGTAAAAGGTGGAATTGAACTAGAAATAAACGAGGCCCTTGGTTATTTTTTAAATATAATTCTTAAAATTCCAACCAGAATACTTCTAAGAATCAAAACCTTTCGCTGTCGCGATCTCCCTAAGCTTCACAACACAGTAGTAAAAATAAATTGGAATCAATTTTTACATGCGCCCCCTGCAACAATTGAAGTTAGCTCACATCAAAGTCGGTTATTTAACTCAAAAAAAATTACCGAATGCCTTATGCAATCGTTTGAAACTTACTTTAAAGCATACCCTGTTAAAAAAAATATCAGTGAAAAAATAGAAAAAGAAAAGATTGAGCATCAAATTCATATCCGTTTTCTTGATGATACTTGCACATTAAGTATCGACACTAGCGGTGAACTATTATACTACCGTGAAAAAAAATCGTATCGTGGTAATGCCCCAATTCGAGAGACAATTGCCTCAGCACTATTTTATCGCCTCAACACAGAAATACAAAAGCTTGATGCCAAACAAGCTCTTTGTGTGGTTGATCCAATGTGTGGTTCTGGAAATCTCTTGAGCGAATCTCAACATTTTTTTATACCAAACAATTCCCGCAGATATAATTTTGAATTTTTTCCTAAAAATTTAAAAACGGCTCCACCAAAATACGATTTCATTGCAAATGAATCTAGAGAAATATCATATCTAGGACTTGATCAAGACCTAGAGCTGATAGCCAAAATAAAAGAAGTAAAACAAAACATTACATTTATCCATGAAGACTTATTTGAAAACACGCAACTTCACTCACCTTTAAAAACGGTCGTCCTAACAAATCCCCCTTATGACAAAAAAATAAAAACCGAAACGGCAAATCAAAAATATTATCGCTCTATTATTGATCGAATTATTAATAAATATTCGCCCTTGTTTTTAGGAATAATTATACCCTCTGGATTTAATTTGGATAAAATTGAGAAGCTAAAACTTATTGATAAGATAAAATTTAGAAATGGTGGAATCCCAGTTACTTTTTATTTATATAAACTTGAGTTTTAGCAATAATCCCACTCACATAAGGTATTAAAACTAAATCTTCGTTAATAAATTTGGTCACCACTTCTTTTTTCAGGTTTAAAAATTTCGATGCATTTATTTCTTTTAGTTTTCCTTCTGGAGTAATAAGTTTTAGATCGATTGGGCCTAAGATATTGATGTCTTTCATTATTTTTATGGTTAAAAACCCGCTTTTCTCTACGTCTAAAACTTCTCCCAAATAATGCTGATCTACTCTGGCAACCCTAGAATTTTTCAATTTGGAAAATAAAATGTCTGTTTTATTTACATTATAAAAACCTTTTATATAGGGTCGATCTCCTGGAAGTATTCCATCTGCACTTTTTTTCTTGTAACTAATCACTTGATCACAATGCTGAATCATTTGGTCAAATCTAAAATCATAGCGAATGACTTTCACACCAATTTCTTCAAGATCATCGAGGTTATCTAACAATGACAAATCTTTCACGTTAAACATAAATGTACCATGAGAATTTTCGATCAATGGAAAACCTTTATGAGGACTTTCTTCGCTTGTTCCAAAAGTTTCAATATATTCTTTCTTCACATCTACAAGTGGGGCCAGTAGGCTTCTCGGAGAATAAAAAAGTAATATTCTTCCAAAAACTAAAACTTCAAACGGAATATTCATTTGCTCGCAATAATGTCTTAACTGCTCACGCGACAATTCATTCGATAAAACAATCTTGCCCAGTCTGTAATTTAAAAATGTGTGCCACGCTTTTACCGCACGCAAATTGTGATTACCTGTTTCAAGAATTAAGTCGAGCCTAATATTTTTAATATTATGGTAGCACCAGTACACAGCACCGGCCTCCTGTACTCGAATAGAATCAAATACACTAAAGTCTATTTCTAAAATTTTTAGTACACTTTTTTTAAATTGATCTTCGGTTAGAAGGACATCCCATTCAAAAGAAATTTCAAATGTCGAGTTATCATTTTTTATTTTTTGTGCCAATTGATTTACTTCAATTTCTGTGAGTTTAGAAAAACGATTAAATGTCTTTGAAGAAATAATAAACTTAGAAAATCCATTTTTCTTTAAAATCAGGTAATCTTCAAATGTTTCAACATAACTAATTAAATTCATATTATAACTTTCTAATTAAATTAAATTTTTCTGCACCTGTTACAAAAGGCAATTTAACAAGACTTCCGGGCCTTGTTTTTTCAATTGTTACATCTGTAATAGAATTTATGTCAGTGGCCATAAAACTTATATTACTCCCCTTAAACGTGAGAATTTCGAGTTTATCACCCGGAATAAATGCCGACTTAACATCAACCACAATAAATTCATTTGGGACAATATCAATAATCACTCCACAGATTGGATTTTGGTTTTCGTCATTTTCTCTTTGATTATAAATGGATTCCTGAGATGGTTTTTCAATTAAACTACCACTTGTATAATCGCGATGGGAAACTTTCTTCAATTCACTCTCCCATTTTAGCACAAGATCATTAGTTATAACTCTTCCATCGCGATAAAGATCAAGTGCTTCTCTGTAAACTTTGGTAATTGTTCCCGCATAGTGGTGGCTCTTATTTCTGCCTTCGACCTTAACTGAATCAATATTTGAGAATGAAAACTCTGGAATATATCTCACGCCTTCTAAATCTTTAGAACTCATGAAGTAAGCATATTGCTTATCATTTTCATTGGTTTTGTTAAAGTTAAATGAGTATTCAAATCGGCAGGAGTGAGCACACCCACCTCGATTACTATCTCTTCCTTGAGTATAGTTTGAAATAACACAATTTCCAGAATAGGCCATACACATAGAACCGTGAATAAACATTTCAACTTCAAGTCCTGTATTGTCTTTAATTTCTTTTGCTTCCCTAATACCAACTTCACGTCCAAGTACAATCCGACTAACTCCCATCTCCTTCCAGAATTTAGCTGAAAAAGTATTTAAGCATGAGGCCTGAGTTGAAAGATGTACGGGAATATTTGTTAACTCTAAAATAGTTTTTACTACTCCAAGATCACTTACGATAATTGCATCGATTTTGAGACTTGATAGCAGTTTTAAAAAATCAGGCAATTCTTCAAAATCACTATCATGGAGAAAGCTATTAATAACCACATAAACTTTTACTGATCTTTTATGTGCAAATGCTACACCTTCAATAAGTTCTTCTGTAGTAAAATTGTCAGATGCTTGTCTAAGACCGAACTTAAGTCCTGCCAAATAAACTGCATCAGCGCCATAAAGAACCGATACTTTGAGCTTTTCTAAGCTTCCAGCAGGAGATAATAATTCAGGAACAAATTTTTTCATCATAGGACCAAGGCCAACTTATATAAATTTTCTTTTATCTACCAGAATTTTCTAATATACTCAAAGGAAGTCTCTAAAAAATGAAAAAAATACTTAAGAAGATTGCCATATTTACAATTATTATTCTGCTCTTAGGCATTGGTGGTATCGCATACCTACTTTCGCTAAAACCAGTGATGATTTCCCCTTTTAGTTATTCGGTCGAAAAAATCAATTTGCTAGGGATCAATGAAGCAGAGAAAGCCGATATACTAATAGTTGGTGATCGGCTAGGGGCCAATTTAAATAATTACCTAGATGGATTAAAATTTGACTTAAAGGAAGAATTTAAACGCGAATTAAAAATTTATAACTGGTCAGTCGATGGCGAAGGACTTCACCGAACATTACATAAAATAAAGGCACTAAAAAAACTTCCCCCTCTGATTCTTTATCATGGTGGAAGTCAAGAATGGATAGAAAAAAAATTTAATCCAAACGACAAAGAAAGGATTTTATTTAACTTTAAAATGTTTCATGATGAAAAAATCATTTCTTTAATTATAACTTTTCCAGATTTGTCGCGTCTTTTTTATAAACCAGTCACTCACTACCCACTTTTAAATTTAAGGCCATCAAAGACGAGCTATACGGATACAAATTTTGATAAAAAAGAAATTGAATACCTCTACTATCAAGAAGAAATGCATGAATTTCTAGACTATATAAAACAAAAAAAATCTAGCCCAATTTTGCTTACTACTCCAATAAATATTCTTATTCCTCCTCGCGAAGCCTGCTCTAATACTAGTACAAATATGATTGTAGAAATCCAGCAAGAAATAGAAGGGTTAATCACTGAAGGAAACTTTAAGATGGCCTACTCAAAGGCCATCGAACTTGAAAAAGAATCTCTATCAAATGCCAAGACATTTTTTCTTTTAGGGATCTCAGCAAAGGCGAACAATGATCTCAAAGTTGCTAAAGACGCGCTAACACGGGCCAACGTCTATGATTGCTTTAATTGGAGAGGTAATAGTGTTTTTAATTCAATCTTAAAAAAGAAGGCCCATGATTTTCAAGTTGAAGTTATCGATTTTGATTTAATCACATCAAATTCTATTTTGGCAGGAGAAGAAGTTTTCTTTGATGAGATATATCCGCAGAATTTATACTATTCAAATTTAATGAAAGATCTTGCGATTGTTTTAAAAAAATATCTCAATATTAACGAGCATAAAAACTAGGAAATCTTATGAGTGAATTAAATACAGGCCTTGAATTAAAAAAAGACGAGATCCTTTTTTTGTCTGGAAGTACTGAAACCGATTTATATTATATTCGCTCTGGAAAAGTGATGGTATTCGTTCAAAATGGGTCCCAAATAATTCCAGTTGCCTATCTATCTAAAGATGAATTTATAGGCGAACTCTCGTTCTTCGATAAAACTAAACGTAGTGCAAGTATCATTTGCATGGAAGACTCTAATATCGTCAAAGTAAACTCGGCCGAACTTTATAAATTTATTCCGAAATGGCTTCATCAAATTGGATTACAATTATCTAAAAAAATTCGTGCGAACGATGAGTTAATAAGATCTAAGGGCCTAAGAAAGACCAAGGTAGAGTCAATAAAACCACTTTCAATCGAAGAACAGACAAAAATCTACCGAATTGTTGAAGATTTTAAAAAAAATAGTGCCAATTAGTCACTTTTTTTTGGCATGTAATTAGCATTTCTTACTTGAAAGACAGCGAGGATCGCTGTTTAACACGCAAGGAGGACTTCATGCATACGATTACAATTTTTATTACTTTTATTGGTATTTTTTTATTAACAGGATGTGCTTCAAACAATCAATTTAGTACTAAGAAAGCAGAGATTAAAAAAACTAATTTATTTACTAAAAATGACAAATAAAAAAGGGCCCGAAGGCCCTTTTTTATTTTTAAATTAATCCTAATTCTTTTACTGCATCTCTTTCTGATCGTAATTCATTGAGAGTTAGATTAAATTTTTCTGTTCCAAATTCGTTATGTTTTATTCCTTCAACTACTTTTAATTTTCCATTTGTTGTAGTGCATGGAAATGAGAAGATAAGTCCCTTATCGACCCCATACTCCCCATTTGAAGCTAAGCACATTGAATAAGTTGCCCCGGCCGCTGTGTCGTGAGTTAAGTTATAAATTCCATCAACCACTGCATTAGCAGCAGATGCGGCCGATGAAAGGCCACGCGCCTTTATGATTGCGGCACCTCTTTTTTGTACTGTCTCGATAAATGTTCCTTTAAGCCAGTCAGTGTCAGAAATTACTTCATGAGCATTTTTGCCATTGATACGAGCATTGTAAAAATCAGGATACTGAGTTGCTGAGTGATTTCCCCAGATTGTCATATTCGAAATGCTAGTTACATCAACATTGGCCTTTTGGGCCAATTGCGTTTTTGCTCTGTTTTCATCCAATGTTGTCATGGCATAGAATCTATCAGAAGGAATTCCTTTTGCTGCATTCATGCAGATGAGTGCATTTGTATTACAAGGATTTCCAACAACAAAGATTCGAACGTCATTGGCCGCATTTTTTGCAATTGCTTGACCTTGAGTTGTGAAGATACCGCCATTTATTTTTAATAAATCAGCGCGTTCCATTCCATCTTTACGAGGCACCGACCCAACCAAAATCGCCCAATTAACATCTTTAAAACCAACATTATAATCTGAAGTACAAGTAATTTTTTTCAAGAGAGGAAAGGCACAATCATCTAATTCCATAGCAACACCCTTTAGTGCTGGTACTGCTTGCTCTAATTCGATTAACTGGAGCTCTACTTCAGTTTCAGGCCCAAACATTTGACCACTTGCAATTCTAAATAAAAGAGCATAGCCAATTTGACCCGCTGCTCCTGTTACTGCTACTTTTACACGCTTTTTTGAACTCATATATTTATCTCCATAGGTTTTTTATGCCCTCAAATCTTAACGGAAATACTTTCTTTGGTAAATAAACTAATATATTATTTGAGGTCATTGACCCCATGGAAAATAAAAATGAATAATGCAAATCAGAATAACAGACCTAATAACTCTCGCCCCTTTAACAAAAATGGGCCACATCGAAATAATCGACGAAGATATCGTGGGCACCCCAATAAAACTAGGCCACTTAATCCTAAGGCACAAATTGAACGCCTCGTTGAAAAATATATTAATTTGCTTGACCAGCACTTAGTTGCACGCAAGAAATTTCATGATCTATACTATCGCGCAGAAATTCCTCAATTAAACAAACTAGAGCGAATATTTAATCAAACTCTATTTGAATTGCGTGAATTTGAAAAAAGAATACCAGCTGAGCAGCTAGATGCCTTTAACAATCGAATTAATGGCCTAGAACGTGATACAACCTATTCTACAAATCATAATATTGATCCAAACTTAAAAGAATCAATTGCCGATAATGAAATCGCAGACCCACACCTTCTAAAAAGCCAAATAGCTCACACGTTTAAAGATGACAAAGAAGAAAGTGTTGGAACTTTAGAAGATTATAATCGATATAAAAATATATAATTATTCGATGTATAAAATACCAACATCTTTATATCCACAAATAGTTGGGGCCTTTCCTTTTTGACAATAAAAATTCATGTTAAAAGATTCTTTCTTTAAAATAGTGCCATTTTGTATTATTAAAAGCTCTTTTACATCTTTTGTTAACTCAATTCCCGAATGCTGTTTAAGTGGCACTCTTTGAAGTCCAGTAAAAGCTTCTTTTAATTTCGAATAATGAATTGAGTTTGGCCTTATGACAAAATCGTCAAGATAAAATACTGGCCCATGAAGGATAGGTCCAGACAGTTTGTTAAAACTAGACCCCCGCCCTAAAAGAAAATGATCAACACGTTTGACCTCTACTAATACACTTTCAATTTTATTTTTTTGTTCTAAAATTTCAGGAGAATTTTCTGCATGAAACTCGCCGATTCTCATCTCTTTTTTTAAGTCAAAATAGTTTGACCCCTTTTTATATTTTAAAATTTTATCTCCAAAAGAAAATGTTTGAATCGAGTTCCCTTCTGGTACAGAGCGAGCGCTTGATAGAGTTAAGGTCTTTGCATTAAAACTTACGAATATTAAGATAATCGTTAAAATTTTCATTTAGTCACACCTAAAAAATAGTTATCATCACTGCATTCTTTTGGAACTTTACAAGTCTCTGGAGTTCCATTTTGGTAAGCAAATTTTTCACAAATAAGATATTCTTTTCCAATCTTGCTGCATGCTCCACCAATAATTCGTGTAAAATGCGATGGATGAATTAAACTAGGCCATTCTGGCCTAGTGACGATCGTTAACATTTTTCCATCAAAATGACTTTTGTCATTGCCTGAAACGATTCCTTGCCTCTCTGATTTATTACTTGTTCCGCTTGGACAGTATGAAAGCTCACGCATAGACTGTGAAAGTTCTTTCAGTTTTTTTATCCCATCTATGCACTCTGAATTATTTGCTTCGCACTGACAACTAATAGAAGATCGATCTACTTTTTTCCCATTTTCGTAGAGTTGACGAGACTCAACAACAATGTCTGTACTTGAATCAGAGACAAGTGCAACGGCCCTATCAGGACTTAAAAGAAGTTTTCCATACTCTAATGCTGGCAACTTTTTTTCAGAACAAAAACGCGATCTAAACTGCCAGTCAGTATCTGAATATATCGTTGCAGATAAATATAGTTTTATCAAAGCATCATTCTTAGAATTCATGATCGTTGTGCATGTTAGAGAATTACATTCACATGAAATTGTCCTTGGAATTGCTTTTCTAAAAGCTGTATTATGATTTTTCATTAAAGACTCCACTTTTGGAACCACTCGACAATCATAATTTTTTCCTTCTCCATGCCACATTTCTTTATATTCATCACAAAGTCCGAGATGGTGCATTGTTTCGTGAGCAATCGTCGGACAATCAATATTTCCTTCATAGAGTCGAGAGTGTGATCGAATATTCGGGCCTGCAATGCCTACTTTGTTAACACGTGGTCGTTGGTTTTTTGGCAAGCTTGAAATGTCTTCTTTGTCCATCGCAATCAGTTCTAACTGTTGCCCATTGGGTCCTTTTAAATAAGGTGAGATGCTGGCAAAACATGCTTGAACTCTTTCAAACATTTCTTTGGCAATTGATGGATCATTATGATCAAATTCATAATTTAGTATTGCCTGATAATTACCGTCTTCTCTTCGTTTTAACAGATAATCACCTGTTGAAGCGTCTGAATCAGAACGTGTATCGACCACTTTAAACTGTCCAGGTTCAACAGGAGCACAATTTATAGCTTGCTTAATATTTTTAAGTGCATCCACCATGTTATCAATCATTGGTTTTGAATCATCAACTCGACATTGAGCTGTCTTTAAAATGCTCTCAGATCTTGCACCGTAACTGCCTCCCATTAATTGGATAATATTATCCATTATGGATTTTCGATCTCGCCGATGATTAATACAATCTTCAGTTTCATGATTCTTACAAAAATCAGACATGCTAGTGTCTTCCAGTACTTTCAATTTTGAGGCAATATAATTTTGTAAAAGCATATTCTGGCAGTTGCCATCAAGACTTTTAAGATTTTCAATATTATTTGCAATTGCTCCATCATAATCGAGAGCATTCATCCATGTTTCGCCATCCTTAATCCAGCCAGCACTGTATTCACCACAAATGCGTTCAGGATTTTGACCTAAAATTTCATCAACTTTTGCGGCATGAGGGAGATAGCGATTTTTGTTATAAAGCGATTTTCCAGCATCCTCTACTGCTCGTTTTTTATCAGCGACTAGAACTTCTAATTCAATCGAAAATTTTTTTAAATGTTTTAAAAAATCTTTGCATTCTCGACTATTAATATCCTGACATCTTTCAGCTTCAAGCTCAGAACGCTTCAAAGTAAAATCTGATAAGTACTGCTTAGTACAATTTAAACCTATTTCTGAAGTATACTCCTTACGATAATTTTTAAAAATCTCTAGGATAGAGGGTGTAAATAACTGACTGCGATCTGAAAGCGATCCATCACAATACTTTTTTACAATATCAAAAGCTTCACTACGAGATAGCACTTTTAAAGTACGACCAAAATCTAAAGAATGCTCTTTAAAAAACGGGCCCTCTAATATTTCATTCTTAAAAAATGATGCCATATCTTGATCAGTAGATTTACAAATAGGACGGTCTAAATTTTTTTCAGCGCAGTTTTTTTGTTGATACTCTGACATTGCCGCTAGCGAGTCTTTTTCAAAGTCTAAAAGACAACTTGAATAATCAATCGTAGTTTTATTCTTTACCAATTGCTGCTTTAATTTTTTAAGGTAATTTTTACTTAAAAACTTTATCGCAAAAATATTCGGATGAATGTTAATTTTGCCATCGCCATCATAGCTTAATTCTAAATCGGCCTCTTCTGGTAATTGAGGTACATTATTACCTAAGTATTCTTGCGGGCATCGCCATTTGATTTTGAGACTATCTGATACTGGTAAGGCCCATGCATTTAGGCAAATCAAAAAAAACAAGCACCACTGAAGATATTTACTCATTAAACGCACTCACTTGAGAAGACTAAAATGATCAAATTAAAAGAAAAATCGTTCTCAATTTAATAGTAAAATATCGGATTATTTTTTGCAACAGCGGGGCAAAAGATGCAATGACTTTGGGCCTAAATTGTAGGCCCATTTACCTAGTAAACTGTCAAATTTTCGCTTGAGCTATTTTTTTTTACTGCAGATGGTGATTTATTAAAAAAATTAGTTAGTGTTTCTTCATGATCTTTTAAAATGGCAGTTTTTAATTCATTTGGATCAATTTCTAAGACATCTGATATTTTCTTCATCATTTTCAGAGGAACATTACATAATCCTCTCTCAACATTTGAAATAAACTGGCCATTTTTATATCCTAAAAGTATTGATAAATCGGATTGGGAATAACTTTTAGGATGATTAATTCTACTGGTTCTTATTAAATTTGCGATGTGTTTAAAAGATCTCATTCTCTCTCCAATTTATCGTAGTTTTTGCCAAAAAATATGTGTATTTTAATAACGTTAGTACCTAAAACTAAATATAACCTTAACACCAAATAGTTTTATTTGAAACTTAATTTTAGGGAAATTTGAATTTTTTTTAGAGGATAGAAAATGAAGAAATTAATCAGCTTTAATGTTAATGGAATTAGAAGTATTTCAAATAAAGGGTTTAGTGAATTTATCTTAAGTCATAGGCCTGATATTTTGTCACTTCAGGAAATAAAAGCAAACAATGATCAGCTTTTAGAGGCCACTTCTGACCTACATAGTGAATATAAAGTGATTGGCAATCCAGCAGAACGACCTGGATACTCCGGTACGGCATTCATGATACACAGGGATTTTTTTTCCCAAAATGAGAGAGAGCTGAAATATAATCATATTCCACTGCAAGGTTTTAGTGACACAGAAGGAAGATTTCAAATCTTAGAAACACAGAGCTTCTTTTTGATAAATTCTTACTACCCTAACGGCCAAGATGACCACAATCGCGTCCCTTTTAAACTTGAATACTCATTTAAAATAATGGATTTGGCCCTAGAATTAAAAAAAAGAAAGCCAGTCTACCTCTGTGGTGATTTTAATATTGCTCATAAAGAGATTGATCTTAAAAATCCAAAGTCAAATGTCTACTCTACTGGTTTTTTAAATTACGAGAGAGAATTTTTAGATCAGTTAATTGAAAACAATTTTTTAGATTGTTTTAGGTATTTTCATCCTAATCTGATTGATCAATATACGTGGTGGTCGTATCGCATGAATGCTCGAGCAAGAAATGTTGGATGGAGATTAGACTATTTTTTTGCAAGTGAAATATCAAAAGTTTCAAATTGCCAAATTTTAAATGAAGTCAAAGGATCAGACCATTGTCCTGTTCAAATTTTAATTTTTGAATAAATCGATTCTCCTTTAAAAATTGTTTCAAAGACATAATTTTTATAGTCGTCTCGCTTATTTTTTTTCTTTTCAATCAACTTTTTTAAAAATTTTTCTGCCGAAGTTTTTTTTGATTTTGGAGGCAGTTCTACAAATAAAAAACTTGCCTCTCGATCTTTTTTTATCTCTCCAACTTGGTGATCAATTCCTAAAATTTTTGCTCCCATTACTGTAGATCGATAAAGGGCCCTCGTGTATGTTGCCTTTGTGTTTTTAATCTTTCTATTTTGCATAACAAAACTTCTCATAACATCAAACATAGATAAATTTGGCCCCCCACCAATATCAGAGGCCAAGGCCCAAGGTATTTTATAACGATCAACATTGTTAAAATCAAAAAGACCAGAGCCTAATCCAAGCTCAGAGGTTGGAGCGTTTGAACTTGGGCAGTGGGCGATTGCTGTCTTAGTCCTTCTTAATTTTAAAAGCTCGTCTTTTGAAAGATAAATTCCATGTCCCATAATTGTTTTTGGGCCTAGGATATTACATTGATCATAAATATTTGTATATGAATCTACTTTTTTGAAATCATTAAACTGTCGATAGATATCTAAAACATACTCTATTTCATTGGTTGTTTCGCTTAAATGGGTTTGAATAAATGACTTATTTTTTTGAATTAGACGACTTCCTTTTTCCATCACACTTGGATGGGTGGTCGGAGCAAACCGAGGAGTCAATGCATACTTACTTTTATATTTTTTACTTAAGGCCGATACTGTTTTTAGTGCATTCTCTTTTGTTTGAGTTAAATAGCTTGGAGAATTCATGGTCATTAAAACATTCCCGACAATAAAATGGCCTTTAAACGCATTGATCGCATGATCGACTGTATGCGGATGAATTGAAGCATAACAGGCTCCACCAATTGTTCCATTCTGCGCTAACTCATATGCAAACTTTCGCGCTTTTTTCTCGCTAAACTTTATATTTTTAAACTTATTTTCATACGGCCATGTATAATTTTTAAGCCACAAAAGAAGATTATCCTTAGGCATCTGCCGAACTTCATCTTGTACCCAATGAAAGTGCATATCAAAAAATCCTGGAAGAATCGCAAACTTGGAGCGATCGATAATTTGCACACTATTATTTTTATACTTATTTAAAATTTGAACACTCTGCCCTCGATCTATTATTTTATCTTTTAAGACGACTACGGCATAATCAATTAAAAATTCACATACAGAATCTGATTTTGGATTTATAATGTTAGAAAGATAAATTTTATAAACTTTTTTCATACTTAATGGCCTTAAACTATGTCTACATTTAAACTGATCCCTTTTGGAGAACATATACAAAACTTTGATTTTAGCGCGACAAGCTCCATAAATAAAGAATATCTTTATTTTAGTTTTACATTAATGGGTGAACTCGATGGGATTGATTTTGGGGACTATGCCCCAAAGCACGAAAGAATCATTGGTCTATGGGAAAAAACTTGTTTTGAATTTTTTATTAAAAACTCAAGGAATCATTACTTAGAATTTAATTTTTCACCAAATTTTTCATGGAATATTTTTTACTTTAAAGAGGTAAGAGGAAAACTGACTGAACTTGAGCTAAAGCACCCACCTGAAATTGAAATTTTAAATTCAAAGAATAAGTTTTACCTTATAGCAAAATTTAATTTAACTAATCTTCCCGATGAATTTAAAATGGTAGATTCAACAATGTATTCATTTTCTTTTAACTCTATCATTGTCGATAAATTAAATTTGAAAAGTTTTTGGGCCTTGAAACATTTAGATTCAAAACCCAATTTTCATCAACTAGATTCTTTTATAGGTAAGTTTTAATTGCGATGGTGTATTCTTTTTCAGAAATTTTTGAAACAAGCCCTGTAACCAATATTTCTTGGTAACACATTGTTAAAAGCTTGGCCCCCATAGTGTCCATCACAACTGAATATACTTTATCATCTGTTTTAAAGTCTAAGGATGTCACTTTTCCTTCACTCGATCTTTCTTTAGGTCTGATAGTACCTGACAGTTGGACAAGCTTATCTTTATAGAAGTAATAACTATCGCGGTCAAAGCTTGAAGATTCGCCCTTTGATTTCTTGCCCTTCTTCTCGCCACCCTCTCCATCATCTAAATCATCATAATCTGAATCATCTCCACCTTCATCAGAATCATCATCTAGAAAATTTTCGTCTAAATCATCAATATCGTCTTTAAAACCGCCCATGCCTTTTATTCCTTATCTTTAATAATTATAAGAGTTTACTTAAAATATTTAAAAAAAACGACTAGAATTGCAACTAAATTATGAGAACGTGCAAACATTATGTGGAAATTTTCCAAAATAAAGCGCCACTACGACTCTAACCTATTAAAATCATATCTAAAACTTTGCTCTTTATTTGCTCATTTGAAGTGTTATAATTATTTTTGAGATAGTCTTTTCGGAGGATTTATGAAGTCACTGCTTTTATTATCAATACTAACAATCGCTCTAAGTATAGTTCCTAGTGCTCACGCTCAAGACCAAGATAACGATGATCTTGATACCCCTAGTATCATTCCAAACCCAAACCAATCAAACACTCCTCCTATTATCATGGATGAATCGGATTCAAATGAAGTAGAAGAAGTCGAAGAGTACGAAAACTAAATATTTACAAAAAAAAACTGGACATACCCTTTCAATATCTCGAATATTTTATTTATTATATTTTTGTAATAAGTGAAATAAATGAACGATTTTATTGAAGAAAATCTAATGTCGGAGTTAGGCCATTTCGAAAATTTTTTTTCGAGAATGGGTTTTAAGCGGATCGACGGCTCTATTTTTGGGCTCCTGACTCTATCACATCGGCCATTGACCTCTGAAGAGATTGAGACGGCCCTTGGACTTTCTCAATCGGCAGTTTCTATATCTTTAAAAACTCTTACACAAATTGGTGCAATTTTAACTCGTGACTCTAAAAACGTGCAGGAATTTACCAAGGCTAAAGTGCATACAGCAAAAGAAGATTCTTTATCAATTGTTGCCTCCGTGTTTAGAAAGCGTGAAGAAGAATATGTACTAGAATTTAAAAAAATGGCCCAACGAGTACTCAATCAATCTGATGACAAACAAAGTGCATCGAGAAAAAAGCGCATGCTCTCAATTATTAGCACCTGTGAAATTGCAGAATCTGTAATGCAATTTGTGATTACGATCGCAAAAGAAAAAGGCCAAGAACATTTTGATCAGCACTATGATAAAGTTGTGAAAAAACTTCCAAAAACACTTGAATTACTGGCCATGAGTGCAGGCCCTGTTTCAGAAATTACTCACCAATTAAAAGATCAAATAAAAGACAATTTAAAAAATAGACTTAAAGGAATATTGTAGAGGATTTATATTGTGAAAAAAGACAGCGAACGAATTGTTATTACAGGTATCGGCCTTGCTTCCCCTCTCGGAAATAATTTATCAGAGTTAAGAGATGGACTACTAAATAATAAAAGTGGAATAGTTCACACTGAAATTCGCCATATGGGTAAAGTGGCCGCAGGACTTTGTAACTTTGATGAATTTAAGTATTCTTCAAAAAAAATGAGAAAGCGAGGAACGCGTGCAGGTTCTATTTCTATTTATTGTGCAAATGAGGCAATTCTTGATTCTAAAATTGACTTTGATACGTTTGATAAAAATAGAGTCGGTGTTTTTCTTGGCATCACTGAACATGGAAATGTTGAAACAGAAAATGAAATTCACGATCTCTACAATACACATAATAAAGATGTTGGCCTTTGGTCACACCACCATAACCCACGAACAGTTGCCAACAATCCTGCAGGTGAAGTTACCCTTAATTTAAAAATTACAGGCCCTCACTTTACGATTGGGGCCGCATGTGCTGCTGGGAATTTAGGACTGATTTCAGGCCTTCAGCAACTTTTACTAGACGAGGTTGATTTTGCTCTCGCTGGTGGAATTAGTGAATCAACAGAAACTTTTGGCATATTTGCAGCCTTTAAAGCTCAAGGCGCATTAGGACATCATGATGATCCGACAAAGGCCACACTTCCATTAGATAAAAATCGAAATGGTATTGTTGTTTCAGAGGGAGGCGCGATTTATACACTTGAGCGCTTGAGTGATGCAAAGGCCAGAAATGCAAAAATTTATGGAGAAATTATCGGATATCATACTAACTCAGATGCAAGTGATTTTGTTTTGCCTAATACAACAAGACAAATTGAATGTATGAAAATGGCGCTTAAAAAGGCCGGTATTGAAGCAGCAGAAGTTGACATCGTAAATATGCATGCAACAGGCACAGGACAAGGTGATATTCAAGAATGTAATGCGGTAAAAAGTGTTTTTGATGCTTGCCCGAATACCTATATAAATGCAACCAAGGGTTTTATCGGCCATGCGATGGGAGCAGCAGGTGCTCTTGAATTAGCTGGAAATATTCCAAGCTTTTTTGATGATTACATTCACCCGATGAGAAAAATTGAAAATTTAGATCCAGAATGTGCACTAAAAAATATTGTTAATGGTGAAAAAATACATAAAAAAGTAAACATTATTTTGAATAACTCTTTCGGAATGCTCGGAATTAATTCCACACTTATTCTTAAAAAATATTAAAAGGAGAAATTATGATTTCAAATGAACAAGTAAGAGAAAACGTACTCGCAATTATTTCAGATATTGCCCTTGATAGTGATGTTTCGACAATTCAAGATGACAAATTATTAAGAGAGCAACTCGATTTAGATTCAATGGATTTTCTAGATATCGTAATGGAACTAAAAAAACGTCATAAAATTGAAGTTCCACAGGAAGACTATCCTAAACTTGCCTCAATGAGTTCATGTGTAGA
This sequence comes from uncultured Bacteriovorax sp., assembly GCA_964583925.1. GTDB lineage: Bacteria > Bdellovibrionota > Bacteriovoracia > Bacteriovoracales > Bacteriovoracaceae > Bacteriovorax. Next base: position 16,291 of record CAZOXW010000037.1, read on the forward strand.
GTACTTAGGCCCTAAGTTTAATGCCCAATAAAGAATTTGATACTATCATTATAGGGGCCGGAATGAGTGGACTTGCTTCGCTCATCCGGCTTTCAATGTTTAATAAAAGAACTCTGCTCTTAGAGTCACATACCATACCGGGTGGTCTGAATTCTTACTATAGTCGTGGGAAATATAAATTTGACGTAGGCCTACATGCTCTCACGAATTATGTTTCCAAAGAAGATCGCTCAAAACCTTTAAATAAATTATTAAAGCAGCTAAGAATTCCATATTCTGATTTAAAACTCATTCCTCAAAATCACTCAAAAATAAATTTTATCGATCAAGAGTTAAAATTTAATAATAATATTGAACTTTTGATTTCAGAAGTTAAAACATATTTTCCAAGTGAAATTGATGGGTTTGTTAGGCTTATTCATTATATTGAAAATTATAATGAGGTCGACCTTAATTCTAAAACATTTATGGCAAAAGATGTTGTGAGGACATTTATCAAAAGTCCATTACTTTTAGAGATGGTCTTCTGCCCGCTGCTCATTTATGGTAGTGCCTGGGAAAACGATATGGATTTTTCTCAATTTGCAATCATGTTTAAGAGTATCTACCTCGAAGGTTTTTCACGTCCGACAGATGGTGTGCGAACTATTATTGATCTCTTACTTAAGAAATTTGATGAAACAAAACATGAATCTGGAAGTGAAATTCGCTTTAAAAATAAAGTGACAAAAATAATTACTGAAAATAATAAAATAATCGCAGTTGAAGTTAATAATGCAGAAATTATAAAATGCAATAATATCTTATCGAGTATGGGAATACATGAAACGATGGCGATTACCCAAAACACATCCAATGAAAGTAATGATTACCCCAAAGGCCAGATGTCATTTGCGGAAGCAATTTTGGTTCTCGACCAATTCCCTCAACGGCTTAATATTGATAGTACAATCATTTTCTATAATGATGGTTACAAATATGAATATCGAAAACCATCTAATTTTTTTGATGAAAAAAGTGCCGTTATTTGCTTTCCTAATAACTTTCAATATGGCAATCAATCTGATACCGACGTACCGATGATACGTCTTACACATATTGCAAATTTCGATTTATTTAGAGATTTAAAACTAAAGTCAAAACAAGAATACAAAGAGAAAAAAGAAGAAATAATTTTAAATAGTAAGACAATATTAAAAAAAATAGGAATTACAAATCCCTATGAAATAATTTTTTCCGATGTCTTTACTCCTGACACGATCACTCGCTATACCGGCCATACTAATGGATGCGTCTATGGCTCAACATTAAAAGTTCGCGACGGAAAAACCAATATAGATGGCCTCTACATTATGGGCACTGATCAAGGATTTTTAGGAATCATAGGAAGCATGCTCTCTGGTATTTCGATGGCAAATTTGCACGTACTTCAAGGTGGACAATGAAATTTAATAATGTATGCATTGAATCTTACGCCTACGAGCTGCCCGATACAATCATCAGCTCAGACCATATAGAAGAAGAACTCACTCTCGTATACGAACGGCTAAAATTAAGTAAAGGCCGGCTCCAACTTATGACTGGCATAAACGAAAGACGGGTATGGGCCCCAGGTACAAAACCATCTGACCTATCTACTCTTGCAGCTAAATCTGCCTTTAAAAAGTCAAAAATTAATCCTTGTGATATTGATTTATTAATTCATGCTTCTGTTTGCCGCGATTTTCTTGAACCTGCAACTGCAACAGTGGTTCACCATAATTTAGAATTAAAAAAAGAGTGCATGATTTTTGACTTATCCAATGCATGCCTCGGTGTTATAAATGCGATAAGCATTGCGGCCCAGATGATCGAATCAAAAATGATAAGAAATGCTTTAATTGTGTCTGGTGAAAATTCAGGGCCATTATACTACTCGACAATTAATGCTTTAAAAGAAGATGTTAATATCAATCGCAAGGATATAAAAAAATATATTGCCAATCTAACGATCGGATCTGCCGCAACTGCGATTATTCTATCAAGCAGTGATCATACAAAAAATTTTGCAGCTGAAATTCTAGGTGGCGTTTTTAATAGTGATACAAGCGCCAATCATCTATGTCGTGGCAGCGGTGATACAAGTGAACTTTTTATGCAAACTGATTCTGAGGAATTACTCCACTACGGTGTCAACCTAGGCCGAGATACTTTCTTAAAATTTAAAAACTTAAACTTAATGAATAAAATTGATCTGGTGTTAACTCATCAAGTAGGCGTCGCCCATGAAAAGATATCATTAGAATCGCTTGAATTAGAAAAACATAAAACCTTTAAAACTTATCCAACTCTAGGCAACACAGGTTCGAGTGCTTTGCCAATCACAATGATGAAGGCCCACGAAAATGGAGTCATTAACAAAGGTGACGAAATACTAATGCTCGGAATTGGATCAGGCCTTGTCTCAATCTTTTTAGGAGTAAAATGGAACAGTTAATCCCAAATGAACTTAAAGAAATATACCCGTTTAAATCTCATTTTTTGGACTTGGATGGCGCTCATAAAATGCATTATGTCGATGAAGGCAATGGAGAAGTCATATTGATGTTGCACGGTAATCCAACTTGGTCATTTTTTTACCGCAATCTCATCGTAAGTTTATCCAAAAAATATCGAGTCATTGCTCCTGATCATTTAGGATGTGGCCTATCAACTAAAGATAGTAATTATGAGTACACCCTAAAAAATCATATCGCTAATATCGAAGCACTTTTAAAGTATTTAAATATAAAAAGCTTCTCCTTAGTTGTTCATGATTGGGGAGGCGCTATTGGAATGGGAGTTGCCACTAACAATCCAGATCGCATCAACAAAATAATTGCGATGAACACTGCTGCTTTTTTATCTGATGAAATTCCTTTTAGAATTTCTATCTTAAAAAATTCATTAGGTGAAAAACTTATCCAAGGACTAAATGCGTTCGCCTATCCTGCCACGTTTATGGCCGTGAAAAAATCCCTTTCTAAAACAGTTAAAAAAGGTTTTTTATATCCTTATCAAAATTATAGTGATCGAATTGCCACCGCTCGTTTTGTACGGGATATTCCTCTGAATAAAAACCATGTTAGCTATGAAACACTTCTTAATATTCAAAATAAATTAAATAAAATTCAATCCCCGATTCTGCTGCTATGGGGAGAAAAAGATTTTTGTTTTACAATGAATTTTTATAACCGATGGAAAAGTTTTTTCCCAAATGCCCGAGGTATAAGCTATCCAAATGCCGGACACTACTTACTTGAGGATGAGTTTGCATCAGTCAATAAAGAAATAGCTAACTTTATGGAGCAATAAATGAATATCGCATCCAAATTAGTCGAGATGGCAAAACTTTATCCTGAGAAAATTGCAGTTACTTATTCCAAGCGAAGAAAAAGTACAAGTGATATTTCTTACAACTATCAAAGCATAAGTTTTAAAGAACTTGAAATTAAATCTAATCAATTTGCAAATGCCTTAGTTTCCCTAGGTGCAAAACCAAATCAATTGTGTCTTTTATTTTTGAGACCAAGCTTAGATTTTCACGCCATGGTTTTCGCGCTTTTTAAAATTGGGATTATCCCGGTTTTAATTGATCCAGGCATGGGGAAAAAAAATCTTTTAAAATGCATTAGCGATATAAAACCAGAAATTATGATAGCCGAACGAGAAGTCCATCTTCTCAGTTTTATCTTTCGATCTAAATTTAAGAATATAAAAATTAGAATTTCAAATAAACATATCCCTTTTTTAAAAATCAAAACAATTCATCAATTGAAGTCAGAAAAACTCCTTCTCTATACTCCCATAAAAAGAGAGGCCGATGATCTTGCAGCACTTCTTTTTACCTCAGGAGGAACTGGCACCCCCAAAGGTGTTGAATATACCCACAACATCTTTTTAACTCAAACTAATAGCTTAAAAGAGATGTTTGGACTTACTCCCGATGAAATTGACATGGCCGGCTTTCCACTTTTTTCACTTTTTACATTGGCCATGGGAATGTCTACTATCATTCCAGATCTAGATCCAACACGACCTGGCGATTGCGATCCAGCACGAGTTTGCAAAAACATCATAGATAAAAAACCTACTTTTGTTGCCGGTTCTCCGGCCATCTGGGATAAAGTTTTAAACTATGCTGCTTCCAAAAACATTAAATTTGACAGTATCAAATATTTAGTTATGTTTGGCGCACCTGTTTCTTTAAAAATTCATCGCATATCTGAAAAAGTTCTCACAAATGGCACCACCTATACACCCTATGGCGCGACGGAATGTCTTCCTGTGTGCAATATTTCTGGAAAATACATTTTACAAAATACAGCAAAACTTTCAGAGGATGGAAAAGGTACTTGTATTGGGTTTCAAGTACCAGGGGTTCGCGTTTTAATCATTAGAGAAACAAATGCAGCTATCGCAAACTTAAAAGATGCCGAAATTCTTTCTCCGAATACACCAGGTGAAATTATAGTTAAAGGCCCGATGGTTACAAGAAGATATTATAACGAAGATGAAAAAACCAAACTTTCAAAAATCTATGAGGAAAATGGTGAATTCTGGCATCGAATTGGAGATGTCGGATACATAGACGAATTAAATAGACTATGGTTTCTAGGCCGCCAATCTCACGTGGTAAAGATAAAAAATGATATCTATTATCCAATTCCTTGTGAAGCAATATTTAATCTCCATCCAGAAGTAAAAAGATCGGCCCTCGTGGGAATTAATAAATTTAAAAAAGAATACCCTGCTATTGTTATTGAGCGACTAGATGGTGAGTTTCTACGAGAAAAAGAGCGATCAAAATTTGAAAGTGAATTATTAGTGATGTCGAAAAAATTTCCCCATACAAAAAATATTGAAAAGATTTACCTTGCCAAAGAATTTCCAGTTGATGTTCGACATAATATCAAAATTGATCGATTAAAATTAAAAGCGGAAATAGAAAACAATGAAATTGAATAGAATTCTTGTCACTGGAGGAAGTGGCTTTTTAGGTTTCATGATTTTAAAATTACTCCGAGAGCATAATTATATTGGGATTAGCTATCAAAGACATTTTAAAGACGAACTAAAAGACCAAAACTTTGAGCAATTCCTCGGCGATCTTTGCGATGAAAAAGCTTTAAAAATGGCCTTACAAAATGTAGATGCAGTTATCCACTGTGCCTCTAAAGTAGGTATGTCTCTAGATAAAGAGAGCTTTATCCGCGCGAACCTTTATGGAACTCAAACACTTGTTAAAGTCATGAAAGAAATGAAGATTAACAAGCTCATCTACACGAGCACTCCAAGTGTCATTTTTTCAAAAGATGATGTGATCAATGGGAATGAAGACATCCCCTATCCGAATAAATTTTATTCTCACTATGCCTACTCAAAAATGCTTGCTGAAAAATTTGTACTTGAAAGCGCTGATGACAATTTTTATGTTATTGCTTTAAGGCCACATCTTATTTTTGGAAAAGGCGATCAGAATTTAATCCCAAGAGTGATCGAATCTAGAAAATTAAATCGCTTAAAAATTATTGGCGATGGCAATAATCTCGTCGATGTCATCCCAGTTCACAATGCGGCCTTGGCCCATATTTTTGCCTTGGAAAAAATATCAAAAGAATTTAATAAAAAAGTATATTTCATAGGCCAAGGCCCCGTTAATTTATGGAATTTTATTAATCAAACACTTTACTATGCAGGCCTGCGGCCTATTGATAAAAAAATTCCAACAAAAGTGGCCTTTGTGATTGGTTACATTATTGAAAAAATATTAACCATATTTTTAAAGTTGAATACCCATCCACCAATGAGTCGCTTCATTGCTCTGTCACTTGGTAAATCTCATTATTTTGATCATAAAAGATCATTAAGTGAACTTGGCAATTACCACCAAGTTGGCATTCATGAAACGCTGAAATCAATTTTCGTTGATAATTAAACTTGCTGGATTCCTAAGATTTGCCGCTCGCATATGATGGTCAATACTTCCAAAGCCTTTAAACTGGCCTTCATGAAAGTAAGTAATAAAATCAGCACCATCTTCTGTTTTTGCGCTAAAGTGGCCATTAAAAAAGACATTCGAAAGTCCAAATAAATTGTAAAAATAAACTTTACTTTGATTGGAATTTGAAAGTTCTTGAGTGAAGTTCTTTAAAGGATAGAGCGGAATAATCATTCGATTACTTTCATCTAAATAAGTTACTTGAGATAAGCAGTCTTTAATAAAGGCCCGTTTTTTTGAAGGCCTAAAAAAGAACTTTTTTGATTTATCATGACAATATTCAATTTTATCAAGGCTGACTTTGTCGTGAGTGAAATCTTTTAAATAATCTAAATATTTTTTCTCAAGACCAATTCTACAAAAATCAAAAAGATTTCTTAGATTAAAAAATTTATTTTTAGGTCGATCTGAACATATACCGTCAATATTTGAAAATACTATTTGTGGATTTAAAACACTAAAATATTTAACTCCGTCTAAGTTGACTTGATACTTCCCGATGATCTCATATGGTGCTGCCAAGCTATCATTTTTAACTAATTCTAGTGCGACAGGATCTACTCCTGAATAATTTTGGAGATGAAAAAGGGCCCGTTCACGCAGACCTCGGTTTAAAAAACCAGAAACTTTTTTAGTAAAAAATTGACCTTCAAAGCGCAGTGACAGATTTTCACTTGAATTATTTAATTCAATATCCTCTCTTTCTTCCAATAAATTTCTTTCACTATTGTATTCAAGTGAAAGCTTTTTAGATTCATAAGAATTATTTGTGGCCTTCGGTTCAAAGTTAAATATTTTAAATATAAAACTACTAAAGAGCTTGGACATCAAATCTTCACGATACTTTATTTTTTCAAAGTAATGCTTAAAAAATGTTTTAGCAATTCCGTTTGAAACAATCTCTACTTTTTCAGTCTTTGCCTCTTTTGTTCCACCATAAAGTAAGATACCGTATTTCTGCTTTTTAATTTCAGATTCACGATTTTCTTCAGAAATAATATAGGGAGCAAGAATAATAAGACTTGGCTCTTTTAGCTTCGTCATTTTAATTATTTCATTAGCAAGATTTGAATTTTCATCGGACTCA
>CAZOXW010000038.1:0-20719 GCA_964583925.1 uncultured Bacteriovorax sp.
TATATTACTGTGGCCGAAGGTGCTTTGGCATCAAATAAAATAGAATCTTCTAGCTCTGAAATTGAAATCTCTCATAATTTACTAATTGCGCAATCTAACGAAGATTTTTACCAACCTCCCTCAATTGAGCAATATCACTTTGCTCCAAATAAAGCTGAGCAAGTAAATATTTCTTATCAGAGCGGAATTAGTATTCTTAAGTTTAGCCTTGAAAATATTAATAATGATGAGTCAACTTTTTATCTTTACTTCAATTCAATTACAGGCCTTCTGCGCCTATATGAAAGCTCCTTAACTAACATGGCCTTCGTTGGAATTGGAGGCACAGACTATCCAATTTTAAAGCGAGAACAAAAAGGAAACTTTGGCAGTATAAAAATTCATCTTCCCAAAAATACTATCAAAACATTCTACTTAAAAATTAATAGTCGAAATAATATTAGTTCTAAACTATTTGTTGGAACAAAAGCTGCGCTTTTAGAGCGGGAATCAAGTCAAAATCAGTTTTTAAGTTTTTACACAGGGGGCATTTTACTACTGGTTACATATAATCTTTTTTTATTTATTCTCTTAAAAGATAAGCTTTATTTATTGTATTCAATCTATGCCATCAGTTTTTTATCAGTCGCTTTGGTAATTACAGGGCAATTTGATCAATATCTCCCCAACCAGTCTTTTACTTATTCAAATTTCTTAATCTGTTTTTCTTCTTTTGCTATTTTTTCCTCTGCCCTCTTTACCTATTTTTTTATCGATATAAAGAGGTTTTTTCCAAGAGAAGCTATTTTTTATAAAATTATACTTGCTACATCATTTCTACTAATCGTTATTGGGCCACTCTCATTTTATGATAAACATAAAGTTTTTTTGGGAACAGTCATCGATTTAACCATTATCCTTGGTTTAATTATTTTTATTCAACATTCTATTAGATCTTTTAAAAATTCAATTAATGCTAAATTCTATTTTTATTCTTGGTTTTTTGTAATAAGTTTTGTTGCTATTTGGTATGCTGCGACCTTTGGATTTCTCCCTATAAACTTTATTACTCAAAATGCACTTCCAATTGGAAATATGCTTGAAATGCTTATTTTATCATTTGCCTTAGCGTACAAAATTCAAATTCTTAGTGAGGAAAAATTTAAAGCTCTTGAAAAGGCCAAGGAAAAAGATCGCTACGAACGACTCGTTCGAGTTTTATCACATGATATTGCAAATTCACTTACGGTTGTTAATTCATATGCTAGAAAACTTCTTAAAGAAGATAAACTTGATCAAACGATACACACTTGGTCAGAAAAAATATTTTCAGCATCTGAAAATATAAAAAATATTTTGCAAATTGTTCGAGAGCAAGAAACTTCTGTATCAAGTAAAAAATTAATTGATATAACCCCTGTTAACGTACTTGATTGTATTATGTTTTCAAAAGTTTTATATGAAGAAGCACTACTGATTAAAAAAATTGATTTAGTCATTACTATACCAGAAAACTTGAACGTATTAGTTGATAGAACTTGTTTTATAAATAATATACTTAACAACATCCTCTCAAATGCAATCAAATTCTCCCTACCAAATTCAAAAATTGAGATCAGTTCTATTGAGTCAAAAGACTTTACTCAGCTTCTAATAAGAGACTACGGTGTTGGAATTAATAAAAAGTTGATTGATGATATCTTTTTTTCCCCTAAAATGGTTTCAAGTACTGGCACAAACAATGAAAGAGGGCATGGCATTGGTTGTAATCTTTTACGAGAATATATGATCCTATTTGGTGGAAAACTACAAGTTAGCTCAACTACAATTGAAGAAAATGGCACAAGCCATGGAACACTAATCAAGTTAATTTTTCCTACCGAAAGTTGATTGAATTTTATTTTAATTCGCCTAAAATATCTAAGACACTAATATCATAAACTGGAAGCTAAGTATGGATTACACCCCACTAAGAATTACTACGATTAAACCAAGTCGAAACTTAACATTTGACCTCTATATTTATTTTAAAGATCAATATCTTTGCTATTCAAAAAGAGGCGAACAACTTAGTGATGAAAAATATCAAAAATTAAAAATACAAAAAATTGCTAAATTTTTTATTACCGAGTCTGATGAAGTAAACTACCAACGCTTCCTAGATGAGCTTCTCGCAGAGACACTAAACAGTGCCAATGTTTCTATTGAGGAAAAAGTTGTGATGGTAGAAGGAACTGCAACTTCTGCGATGGAAAGAATGAGTAAAGACCCAAAAAGCGAGACGGCCTATCGAATGACAGAATCAGCTGCAAAAAGCTTGCGACAAGTCGTCCTATCTAATCCAGATGCACTGAAAAAAATCTTTGGCAGAAAAGTTGAAAAAAATGAAGAAATTATTAAACATTCACTAAACGTCTGTGCCCTATCAGTAAAACTTGGGGAAGTTTTAAAATTTACAGAACAAGAGCTTGATGATTTGGGAACTGCCGCCTTAATTCATGATATTGGTCTTACCCAAATGAATAAGGAAGATATGGAACTTTTCTATAAAACAAAAAAGATGCTTACTCATGATGATAAGCGAATTTATTACATGCACTGTAAAGATGCTCTCACTCTCTTGCAAGATCGAAGCTACGTTAATCAGCAAATTCTAGATCTTGTTGTAAACCATGAAGAAGTTTTATCAGGCGCAGGCCCAAATAAGAAAAAGAAACTAACCCCTCAAGAAGAAGTTTTATCGCTGGTAAATAATTACGACAAGCGATTGATCACAACTAAACTTCCCCCAGCTCAAGTTATAAAAGATATGATGATTGATGAACTGGGAAATTATGACCTAGAACTTATTAATAAATTTAAAAAAGTTCTACAGAGCGAAGGTATTTTAGATTTAACTTAAGCACTAAGATATAAATCGAATAGCATCAAGTCTTAAATCAGCTTTCTCATATGCCGATTTAAGAATACACATTTGCTCTTTTAAAACTTCGATTTCCTCTTCTCGCACCACTGGATTTACTTTTTTTAATTCCATCAAGCGCTCAAGCTCTTCTTGTAAGCACGACTCCATATTTTTTACCGCAGAGTCTTTTATTTCTTTTGACTTTAAAACAGCATAATCATGGGCCTCTTTGATAAGTCCTGCCACTTTATTTTTTGGAAGATCGCGAAGCTTTAAAACCATTTGAGGATCTAGTTGCTCAACTTTGCTGTCAATTAAATCCATAGAAAATTTATCTGAAAAATTTTCACCGGTCGTATCAATCATAATTCTAATTGCAGATAGACTTAAGAATCGATCAGGTAAAAGTTTTCTTGGTGCAACGACATCTAAATTAAAAAAACACTCTAAAAAAGTTTTTTTCTTATCACTCTTTTCTTTTCTCGATACTGCGGCACTATTTCCAATATTATTAGTTAAAATAAGCTCCATAATTCCTAACACCATTGGATGATCCCACGATAGGAATTCGACATCATCTCTACTTATTCCGACATCTCGATCAAAAGTTATCCGCTTTCCGTCGCTATCAAGCGTTGGGAAATAAGGCACAAACATATTATCACTCGGGTGAATATAAAAGATAGAATCATCCAAATCTTCGACCTCAACTCCCAGCTCAGAAAAAACTTCCATCATGTAATTTTCTAAGTTCACATCTAAATCAATTGATTTTATCTCATCAATAATTTGATGGGATTCTTTCTCGTTAAATGAATTTAATTCAATTAAAATATCACGTCCTTCATCTAAATTTTTTAAAACCAAATTATATTCTTTTTTTACAGTTGAGATAAATTCATCAAAGATATTTCTATGATTAATAAGTAATTCCGGCTTAACTAAATACTCATCTAAAAGGCTTTTTAAACCTTGAAAAACAAGATTTGCACCTTTGGCGCAATGATTAAAGGCATCTAAACCATCATGAAAAAAGCGAAACAAAATTTCTTCATAAGAATCCTTCAAATAAGGCACATAAATATTGATATTAGAAGATTGGCCAATACGATCAAGTCTTCCAACTCTTTGCTCTAATTGATCTGGCGTAAGAGGTAGATCAAATATAATTAGATTATTTGCAAACTCAAAATTACGCCCTTCACTTCCAACCTCTGTACAAAGTAAGATTTGAGCTCCCTTTGGGTCAGCGAAATACTGGGCCTCTCTATCGCGAGCGATAAAAGATAATCCAGAATGAAAAACGGCAATTTTTAAATTGGGAAAATGATCTTTTAATAACTTCTCTAAACATAGCACTTTAGTTTTAGACTTTGTTATAAGTAAAATTTTTTCAGTTTTTTTATTTTCCAAGAATGTATAAAGCCAATCTAATTTGGCATCAAAATTAGGTCCAATAGTCTCCTCATCAAAAAGACCAAGTAGGTGGCAATCAGTTGAAACCAGGGCATCTGAAATTAATTTTCTCTTGGGGAAAAAAGAATATTCATTCGCCATTTTTTCTCGCGTATTTCTAAAAAGAACCCGCCCAGTTCCATGCATATCTTGCAATTGACTAATTTCTTTATCAAACTCCCCGGAAGCATTTTTAGAAATTAAAGCTCTCGCCTCATTGGCGACTTCAACATATTTTTTATTCTCATCTAAAAACTGAGCATAGCTATAAAAGCGATTAGAATCAATTAAACTTAGGCGTGCAAAATGTCCTTCAAGCCCCATTTGCTCTGGTGTTGCGGTTAAAAGTAAAAGACCTTTTGATCTTTTAGATATCATTTGTGCGATTTTAAACTCAATTGAAGGATTATTTTCTTCCCATTTTAATTGATGGGCCTCATCAATTACCAATAAATCCCATTCCACCTCTTTTATCATTGATCTTGCCATTTCTGCGCCTTTTAAAAGACCGATGTTGACAATGACGAGTTCAGAGTCAAAAAATGGATTAGTTCCTGGTTCAAGGTGAGTTTCTTGATTAAGTGTTGTAAAATTTAAATGAAATTTTTTATGAAGTTCAATAAACCACTGATAAACTAATGAGTCAGGCACAAGAATCAAAACTCTTTTTGCCCTTTCAGTAACGATCAATTTATGAATAATTAAACCCGCCTCTATCGTTTTTCCTAGACCAACTTCATCTGCAAGTAAGACTCTTGGTACGGCCCTTTCTGTTACTTTCGAGGCCACATAGTATTGATGTGGTAGCAAGCGGAGCTTTGGCCCAATAAGCCCCTGAATTTTATTTTTCGTGATTTTATTTTTAAAATCGATTGTCTTTCTTCTTAAGTGAAATAAATTTAAATGGTCAATTTGGCCGTTTAATAATCGATCTTGAGGTCTTGAAAAATTTAAATGATCCGCCAATTCTCGTTCATCAAATTTTAAACTGGCCGTATGGTAAATAATAATCCCATCTAATTCAGATTTGTCTAATACGACATCTTTCTCTCCACTTCGCAGAGAAATTTCATCTCCAACAGAATAGACAACTCTCTTAATCGGAGCAGAGCTCAAGGAATAGGTTCGTTCTGAATTACTTCCTAAAAACAAAATTTTAATCGCTTTATTTTCAACAAACGATACTATCCCAAGGCCAAGTTCAGGCTCTGCCGCACTAATAAAGCGCTGGCCGATTACTATTTTTTCCACGATCAATTCCTAATTAATGAGTTTGATTAATTAAATAAATTCCAAAGATTGCACCAATCGTGACAAGACCTAAAAGAAAATAAAGTTTAGATTTCCCTTCTTTCCTTTCTTCTTTAGTTAAATGACTTTTTTTGGCTTTATTTTTAGGCTTTCCCATTTAAAAATTCTCCATTTTCGTACTTAAATAGATCTACAGGATCATTGTAAAATAAATCGTTTAAAATCTGTAGCATAAAAAAGACTGACGCCCGGCGCACATAATCGGATTTCGCTCTTTTAAACTGACAATTTTAAACTTTCAGTCTAAAACATCAAACTAATATAACAAGAGGATTCTATGATTATTTGTTCGGATGTGGGATTAAGTTTTGGTGGGCGTAAATTATTTGATGAAGTAAATATAAAATTTACTCCAGGAAACTGTTACGGCCTCATTGGTGCAAATGGAGCAGGTAAATCTACTTTTTTAAAAATTTTATCTGGTGAACAATCAACAACTAGCGGGACTGTTTCAATTACTCCAGGACAAAGACTTTCTGTTTTAAAGCAAGATCACTTTCTCTATGAAGAAATTGAAGTTCTAAAAACAGTTATCATGGGAAATAAAAAGCTTCTAGAGATCATGGAAGAAAAAGACGCTCTATATGCCAAAGAGGATTTTTCTGACGATGATGGAGTTCGTGCCGCAGAACTTGAGTCTACATTTGCTGAAATGAATGGTTGGGAGGCTGAATCTGAAGCTGCGACAATGCTATCAGGTCTTGGAATTGGTGCTGATCTTTTAAGCAAAAAAATGTTAGAACTAAATGGTGGTGAAAAAGTAAAAGTCCTATTGGCGCAAGCACTATTTGGAAAGCCAGACATTCTCTTGCTTGATGAACCTACCAACCATCTTGACTTAAAAGCTATTCAATGGCTCGAGCACTTTCTTTTAGATTTCCCAAATACTGTTATCGTAGTCTCTCACGATCGACATTTTCTAAATAAAGTTTGCACCCACATGGCCGATATTGATTTTGGAAAAATTAAACTCTATACAGGAAATTATGATTTTTGGTACCAATCTTCTCAGCTAGCACTGACATTAAAATCAAATCAAAATAAAAAATTAGAAGAAAAAATAAAAGACCTAAAAGAATTTATTGCTCGGTTTTCTGCCAATGCCTCTAAATCATCGCAAGCGACATCAAGACAAAAAATGTTGGATAAAATTACTTTAGAAGATATTCAACCATCAAATAGAAAGTATCCTTACGTTCACTTCAAACCTAAAAAAGAGATTGGAAAAGATGTTCTCCAAGTTGAAAAGCTTACTAAATCAATTGAGGGAGTGACACTTTTTAAAAATATATCCTTCACATTCAGAAAAGGAGACAAAGTTGTCTTACTGGGATCAGATCTTGCAAAAACAACCCTGCTTGAAATATTAGCTGGAGAAATAGAAGCAGATACTGGAAAAATTACTTGGGGAGTAACTACTCAGCGCTCATATTTTCCTTCTGATAACTCTAAATATTTTAATGATGGAAAGTACACCCTCGTTGATTGGCTCCGTGATTATTCAGAAGATAAAGATGAGTCTTTTGTTAGAGGCTTTTTAGGGCGAATGCTTTTTACCGGCGAAGAAGGATTGAAAAAAACCAATGTCCTCTCTGGTGGTGAAAAAGTTAGGATGATGCTTGCCAAAATGATGCTTGAAGCACCAAATATTCTTTTATTAGATGGACCGACCTCTCACTTAGACCTAGAAAGCATTACATCTGTCAACGAGGGCCTGAAGAAATTTGACTCGAATATTATATTTACTTCTCACGATCATGAGTTTGTACAAACGATTGCCAATCGAATTATTGACATAAAAGAAGATGGAAGTATCGTTGATGTAGAAAAAACTTTTGATGAATATCTTGGTTTAGATTAATGATAGAAATTAAGTATTTTGATAAAAAACAAAATCTTTTTTTGATAAGAGAAATTCTTCCGAGTGATAAAGAATACCTTCGACTTGGGCTTAAAGAAATGTCTCCGGAATCAAAGCGACAACGGTTTCAATCTGGTAAATCTGATTTCAGCGAAAAGGAGTTAAAATTTCTTACAGAAATTGATTATGTTAATCACATGTGCTTTGTCGCATACCTAAGTTTAGAAAATGAAAACACTCCTGCAGGAATCATTCGTGGAATTAGAGATCCTCATCAACCAAATAAGCTTGAAGTAGCAGTTACTATCATCGATCAATTTCAAGGACGAGGTCTTGGGTTAAAGTTAATGAGCGAGCTTAAAACCTGGGCCTTAAAAAACAAAATCACACACTTTGTTGGCGATCTCCACAATTCCAACACAAAAATGATGGGATTACTTAAGAAATTTACTCAAGACAAAAATATGACGACTGCCCACGTTGGGGATGGATTCCTATATTTTGAAATTAAACTCGATTAGTATTAGAATATTGTTTTTAAGAGGAGAATTGAATGGGACGGAAATGGAATAACATTAAAGAAAAAAAAGGTGACCAAGATAAGGCAAAAGCACTTATTTATACGAAATGCTTGAGAGAAGTGACAAAGGCAGTTAAGACAGGTGGAGAAGATCCAAATAGCAATTTCATGCTTCGAATTTCTCTAGATAAATGTAAAAAATATAATGTTCCAAAAGATAATGTTGATCGTGCTATAAAAAAAGGTCTTGGCAATGATGATGAAGGCTATGAAGACATTAGTTATGAAGGATATGGCCCAAATGGAGTTGCCATTTTCGTAGAAGCATCAACTAACAACGTCACAAGAACGGTTGCTAATGTTAGAAACTTTTTTAATAAATGTGGTGGCTCTCTAGGAACCACTGGCTGTCTTCAATTTGTTTTTGAAAGAAAGGCCGTTTTTGAGATTAAACAAAATAATTTAAATGAAGATGAATTTACTCTAGAAATGATTGATGCAGGAGCAGAAGATGTCGTTTTAGAAGATGGTTATTTTACAGTAACTGCTGCCATGGAATCATTCGGGCAAATTCAAACAAAACTCGATTCAATGAAAATTACTGCAGAGGAAGCAGGTCTTGAACGCGTTCCACTCAACTTTAAGCAAATTGATAAAGAAACATTTAAAACAATATTAAAACTTGTTGATCTTCTAGAAAATGATGATGATGTTACTAAGGTTTATCATAATGTTGAGTATGATGAATCATTTGAGTCGCTTTAGTTTATAAAAAAATTGATTCCTATTTCTGACCTATTAACTCTGAAATTGGAATCAATTTTTCCTTAAGGTTTTTAAGAATTACTATAAAAAATCTAAATTTGTCGTATAATTTCAATATGAAAAAAATTTTAGTGATCGACGATGATGTAAATATCACAGAGATTATTTCAGAAATTATTGCAAGAGATGAACGCCTCGTTGTTGTGGCCAATGATGCGGACCTTGCACTACAACAAGTTAGTGCTCAAGCATTTGATCTAATTCTCCTCGACATCAACCTCGAAGGAAGAAATGGTGCTGAAATTATCAAAACAATCATAGACGATAGTGAAAATCAAAACAAAGAAACCCCGATTGTTATTTTAAGTGGGATAGTAAATCAAACTTTTATTAGTAAGAATAAAAACCGCTTTGCCGGAATTCAGGCAAAACCATTTGATCATGATGAGCTAAATAATCTTGTTTCCTCTATTTTAAAAGATGAGGAATTTAAATTAACAGGCTCTCTAGATCATGATGACATCAAAGAAATACAATGCAATCTACCTTTTCCCATACCTCAGCTCCAAACCAAAGTAAGCAAGGTAATGGATCAAATAAAGAAGAATTCAAAAATTAAAGAACTGTTTAAATCTTTAAAATACGATAAGACTTCTGGAAATTATATGGAGGAGCATATTGGAATGGTCATAAACATTTCAACTGCTATCTCTATTGAAATGGAGTGGAGTACAGAAAAAACGCTCGAAAAGTTTGTCTTTGCCGCTTATCTTCACGATATGGCATTAATGGAAAAAACAGAACTGGCCATGATTGCCACCTTTAAAGAATTAGAAGATCGAAAGGAAAGTTTTTCAAAAGAAGACTATAACTTAATTTTTAATCACCCAAATATCGCTGCAGATAAAATTCAGACTATAAATGAAATTCCAAGTGATGTTGCCCAAATTGTTCGTCAACATCATGAACTTCCCTCTGAAAGAGGGTTTCCTTTTAAAATAGGGCAAGGTAAAATAACGCCTCTCTCTTCAATTTTTATTGTTGCCCATGACTTCACTGATTTTGTTATTAAAAACGAAAACTGGACAGTAGATAAGTACATGCTCGCCTATAAAATGAAATTTAAAGGCGCACATTTTAGTAAAATCTATCAGGCCCTAGAAAAATTAAAAAAGAAACAAATTTAAAATTTTATTTATTTTGATTTATCGATTTAACCAAATTTGCCATCGTTACTGCTGCGACTCCTGCATCGGCCCCTTTATTTCCATGCTTACCTCCTGCTCGATTAAGTGCCTGATCTAAGTTTTCAGTAGTAAGGACACCAAAAATACATGGAACTCCTGAAGTCATCTGAACTTGGTTTATTCCCTTGGCCACTTCATTACAAACATAATCATAATGACTCGTTTCACCTCTAATAACTGCTCCTAGACATACGATGGCATCATACTTATTAAGCTTGACTAAATTTAGTGCAGTAAAAGGAAGCTCAAATGCGCCTGGAACTTGGGCCTCATCAATATTTTCACGCTTTACTCCTAATGAAAGTAATGAATTTACAGCGCCATGATAAAGTTCTTTAACAACTAATTCATTAAACTGACTTCTGATAATTGCAATTTTTAAGTTTGATCCATTAGAATTCGTTTCATATTTCATAATTTTTCCTATTGTAAAAAATGTCCTAGTTTAGATGCTTTTGTTTTTAAATAAAACTCATTATAGGGATTAATTGTTGAATTAATTTTATAAGGCACTACTTCAAGCCCCGATCTCCTTACGCTCTCAATTTTTTCTGGATTATTAGTAATTAATTGTACTTTTTTAATCCCCCAATTTTTTAAAATAGAAATTGGAAAACTGTAATCGCGTAAATCAACAGCATGTCCTAATTTTAAATTTGCCTCCACCGTGTCAAAGCCAAGTTCTTGCAACTCATAGGCCTTTAATTTTTGGTGAAGTCCAATACCTCGTCCCTCTTGCTTTAAATAAAAAAGTATTCCTGAACCATTTTCAGAGATTGTCTCAAGTGCTTTCTCAAGTTGTTCTCCACAATCACATCGAAGTGAACCTAAAACATCACCTGTAAAGCATTCAGAATGAAAGCGAATCAAGGCATTATCTTTCATATTCACAATATCACCAAGTACTAAGGCCATTAATTCTTCATTTGTGCTTTTAGATTTAAACATCGAAATATTAAATGAAGAATTAAATTTTGTTGGCATTTTTGTAGAGGAAATCATTTCAAATTCATGATTTTTTAATTCACTTGATTTCTCATTTAAAAAATTTGCAAGATCCTCAATCGTACCAATTTTAAGATTAAATCTTTTGGCAATCTCAAAAAGTTCAGGACCTCGGGCAAGTTCTCCATCTTCTTTTAAAATTTCACAAATAACTCCAGCTGGATTTAAATTGGATAGCCTTGCCAAGTCAACTGCTGCTTCAGTGTGTC
Source organism: uncultured Bacteriovorax sp. (assembly GCA_964583925.1). Classification (GTDB taxonomy): domain Bacteria; phylum Bdellovibrionota; class Bacteriovoracia; order Bacteriovoracales; family Bacteriovoracaceae; genus Bacteriovorax. The sequence goes on from CAZOXW010000038.1 coordinate 11,258, forward strand.
CTCTTCTTTCGAGTACTCCTCCATCTACGGCAGTTAAGGGAAAGATATGGCCGGGGAACGAAAAATCAGCATGAGTTGATGAATCATCTAACATTAATGAGATTGTATAGGCCCGATCTTTTGCAGAAATTCCTGTGCTGATATTTTCTTTAGCATCAAGAGTGATTGTAAAGGCAGTCTGGTGAGTTGCGCTATTGTTTAAAACCATTGGATTAAGGCCAATTTTTTTAGCAATCTTTTTAGTAATTGGAGTACAAATCAATCCTCTCCCATAAAGGGCCATAAAATTGATTGCTTCAGGACTTACAAAATCAGCGGCCATTACAAAATCGCCTTCATTTTCTCTATCTTGATCGTCTAGAATAATGACAATCTTTCCATTTTTGATATCTTCTATAATTTCTAGAGTAGTATTAAATTTCATTTCATTCATTCTGACCTTCAGTTTTATAACGCAAAATATTTTCTACATACTTTGCCATCATATCAAATTCTATATTAACCGAGTCTCCAACATTACGTTGGCCTAAAGTTGTATTTAATAGAGTGTGAGGAATAATTGTAACCATAAATATATCATCAATCACATTGGCAATAGTTAAACTTACTCCATCGATGGCCACCGATCCCTCTTTTACTATATATTTTAAATCACGTTTATCGACCTTAAACCATAAATTATAATTTTGCCCATTCGTTTCTTTTTTTATCAAGCTTGATACTGCGTTTACATGTCCCGAAACTAAATGGCCTCCTAAGCGGTCTGAAAATCTTAAAGCGAGTTCTAAATTTACAGGACTACCAACATTTAAGTTTTTTATATTTGTCTTTGTTAATGTAACTGTTACTGCATCAACCAAAAAAGAATTAAAAGAGACATCGGTAGCAGTAAGGCAGCAACCGTTTACAGCAACAGAGTCATCTTTTTTAATTTCATTAATTAAATTTGTTTTAATTTCAAATTGTTTCCCCTCTACGCGTTCGCGGACAGAGACAATTTCTCCTAAATCTTGAACTAACCCTGTGAACATAAATACCCTTCAAGAATCTGATCTTTACCAAGATTAAAACGATCAATATTAAAAATTTCAATTTTAGAATTTAAATCATTAAAACCGAGATTTGAAAAAGTAGATAATCCTTCTCCTAAAATATAAGGAGCCGTTACGATTGTAATTTTATCAACCAACTTCTCTTTTAAAAAATAGCTTGCAAGCGTCGGCCCACCTTCAAGCAAAATAGAATACACTTTTAGTGAATAAAGTGTTTTTAGGAATGAAAGAAGGTCGACTTGTCCATTCTCTCCTTCTTTTAACCCAAGAAGAGAAATGCCTTTTTGTTCTATTTTCTGTGCCATTTCTAAATTTTGATTTAAATCATTTGAAGTCGTAACTATCACTGTATTTCTTCTATACTCATCAGAAAATAAATTTAAACCTAAATCTAATTCTTTTATTTTTGCCATCACTATTCTTAATGGTTGTGAAATATTACGATCAAGATGTCGAACTGTTAGACTTGGATTATCCTTCACCAATGTATTTTTTCCAATTAATACAGCATCGTAATCGTTGCGAAGTTCATGAACATACTTTAAAGATTCAACCGAACTAATATATTTTGACTCTCCACTCAGGCTTGCAATCTTTCCATCAATTGTTTGGGCCATCTTTAAATGTACAAATGGCATCTTTTTAGTCATTGCTTTAAAAAAAACTTCATTTAATTTGAGTCCATCACTTTCTAAAATTCCTAAATGTACAATGATGCCACTCTCTTCTAACAGTTTAATACCTGCCCCGCTAACTTTTGGATTAGGATCAAGATTTGAAATATAAACTTCTTTAAATTTTTCCTGAACCAATAGCGGAGCACATGGTGGCGTTTTTTTATCTAGATGAGAACAAGGCTCAAGATTTATATAAATACTTGCTCCAACTAAATCATAACCATTTTTTTTAGCATCATTAATTGCATTTACTTCAGCATGATTGCCGCCGTATTTTTGATGAAATCCACGGCCAATAATTTTGTCATTTAAAACGATAATAGCACCAACTAATGGATTTGGACTTACTTGCCCTTTCCCTTTAATTGCTTCATTAAAAGCTTCACGCATAAACTCAGTTGGATTGATCTTTTCCATGGCCCGAATCTAACAAAATTTAATAGATAACTCTAGCTAGAAAAGGCTTAACACTGCAGAGCGTTTATAATTATTACAACTTAAAGATTTTTTCACTATCAGCGTACTGATCCATCTCGCGTTTACCCTTGGTTAACTGTTCGATTTTCTTAACGATTTGGACAACTCGATTTAAAGAGTCTTCCATTTGCGAAATGTACTCAGGCTTTACTTCTTTTTTTAATTTCCATAAATAGCCAAAGGCCACTGTCAATGGATTGTTAATTTCATGGTTCATCGTTGCAATCATTGTACTTAGTGCTTCAATTTCCTTTTTATCAAGATCTGCATGATGAGATTGCATTGCCTGTAATTGCGTTTTCAACCGTGCTTCTGCAATATCAATATTTACAGGCTTTTGAATATAATCATTGGCACCAATTTTTAAGGCCTCTACAATATCACTAACCTCTGACTTTGCTGTCACCATAATTATTGAGACCTCAAGTGGTGAAAATTTTTTTCTGATTTCTATTAAGACTTCAAGCCCTGTCATGTCTGGCATTAAAATATCAAGCAAAATAATTTTAGGATGATTTGCTTCTAAATACTCTAATGCTTTTTTTCCACTATTAACTGTTTCGACATGGAAACCTCTCTTGAAAATTCTTTTTTTAAGCATTTCAGAATTTATTTCATCATCATCAACAATTAATATTTCAGGAGTATTCATTTTAACTTCCTTCTTTTAATCTTAGCTCTTTTAAATCTGTTTTAATTATGTCTAACATATCATTTAGGTCATGCAACATAGGCATAATATTTCGATGTTCTTTTTTTGATCCATAATTTTCAAAACTCTCAAGCACATTTTTTAATTCTTGATGTCTAAGAGTTGTGATTAAATCCTTGAAACGATTTGATTCAATTTTTATCAAATCAAAATCATCTTCTAAAATTCCACTCTCAAGCGTCTTTATAAATGGATCAATTGCAAGCAAAAACCTCACTAAAAATTCTGATAAAATTTCTTCATCACCAATATAATCTTGGAGCATTTTTTCAATATAATACTTACTAGATAAGGCTTTCACTTTAACTTCATCTTGCTTCTTGGATGAAGATGTAATTTTTGATATCGCATTTATCAAATGCTCTTTTTTTATCGGCTTGGATATATAGTCATCCATACCTTGATTTAAACAAGACTCCTCGTCTCCTGTCACTGAATTTGCAGTTACTGCTATTATATACGGCCTTCCATAAGTATCTTGCTTCATTCGCATTAAGCGGGTAGCTTCTATACCATCGAGTATTGGCATATTGATATCCATAAAAATTAAATTGAATTGCTCTAATTTTTGAATTTCTAATGCTTCAAGTCCGTTTGAAACAACTTCAGGGAATATATTTAACTTATTTAGCATTTTTTTCAGCAATCGCTGATTGATCTGATCATCTTCAACGACTAAAACTTTTAAACTGGTTGGATCAATTTTAATATTTTCTATTTCATCTATTTTGGCACTTTGATCTAATTCTACCATCGGAATTTTAAACCAAAACATACTTCCATGACCTAGACTTGTTTTAAACCCAATTTCTCCATTCATTTTTTGCACAATCTTATTAGCAATACACAGAGAAAGTCCCAATCCATTATGATCGTCAATTCGATGAGATTTTTCATAAACATAAGGGGAAAAAATATTGCGTTCATCATTTTCAGCAATTCCAATCCCTGTATCTCTAACTGTAAAAAGATACTGCGTATCCTCTTTTTCAACAGTCAAACTAACACTCCCCTCTTTGGTAAACTTAAATGCATTTTCTAAAAAATAATTTAGTGTCTGATAAATTCTTTTTTCATCGGCCAGGAAGTAATCATGAGAAATTTTATTTATAATTTTAAATTCAATTTCTTTATCTTTTAAAAGTGGGAAATAAATATCGTATAAACTAGAGAGAGTTTTTGAGAGATAAAATCGCATCTCATTTATATCATACTTATCGCTCTCTACTTTATTAAACTCTAATGACTTATTAATCATACTTAACAAACGCTGAGAGCTTTTATAAATCGTATCCGTGCAATCTTTTTGCTCTGAATTTAATTCCGTATGCTCTAAAAGCTCTACCATGCCGAGGATTCCATTCAAAGGTGTTTTAATTTCATGACTCAATCTCGACATAAATTCACTTTTAAGTCGAAGTGTATTTTGGGCCTCAATTTTTGCATGCATCAGACTATGTTCAACTTCTTTTTGTTTTGAAATATCTTGCCCTATTAAAATAAAACCAACTGGGTTTTGATCTTTATCGTAATAGTAATTTATGTTGAGCTTTATAATATAAATTGCTCCACTTTTAGAAATCAAACGCCACTCTGATTCATTTTTTAAAAGTGATTTGGACTTAAAAAACAAAACATCCGTGGCCGTTTCTAATTTTCTTTTATACTTGGATTCAAGCTCTGTTTTTTGTTGTTCTATATCATCAATCAAAATAAAATCTACCGGTGTTCTAGTAAAAATAATTTCAGCAGAATCAACTTCCATCAATTGCTGGAAGGCCTTATTACAATATGAAATCACCCCTGATAAATCTGTCTTTAAAATAATATTCGTCGACAAACTATTTATCGTTGCTTGAAATTGAAGCTGTTGCCAGATTTCCTCATCTTGAATTTTTATTTCACTGATATCATGTCTTATTGCTATAAAATAATTGATATCATCATCTTGGTTTAAAATAGGAAAAATTGTCGTTTGAAACCACATCTCTTCCCCATTTTTGTTAACGTTACATATTTCTCCCGACCATTTCATTTTTAAGTTAATGGTTTCCCAGAGTTTTTTAAAAAATTCTTTTGAGTGCTTGCCTGAATTTAAAATGCGATAATTTTGACCAATAAGTATTTTTTCACTATAGCCAAAGGCCAATTCAAAAGCTGAATTTACACACAATATATTTCCTTCACGATCTGAAATGGAAATAATAACACTCTCATTCAATGATTCTAATAAAGCATTGAGCGCATCATCAGACTTTAAATATTCAGAAAATCGACTGTGGTCTTTCAACGATAGGTCCTTACTTGCTTGTATATACTGATCGGATTTTAATTTTCAAGTGCGCTCTCAAGGATTTCTTGAAAACCAAACTAAGATCAGTATAGCTTTATAAGCCTATCGGAAATTATTGAAATATTGTTTCTTATTTTTTCTTTAAGATTTCTAATCCCATTAAATATGGACGCAATTTCTCAGGTATCTTAATCGATCCATCGGCCAATTGGTGGTTCTCTAAAAATGGAACTAGGATTCGAGGAGATGCAATTGCCGTATTGTTTAATGTATGTACAAATTGAACTTTATTTTCCGAGTCTCTATATCGGACATTCGTTCTTCTTGCTTGCCAGTCATGGAGGCTTGAGCATGAATGAGTCTCTCGATATTTCTGTTCACTTGGTACCCAGGCCTCAACGTCATACATTCTTACCTTTCCCGTCCCCATATCACCAGTACAACATTCAACAACTCTATAAGGGAGTTCAAGATCACGCACAATTTCTTCTGAAGTCTCAAGTAATGTCTTATGCCATTTTTCTGATTCGGCCGGATCATTTTTACAAATAATAAATTGTTCAACTTTCATGAACTGATGAACTCGAATTAAGCCTCTTACATCACGTCCATACGAGCCAGCTTCACTTCTAAAGCATGGAGAATATCCTGCGTATAAAATTGGAAGATCGGCCTCTTTTAAAATCTCATCAGCATGAAGTGAATTAATTTGCACCTCTGCTGTCCCTGCCAGATAAATATTATGTTCTGGAATGTAATACGCCTGATCACGTCCATTTGGAAAATGTCCTGTGCCATAAAGTGCTTCTTCTCTTGCAAAGGCCGGAACCGACACAAGAGTAAAACCTTTACTCATTAATTTATCCATTGCCATTCTATGCATGGCCAATTCTAAAATCACCATTTCATTCTTTAACGAATAAGATCTTGAACCAGAAACCTTGGCAATTCTTTCAAAATCGGCCCAATTATTTTTCTCTAAAATAGAAACGTGATCAAGTGGAGTAAAACTAAAATTTGGAAGAGTTCCCCATCGTTTTACTTCCACATTCTCGCTATCATCTTTTCCAACTGGAGCAAGCGAAGAAGGGATTTGTGGAACGAGATAAAGAAACTCTTTAAGCTTTGCTTCAAGCTCAATTGCCTTCGGTCGAAGTGATTTTGCCTTTTCATCAATTGCCTTAGATTCTTGTATTAATGCAGGTCTTTCCTCTGCAGTCGCCTTTGGAATCTTCGCCGTTATTCCATTTTTTTGAGTCAAAAGGGCCTGTTCCTCATTTTTTAAAAGTAGAAGCTCCCCATCAACAGATAGAATTTGATCAATATCGAGGTTGATGTTTTTTAATTTACAGGCAGATTTCACTAAATCTTTATTATCTCTAATGAATTTTATATCTAGCATGATATTCCCTTGTTATAATTCAAAAACATATTTTTACTAAAATTCTAAATTTTGTATAGGAAAAAGGAATAAAATAAAATGGCAAAATGTAAATTTTGTAACCGAGAAATTACTTGGATGAAAGAAGGCAGAAAAAATAGACCAATTGACGCTGATGGAGGCATACACTCCTGTGAAGAAATGAAAAAATCTTTAAGCTCAATGAAAAAACTTGAAGTTTCTGAAATGGACCCTGAAATTTTAAAAATGTATGAAAAAAATATAAATGAAAAAGTAAAAAAGTAAGACTACACACTTGGAGAGATTAATTTGCCAATCTCTGTCTTTTCGCGCGATTTAAAACTTTCTACTCGAATTTTACAATTTTCTAATTCACAAGATTTACAATAATTTTTTCGACATGGATCGAGATGAACATTTAACTCAAGCCTTGCTCCGTATTCTTTAGCAATATCAGATTCAAATTGATCAATGAATTCATGAGAATCAAGAATAGACCAATTTTCTGGAATTACAATATGAGTATCGACATGGTGATTTTCGCCACTTCTAATAACTCTCGTAAAATGAATATCAATTATTCCTGGGCGATAATGCTTTTCAAATGAATTTAAAAGATCGTGGCTAATTTTTTCATCAAGAGCATCCATTAAAGTATTACTTGAATTAATTAAAATCTTTGCCCCTGAATAAACTAAAAATAATCCAAAAATAATTGCAATCACTGGATCAAGCCATAATATGTTTGTTAGCTTTACGACGATTAATCCAAGGATAATCCCAAGACTTGTCCAAGCATCACTTATTAAATGACTCCCACTTGAAATCAATGCTTCTGAATGTTCATTTTTCCCCATTCTCAAAAGAAAATAGCCAATAACACCATTAAGGCCTCCTGCAAAAATTGTAATGCCAAGTCCTAAGTCAATAGAGCGTACGACAATGGGATCAATGAGCGACCGCAAAGAATCAAGAATTATAATAACTCCTGCAAATAAAATAGCCCCGCCTTCAAATGTCGCGGCCATACTCTCAATTTTTCCATGTCCATAGGGGTGATCGAGATCTGCAGGTTTTAGTGAATAAAATAGAACTGCGATTGTAATAAATCCTGCGACAACATTAATAATACTTTCAAGTGCATCAGATAAAATGGCCCGAGAATCAGTAATATGGAAGGCATAAAACTTCAAGAGCATCAAAAAAGTGCCTATAACTAAAGAAAACGTAGCAATTTTCTTCTTTTTCCTCGCACTTTCTAAATTTATGAAATCTACATTTCTAATATCCATAACATTCTATTTTTTTAGTCTAAGAGAATTAATAAAAATACTTAAACTTGAAATTCCCATCAAAAGTGAAGCATATTTCGGATTTAAACTAAGTCCATAGGACTTAAAAAAACCTGCAGCTATCGGTATCATAGAAAAATTATAAACAAATGAAAAGAATAGATTTTCTCGGATAATTTTAACCGATTTTTTTGAAGAGTTAAAAAGAGAATCAAGTACTAAAATATTTCCACCACTTAAACTAACTTTGCTAGTCGATATTGCCAAATCCGATCCATTATCCATCGCAATCGACAAATCCGCGCTCGTAAGTGCTAAGCTATCATTTATCCCATCTCCGACCATCGCAACAAAATGATTCTTTTTTTTCAGCTCTAAAATATAATCTCTTTTCCCTTCAGGACTCATATTTGCTACGACATTATTTAGACCAAGCTTTTGCCCAAGGTCTCGACAAACTTCCTCATTATCACCGCTTAATACAATCAAGTTGAATTGATTTTTTATATTAAAAAGAAATTCTCTTACACCATCTTTAACTTGATCTGAGACTAAAAAAACCCCTTGGTAAGTACTATCGATTGCCAGGTATAATTTTGAGTACACGCTTTTATCTTCATTAAAAATTATATTCTGCTCACGAAGTAAGTTTGCATTTCCAAGAATAATCTTTTTCCCATCATAATTTCCCACGATGCCTTTGCCCGCTATAGTTTTAAAACTATCAGGTTCAAAAGTTTCAATGTTATTAATTTGCCCATACTTGGTTATTGCATTTGAAACAGGGTGAGTTGATAAAGCAGTAAAACTAGTTGCGATTATTTTAAGTTTTAAGATATCAGCACTGCTATCACTTGGAATAAAATCTAAATATTTCAGTTTTCCCTCTGTAAGCGTTCCCGTTTTATCAAAAATAATTGTATCTATTTTTGAAGCAATTTCTATGACCTCTCCTCCTGAAATCGAAATTCCTTCTTTATAAAAGTTTCGCGTTGTAAGTAAGACGGCCAAAGGAGCTGCAAGTCCCAAGGCACAAGGACAAGAGATTAACAAAGTAGTAATAAAATATAAAAATGCAGATTCAAAATCTCCTCGGTAAAATCCCCAATAAGCAAAAGTAAATAGTGAGAAAAAAATAATAAATGGTACAAAAATTTGAACTAGACGATTTGTTATACGTTCAAAACTAGTTCGATTTTTCATTGCCTTTTCAATCTCATTTATCAATAGAGCAATTTTGGTTTCAGTAAATTGACTTGTAACTTCAATATCAAGACTTCCCTCTAGATTAATCACTCCAGCAAATACATTGGCCCCAGGACCTTTGTATATTGGTATTGATTCACCTGTTAGATAAGCCTCATCCGTATGGCTTTCCCCTTTTATGACTTTCCCATTGACTGGAATTTTTTCTCCAGGACGTATTCGAATCATATCTCCTATTACTAGTTTAATAACAGGTGTTGAAATTATTTCTTGATTTATAAGCTTATTCGCAAATTTGATCTGCATCTTATACATCTCATCTGCACTTAAACTCATTTTTGTTTTGGCAAT
>CAZOXW010000039.1:0-20343 GCA_964583925.1 uncultured Bacteriovorax sp.
ATATTTATATCAGAATTGTTAATTGTCTTTGAGATTAAAGATAAAATCCCAGGCTTATCTTGTGTTGTCACTCGTATTGATACAGGGTGAGTGAAACTAAAACCTTTATTCCAAGAAACATTAATAGTTCGAAGCAATGTTTCAGCATCTACTCTTCCACAGCCAACCTTATGGACCGTAATACCTCGCCCTCTAGTTATAAAGCCGACAATGCTATCCCCAGGAATGGGATTACAGCATCTGGCCATTCTAACCATAACGTCACTCATTCCATCAACAATAACTGCATTATCAGAGTTTGTTTTCTTTCGAACTGTATTCGTAATTTTATTTGAATATGTTTCAATTTCTTCGATCTTTAAATCAAGTTCAGCACGTCTACTGGCCTCTTCTTTTATTGAAGGAATGTACTGAAAAATATCTTTCGGATGGTGTTTTCCAGCACCAACAAGAACACATAACTCTTCTTCATCTGTTATATGCAATTCATCAAATAAATTATTAAGCTGATTATCTTTTTTCAGTTGTTTTAAGCTCGTGCCAAAAACCTTAAATGCCTTCTCTAAAATATCTCGACCAAGCTCTCTATTTTCATCTCGCTCAACCTTCATTAAGTATTGCTTAATTTTACTGCGCGCCTTAGAACTCTTTGCGATATTTAACCAATCTTTTGATGGCGATTGAGTTTTAGAAGTTAAAATTTCAATTGAGTCTCCAGATTTTAAAACATGTCGAAGTGGGACTATTTTTCCATTTACCTTGGCCCCAACGCAACGATGCCCAACTTCTGTATGTATTTCATAGGCAAAATCCAGCGGTGTAGAACCATAGCGTAGTTCGCGCACATCTCCTTTTGGAGTAAAAACAAATACTCCATCAAGGTCTAGATCATTTTTTATTACATCCAATATTTCTCGAGTGTTTTCTGAATTTTTATTGTATTCCAACAACTCTTGAACCCAATCTAGTTTCGGAGCAGACTTTCCAGCAAGTCCTTCTTTATATTTCCAATGGGCCGCAACCCCAGTCTCAGCAACTTCATCCATTTCCGTGGTTCTAATTTGAATTTCAATTCTCTCTGCCCGAGGTCCAATGACTGTTGTATGCAATGACTGATAATTATTTACTTTTGGTATTGCAATGTAATCTTTAAATCTTCCAGGAATGGGTGTAAATGAAGAGTGAATTATTCCCAATGCTTTATAGCATTCAGTAATATTATTTACGATCAACCTAAAAGCAAGTAGATCTTGTACTTGCTCAAAATCAACTCCACGTGAAGACATTTTTTTATAGATAGAATAAAAATGTTTTGGTCTTCCCTTCACTTCACAGTGCAATGAATATTCCAATAGTTTTTCTTTAATTGTTGCGATTACTTCTCGAATGTAATTATCTCTTTCAGATTTTTTCATTGAAACTTTTTCTGCGAGTCGATAATAAATCTCAGGTTTCAAAAATCTAAGACACAAATCTTCTAACTCCGACTTCACAGAGTTAATCCCCAATCGACTTGCTAGCGGAACATATATATCCAAAGTTTCTTGCGCAATTTTCTTTTGTTTTTCATCAGACACATATTGAAGTGTTCGCATGTTGTGCATTCGATCTGCAAGTTTGACAATAATAACTCGAAGATCTTTGGCCATGGCCACTACCATTTTTCTAAAATTCTCTATCTGAGATTCTTCTTTTGACTTAAATTTGATTTTAGATATTTTGGTAAGCCCAACAACTAATTCAGCAACCGGTAGGGATATTTCTTTTTCAACTTCTTGAGGAGAAATATTACAATCTTCAACAACATCATGAAGAAGTCCTGCCATAATTGTATCAAGATCCATTCGAAGTTTTATCAAGGTCGCTGCAACATTTATCGGGTGAATAATGTAATCTTCACCCGAGCTTCTTTTTTGTCCTAGATGGGCCTTTTCGGCCATAAGATATGCTTTTCTTAAAAGTGAAAAGTCTGCATCTGGATAATACGCCTCTACTCGACGAACTAATTCTTCGATATCTATGTCTCTTTCATGCGAAAAATCTAAAGTATGATACATGCTTAGCCGTTTAAAATTTTATGTGTAATCTTTTTTAGATTCTCATAAGCTTCTTCAATATTTTCATTATACACTAAAAAATCATAATCATTTTTTCTTAAAAGCTCATTTCTAGCATTTTGAAGTCTAATATTTATAACCTGTGTGCTTTCAGTTCCACGATTTCGCAAGCGTTTTTCAAGCTCTTCAACAGAGGGAGGTGCAATAAAAATGGCATTCGCTCTTGACCCAAAATGCTTCTTAAAAGAATCTGTGCCTTGTACATCGAGATCAAATAATAAGTGCTTTCCAGATTGCAAAGCATTCTCTACAAATGTTCTAGATGTTCCATAATAGTTTTCATGAACTGATGCCCACTCTAAAAATTCATTTTTTTCAATCATTTTTGAGAATGTTTCTTTATTGATAAAAAAATAACTTTTTCCATCAATTTCTCCAGGTCGAATTGATCTGGTTGTATAGGAGACAGATTCAGTTAATGTTGGAAAATCATTTTTAAGTCTATGAATCATTGTCGACTTCCCGGTGCCTGATGGGGCAACAATGACAATCAATTTTCCTTCTGTTTGGTTCATCCTATTACTCTATGTTTAAACCCTGCTCGCGCATTTTTTCTAATTGAACTTTCATTTGAATTACTGCAGATGAAATTTCTCCTACACTTGACTTTGATCCCATCGTATTTGTTTCACGATTTAATTCCTGAATAAAAAAGTCAATTTGTCGCCCTACTTCTATATTTGATTTTAAAAGATTTTCAAATTTTTCCAAGTGGGCATAAACTCTATTTATCTCTTCGTGAATATCCATCTTTTCTAAATAAAACACAACCTCTGATAAAAGACGGCTCGATTCGATGTTTACAATTCCTTTGTACTCCTCAACCTTTTTTAAAAGTTTTTCCTCTACTTGCTTTTTAAAGCCATCAGCATTTTTTTCAATTGATTTGAAGTGTATTCGATATTCATCTAAATGCTTGAGTAATATGTTTTTTAGTTTAATCCCCTCTTGCTCACGGGATTTTTTAAGCTCTAACAAGGCCTCGCTGAAGACTTCTAAAGTTAAAAGATTTAACTCTTGAATTGAATCTTCTTCTTGCTCTTTATAAAACTCACTCCGTAAAAAATCGGTTGGATTAACTGTTATCTCAGTTTCAGTATGATCAAATACAGGGCCAATTTTTTTTAGAAACTGATTAATTTTATTTAAATCTAATTCATCAAATTTATTCTTACCTTCTGGGTATTTAACATTTACATAAATATCAAATGTTCCCCTAGAAAAAGTATTTGAAAGCCTAGTTTTCATTTCATTTTCAATTGAACTTAAATTTGAAGGCATTTTAAATCGCAAATCTTTAAAGCGATTATTTACACTTTTTATCTCCACGCAAACATCAAAATTTAAAGCTCTTTTTTGGGCCTTGCCAAATCCAGTCATTGATTGAATAGTCATTTTTTATCCTAATTTAAGTATAGAGGAGAATAGACTGAATAGATTTATAGATCAAGGGCCCAACCATTTACCTTTCCTTCTTCAAAATAAACTTGTTTATAGGAGCCATCTTCATTAAAAAGCCAAAGTTCATTTTGGTATTTAGGGTTACCTGCAATCTGCACTCTTGTTGGCCTTCCCCATAAGGTGATAACCTCATCCTTGCTCATGCCAAGATAAATATCTGAAGCATGAACTGAACGACTCTTAACAATATCTTTTCCTTTTCCATGATCCTCAAAATACTCAGTTTTTTTTGTGCTTATATACTGCTCTTTTTCACTGCCACTAAGGCTTAAGTAATAAAGTTTGTCTGATTCTGAGGCCAAATACTTTGAGTTTTCTTTATATTCACTAAAATCTGACTCTGAAAGAGATTCTTCTTTCTCTATTAGCTCTTGGGTTAAAGACTGTGCTTCTTTTGTTAACGCTTGTGACCTTTTTCCTGCCGGAGTTCTTTTTATGACTTCTTCTCTTGACCGATAAGGACTTCCTGTGTCACCTGAAACAATAGAAAAATCTTTTCCTGGTGCAAAAAATCCTTCGCTATCTCGATCCATTTCCTCAATAAATGACCTATCTAGGGCCGAGCAAGAAGCTAGAAACATCCCACAAAAAAGAAGCGACAAAGGACTTGACCTAAATTTTATACCCATAAAAACTCCAAGATCGACACCTGTGTGTCTTTCATTTCTACACTCTTCGGGGAATTTCTTTTAAGACAAAATAGTTTTGAAATGAATTGATTTTACTTGGAAAATTTTGCCCTTTTGGTACGCATTCCCCAAGTGATTTGGTCGGGAATTTTGGTAATGCTAATTTTTTTAAATAAATGTTCGAAAAGAATTGAGTAGGGAGACGAAAGATTTGAAATTTCTTGAAAAAATTATTGATGCAATTGATTTACAAATTGAGGCCTTGGTTCACAAGCTAAAGAAACTGATTCCTCATAGTTTTTATGATCTTTTATCTAAATCAAAAGAGCTTCCATACATCTTTAAGAAAAAATTAAAAGTCTATGGTGAGAAGGCACAAATAATTAAGCTCAAGGCCATTGGCTATACACAACACTATATAACAATTATCAGAGGAGTTATTACTGAGTTTTTTATCTATCTTCGCTCTGAAGAATTTAAAAAAGATAAAGTAAAATCACTAATTACTAATCCCTTTAACTACTTAAAAGCAAATCCTAAAAAAGTTGCGATGGTATTTAGTATTTCTGCCATTTTTGTAGGATCGAGTTATATTATTGGCAAAAATTTCTTCGTTATTTTAGGCGGTACTAAATCTCGTGCTCCAGCATCTAAAGAAATAGAATATGTTGATCCAAAAATTGTTGAGATCGAAAATATTAAATTTCATCTTCATTTAACTTCAGGTGGAGGTGGACATGGGAGTGCAAAAGAAGAAGCCGCGTCACCTGAAATTAAAACCAATTTAAATCTACATGCGATTGATGAGGCTACTGCCCACACCTTGCATGAAATGCATGAAAAAATCCATCATGAATTGCATGAATTTAACTTTGAAGCAACAAGTGTACCTGTAAATGAACAAGAAATAAAAACTGCAGAAACTAAACTCTTAGCTTTTTTAAATTCTAAACTTTCAAGTGAGCATCATCCATTACTTACCAAAATAGAAATCAAAGTAAAATTATCACCACGCCCTTCATATTATCGCATTAATGAACGTTCTTACTCGATGAAAAACGTGGATCTTCAACTTTTTCAGGAAGACTTAAACCGAAACCACCAAGTGTATATTGATTTCACATTAATAGCTTCAAATCGAAATATTATTTTGTTCTTAAAAGGAAATGAGGCCATGGTTCGAAACCAACTTTCAACCAATGTTGAACCAATACTCCCTCGCCTACCAGCTGAAGACGAGGGAAAAAGAATTATCAAAGATAAAATTAGAGATGAGATTAATGATTTATTAAAAAAAGAAAACATCGAGGGCAAAATACTTGAAGTATATCTTGATTTTTCTTTATCTTCATAAATCAAGCCGCATCATTTTTTAAAATAACCCTCAACGTGCTTTGGCAAACTCCTAAAACATCTGAAGTCTTTTTTAAATTTCTATTTAATTGATGAAATGTCATCAGGGTATATTTATATTTAAGCTCATCAATTGTAATAAATTCATTTTCAGAGGGAATAATGTCGAATTTTTCTTTTAGTAATTTATAATCCAATTCGTCTGACAATAGCCTTGTTCCAGATGAATTGATCAATTTCTTTTCCAAATGTGCTTTAAGTTGGCGAATATTTCCGGGCCATGAAAGACTTTGATAGAGATTGATTAATTCTCCGTCGATTGCAATATTATTATTTGAGGAAAATTCATCGCAAATTTTTTTAATTTTTTCTTTGTCATTTCGAAGTGCTTTTAGCTCAATACACTCTCCACTCTTAAGACGATAATAAAAATCTTTTCTGATTGTTCCTTTATCAACTAAATCAATTAATTTTTTTCCAGAAGAATATATTAATCGTAAATTCACTTTTTGAGTTTGATGATCTCCTACCATTCTAAACTCTAAATCCTCTACAAAAAGTAGCAGCTTAGTTTGAATATCTAGACTCAAAGAATCCACTTCATCTAAAAATAATGTCCCATGATTTGCCATTTTTATGGCCCCAATCTTATCTTGGATCGCTCCAGTAAACGCTCCTTTTTTATGGCCAAATAATTCTGATTCAATGAGGTTCGGTGAAAAAGAAGAGAGATTTAAGTGAATGAAATTTCCAGGCATTCCACTTCTTTCATGGATAATTCTTGCAAGTCTTGTCTTTCCTGTCCCTGTTTCACCTTCTAATAAAATAGGTAAGCTACTTTTAATTATCTTTTCTGATAGACCAATTTCGGCCTTATTTGAATCCGTTATGCAACAATTAAAAATAGAATTTCCAATTTCAATCCGATCCCCACGAGAAAGAAATGCCGATTGCACATATTGGCCATTTAACTTAAAACAATAACTCGTTGTTGATTGAATAAAATAGCGAGCTTTATTTACATCGTGGTCATAATCAATCAGGCGTAACTTGATTTCAAAAATATCAAATTTTAAACTTGGTAAGTTAATTTCACACTTTTTGTAATCGATATTAAATGCATTAGATGACTTGATTAGATAATTTGTACGATTAAGTTTAAATGCAACCTTGCCTTTTTGAAAAACATTGATTTTGACCTCATCTTGCATTCTTAGCCCCTTATCTAGTAATTCAAAAGGTACTCGTAGATTCATACAACTCATAAAACCTCCCATTTTTATACTATTTCAAGTCCATCCTTGAAAAAGTGTCTATTTTCTCTTAAGTTGTTTACTTATGAGATACTCAATTGGCACGAATACTTCTTCATTTCTTCTTGGAATTTCCAAAGTTGAACAATTGGATGCTTGGCTAGATGAAAATCCTGAGGCCATTGGCATTTGCTTTGTTGGAAGATCTAACGTTGGAAAATCTAGTATTATCAACTCTATTTTTGGAAATAAAACGGCACGAGTTTCAAAAACCCCAGGCAGAACTAGAGAAGTCAATATTTTTGATTTTAAACTAAAATGCGATAATTTAGAGTTTGATCACCCAAAACTCTTTATGATCGACCTCCCAGGATATGGCTTTGCAGAAGTCTCTAAAGAAATGTCAAAAAACTGGGACCAGTTAATGGGAACATTCTTTTTTAAGATCTCACCGCATTTTCTCATTATTAATATTCAAGATTGTAGACACCCCGACCAGAAATCAGATCGAGAGTTTTATAAGTTTGTTTCAAATATGGAAAATCAGGTCATTTTGCTTTTTAACAAAATGGATAAACTAAAAACTCAAAAAGAACGAAACACACTTCAAAAACAAATTCCTCTACTTTCAAAAGCCTATAAATGGATCCGCCAAATGTATTTTGTCTCTGCGGAAACAAAATCAGGCCTTGAGCCAGTTAATGACATGGTTGTGCATTTCCTTAAAGAACAAATTGATTTTAAATCTTCCAATTAATCTTCTGATGAAGGAGGTAATTTTTTTGAAATATCTTCAGGACATGGGGAGAACTTAATCCTATTAACCTGTTCTTCAATTTCTTTTAAATCTTTTTTACAGGCCTTTATTGAAGAAATCAAAAGACGTACCTTTGCATCTTCTAAGGAGCTGTCATTTGAATCGACTTTCTCTTCAATTAAACGCCCCAATTCTTCATAGCATTCTCGCAAATGAGCATTTGTTCTTCCCGCTGAAAGCATTTTTTTACCAATCGAGCTTGTTTTTAAAATCTCCTGATGAAGATTAAAAACAATCTGACTAAATCTTTTTTTGATATTTCTCTGTCGATTCATAACAAAAGTAGTATAGCTGTAAATATCTACACTTGTGAAGAATGAATATTTTGGTAGCATAGTAAATATTAATTCTATTATAGTAGAGACGCAAAGTCGGTTATGAAATATCAAAAGTTTGATCAAATTGAAGCTATACTACAAGAAAAATATGGCAATAATCCTGATCCATGGGGATTAGACCCTAAAAAGGCCACGAACGACCTTAAGCTCTTATGGCCACTGTATAAGTACTACTTTGATGTCCGAGTACATGGAATCGAAAATATTGAAGGTCAAGATAACTATATGGTGATTTCAAATCACACAGGTCAAATTCCGATTGATGCTCTTTTAATTTGCATTGCTTTTGTCACTGAATTGGAGACGCCACGTTTTTTGCGTCCACTAGTCGAAAGGTTTCTTACTTCCTTGCCATTTTTAGGAAAATGGTCAAGTGAAGGTGGAGCTGTTCTAGGTGATAGAGTTAATTGTTTAAACTTGCTTAAACGTGATGAATCTATATTAATTTTTCCTGAAGGTGCGAGTGGGATTGCTAAAAGTCCTAAAGATTTTTATCGTTTGCGGCCATTTACAAAAGGTTTCATCAGAATGGCCTTACAGTCAAAAGTTGATATTCTTCCCATTAGTGTTGTCGGTGCAGAAGATTTTTATCCACACGTTTTTCATCTAAGAAAGCTGGCCAAATTTTTAAAAGTTCCAGCAATTCCTCTTTCACCAAACTTAATACCTCTGCCCTCGCCTATTGATATTTACATTGGCAAACCATTCAAAATACCTACGGAGCTAAATCCAGAGTGTTTAGATGAAGAACTCGCACCGTATGTTCGTTTTTTAGAAGAAGAAATTGATCAAATGACAAAAAATGGACTCAAGAATAAACGTACAATTTTAAAAGATAGGTTAAAGTTCAAATGAATTACCACCCCAAATCAGTACTTATTATTGGAATTCAAGGTGCTTTAGCGAAAATTACCGCCGAACTCCTTATAAAAGAATTTCCGCAAATTAAAATTCATGGAGTTGATTCACGTGAGATTAAAGGTCTAGATCACAGAGAAGAAATAAGTTTTAACAAAATAAAATATACGCGAACAAATTTTGAAAAAATATTTCGAGAGCACCAATTTGATGCCATTTTGCATCTCGGTCGCCTTGGCCACGCCCGTGCAATAAATGATATGAGCCAAAGGATTAATGTCAACCTCGTCGGTACAAATACGATTTTAGAATTAGCACAAAAATTTAAATCAAAAAAAGTAGTAATACTTTCTACCCATCACGTCTACGGAGCACTTGCAGATAATCCGATGTTTTTAACTGAGACTTCTCCACTCCGGGCCAGTTTTAAATTTCCAGAACTAAGAGATGTTGTTGAAATGGATCAAATGTGCACTAATTGGATGTGGAAAAATCAAAACGAAATTGAAACAGTTGTCCTTAGACCCGCAAATATCATTGGGCCTCAGATAAATAATTCAATCTCACAATATTTAAAGACTCCATATGCGCCAATTCCAATCGACTACAATCCAATGTTCCAATTTATTCATGAATTTGATATGGCACAAATTATCATGCGGTCGCTAACAGAACTACCAACGGGAATCTACAACGTGGCACCTGATGAAGTTATCAGTTTAAAAGATACAGTTTCTTTAATTGAAAAAAAGAAACTACCTACGCCAATAATCTTAGTTGAGCAAATGGCAAAAGTTGTAAGTCCTATCTGGAAATTTCCAGATTATCTACTTGGATATATTAAATTTCCAACAACTCTAGACAACTCACTTTTAAAATCTAAATTAGGTGAGGATATATTTAGGTTCAATGCGAAAGAGGCATTGCAACTTTTAAAACTAAATTGACTAAAAAGAAAAGCTCCCTTAGTATCAATATACTTAGTGCCTTGGTGGTGGAATGGTAGACGCAGCGGATTCAAAATCCGCCGCCCGCAAGGGTGTGCGAGTTCGAGTCTCGCCCGAGGCACCATTTTAAAGCTATTCGAACATAATTAAAATTCAACAAACAATCCTTCTATTTGTCCTAAATTATTAATTCTGGCCCTTCTTCCAAGATCACACTCTAGAAACTTTTTTTTCTGAATAAAATGTTTCGAAGAATCTACTTCAACTTTTTTTTGACAATTCTGCCAATATTTAACAACTTGTTCTTCTGTAAAATTATTTTCATTAGAGAGACTCGGAAAAAAACTTATGGATGCTAATTGATTCCCATTATAGCCAATTGACCATGTTTGATGATTTGTATTTTTATCTTTGTAGATCAAATATTCATTTTTTGATTTTGGATCAACATAAAGTTCAGAATAATGTCCGAGCGTTTGGACAACTTTTTCTCTGCTCCATTTTTCATTTTGCATATCTAGTAAATACTTCCATTCATAATCAATCGCATTCGATAAAGTAGTAGACTGTTGTTTCGTTTCAATTGAACATGAAAAAAGAGTAGATATAATAGTGACTATTAAAATATTTATTTTCATTACTTTATTCCTAAGATTAAATTGAGGTAATCCGCAATCTCTTTATCGATTACTTTTGAATAGTTTTTGTTATTGATAATATGTTCTATATTATTGGCGAAATCTTCTTCTGGCCCAATAATACCATCGGATTCGGAAAATTTGGTTCTTGGTGTTGTAAAAGCATCTTTCGCAATTTCATTCCATTTTGAAATGGATCGATATTCTTCTTTTTCATTTTGATCGAGATGTGAATATAAAATATGGGCC
This sequence comes from uncultured Bacteriovorax sp., assembly GCA_964583925.1. Lineage (GTDB taxonomy): Bacteria > Bdellovibrionota > Bacteriovoracia > Bacteriovoracales > Bacteriovoracaceae > Bacteriovorax. The sequence goes on from CAZOXW010000039.1 coordinate 10,661, forward strand.
ATTTCATGTGAAAGTGCCCTTTTTAATCCAAAACTAAAAACGCTATCATATAAAACAATTATCTTATCATCGGGGCCAGAGGTAGAATGATTAAACGGAAATATAGATTTTATGGATCGGTAGATCTTTATTTCACCTAAATTTTTTAAAGAACTTGGAAGTGATTTAATAGCTTTTTCAATTTCTCTTTTTTCTTTGTCAGTAGGGGCCTTAAAAGTTTCTAAAAGATTAGGCCATCCTTCTGGCATTTTATCTTTAAAGACCAATTTAAGATGACCAAAAAAATGGTTTGTACGGCAATGAGCAGAGACAGTTGCTTCCTTTACAAAAGTACCATCGGCCCTGTAGTAAGCGTTTCGTTTATACGTGTTTACAAAATATTGTCCAGAGGGACACTTTGAAGTTTCAGCCTTTGATGTCTGAATAGAGAATACAAGAAAAAGACAAAAAAGTTTCATAATTAATCTTATAATTTTATATAGTTAAGTCAACAGTGAACTGATTATGTTAAAAACATTTAAGCACTATTCACATTGACAAATTTGACTACTTTTGGCATTCTCTAACCAATGGAAAGACGAGCTTATAAAATTAAACCAGTGGTTATTAATAAAGTTGAAGTGAATGAGGATCGTAATTGATCCACATATCAGATGAGTTGATTTTAGAACTCGTGGCCACATTAGATAGTTCTCAAAATATTCCAGATGACTATGATGGTGGCTTCCAATATTTTGTTTCTGAAATTTCATTTGAATCGAAGCTTTATAAAATGGTCTGGCTTTTGGAAGATCATAAGTTTTATGTGGGTGTTATTACCGCTTTTAGAGATCGGAGGTTAGAATGAGTTTTCCAAGTAGAAAAGATATAGATCGTGTTTTAAAGAAACTTGAAAATGCCGAACCAGCGTTTGTTATTGATCGTAAGAATGCGTCCGCTGTTGATAAAGTTAAATATGATCTTTGTAAAGAGTTCGTAAAATACGTTTTAGAGAATAAAATTTCTCAAATCGAACTTGCTGAAAAGCTTGGAGTCGATAAGGCCAGAGTTAACAAGATAGTGAAGTACCGTATTGAATATTTCACCATTGATAAGCTTTTATCTTTATTAAGCATTATAAAGCCTAATAAAGAACTAAAGGTTTCGTGAACGTGGACGTGAAAGAAGATCTTTCTTTTTAATCTGCTGAAAATAATTCTGAATGGCGTCTTCAGTTCGCCCATAGTGTTTAGACAATTGTTTTCGAGACCATCCATCTCTAAAGCGTAGTTTTGCCAACTCAGAAAAAATCGACTCTTGGTTCTTGCCACTCAATGAGATATGATAAATCAAACAACAACAGTGGTTCGTCGATCTTTGCATGGCTGGCACCAATAAAAAACTATTTTTTCCAACAATCCACAGAACAACATTAAAATGTAAGTGGCCAGTGTGACAAAAAAGTCCATCGCTTTTAGACAGTAACTGATTGCTTTTTCTTTATTTTACGAAGCTGAAATCATGCAGAAAACTAGTGCTTTTAATTCATAGGAGAACAAAGCTTAATGATATATCCATTACAATCTTTCACATATCCCACAATTTGTCCCCATGGTTTCTCGATGGGTTTTTTAATTTCAAAAGCTCCTGCTGCTAAAGATTTTCTGAATGCTCCCTCTACGTCTTCAGTTACAAATGCAATGAATACCTTGCTTAATTTGGATGGAATTCTTTCGTCTTTCCATTTTTCAATACCTTGCTCATAGAAATACGCTAAATTCCGAACCTAAGAAATGGTTGCAAGTATTTGCAACCTGTGATATATTAAAGTCCATGAGAAGAGAGCACCCTATACCTCATATTAAGGTTAATGGAATTTTGATTGAAAAGATCATTATAGATGAACATGTCGATAAGCATGCTGATCATATTGATGATTCTTTGATTTTAAAAGTTGTGGTCAAACTTGATGGTCGAGAATTCAAATCCGTAAGTACCCAAGATGAATTTGAATATTTCATGACCAAAGTTAAATTTGAGGAAAATTGGTATAAGCTCGTTTGGCTTCTACAAGATGGATGTTTTTATATAGGAGTTATTACTCTATTTAGAGACAGGAGGATTGAATGAAATACCCAAGTAAAAAACAAATTGATGATTTATTGAATTCAATGTCCGATGATGATTTCTCAGTTTTAATCCCTGATGATGCAACAGACGTCGAAAAAATAAAATTTGAACTGTGCAGAAATTTTATTATTTATCTTCGCGATCACAAGATGACTCAAGTTGAGCTTGCGAATTTGCTAAAAGTCGATAAGTCGCGAATTAATTGGATTGTAAAGTACCGCATTGAACATTTTTCAATCGATTATCTTTACTCACTTCTTAAGCAATTAAATCCAAAAATTGAATTAAAAATTCTTCCTGCCGCTTAATGTGGCAGGATCTCTTTCTTCTTTATTTGTTGGAAATAATTTTGGATGGCAATCTCAGTCCTGCCGTAGTGAAGGGCCAGCTGTTTCCTCGACCAACCATCTCTATAGCGCAACTTTGCCAACTCACGCAAATCGACTCTCGGCTCTTCCCACTCAACCGGATAAGATAAATTAACCGATAACAGTGGTTCGTCTATCTTTGCATGGCGGGCACCAATTAAAAACTATTTTTTCCAACAATCCACAGAACAACATTAAAATGTGAGTGGCGAGTGTGACAAAAAAGTCCATCGCCTTTAGACAGTGACTGATTGCTTTTTCTTTATTTTACGAAGCTGAAATCATGCAGAAAACTAGTGCTTTTAATTCATAGGAGAACAAAGCTTAATGATATATCCATTACAATCTTTCACATATCCCACAATTTGTCCCCATGGTTTCTCGATGGGTTTTTTAATTTCAAAAGCTCCTGCTGCTAAAGATTTTCTGAATGCTCCCTCTACGTCTTCAGTTACAAATGCAATACTTAATGAATAAACCTTGCTCATTTTAGTTTCGTTTTTAATAAAATGTTTTTTAAATAAAATATCATCAAGCATTGTAAGAAAAATAAGAATGACAATTATTTTACAGTAATTTATTCGACATTTATGCCTACAGATTCTAAAAATTCTATCAAAACTAAAAAAAGATGATGAGGAATTTTTATGAAAAAATTAGTTGTTATAGTTTTATTATTAACTAGCTTCAATCTATTTGCATGCTTTAAAAACTACTGTGCAAATGACCGAGTCAACTTTGCAAACTATGCTGGTGTTATTCTAGAAATATTCAACAATGGAAATGCCAAAATCGAACTTGATAATCAACTTGGAATTGTCTTTAAAAATATCGATACACTAGGACTTGGAGTCAAATGTAACGAGCATATCTGCCAAGACTACAAAGTTATTTTTTCTCAATACACAGGAACAGTAATTGAAGTATTTAGTAACGGAAATGCGAAAGTAAAGCTTGATTATACCAATGGCCATATACAATTTAAAAAAGTGAGTGACTTATCAGTAGAAGTTAATTGCCTTGAAGATCTTTGCAAAGGAGATCGAGTAAACTTTGAACATTACACTGGAAATGCTCTAGAGCTCTACTCAAATGGCATTGTTAAAATTTTGCTTGATAATAGACTTGGATTAGTCTTTAAAAATTATAAAACTTTAGGCTTTTAAACTATTAAATATAAATTTTGAGTGTACCTTTGTTTTAGGTACACTCTCATCAAACCATGCTCGAACATCTTCACTTAGACCAACTCCATGCATAAAATTATAAAGGGCCTTATTTAATCCTTTTCCAAGCATATCTAAATCAGGCATCGATTCATCAATAAAGTCGACAGTATTTTTTGCAAACAATCCCTCTTTCGGAACAGATATAGGAATTAACTTTATATTATATAAACTTGGATTTTTTCCAACAGGAGAATGTGCTGTGCACATAAAGCGATGCCAGTATGCTGAATGAATGCAATCGTTCAAAAACAATTGCCGCACAACTTCTAAGCTATCTATAGTCTCAAGAATCGTTTGAGTTGGAAAGCCATACATCAAATAGGCATGTACATAAATTCCGTGCTCACTAAATGCCTTTGTTACTTTTGAAACTTGCTCAATTGTAACCCCCTTATTAATCATTTTTAAAATTCTTGGACTGCCTACTTCAAGTCCCCCTGTCACTGCAACACAGCCTGCATCCGACATAAGTTCAGCAATTTTTTCAAAACTTTGATCAAATCTTAAATTCGTCCACCATGTAATTTTTAAATCTTCCTCAATAACTCTTTCGCAAAACTTTTTGACTAAAGCGGGCGGGGCAGCTTCATCAACAAAATGAAAACCTGTACATTTCGTTTCCTCAATGATTCTTTTAATATTACAAATAAGATTATCAATACTGGTGGGCTCAAAGCGTTCGATATAATCTAAACTAACGTCACAAAATGTACATTTTTTCCAGTAGCAACCATGGGCAAGAAGCATTTTATTCCATCTAAAATCGCTCCACATCCGATGCATTGGATTTGGTAGTTCAAGCATTGGGATATAGTCGCTCAAATTTAGTCCCTCGTAACTGGGGCCTTGTAAAATTTTAAAATTTATATTTGAGCTGGTATTGCTAGATTTTACAATTGCTCCATTTTCAAGATACCAAGTGCGAACAAAGTCTTCTTTTGCAGATTTTCCTTCTAAAAACTGTAAGATATTTTTTAATGGAATTTCCCCATCATCAAATGTGAGATAATCTACAAATTCAAAAAAACGCAAATCAGACAGTTCTCTTAATTCAGTATTTACAAAACCACCACCCGCTATAATTTTAATGTGCGGAAAATTCTTTTTTAAAAAATTTGCAAGCTTTAAACCTGCAAGGACATTTCCAGGAAATGGAAAGCTAAGGCCAACCACTTCTGGTTGAAATTTATTAATCCAATTTAAAAATGATTCATAAAGAAGGTTATCAATGAGACTGTCATCGAAAATTGCCTGGTACAGTTTTTCAAATGAAGCCTGAGATGAGGCAAGCGACTCTCCATATCTGGAAAACTCGAATCTTTCATCTATGGAATATTTAATTATGTCTGCGAGATCATCTAAATAAAGACTTGCAATATACTTGGCCTTATCTTGAACCCCCATTTCACCAAACAGGCCAGAAATTTCTTTTTCATGTTGGTCTAAGTGATTAAAGCGCGGTCCCTCAGGCAAGAGCGTTCTTCTAGCAATTCTCAATGCTAAAGTTGGATTGTTTCCTTTTAAAAAATTTATTACGGGAGTAATTGTCGCTTGATAATCGTTGAACGCATCCAGAAAAAAGTTTTCGAGATCAGACTTCTTTTTTCTTAAGGTGATCTTCGATTTAATTTTATCCAGACCAGCTGGTGAAAAGACTCGATGAAATAAATCTATGCCTAAATCTAACTGATTCACGCAATGACCTTCGCCTTTTAAAAATTGTGCAAGATACGGTGTCGCCGGATAGGGTGTATTAACCTGAGTCATTGGTGGGGTAATTAATAAGACTTTCATTCCTGTCTTTTACCGCACAAACAAAAAAGCGACCATAAGGTCGCTTTTATTTTTGTATATTTTACATGTTTTTTTACTTAGATTTCGCCTTATTAGAAGCATCGTCCTTTGCCCAATCCGGCACTCTTGGACTAAAGGTGCTTTTTCCGTCTGATCTTTTTGAATTATCGACTTGTGAATCATCCTTATCTTTTGGCCCACCTAGTATCTCATTAATTACCACTAAGTCTTCTGAGACAAGTTTTAGCATTTCATTTTCTTCATCAAGTGCCTTATCCTTTCTTTTTGCACAAGTGATTTCTTTATATTTTCTAACTGTGAACATTAAATCTTCATCTCTATACATTTGAGGTTCTTTGTCATGATTTCCAAGCCAGCTTGTATCGACAATAAGGCCATTTTTATCAGCATCATTAGGCATAATTTCAGATGAAACAATGCTTTTAATTGCCTTTTCAAAACCAAGATAAATACAAAGAGCATCGCCTTTTGTGATTCGCTCTTCTTTACGGCGGTGATGTCTGTAATCTACTTTGATTGCATAAAATGGTTTACCAAATCCAGCTTCAACTAAATCAGCCTCGGTAAATTTTCTAATTTCAATATTCTCTTTCTTTTTTGCAGTACTCTCATCTTTTATGGTGTCTTTTTCTTTTTTAAGAGCATCTTTTTTTTCTTTTTCTTTAGCATAATCAGAAATGCCTAATTTATCCTGACATTTTTTTATTTGCTCAGGGCTTGCTCCACTATCAATTAAGTCATCGCAAAGATTTCGACTTGCTGCCAAGATCGTCGTGGATGAAAGAAGTGATATTGATAAAAGTAAAAAAGATAGTTTTTTCATAAAAATAAACCTCGCTGATATTATTTTAGCCTGTAAAGCAAACTATGTTCAAGTGCGAAGGCCAAAACTGCCTAGTAAACATTAAAATTTTGGCTGACTTACCTCATAGTTTAGCGCTAGGATGTGAAGTAGTTTTAAGTGAATCTTAAAAGAGGAGAAAAAAGTGCCTACATTACTTGAGCAGTTTACTACAAAAAATATGCATAAAAACTCTAGCATTCCATTTCTTATTGAAGAAAGTATTCGATTAAAAATTGGGAAACTTGGGCCTAATGGCGAATTAGTAATCAAAACAGGAAAGCATACTGGAAGGTCAGCAGATGACAAGTACGTGGTTTTAAATTCAGAGAGTAGCGATCAGGTTTGGTGGGAAAATAATGTCAACAAGATGGAACAGTCGTCTTTTGATCAATTACATACGGATGTCCTAAAGTACTTAAATGACGGCAGAACTGTTTATCATTCAAAGCGATCGATTGGCCATGCTGATCATTATTCATTAGGAGTGGAACTCGTAACCACTGAACCAAATGCGATTATTTTTTCGTACTACATGTTCAAAAATCAAAATGAAAATAACAGTGGTGAGTATAAAATTCTCCATGCTCCAAACTTTTTTTTAGACCCTGCTAAGTATAAAACAAAATCAAGCACTGTCATTGTCACATGTTTTAAATCAAAAACAACAATCATAATTGGAACTCTTTATTCTGGAGAAATAAAAAAGAGTATGTTTTCAATTATGAATTTTCTTTTGCCTAAAATTAATATCCTTCCAATGCACTCAGGTGCATGTCTAAATGATAAAAACGAGAGTTTTGTGTTTTTTGGATTGTCAGGAACAGGTAAGACAACTCTATCAACTGATGAAGGTACATTTTTAATCGGTGATGATGAGCATGGGCTATCAGACAAAGGAATTTTTAATTTTGAAAATGGTTGTTATGCAAAAACAATGAAACTTGGCCTAGAAACTGAACCTGCTATTTTCACGGCATCCACACAGTTTGCGTCTTATTTAGAAAATGTGGCCTTGTCAGATGACCAGAAATCTATTGATTTTTTTGATGGAAGCCTAACTGAAAATGGCCGCTCTAGTTACCCGCTTAATTTTATAAAAGATCGGGTTCCTTCTGGCGAAGGAAAAATACCAAAACATATTTTCTTTTTAACTGCTGATGCCTTTGGAGTACTTCCTGCCATCTCAAGACTTAATCAAAAAGAAGCAAAAAAGTATTTTGTACTAGGATATACTGCCAAATTAGCAGGAACAGAAATTGGAATAAAAACACCTAAGGCCGCATTCTCTCCATGCTTTGGTGCTCCTTTTATGCTTTTACATCCAAGTGTGTATGCAAATTTGCTTTCGCAATATATGGAAAAATATGGAATGAATGTATGGCTTATTAATACAGGATGGAACGGCGGTGGTTACGGAGAGGGATCTAGATTTCCTCTGAAAATAACTCGTGAATTGATCAGGGCCGTATCCAATGGCGAACTCACAAATGCCAATTTCGTAAAAGATGAAATTTTTAATCTAGAAATACCTACGAAGGTAAGAAGCATGAATGAAGAAATACTCATACCTTCTCGCTCATGGAAAAATCAGACTAAATATAATGAAGAGGCAATAAAGTTGCGTGATAAATTCGAAACGGAAATAAAAAAATTTAGATTGGATTAGAATCGACTGTAAATTTTTTTTCAATTTCATTGTACTTGAGTTGATAGCAAACACAGTTTGGAATTGGTAAGATTGGATGTTCTTCATTTAAAAAATAATGAAGAACATTCCGAAGGGCTCCTCCGTGTGTACTAATCCCTATATGTTGATACCTTGTATTTACGATAGTTTCTTCAATTAAATTCAAAAAGCGTGCTCGCGACTCCAATCGGGTTTCCCCATTTGGAAATCCAATATGTTCATTAATTTTTTTAAAGCTATGCACCTTAGTCCAAAACTCTTCACCATATTTTAATATGATCTCAGGAATTGTAAGTCCTTCTCCTTCACCATAGCCCATTTCGCGCAGTCGAGGATCAGACTTAACACTTACTCCAATTTTTTGCGCAACAATATTTGCAGTCGACAATGCCCGATCAAGATCAGAACTAATAATATGTTCAATAGGATAAATACTTAATCTTTGTGACAAGTCATGGGCCTGTTTTATCCCTAATTCATTTAACTGAGTATTAGTGTGCCCTTGGCAACGGCGTTCCTTGTTCCAATCAGTTTCACCATGTCTAAATATATAAAATATTCTATTCATAATAAAAAATTACCAGTATAAATAGGCCCATGGACTACTATCTACTTTTTAAATCACTTCATATTATCTCGATTGTCACTTGGTTTGCAGGCCTTTTTTATATGCCAAGACTTTTTATCTACTATGCAGAAGCAATGGAAAAAGAAGAACCAAGTCGGACTATCTTAACTGAACAATTTAAAATTATGCAGAGAAGACTTTGGTTTGGAATAACTATACCTTCTTCAATAATGGCACCTACCTTTGCGCTCTATCTGCTTACTCCTTGGAAAATTTTAGAGACTGATTGGCTTATTTTAAAATTAATTTTTGTTACGGGTCTCTATGCTTACCAATACTACCTCCATTGTATTTTCAAAGAACAAAGAAAAAACATTTCAAGGCATAGCTCAATGAAACTGAGGCTCATCAACGAGATTGCGACAATTTTTTTAGTTGCAATTGTTTTTCTGGTTGTTATGAAAGATTCCGTTAGCTTTATTTATGGAATAATAGGGCTCATTTTTTTGGTCGCGATCTTGGTTTTAGGTATCTTTTGCTACCGAAAGTTACGCTCTAAACCTTAATTTTCATTATTTAACCCAATGAATTTACTACGAAACCCTCACGGAAGTAAAACAGTCGTTTTATTTTTTTAAATAACTGATATATAATCTAAATCATATATTTGGAATTGGAGATTATATGGTCAAAATGATGAAAGATAAACTTTGCTGCCCCTTTGGGATGAAATCCTCCCCTTCTGAAAAAACAAAAGAGGCACTTTTAAAAGAGGCCAAAGGCCATTTTGCTCGATTCGGATTTGAAGGGGCATCGCTCAGAGAAATTTGTAAAGACGCTGGTGCAAATGTCAGTGCAGTCAAATATCACTTTGGAGACAAAGAGGGATTATATAAGGCCTGCCTTTCAGGTTTTGCAGAAAAAAGACTACAGAAAATAAATATCATTCTTACTCCATCAGAAAATTTTGAAGAACTTCGAGTGAAACTAAAACTTTTTTTAGAAGATTTTTTTAATGAATGTCAAAACGATCCAGAAATGAATCAGCTTGTTAATAATGAAG
>CAZOXW010000040.1:0-20182 GCA_964583925.1 uncultured Bacteriovorax sp.
TTTTTTAATGAATGTCAAAACGATCCAGAAATGAATCAGCTTGTTAATAATGAAGTCGAAACAATGAATCCGATAATGGAAAATATTTTTGCAAATAGTTTTCTATTAATTTTTGAAAAGTTAGTTTTTGTTATCGATGATGGAATAAAAAAAGGTTTTCTAAAAGATACTGTTGATCCAGTTACAGTAGGGAAAATTATTTTTATGACCACAAACCAATCAATTCGTTTTAACTCCATCTCCAAAAAATATTTTAATCGATCACTTGATGAAGCAGAACATCGAACACAATTTATAAATGACTTAATCTTAATCGTAACTAGTGGAATAAAAAAATAGAGGTCTAATATGATAAAAAAAATATTAACATTTGGTGGGGCACTCTCTCTTACAACATCGGCCAATATAATGGCAAAAGAGTACTCATTAGATGAATTCTTAAATGATGTTAGAAAAAATAACTACAATTATAAAGCGGCAAGTGGCAACCTCGACGGACTTGGACTTAGAAAATATGAATACAAACTCATATTTGAGCCAAGTGTATTCATGCAAGCTCAAACATTAGAGGATAAAAGGCCAACAACAAATCGAAATGCCCAAGGAGACCAGACGGATAACGACTCGATCTCTGCTGGATTTATTCAACAATTTAATTTCGGTCTTAAATCAAAACTTTCTTATACTTATTCTTATACAGAAATTCATAACGCCCTTCCCTCGTTTTTGCCAATGCCCAAGTTTCATGACTCACAACTTGCTTTTGAATTGTCACAATCATTATGGCGAAACTGGAACGGTCAAGAGTCAAAAGCGCAAAGCACTCTTTTAAAATCTGATCTAACTGCAAAAGAACATCTAGAAAATTATAAACTAAAAAATATTTTAGCAAATGCTGAAGTTGTTTATTGGTCAATGGCACAGATGAAAAATATGCTGTCAGTTCAAAAAGATAGTTTTGATCGTGCATTAAAAATTAAATCTTGGTCGCAAAATCGAGTCAAAACAGGACTTGGCGACCAATCAGATTTATTACAATCAGATGCCAATGTTAAATTTAGAGAATATGAATTAAAAAATACTGAACAAAAATATCAAGAGACAGCGCGGGCATTTAACTCATTTCTTGAAAGAAATGAGAACGAAATTGGCTTTACCCTTCCCAACATAGAATCAAAATATGTTCAAAGCTTAAAACTTCCGATAAGAGGACCTGTTCGCGACGATGTAAAAGCAGCTATTGAATATGAAAAAGTAACTAAGGCCAACTTAAATTTATCTATTGAGAGAAACAAACCTAACTTTGAATTATATGGTTCATATGCTCTAAATGGGCGTGATATCGATGCAAGTGGCTCAATCAGTAATAATTTCAAGACTGATCATAGCACTACAGTTATTGGTATCCGTTTTAGTTCTCCTATTAATTTTATTAATTTAAAAAATAATATAAATGGGTATCGGCAAGAAAAATTAGCCTCTGAACTCACAACTAAGCAAAAACTTTTTGAGCAAGACAAAGATTGGAGCGATCTTGAAATAAAATTTGAAAATGCAATAAAAAATTATGAACTTGCACTAGCGATAGAAGAAGCTCAAAAAATTAAAGCAACAAATGAGAGTGATCGACTAAAAAAAGGACGTACAACAACTTTCCAAGTCTTAAACTTTGAACAAGATCTAGCAAATGCATCACTTCTAAGACTTAAATATGAATTAGAAATCTTAACACTACATGCGCAGTCTAAAATTTTCTTAGACGGAGGTATTAAATGAGTATTGCATCACTATCAATTAAACGTCCCGTCTTTATCACAAGTATCGTAACTTTAATTTTAATTATTGGATACTTGTCATTAAAAAAACTACCTGTTGACTTATTTCCCAATGTTACATTTCCGGTTGTAACCGTGACTACAGTTTATCCTGGAGCAGGGCCATCAGAAATTGAAACCTTGGTCAGTAAAGTCTATGAAGAAGAATTTTCAAATGTTCCAGGAATTAAAAAAATATCATCACAAAACTTGGAAAATGTTTCTGTCATAATTGCAGAGTTTAATTTTGATACCGATATAAAATATGCTGAGCAACAGATTCGAGACAAGGTCTCTACCGCAAAAAAGAAATTACCGACAGATATAAACGAGCCAACAATCAGAAGAATAGATCCTGCCGACCAACCAATTATCACCTTAGCAGTGAAATCAAAACTAAGTGAAGGTGAACTATTTAATATTGTAGACAAAAAAATCAAACCAAAATTTGAACAAGTTAACCAAGTGGGACTAGTTGAAATCCTCGGCGGAAGAGAACGAGAAATAAAAGTTGAGTTAGATAGAAATAAGCTTAAGCAATACGAAATTTCTGCACTACAAGTTACTTCAAAACTTCAAATTTCAGGACTCAATATTCCGGCCGGTAAAGTAAGTACCGAAACCAATGATACTGTCTATCGAACACTGGGCGAATTTAGTAGTTTAAATGAAATTGGAAAAACGATTGTTAACTTTGTAGGAAATGATGTTCCTGTCGTTGTATCTGATGTCGCAACAATTTCTGATTCACTAAAAGATAAAAAGACTTATGGCTTTTTTAATGGAGAGGAGGCAATTCTTTTAAACATTTTTAGACAGTCAGGTTCAAATACCATGACTGTAGCAAAAAATTTAAAGAATAAAATTGACGAGATTAATAAATATCTTGAGATTGAAAAAATTGATGCTAAGGTTGAATTGGTTAGAGATGGCTCTACTATGATTAAGGCCAATGTAGATGATGTTTATGAAACAATTATCATTGGGATCATACTCACAATTTTAGTGGTCTATTTTTTTCTTGGCTCTGCCAGGTCAACCTTTATTACCGGCCTTGCTTTGCCAAACTCTCTTCTTGGTGCCTTTATCTTATTATATGCTGCTGGATTTTCGATTAACATCATGACCCTGCTCGCCTTATCTCTGGCCGTTGGATTATTAATCGATGATGCCATCGTCGTTCGTGAAAATATTTACCGTCACATTGAAATGGGTGAAAGGCCAATTGTAGCAGCTGAAAAAGGTGCAAACGAAGTAATGTTAGCAGTCGTTGCTACCACTTTAGCGGTTATTGCGGTATTTGGTCCAATTGCATTTTTAAGCGGTGTTGTAGGACAATTTTTCAGACAATTTGGATTAACGGTATGCTTTGCTTTAATGATTTCTTTATTTGATGCTGTTACAGTTGCTCCAATGTTGTCGGCCTACTTTGCAGGTGCGGCACATGGTGAAAAATCAAAGAAAAATTCTTTCTATGATAAAACGTTTGGAAAAATGTTAGAACTATTCAACCAATTTCAAACATGGCTTGAAAATATGTATGAAAGTATTCTTAAGTACACACTTAAAAAACCGATTACAGTCATTGGTATTTCATTTATCATTTTTATTCTAAGCTTTATTTCCTTAAGCAAGGTTCCAAAAACATTCTTACCTCCTCAAGACCAAGGGGAATTTATGGTATCAGTCGAACTTCCCCCTGGAACAAGCTTAGATGGAATGAAAAATCTTGCACTAAAAGTTGACCAAGTAATTCGAAAAAATGCTGAAGTCGAAAAGGCCGTACTAACTGTAGGGGATCGCAATGAGCAACCAAATAAAGCTGAGTTCTATGTAAAATTGGTGAGTGCAAAACAAAGAGGAATGAATACTTCTAAATTTAAAGATATTTTACGATCACAACTAAAACCTTTTGCCCATGCACTTCCGCAAGTAAAAGACATTGACAATGTCGGGGGAGGGCAACGTCCATTTAACGTTAATATCGTCGGTGACGATATGAAAGAAATTGAAAAATATTCAAAACTACTTTTTGATAAAATTAAAAACCACCCTGCATTAAAGGATGTTGATTATGCCTATCGACCAGGAAAACCTGAATTCCAGGTTGTACCTGACCGAAGGAAAGCTGAACTTCTTGGGATTTCAACAACGATGCTTGGAAGTGAATTAAGAACCCATATTGAAGGCTCTACTCCAGCAGTATATAGAGAATCTGGTGAAGAATACGATATTAGAGTACGCTTAAAAGATGGCCAACGTAACTTAAAAGAAAATTTTAATACAACTTATGTTCCTAATATTAACTACTCACTTGTTAAACTTTCAAATATTGCAACACCTCGTGAAACCACGGGTCCAGCAAATATAACCAGACAAGATAGAGGACGCTACATTCAAATTACTGCTGACATTGCTCCAGAAGGGCCTGGAATGGGGCAAGCAATGACAGATATCAAAAAAATAATGGAAGATGTAAAACTTCCGAGCAATATGAAGTACCAATTTGTTGGACAGGCCGAAAACTTTACAGAATTAATTTCAAGCATGGCGATGGCGGCATTTTTGGGGATCATGTTCATTTACTTTGTTCTTGCTTCACTTTATGAATCATTTGTTACACCATTTACGATAATGCTAGTGCTACCTCTCGCGGCCTGTGGAGCTTTCTATGCCCTTTTTATTATGGGATCTTCACTAGATTTATTTTCAATGATTGGGTGTATTATGCTTCTAGGTGTTGCAACAAAAAATTCGATTTTACTTGTCGACTATACTCACCAACAAATGGAAAAAGGAATTCCGATGAGTGAAGCAATCATTTCTGCAGGAAAAGCCAGACTAAGACCAATATTAATGACTTCATTTGCACTAATTGCAGGAATGCTACCTCTTGCCATTGGACTGAACGAAGCTTCTAAACAACGAACATCAATGGGAATCGCGGTTATTGGTGGATTGATTTCTTCAACGATTCTAACACTTGTTGTTGTTCCTGCGGCCTATTCATATATTGAGCGTTTTAGAGTATGGTCTTTAGGTATGATGAAAAAATATTTTGGAAATTAAAAAGGATATTTTATATGAAAATTGGAGACAAACACCAGGAAACAATAATAATCACCGATGAGCTTATTAAGAAATTTGCTGAGTTTTCTGGTGACTTCAATCCAATTCATTTTGATGATGAATGCGCTAAGGCCCAGGGATTCAATGGAAGAATTGCCCATGGAATGGTTTCAGCGTCATATTTTTCAAAAATTTTTGCACGAAACTTTCCAGGTTCGGGTGCAGTTTACTTAAGTCACAACTTTAAATTTCATGCTCCAGTTTATGTAAATGACGAAATCACTTTTGAGTTAGAAGTTATAGATCAAAAAAGAGATCGTCCTATATTCACAATTAAAACCTCTGCGCTAGGAAAAAATAGTGAATTAAAAATTTCAGGCGAAGCAGTTATTAGAGCAAGTTTAAAATGAAATTATTTATTTCAATTTTAATTCTAGCTGGAGTCCTATTCTATTCATATCAAAGTAACAGCGTTCACAGTTTTTATAATCCAAATACAATTGAGCTTGAATCAACCAAAGGAAAATTAACACTTGAAATGTTATCAGATAAAATTGTTATCTTATACTTTGGTTTTTTATCTTGTCCCGATTTTTGCCCTACGACACTTTCAAAAATTTCAAAGTTGCTAAAAGACTTGCCTATTAAAGATCAAAATAAATATCAAATTGTTTTTATTGACCTAGATCCAAAAAGAGATGATTTAAAATCGATAACTGAATATTTAAGTTTTTTTTCAAAAGAAATTATTGGAGCCAGGATTCATGAACGACAACTTCTCTCTTTTGCACAATTTTTTAAAATAAAATATCGATATGTTCCCTTGAACTCAGAGCTTAAATATACCGTTGACCACTCGACAGATCTCGTCCTCTATTCACCTTCAAAAAAGCAAATTTTAGAAAAATTTTCGCATTCCCTAAATACGACAAATATCTTAGAATCCTTAAAAAAATATTAGCCAGAGGTCATATGAATAAATTTTTTTTTATTACTATCGGATGCTTCTTAACTTTAAATGTAAATGCTCTAGAAGTTCTAAATGCAAAAATAAAACTATTACCCCCTTCAAGTAAAACTACCGTAATGTTTTTAACATTCAAAAATGATGGTAACTCAGATCAAAAAGTTTTAAATGTAAAATCAAGCATAAGTGACGACATCGAATTACACAATATGATTATGGAAAACGGAATGATGAAAATGCGAGCAACAAATGAAATTCTTGTCCCTAAAAATTCATCCGTTGAACTAAAACCCGGTGGACTACATGTCATGATCTTTAATTTAAAAGCCCCTCTTAAAGAAAATGAACAGCATGAATTTTCAATCGAATTATCTAATAAAGAAATTATTAAATTTAAGGCATTAGTCATTGCCCTATAAATTTTTATAATATTTATAATTGAGAACTTTTTCTAATATCATTTTTAAGGCAGTATTAATCTGATAATTCGGTCCAAGAAGTTCTGGGTGAATAGCTTCTACTTGTTTTTTTACATGGCCTAAAACTGGTAAATTTTTTAACGAAATATTTTCTAAATTTATGCCCTCTTTTAAATGCTTGCAAATAGAAAAATCTTCTCGTTTATTTTTGATTATTATTTTTGAAACTCCAAAAGACCTACAGACACTAGGTCTAAATTGATATTCTGAACATTGAGCTTTGCCATTTTCTATATTTAAGATTTTTAATAATATGCAGACATTTCCTTCTTCGCTTTTGGCCATTTCCAAATATTTTTCAGCAAGGCCTCTGTCATATAAATCTAATGCTAATGGTAAGAGCTCATATGGATGACAGGCCACATCTGCATTCAAGCAGCACTTTCCACATTCTGGAGGGCAATTAAGTCCAGTTTCAATTTGTGAAACCCTAAAGGGTTCACCAATTTTTTCAAGGCCATTTAAAATATTGGCCGCTAAGATTTCATAACTCATCACTATTACCTAGTTTTAAGACTCCCAACTTGAAACTAAATCATTAAATGTATATAATTCGGCCATGAAAAAAAATAAAGTAATTCTTTTTTGGTCTGGAGGAAAAGATTCAAATCTGGCCCTAACTCGCTTAAAAAAATCTAATGACTATGAAGTGGTTGCCCTTTTAACGACAATAAATTCAAAAAGTAACACCGTAAAATATCATGGGATTCCTGAGGCGCTCTTAGTTGATCAAGCAAAACTATTATCACTCCCTTTAATTCGAGTTTATCATGATGAAAATATTTCAAACGATAGTTATATTTTAAGTCTTTGTGAAAAACTTACTTCCTTAAAAAAAATGGACCTGTACGGCATTGCATTTGGAGATATCCACTTAGCAGATGTAAAAAAGTTCAAAGAAGATTTCTGTCAAAAGATCAACCTAAAGGCCATTTTTCCTCTATGGGGAGAACCTGAATCCCAATTGCTCGAAGAATATTTTTCATCTAATCACCAAGCAATTATTACAAGCATTGATCGATCAAAACTCGACAACAGTTTCTTGGCCAAATTATACGATCGAGAGTGGATTGAGCGTCTACCAAATGAAGTTGATCCTATGGGAGAAAATGGCGAGTTTCATACATTTGCAACTTTTTCGCCTTATTTTAAAATGCGCGTGCCCTACTCCAAAACAATTGCTATCGAAGAAGGGCCATACACTGTAAGTCTACTAAAAGAACCTTAAAAAACAGAATTAGAAACGTAAGGTGGAGCTTCGCTTTGACAAGTCAAAATATTTGGATTGTAGACAATATTTCTTTTTTCTCCATCAAACCATCGAAGCTCAGCCACATCGTTTTGATCATCGGGATTAACAACTATAGCATAATCGCCAAACATAACATCTCTATCTGTTTTTAAATTATCCCACATCACTCCATCAAATAAAATTTCCTCACCTGTAACTGTATCATCTGTAAGAATTGGACCATTTATATCGGCAACAATCGTTCCATCTTCTAGTCCCTTATTTAAGGTTTTAAAAAATTCTATTTCATATTTTTTAAATTCTGATGAACTAATCACATTCCATCCATCACCGATGTAAGCATTTTCATAACGACAATAAGACTGTGCGGTCTGAGACAAAATTAAAAGGGCCAACATTAAAATTAACTTCATGGGTATTTCCTTATTTTATTAAGACAAGTTTAGGGTTATAAAACTCGTCGACCATTATTTTTTTTAGTCTATCATTCCACATTTTTTGAAACAATACTTTTTCATCAGGGGAAGAAGTTTTATCTAAAACTTTTTTAAGATAAATTCCCATTTCTGGATTCCCACTTACTATTTCAGGATGATACTCTAGAGTAACGCTCTGGCCATTATCTTTTCTTTTAAGTTTTATATCGCCATCAAACGATGCATTAAAAAAAAGCGAATTGTGACGCGAAAACTGCCCCCCTAATCCTTTAAATCCTCCTTTGTCTGCTGCCCCTACAATACTTCCTGCAATCATTCCAACAACCCCAGTTGCACCACTATCAATAGGATCACTGACGTGAACTTCAATATTTCCACGCGTCGGGATGCCATCACTGTACAATTTCTTTAGGCCATGAAAAATCATTAAATAAGCACCGCCAACAGTTGGACAACCGTGCCCTGCAATTTTTACGGCATCCTTGAAACTAAATTCAACAATCCCATCTGAACTAGAACCAAGCACATCGGCCAAAGGTTCAAAAAATTTGATGGTTGGTATTTCACTATAAAATGTTGGGAAATTCATATTAACTCCTATTCATTCCTTGCTTTAAATTATTATCGATAAAATATTGAGTAATTTCTTTTGTAATCTCGCTTGAACTTTCATTAAAGCCAGATGCCAATAGCAGATCGCTTGGACAATCACCTGAAAATCTTGCCACAATAATGTCTGGATCTAAATTTAAAAGAAAAGTTGTTAGATATTTTAAATATTCATTTTTATTTAGCAGAGTAAACTTATTTTTTAAATATTCATTCCCCATAATCGTATTTTTTACAACTTGTAATTGGTGAATTTTAATAAAATCAACTTTTAGCTTATTAAAAAAAAGTGCTGACTTAAATGATACAGATTCATCTTCCCATGGAAATCCAAAAATAAGATGAGCTCCAACTGGAATTTTTCTTTTTTGGGTTGCCACAACCGCTTGGACAAAAGTTTCTACATCGTGTCCACGATTAATTTTTAAAAGAGTCGAATCAAGTACCGATTCAAGACCGTATTCAACCGAAATATAATAATCATTTTTTAGTTTTTCTAAAAGATCTAATACTTCATCATTTACGCAATCAGGTCTTGTTCCAATAGAAAGTCCTACAACTCCATCAATGGAAAGTGCATCTCTATACATTTCTTCAAGTTGAGCGATTGGTGCATAGGTATTTGAGTAGGTTTGAAAATAAACAATAAACTTATTTATATTTTTATTATTTTTTTTATATTTCAAAATCTTTCGAGAAATTTGATCTTTAAGACTTTCTAAGGATTTATCACTGCCTGGATTAAATTTATCATTATTGCAATAAGTACATCCACCGTAACCTAACCTACCATCACGATTGGGGCAGGTAAATCCAGCATCGATACTTATTTTTTGAACTTTTTCACCAAAAACAGAGCGCAAATACTGATTATATGTTTTAAACTTTTCCACTTTTATCTAAAGTTTCAGCTATGACAAAAATAAATGAACTTTCTCTTTCTGCATGTTCAGTATAAGCAGTCACAAAATAGCTTAAGTCTGCGCCAATCTTTCCAAGCTTGCTTTCTTTATTTTTTAAAGCTAATTCCACTTCTTTTTTTAAATTGTTTGCAATCTCTTCTAAAAAACGATGTTCAGAAATAATTTTATTAATTAACTCTCGATCAGAATCTTTATTTTGCTCTAGCATCCACTTATAAAGAACATCTTCTTCACGTCGATGATGTTCTTTAAAGGTAAATGTTTCAAAAAAACTTAGTGTTTCTTGAATTTTAGATAAGCTATTTTTAAAATCTGGCTCAGATAAAATCTGCGCCAGAATTTCTAATTTACTTTCTATTCGTTCATGATCTGAATTCAATTCTGAAATTAATTTTTTCATTTTAAACCGTCCAAACATCCCCAGAATACATTAAGTCTTTCATTTTGAACTTCCCTTTCTTTTTGATCACATCGGCAATTTGAGTTTCATAGTCTCTCTCATAGCTCGACAGTTCTTTTTCAAAAAGCACCCCAATGGCCATTGGGAAATGTGGCGGATTACTGTATTCCAATAATTGAAATGCTAAAATTTCGTTGTGCTTGTCATGTACGAGTATATCACCTTCACTAATCCCATTCTCACCAATAGTAACTACTTCTAGCTTAAATCCTTTCATGACAATACCTTTGTTCTTTTCTTTTCCAAAGATCATCGGTTTTCCATGTTCAAGATAAAGAGTATTATCGTCGCGTGTTTGACGGTTAGTATAAACATCATGAACTTTATCATTAAAGATGACACAGTTTTGGTAGACCTCTAAAAATGAGACACCTTTATGTTTGTCTGCTTCTATCATCATGTCTGTAATATGCTTTGGATCGGTATCAATAGTCTTTGCAATAAAAGTTGCACCTGAACCTAGTGCTAATTTTCCTGTATTAAAAGGATAATCAACACTTCCGTGTGGAGAGGTTTTTGTAATACATCCTTTTTCTGTTGTAGGAGAATATTGTCCTTTTGTAAGACCATAGATTTCATTGTTGAATAGAAGAATATTCATATCCAAATTTCTTCTCATGGCATGAATTAAGTGATTTCCACCAATCGACATCCCATCACCGTCACCAGTAATAATCCATACACTCAATTCAGGGTTTGCAACTTTAATTCCAGAGGCAATGGCCGGCGCTCTACCATGGATTGTATGAAATCCATAAGTTCCCATATAATAAGGAAAACGAGAAGAACAACCAATTCCTGAAACACAGACGATATCTTCTTTCTTTTTTCCAACCTTAGTTAGTGCTAACTGCAGACTTGATAAAATCGAATAATCCCCACATCCAGGGCACCATCTCACTTCATTATCATTTGAAAAATCTTTCTTTTTATATTCCATCACTTCACTCATAAAACATTCCCCTCATTCAATGCCTTTAAAAACGCTTCTTCTAATTCTGAAATTTTAAATGGCAATCCTTGCATCTTATTATATCCAGTTGCTCCAACTTGGAACTTGGCATTTAATACATCTTTTAATTGTCCCATATTTAACTCTGGTACGATTATTTTTTTAAACCCTTTTAAAATGTCGTGAGTATTTTTTGGCATTGGATTCATATATTTCATATGCATATGAGAAATTTTAAATCCGCGTTTTTGAAGTCGCTTAACGGCCATGTAGACTGCACCATAAGTTCCTCCCCAGCTGACAACTAGAAGATCACCAGTTTTATCCCCGTCAACTTCTTGCAGAGGAATACCATTTGCAATAAGTTCTAGTTTCTTTTGTCTTAGATCACTCATTTTTTGGTGATTGAGTGGATTATGAGAAACAGAGCCTTTATCGATATCTTTTTCTAATCCTCCGATCTGATATTCAAATCCTTTCATTCCTGGAACGATCCATTTTCTAGCAAGAGTCGCAGGATCTCTTTGAGTCCATTTTGTAGTTGCTGGATCTTCTTTTGTTGGATCAATAAGACGGTTTTTAATCGTTGTAAACTCTCGATCAAGGTCAGGCATTTTCCAAGGCTCCGCACCGTTAGCAATAAATCCATCAGTCAGTAAAATTACTGGAGTCATGTGCTCTAGAGCAATTCTTGAAGCTTCAAAGGCCATATCAAAACAGTCACTCGGTCTAGAAGCCGCAACAACAGCAATTGGAGCTTCCCCATTTCTACCAAAGATTGCTTGGTTCAAATCCGATTGTTCTGTTTTTGTTGGAAGACCTGTTGATGGCCCACCTCTTTGTACATTGACAATGACCAATGGAATTTCATAACTGACTGCTAATCCCATTGCCTCTGTCTTTAAAGCAATCCCTGGGCCAGATGAAGTCGTCACCCCAAGTTTTCCAGCACAAGATGCACCTATGGCAGAGCAAATTCCGGCGATTTCATCTTCGGCCTGAAATGTTTTTACATCTAAATTTTTATGCTTACACAGTTCATGTAAAATATCTGTTGCTGGCGTAATTGGATAACTTCCCAAGAATAAATCTAATCCTGAAGCCTCTGCTGCACGAATTAATCCCCATGCTGTAGCTTGATTTCCATTGATCTGTCTATAGGTCCCTTTGGCAATTTCAGCTTGAGGAACTTTATAAGTTGAAACGACAAACTCTGATGTTTCTGCAAAATTTCTTCCGCCTTTTAGTGCTAAAATATTTGCTTCAACGAGAACTGGATTCTTTTTAAATTTATCTTCAATCCATTTGATTGTTGTATCTAATGATCGTCCATACAGAAAATATGTAACCCCAAGTGCATAAAAATTTTTGCATTTGTCTTTTGATTTTGCATCTAATTCAAGATTAGAAAGATTCGCTAGAGTTTGACTTGAAATTGGAACTTGCAATACTCGATACTCTTTTAACTCACCAGTTTCTAGAGGATTTTCAATATAACCTGCTTTAGTAATATTATTTTTATTAAAAGCATCGACGTTAACAACAATATATCCACCCTTTTTTACTGCATCTAGATTGGCCTTTAGGGCCGCTGGGTTCATTGCAACAAGCATATCAACATCATCACCTGGAGTATTGATTTCCGTCGCGCCTATGTTGACTTGAAAGCCAGAGACACCTGCGATTGTTCCTTGTGGTGCTCGAATTTCTGAAGGGTAATCTGGAAAAGTTGAAATATCATTTCCCATTGCTGCTGACGTATTGGAAAATTGAGTTCCAGTTAACTGCATTCCATCTCCTGAATCTCCAGAAAATCTAATGACGACACTTTCTAATGTTTGCGTATCCATATATTCCTCTTTTTATTAATAAATTATAATCCGTTTGGCTCATCTACTTCTGAATCATTTGATCCACCATCACACTTAGTTTTCTTTATAATTTCCTCGACCATCATTCTATGCTCTTCTTCTTCATTTCTTAGCTCTAAAAATAGCTCTTTTACCTTTGGATCAATGACAATCTTCATAGCTTTATCAAAAAAATTATAGGCCTTTACTTCACAATCACGAGCGACCTCTAACGCTGCTTTCGTTGATAAAAACGGTTTCGCGCGGTCAAATTCTGGGGCTTCAATTTCTTGATATTCATACAGATCTTCAAGCGAAATTCGAGATGGAGAATTCCCAAATAGCTCAACTCTTTTTTCCTTTAGGCTTAAGGCATGCTTCTCCTCATTCTGAGACATTTGCGTAAAAAAATCACCCGCATCGTTTGATTTTAGTGAGCCAATTTGTCTTGCAAACTCTAGGTAACGTTCCTTGGCCTCTAACTCAATTTCAATGGCCAAATCAAGCGCATCTTTTAAATCAATTTCCGACAATTTTACTTTTGACGACATCTTATACTCCAGTTAATAATACTCACTGAAAACTATATTCCCTTGCTTAAAAATCAAGAATGACCTACATCATATTTAAACAAGATATGTCTCAACCCTGGGGGTGTAATTTGAAAAGTAGATTACAGATTTATCCAATATCGTCTTTTTATACCAGTACCATCATTTGAAACATAACGATCCTCTAAAATTCCTCCGCATTTTTCGATTACTTTAATTGAAGCAAGGTTATCATCATCACAAGTGATTAAGCTTCGTTCAAGATTTAAAATATTTTTAGAATAATTTAGTGCTTCTTTTAGCATCAACGTAGCAATGCCTTTGCCTCTATAGTTTGTAGCAACGACATATCCTATGTGGCCTCCGACATTATACAAATAATCATTGAGCATATGTCTAATTCCGACTCTTCCAATGATTTTTCCATCTAAAAAAGCATAAAGCAAAGTTGCGGGAACTCGATTTTCTAATAAATCAATTCCAAGTCTTTCCTTGTCAATAATTTCTAAATATTGATGAAAACTCATTTGAGGTATATAGTGAGATGCATAGCATGATTTATCCATGTCAGAAAATGTATTTAAACCTTCAAAAAAAGCTTCTTCATCTCTAATTGATAACTGTCTAATTTCTAAATTCATCTAATCCTCAAGTGATTTTTGTTTTAAATCGTAGTGCTCATTCCATTTTAATAATTCATCATTTTCTTTTGAAAGTTTATCAAACGATTCTTCAATTTGTTGGTTTAATTTTCCAATCGCATGGGTAAAGTCGCTAAGCTTTGTAGCATCATTCATCACCTCAGGCCGAATCAATTGATCTGTAATTCTTTTTACGAGATCTTCATTCTTTAGTATATCTGATTCAAGTTGCGCGATTTTTTCTTTAATTGGATTAACAATTTTTGCTCGTTCGATTGTTAACCGAGCTCTTAATTCACGTAAATTTCTTTGCCCGTCTTTGGAGGGGGCAACTTTAGCTTCTTCAGATTCCCATCCAATTTTATCTAAAAACTCATCATAGCTTCCCTCAAAAAAAATTGCATTATTGTGCTGAAAAACAATTAATTTATTTGCAATGTTTTTTAACATTAACTCACTGTGAGTTACCATTACAACCGCGCCTTCAAAATTTATAATTTCATCAGTAAGACTTTCAATTGATTCTAAATCGAGATGGTTGGTTGGCTCATCCAAAAGAAGTAAATTATGCTCTCTGGCCAAAATTTTTCCCAGCATTACGCGGGCCCTTTCTCCTCCTGACAAGACCTTAATTTTTTTTAAAGCAGCATCTCCTTCAAACATCATCGTTCCGCAAATATTTCTTACACTGGAAATTGAAAGATCCCCATTTTCTCCTTGAATTTCCTCAGCAATTGTCTTTTCAAGATTTAGCCGATTAATATTAGTCTGCCCAAAATGCCCAATATTAACGGCAGGATGAAAGCTAACTTTTCCAGACGTCGGAGACAGGTGTCCTGCAATGATATTTAAAAGAGTCGACTTGCCCTTACCATTTTTTCCGATAATTCCAATGCGATCATTTTTATTTATATTAAAATTTAAATTGGAAAAAAGCTCTACCTCTGTTCCCTCATAGGCAAAAGCAAGGTGATTAATCGTCGCAGCTATTTTGGCAGGACAGTCTACGTATTTAAATTTAAACCCTAAATTTTCTTCGCTTGAAAGCTTATCTAAAGTTTGCATTTTATCCAAACTTTTCATTCGAGATTGTGCCTGCTTTGCCTTTGACGCTTTGGCCTTAAATCGCTCGATAAATTCTTGCATTTCTTTTTTCTTTTTATCTAAATTTTCTCTAGTTTTTTCATAAATTTCTTCTTCTTCAAGAATTTTTTCATAAAACTTAGCGGTATCCCCTTTTATCTTTTTCAATTTTTTTCGATGAAGTCCCATTACATGAGTTACAACTTCATCCATAAAATCTCGATCATGCGTAATCAATATTAACTCGCCAGGAAATTGAATCAAAAAATTTTTTAACCAGCGCATGCTTACAATGTCTAAATAGTTAGTTGGCTCATCTAATAAAAGTAAATTAGGATTTTTTAATAGTGCTTTTGTCAGGTTGATTCTTATCTGATATCCGCCAGAAAAACTCCTTGGGTTTTTGGCCATATCAGAATCAGTAAATCCTAGACCAAATAGAATTTTCATGGCCTCGTGTTCTCGATAGTCATCTGCTGATAAAACTGATAAGCATTCTTCTCTTACAGTGTCATGGCTAAATTCAATATGCTGACTTAAGTTTCCTATTTGATAATTTTTAGGGATGCTTATCTCCCCCCCACTGCTATTTTCTTGCCCCAAGAGCAATTTAAACATCGTAGACTTTCCACTCCCATTTCGTCCCACCAACCCCACACGCTCGCGGCTACCTAATTGAAAACTCACTGAATCAAAAATGACTTGGTCACCGTAATGTTTACTTAAATTTTTAACTTGGATCATATTATCTCGCCTTGTAGCAAATCTTATGCTAAAGTTTCCCGAAATTCATTACATTTTTCGCACAAAACTAGAGGAAAATTTCTATGTCAAAAAATTACAGCAAATTAAAAAACATCGCTGTCGTCGCTCACGTTGACCACGGTAAAACTACAC
Organism: uncultured Bacteriovorax sp.; assembly: GCA_964583925.1. GTDB lineage: Bacteria > Bdellovibrionota > Bacteriovoracia > Bacteriovoracales > Bacteriovoracaceae > Bacteriovorax. The sequence goes on from CAZOXW010000040.1 coordinate 15,985, forward strand.
TTGTTGATTGTCTATTAAAGCAATCAAATACTTTTGATGAGCGTGAACAAGTTGCCGAACGAGTAATGGATTCAGGAGAACTTGAAAAAGAACGTGGAATTACAATTACTGCTAAAAACTGTGCGTTTATATGGAAAGATACTAAAATAAATCTTCTAGACACCCCAGGACACGCTGACTTCGGAGGCGAAGTAGAAAGATCACTGATGATGGTTGATGGAGTTCTGCTCTTGGTTGATGCCTCAGAAGGCCCTCTTCCTCAAACGCGCTTTGTTCTTCAAAAAGCAATGGAAAGACACATTAAAATCGGCGTTGTAATAAATAAAATTGATAGACCTGATCAAAGAATCGATGAAGTTAAACATGATATTGAATCACTTTTTTTAGAGATGGCCGATCAATTAAATATTACTGATTTCGACTTAGACATTCCAATTATCTATGCCTCTGCAAGAGCGGGGCTTGCTACTTTAGACTATAAAATTCCAGGTAAAGATATTCATCCGATCTTAGATTTTATGGTTTCTGATTTTTATCCAGAGCCGCGAATATCGGCCGGAGACGATCTACAACTTCTTGTAACGAACCTTTCTTACTCTCCTTACCTGGGCCCATTGGTTATCGGACGAATTCAACGTGGATTAATTAAAAAAAATCAAAACTACACATTATGTGATGCAGATTCAAAAAATAAATCTTTTAAAGTTACGGCCATTCAAGAATTTTCAGCGTTAAAAAATATTGAAGTTGATGAAGCTCGCGCCGGCGAAATTGTTATTGTTGCAGGTGTTGAAAATGGAAAAATTGGTGACACCGTTGTTTCAACAACAAACATTGAACCACTTCCTAGAATTACTGTCGAACCACCTACCGTTGGAGTGCAAGTTTCAGTATCAACTTCCCCACTCTCCGGCCAAGAAGGTGAATATTTAACCTCTCGAAAGCTTGAAGAATTTTTAGATGAATCGGTTAGAACAAACGTTGCACTTCAATATGAACCAACTGACGATCCAAAGGTCTACCTTCTCAAAGGACGAGGAGAGCTTCAATTAGCAATTGTCTTTGAACAATTAAGACGTAAAGGCTACGAGTTTATGGTTGGTCGTCCACAAGTTCTTTTTCAAGAAGATGCTAGCGGACAAAAAATGGAGCCTTTCGAACGTGTCGTTCTCGATATTCCAAATGATGCAACTGGTGCAATCACCGAAAAGTTATCAATCAGAAAAGGCTTAATGGAAACCATGATGCCACTTGGGGAAGACAGAACAAGGGTTGTCTTTAAAATTCCTTCAAGAGGATTAATTGGATATCGTGGAATCTTTTTAACGGATACAAGAGGATCAGGCTTAATGTCCTCAGAATTCATGGGATATGAACCTTATACTGGCGATATGCTTGCTCGCCAAAATGGTGCTATCGTATCAGATCGAGCAGGAAAGATGACTCCATACGCGCTGTTTAACCTTCTAAACAATGGCCGTCAATTTGTAATGCCCGGTGAAGCAACATATGAAGGTATGGTTATCGGTGAACACACTAGACCTAATGACTGTGTTGTTAACTGTGTAAGGGAAAAGCATTTATCTTCAGTAAGAACAGCTGGAAAAGATGAAAATATCATCCTCCCACCTATTTTAAATCGTACTCTTGAATGGGCCCTTGACTGGATCGACAACGACGAATGGGTTGAAGTTACACCAAAATCAATTCGCGTTAGAAAGAAAGTCCTTGAAAGTAATAAGCGATCTGTAATTAGAAAATAAGGAAGGTATTTATGAAATTAGTATTAATTTTAATTTCTGCTTTTGTTTGTTTTAATGTTGTTTCTGCTGAACTTGATGGTATTAAATTTGATGATTCAGTTAAGCTCGAAAATGTAAATTTAACTTTAAATGGAATTGGAATTAGAAAGGCCACAATCTTAAAACTAAAAGTTTATTATGGTGCTTTCTACACTTCTGCCAAAAATCAAAATGCAAATAGTGTTGTTAATTCATCAGGGCCCAAACAAATAATTATGAATTTTGTACGAGATGTTGATGCCAATAAAATTCGCGGCGGATTTTCTGATGGATTTAAAAATGCTAATAAGAATGCTGATAGTTTTAAGTCATACCTAGATGCTTTTAATGCCACAATGAGTGATATGGTAAGCGGTGATAGAGTTATTGTTCGCTTTTTAACAGATGGAGTATCGGTAAACGTAAAAGGCAAAGAATACGAAAAAATTGGAAATACAGAATTTTCAAAAGCGCTTCTTTCAATTTGGTTCATCAATCCGACTGATGAAGGCCTTACAAAAGGTTTACTGGGGCTATAAATTTAGTTAATTTAATAACTTAAGATAGGTTCGCACTTTATGCATCGCCTTTTCCCCACAGTATTTGCAATTGTAATATTAGTCTGTTACAATTTTAATCTCAAGATTTAGAACTGTGGGGATTAGATAATGGAAAAGAAGAATCACATAACAATAGTTGATGATATTAAGGAAAATCTTAAGAGCTATAACGATCTACTAAGTCCAACTTTTAATCTTGAACTAATTCAAAATCCTTTAGAGTTGTTAACATTTTTAAAAAAGCATACTACAGAATTAGTTATTCTCGATATTCACATGCCAGAGATAAATGGTTTTGAACTTTACCAGAAATTTAAAGGTGCTCACCCTGAGCTTCCAGTAATTTTTTTAAGTGGTGATCCTTCGGAAGAATCAGTTGTTAAAGGTCTTACTTTAGGTGCTGATGATTTTATTGTTAAGCCGGTTTCACTTAGAGAATTAATCGCTCGAATCAAAAATAAAATCAATCATCGTAGTATTAGTCAAAAAGCAAGCGAGAGCAATATTATTTCTTATGAAGGTTTTAAACTATATTGTGATATGCAACTTGCAGAAATTGGGTCAAATAAAATCCAACTTACTCCAATTGAGTTTAAACTTATTCATTTGCTCTCAAAAAATCCAAATAAAGTATTTAGTCGTGAATATATTACTAATCTTCTATGGCCTAATGTTCATGTTCAAAATCAAAATATTGATACTCACCTATCAAACCTGAGAAAAAAATTACTTCCTTTCTCAAAGTATATAAAAACTATCAAATCTCGTGGATATATTTTAAGAATATAGTAAATACATGGATGCACTATACAAGAAAATTGATTCAACTGATTTAGGCAACACTCCTGTTTCAAAATTTATGCGAGCACAAGTTATCAGCGTTCTTTCAAGTTTTAGTATAAAAAAAACAATTGAAACTTTAAAAAATCATAACATTGGAAATGCGCCAGTTGTTGATAATGATGGGAAATTAATTGGTATTATTTCTGAGCATGACCTACTACTTCAAGCAGCATCAAGAAATATCAGCGAGAAGATAGAATATACCAAAAACGTAATATATATTGATCCAAGTTTAAGCTTAAAAGAAACCTTAATTTTATTTTATAAGAAAAAATTAAAAAATATTCCTGTAGTAAATGATAAAAGAGTTGTTGGAATGGTTTATCGTATTCAAGTCTTAGATCTTCTCTCAAAAGACAAAGTTATGAATTAAATGATTTTTCAATTTCACTAATTAAAAAATCAAGGCCATTTCTATCTTGAATTTTTTTAATTGGATTACTGTACCCAATTAATTGAAGTGCTTCTTTTAGTTTGTCATAAGTTAATTCATCTTCTGTTATGACGATAGAATCTAAAGCTTTTTTGGCAGAAATTGCATTATGATACTGTTCATTTTTTTGAGCTATTTTCAATGGTACATAAATTGATCTTTTACCTATCGCAATCAACTCTGAAACAGTTCCGGCACCAGACCTAGAAAAGGTGACGGTTGAAAGCTTAAATAAATCAATCATTTCTTTTCCAACAAAGGCCAAAGGAAAATAACCATCGCATTTTATACTTTCAAACTCCTTAATATTGGCCTTACCTACTTGGTGAATAACCACATAGTCACAAAGAAGTGAGCTGAGATTGTCCTTAATTAAATCATTTATAAGTTTGGCCCCATTTCCTCCACCAGTAACAAACAATATTGGTTTTTCTATTTTATTAATTTCAATATTGTTGATAATTACAGGATTAATTTTTGTATCAAAACATTCTTTTCTAAGCGGATAACCTGAATAAAAAGTTTTCTTTTTATCAAAAAATTGAAAAGAATCCTCAAAACTTATAAATATTTTATCTGCT
>CAZOXW010000041.1:0-19682 GCA_964583925.1 uncultured Bacteriovorax sp.
GTTCTAAAATTGATTTTAAAACTTTTTGATCATCAATTTTTTTATAAACATGAGGACGTCCTTTAGGATTTACATATTGATTGGCCCTGGAAATACCAAGCACACAACAAATGCGTTTTAATTTATATTTTCCTCGAGAAATCATTAATCGGCCTATATCCACTTTTTTTTAGAAGCGATATCGACAGCATCTTTTAAAATATCACGATCCAAAGTCATATTTGCCAATGATTTACGTAAACGATTATTTTCTTCAATTAGTTTTCGATATTCGCTTGCAGGAACACTATCTATGGCTTTTGATACTTCCTGATTGGATTGTTTTAACGCTGCTTGCATTGGTGCCTGTAGAGCTTCACGTTTCCATTTTAAAACGAGCTGAATACGTAATCCATACTTGCGTGAGATTTCTGCCGGACTTGAACCGAAACGTAATTCTGACAAAATTACTTCTTTTTGTTCTTTTGTTGGCCTAATTTTTCCATCTGATCTTTTGTGAAATTCCATAAAACATTCTCCTATTAATTATTATATAGGTGTCTGTTTAAAAATGGGAGGACTCCATGATCTGCTACAATAAAAGTAAAAATAAATGCTGGAAAGATTGATAGGCATATAAGAAATAGTAAGCGATAGCGTATTGAAGAGAGTCCATACTTCTTTTTTTCTATTTCATTCATTTACTAAAATTGCAAGAAAAGATCCTTTTTGACACCAAAAATTCGGCACACCTTTTGCTCTTTGTTATCTTAGAAAGCCTCAAGGACGGGGCGGTAAGAAAGAGGAAGTATGAAAATGACACTTTTTAAGTTTTATTCTGTTTTTATGATTTTATCATTATGTTTATTTTCGTTTGAAAACAAAAGCATTGAGAAAAAATTAGTCCCTGGAACTAAGAGGGCAATAGAAGATAGTCGTGAAGACAAAATATCAACGCCTAAAAAGCAATTTAGGCATCGATTCAGGTCAAGTAATTTATGCTAGATTGCTTTTACAAATTTTTGATTTTCGCGCTCTTGTTCTTCTGCGTGAGTAATGCACAATGTTGTCCAAGGTTGGTTCTCTAAACGCTTTTCACCAATGGCCTCTTCACATTCTTCACAGTGGCCATAGGTTCCTTCTTCAATTCTATATAGTGCCTCATCGATTGCCTTTAATTTTCCAAGTTCTCGTTGGCGCATATTGAACGTTACTTGTTGAGTAATAACAGAGCTTGCAAGATCGGCCTCATCTGATAGATCATCGGTAGAAACGGTTAGGTCTTCGTTTGATCGCAAAATCCCACCATTCATAATTCTTATTTTGTGCTGTAGGAGTAAATTTTTAAATTTTTCCATTTTTACCTTCTCCACACGATCCTCCCTGAAAATTGCAAGGCCTTCTGCCTTATACAAACTCAATAAAGATAATTTTACACTAACTATAAAATTTGACACAAGGGAAAATAATTCCAAGTCACAAATAGGAACAAAGTTTAGTCAGGTATCTTGTCAAAAAAGTTTACAATTTTACGACATATTATTAACATAGCAATGTTTAGCACTTTTAATTTTTGAGGATAGTAGAGATGCATGCTGAGGAATATTTAGCACTTGTACGTGAATGTAGAGACGAAGATAAAATGTTCCAATTTTTAAAGGAAGATCTTCCGGGAGTTGCTCTTGAGCTCGCTAAGAGTGCCCATACAACGCCCAGAATTCTTGACATCCTTACTCGTCATCCTTCGATAACGGTTCGTCATGAAGTCGCTAAAAATAAGGGTACAAGTAGATCAACACTTGAAATCTTATCTCAAGATAAAGATATGCTTGTGCGCGATTATGCGCGAAGAACCATTAAATCAATTTAATTAATTATTCACTGTCTTTAAGATCTCGCCAAGATCGCCCTTCGCGGTTTTTTGAGTTTTTTTGCCAGTTATTTACTGCTGTTTTATGATCTTCATAATTTTCAGAAAAGATATGGGTCCCATCATTTTGACTAACAAAATAAAGATATTTATGAGTGGCAGGATTTAAAACAGCCTCCATGGCCTTAAGTCCTGGGTTACTAATTGGACCTTTTGGAATAGCACTTATTGTATAGGTGTTATAAGGAGTCGGGGTCATAAGGTCATTTTTTGTGAGATTGCCTTTATATTTTTCCCAAATTCCATAAATGGTTGTTGGGTCTGATTGAAGTCGCATTTTTATTTTAAGACGATTTAAAAATACTCCAGCGATCATCGGTCTTTCTTTTTTATCTCCAGTTTCTTTTTCAACAATTGAAGCAAGAGTTAATACTTCGTAAGGGGTGAACTGAACGCCGTTGAAGTTTAGCGATTTAAAATTTTTTTCAAATTCCTTAACCATCATTTTTATAATGGCCTTGGCACTTGTGTTCGGTAGTATTTGATAAGTTTCAGGAAATAAATATCCTTCAGCTGTCTCGGCCTTTATTCCAATTGAGTTTAAAAAGTGTTCATCTTTTGCTAAAAGTATAAATTCATCTTTATCAGCAATTTTTTTATCATGTAACATCTGAGCGATCTCATACATATTTTTACCTTCTGGGACAGTAAAGAGATCGCTGATACTTGATTCATTTAAAAGAGCATTATAGACATCAATCATCGTTGAATTAGTTTTGATTCTAAATCGGCCAGTCCTGAATTTATTTAAAACCCCCTTGTATTGAGAGTATCTATGGAATAGACGTGCCGATGGAATTAATTTTTCGCGATTTAAATTAGAATTAATTTGGGCAAAATTGTCACCAGGTTTAATATCAAAATATCGTTCTGGCCCTGAATATGTCCAAACATACATCGAATAATAAACTCGAGCTAGGACTAGTAAAATTGCTAGAAGAGGCGCGCCAATTAAAAAAAGATAGTGATTTTTATTCATAGATTTTAGATTAGTGCCCCTATGATAAAATTCAAGACTTGCATTTATTTCCAAATGGATATTCTTAACTAAAATAGTGGGGAATTATCGTTGTGATGATAAAAAATCTTCAAGGATGATAACCGCACTCATGCAATCAATTTGTGTGCGATCAATTTTGAAATTAAATTGAGGAGAATTGAGCATTCTTTCTTCTGCTTCTTTAGTTGTTAGCGTTTCATCTTGTTCAAAAATTTTTAAGTTTAAAAATTCTTTTTTTAGTATCGCCGCAAAGTTTTTATTGTGTTTTGTTTGGTCACTTTCTTTTCCATCTATAAAATATGGAATTCCAATAACGATAATATCGATCGATTCATTTTCGATGATCGTTTTTAATTCGCTTATTATTTGTTCATTAGATTTAACGATAATTTTTTGAAGCATAAGCGGATATGGATCAACGCCCACAGTATACTTTGCAGTGCCTATCACCCTTGTTCCATAGTCGATGGCCAAAATAGATAGATTCACAAAATCTTTGAGTTTAGGCTCTTGCATAATTAAGGGTTTATAGCTTAAATAGTATTAATTTGAAAGGGTTCTTTCGTTTATTTCTTGACAGATTCCTAACATAAGCTAATATTGTTTCTATATTCAATCGAATATTTTCAACAAACAAATCAGCGAAAAGTTTCCATGAGGTTTTTTTAATTATTCGCAAAAAATTTATTAAATATATTTGTTAATTATCACTTTAGTTAAATCAAAACAGGAGTTGCATCAAAATGCATTTGAACGATCTAAGAGAAAAAGAAATTGAAGAACTAACGACCATGGCCGAAGAGCTTCAGATTGAAAATCCCAGTAACTTAAAAAAACATGAATTAATTTTTGCGATTCTAAAGGCGACTGCAAAAGGTGATAATGCAATTTTTGGTAGTGGAGTATTAGAGATTCTTCCGGATGGATTTGGTTTTTTAAGATCTCCTCTCTATAACTATCTACCGGGAGCGGATGATATTTATGTTTCTCCGTCACAGATTAGAAAATTTGGTTTAAGAAAAGGTGATTCTGTTGAAGGTGAAATTAGACCACCAAAAGAAGGGGAGAGATATTTTGCTTTAGTTAAAGTAAATGAAATTAACTCTCAGACTCCAGATGCACATAAAAAAACGCAATTATTTGATAACTTAACTCCGTTGTATCCTGAGAAGAAAATTAATTTAGAGTACCATCCAACTAATTACTCAACTCGTTTAATTGATTTATTTGTACCACAAGGTTTTGGACAGCGTTGTTTGATCGTTGCTCCTCCAAAGGCCGGTAAAACAGTACTCTTACAAGATATTGCAAATGCTATAACTCATAATCATCCAGATGCAGTTTTAATTGTTCTTTTAATTGACGAAAGACCTGAAGAGGTTACTGATATGAGAAGAAATGTTAAGGCCGAAGTTGTATCAAGTACTTTTGATGAACCGGCAACTCGCCACGTACAGGTTGCAGAGATGGTTATTGAAAAGGCAAAGCGACTAACAGAAGCAGGAAAGGATGTAATTATTCTTTTAGATTCAATAACTCGTCTTGCTCGAGCTTATAATACAGTTGTTCCACCATCAGGAAAAATCTTATCAGGTGGGGTTGACTCAAATGCATTACATAAGCCAAAAAGATTTTTTGGTTCAGCTCGAAATATTGAAAATGGTGGATCGCTTACAATTATTGCAACTTCGCTTATTGATACAGGTTCGAGAATGGATGAAGTTATTTTTGAAGAGTTTAAAGGAACTGGTAACTCTGAAATACAACTTGATAGAAAGCTTTTAGAGAAGAGAATTTTCCCTGCTCTTGATATTAATAAGTCGTCTACGAGAAAAGAAGATCTCTTGATGAATCCACCAGATCTTCAACGCGCTTATTTATTGCGTAAGGTTTTACATCCGATGGCACCAATAGATGCAATGGAATTTATTTTAAGTCGAATTACTAAATCTAAATCTAATGCACAATTTTTGGACTCGATGAATTCATAATGAAAAGACTAGTTTTATTTTTGCAAAAGCAATATACAAACATTGGCGGGCAAGCCGTTATTGAAGGGGTGATGATGAGATCACCTAACGCCTTTGTTGTCGCTGTAAGAAAACCGGATGGAAAAATTCGCTTAAGACGCGACCAGTGGTATGGTTTATCTTCAAAATTTACTTTCTTAAAAAAGCCTTTTTTAAGAGGGGTTTTGGTACTTGTTGAGACTATGGCCAATGGGATTGTCTCTTTAAATTACTCTGCCAATATTGCAATGGATGAAGAAAATAAAACAAAGGCGTTGAAGTCAGGTAAAAGTTTAGAGGAATACGAGACTTCAAAAAAAGATAAAGAAAAAGTTAGCTTTGGAACTTTTATTTCAATTTTCTTTTCCTTTCTTTTTGGAATTGGTCTTTTTGTTTTTCTGCCACATGCACTGACGGCATTGATTGAAAAATTTACTGGCGCAAAGTGGGATCTTCAGAGTTTTGAATTTCACGCAATCGATGGGACAATTAAGGCATGCATCTTTTTATTATATGTTTGGCTTATTAGTTTTCTTCCCGATGTAAAACGTGTTTTTCAATACCATGGGGCCGAGCACAAGTCGATTTCAACATTTGAAAAGGGTGAAGAATTAACTGTGGAAAACGCCAAAAAATATCCAACGTTTCATCCTCGCTGTGGAACAACTTTTGTCTTTTTCTTAATGTTTGTTTCAATTATCTTATTTGCAATTATTTTTGCGATTTTTCCCATTGGGCAAAACCAAGTCGTGATTGTAAAGCATCTTATGGCGATGGGCTTTAAGGTATTATTAACTTTTCCGATTGCTGGAATTTCTTATGAACTTATTAAGTTTGTTGGAACTCAGGATGGGAATTTAATAGGGACGATCATTAGTTATCCCGGTAAATTACTTCAGAAGCTAACGACAAGAGAGCCAGATGATGCTCAGCTTGAAGTCGCGCTTGCATCGATTAAAACAGCACTTCTTTTAGAGGAAAAATACAATCTAAAAGAAGCAAAAGAACGAAAGATTACTCTCGATGAAATTGAGTTTAATAGTTTGTCTGAAATTGAATCGAGCAATTTATTATTAAAAGATTTTGTTGAATAAAAGGTAAATGATATGTCGATGTTTGATAAATTAGAGGCCGTTGTCCGCCGTTACGAACAGTTAACAGAAAAACTAGCAGATCCATCTATTTATGATCGACAAAAAGAATTTAAAGAAATTTCAACAGAACGTTCGTCTATAGAAGATGTCGTTATTGCGTTTCGCGAATATAAAAAATTAAAAGAAGATCTTGAGGGTTCAAAAGAGATTTTGCGAAATGAGAAAGATGAAGACCTAAGAGAGATGGCAAAACTAGAATTAGCTGAGCTAGAAGGAAAAGTTCAGCCGATGGAAGATAATCTTAAAGTATTATTGCTTCCAAAAGATCCACTTGATGATAAAAACGTTATTATTGAAATGCGGGCTGCTGCCGGTGGTGATGAGGCTTCTATTTTTGTTGGTGACGTTCTTCGAATGTATCTAGGCTATTTTAAACATATGGGCTTTAAGCATACGATAGAGTCAATTTCTGAAGGTGATCAGGGTATAAAGGAAATTTTCGTCAACGTCACTGGTGAAAAAGTTTACTCTAAGATGAAATGGGAATCTGGAGTTCACCGAGTTCAGCGCGTTCCAAAAACAGAAACAATGGGAAGAGTGCATACTTCCACAATAACAGTAGCAGTTATGCCCGAAATAGATGAAGTCGATTTTCAATTAAATATGAATGAAGTTCGAGTTGATGTTTATCGTTCAAGTGGTTCTGGGGGACAGTCTGTTAATACAACTGACTCGGCCGTTCGTATGACCCACCTTCCAACTGGTATCGCTGTTGCTTGCCAAGATGAAAGATCACAGCTTAAAAATAAAGATAAGGCCATGAAAATCCTTCGCGCTCGAATTTATGATAAGATGTTATCTGAACAGCGTTCACAAATCGATGCTGATCGAAAGGCCCAAGTTGGAGATGGAGATCGGGCAGAAAAAATTAGAACTTATAACTATCCTCAAAATAGAGTTACGGACCATCGGATTGGGTTAACGATCCACAATTTAGATGGCGTAATGAGTGGTGATATTGCACAAATTGTTGATGCATTAATTGCAAATCATCAAGCAGAGCTTATGAAAGGACAGGAAGACTAGAGGTGAAAATACTTTCAAATGGAGAGTATTTAGAGGCTTACTTCAAAAATAATCACGTTGAGTTGCAATCTAATTATCCAGGATTGACTTTAAATCGCCTTAAAAGAGAATTGGAATCTTACTATTTTAAGCATAGCAAGTTGAATTCAGACTTTTTAGATATGCCGTATTTAAAGTATCGTTCGCATCCCGTATCGGAATTTCTAAATAAAGTCGAGAAAGGAATTCCACTCGAATATATCAACTCCTATGCCTATTTTTATAAATCTGAATTAAAAGTTTCTCCCAACGTATTAATCCCACGATCTGAGACAGAGATATTAGTTGAAAATGCATGCAGTTTTTTAGCACAGAATTTTCGTGGCAAAACACCGCGAATAATTGATATTGGAGTTGGTTCTGGTGCCATTATCTTATCAATTTTATCTGAAATTAGTTTTGGAGTAAAAGCTATTGCAACTGATATATCTGATGAGGCCTTAAGCCTTGCCCGCGAAAATTTTTATTCACTTAAATTTAATATTAATCCCACGAGCAGCTTAGAATTTATTAAAGCTGATCGTTTAGATAATGTTTCAGGAATGTTTGACCTGATTGTGAGTAACCCTCCTTATATAAAAAGACAGAATGATATTGGTACTGTTCACCATCAAGTGTTAGAGCACGAGCCACATCTAGCCCTGTTTCTAGATGACGAAATTTATAATGGATGGTTTTTAGAATTTTTAAATAGTATTATAATAAAATTAAATCCGGGAGGAATGGCCTTGATTGAAGGGCATGAATTTCATCTCAATGAACTTTTGACTGCTGTTAAAAGTAAAAACATTGGATTTAAAGAAGTTATAATACTAAAAGATTATACTAATCGAGATCGATTTTTAAAAATAACAAAGTAGAGGAAACGATGGATAAATTAATTGTTAAAGGCCCAAACACATTGAGTGGAACTGTTAAAATTTCGCGTGCGAAGAATGCCTATCTTCCAATTTTGGCCGGAGTATTATTATCTGATAAGCCAATCCACTTAAAAAATATTCCAGAATTACAAGATATAAAAACCATGATTAAGCTATTGACTAAGTTAGGTGTTGAAGTGTCAGTAAATGGAAATATTACGACATTCAATGCAAAAAATTTATCTTCACACGAAGCGACTTACGATCTGGTCAAAACTATGCGTGCTTCAATATTTGTCTTAGGGCCTCTTCTTGCAAGATTGAATAAAGCCAAAGTTTCTCTTCCTGGTGGTTGTGCTATTGGGACAAGACCGATTGATATTCATTTGACTAATTTGGAAAAGATGGGGGCTAAGATTGAATTGAATGCAGGTTATGTTGAAGCTCATGCAGATAAACTAAAAGCCGTACATTTAACTTTAAGTTTTCCTTCTGTTGGAGCAACGGAAAATTTAATGATGGCCTCTGTGTTTACAGAGGGAGAAACTATTATTGAAAATGCAGCACTTGAGCCTGAAATTGATGATCTTGCCAATTTTTTAAATGCCATGGGTGCAAAAGTAACAGGAATAGGTACTTCAAAAATTCACGTTCAAGGTGTGAAAGAATTAAAAGAAGTGAGCTATGAGGCCATCGGTGATCGAATTGAAGCTTCGACTTATTTGATGGCGGCATTAGCTACAAATTCTGAAATAGAAATCACTGACGTAAATCCACACCATTTAGACTTTGTTATTGATACACTTACTAAAATGGGTGCGAACATAACGACAACAACTAATAGTATAAAAGTTTTGAAGCACGGTAATTTAAAAGGATGCAATATTGATACAGCACCATTCCCAGGTTTTCCAACTGATGCTCAGGCACAATTGATTTCACTATGTACCATCGTTAATGCAGGTTCAATCGTTACAGAAAATATTTTTGAAAACCGTTTTATGCATGTTCCTGAGCTTGTTCGACTTGGAGCGGACATAACTTTAAAGGGAAATTCTGCTTTTATAAGTGGAGGGCGTACGTTACGTGGAGCGCCTGTAATGTGTACCGATCTACGGGCATCAGCCGCTTTAGTTATAGCTGCCTTATGTGCAGATGGGGAAACTGAAGTTCAGCGCGTGTATCATCTTGATAGAGGGTATGAAAATCTAGAGCAAAAATTAAAAGGTTTAGGGGCAAAAATTGAGCGAGTTAAGGGGTAATCAATGAAAGATGAATGTATCTTTTGTAAAATCGTAAATGGCAGTATCCCGTCTAAAAAAGTTTTTGAAAATGACAATGTTTTAGCGTTTATGGATCTCTACCCTCAGGCGCCAACACATATATTATTTGTACATAAAAATCACACTCGTGATGTAAATGAAATGGCCCAAAATCCAAATGAAATTGGCCAAGTTTTTTTAGGAATAAAAGAATACAGCGAGAGAAATGGATTTGATAAAACAGGCTTTAGAGTTGTTACAAATCTTGGTAAAGATGGTGGGCAGACTGTTTTCCATACTCACTTTCACTTTCTTGCTGGAAAAAAACAATCGGGACTATAAACGAATTATGTCAAAGATTAGATTTTTGGCATATTCGATAGAATCTACTAATGTTTCCTCTTTCGGAGTAAAGTACTCTGGAGTAGACATTGGCTCTAAAGAAAGCATTGAGTATAGGAAATTATTAGAAGAATTTTTTGCTTCAATTTCATTTGAAAATTCAGGGCTTAAAATTTTGATATTTTCAATTTGAGCGATTTGGTTTCTAAGATTTTCTGATCGAGCGATTAGATCGAGTCTAAATGAAAGTTTTTTGAAGTAATTGTTTTTAAATTTTGGTGTGCTTGAATGGTATCTTGCAAACCAGTTTGGATCTATTTGGGCATACCTTGCTTTGAGTACTGATAAAATTTCGGCCATAAAATGCAGTGAATACTCGAGATCTAGAACAACCTTTTCCTTATTTATAATAGGTAATCCAAGGCGACTAAATTCTTTATTCCAGACATCAACATTTATTTGGGCAATTGAAAGATCGCCGGTGCTTGAAACCATGCTGGCCTTAAAGTTACTTTCAGTATCAATTATAGCAACCATAATTTCAGGCAAAATATTAAATTTTTTACTAACCTTGGCAATCATTACGGCCATTTCATCTCTAGTTTCTTCATCCATTTCAGGTTGAACGACAGCAATCATATTTGCAATAATGAAAGATTGCTTGGGATTTTTTTTATTTTCAAAGTTTTGATACCGAGGCATTAAGCTGTAAAGGTTTTTAGGGCTAAAGTTTGTGTAACCGATAAGAGGGATTTCATTATAGATGCTTGTCTTAACTTCCGATTCTACTAATGCTGGCGCTTCTACTTTGACTTCTTTAGAAATTGGTCTCGTAGATGAGCAGCTCTGTAAAAAAAGGTTTAAAACCAAAATGGTAAGTATTACTTTATTCATAATTTTAGATTATAGGACTTAAAAAATTTAAGTCCATTAGGGCCGCACTTTTTACAATGGTCTAGATACCTTTTGACACCAAGGCCTTTCAATAATGAAAAAAGCTATTGATATTAGGGGTCTTTGATGTACTAAAAATATACTTTGGTTCACATTTTCATCCACCATGAAAAAGGAGAAAATATGAAATCACTAGTATTAATGTCTCTTGCTACCTTAATTTTAGCTAGTTGTAATGAGAATCGAGATTTGGGGCAAAAAACAGGAGGGAGGCCGACAACACTAATTTCGCCTCATTCAATTAATTATAATTACAAAGATTTTGAAGATAAAAGATCGATGCTTTTAAATAAAATATACAATGATATAAAAAGCATTAATGAATTTAAAAGTACCGAAGAAATAGAAAAAGTTTTGGAGGAGGGAGTCCCTACAAGTTCTAAAGATGCAGATTTTGCTAAGCTTGTGATCATGAGACCTGAGTCTGAACTTGTTTTTTATATTCCGGAGCATATAACTGCAAAATGGGCCTATGATAATTTAACTTTTGAAAGGGTACAAGGGGAAAAGCACGTTTGGATAAATTCAAAATTTAAAAAAGGTGAGACGAGTTTTCTTATCTTCTATAGCGATAAAGAGCTTTTAGTTAATGAAAAAAAATTTCAAATTAAAAAATTTACGATCACTAATGTTGAGTTCGTACATTTAACAGACATCTCTCGATACCAAGATGTAAAAATTAAAATATTAAAAAGAAAATTGGTTGTGACCAATGATTCAAATGTGTATGAAGAAAATCAAGGATTCCATTGTACCAATGGTGAAAGAAGAACTGCTTGTAGATGTCAATTTCGACTTCCATCATTGAATATTTCAGAAATAAGTGTTGATGAAAATTTAGATTTAATAATTAATGAGGATGCAAGACTTAAGGTTGAAGCTTCTAATGTCGGCCATAGCTTTCTTATGGAGGCAGATGCTAATACTTTAAAGTTAGGATATTTTGAAGCTATTACATGGACAAAGCGAGTGGAAGGGATACCCTTAAATGGAGAGTGTATAAAAAAGGTGGAGCGATCAGTTGCATATCCCATTAAGGCATTAATGGACTTTGATATTGAGGTGCGTGGGGCAAGTTTATAAGCTTCTTGCCTTTTTTGTCATTGAAAAGTTAATTTTATAAACAGTTGTGGGAGTTTTTTGAAGTTTTTGAATTTTATTATTTAATGTTTCAACAAATTCTCGCAATTCTTTTCTGATATGATTTTGTACGCTTTCATCAACTGCAATGATCAAATTAAGATAAAAATCTTCTTCAACAATGCTAACGTTTTTAAAATGTTCATGTTGAATTTTTGAATCTGAAACTCTGAAGTCGGTAATTAGTTGGTCGATATTTATGGCACTCTTGTCTTTTGGGACAAAGTGGTAACCATTTAGATTTTTAATTTTTAGCGAATGCTCATCTTCTTCTAGAATGAGTCCTAAATCTCGAAGTAGTTTTTTTGATTCGATTACACTTTCGACGTTTGTCGATAAAGTTGTAGCAATCCATTGGTCATCATTTCTAAAATTTTTAGTTTTGGTTAATTCGATAATTAAAGTAAATAATGAATCTTGAATTTTAATTAATTGTTGTTCATCGAGGGGGATTACTTGTAAAGTTTTAAACGGCTTATCTGCATTTGAGTTGTTGTCATTAATAAAATTTAATATCGCTTCATTTGAAAGGTTAAGTTTAGTTGAAATTCTTACAATCATTTCGTTTGTAACATTTACTTTCTTTCTAATGAGCTTAGATAAAAGAGATGGTTCGATCTCTAGGTCTCGCGCCAAAGCACGAAGAGAGTAATTAGGGTTATTAATTTTTTTACTCTCAAATGTTTCTATTAAAAATTTATAAAATTTTAATTCCATTACGTTAAATCCTTTTATGTCGAAACGATTTTTATAGAAAAGTAACGGCCATTAGTCACGAGTTTTTTGGATTTTATGTGGATGAAAATGAGTGACACAATTAAAACCCTGGGGACTACAGGGAAAAGTTCACTGATATCGTGTAGTTATCGTATGTTTGTAGCATATTTTGACGAAAGGGGAGTCGTGAAAATTCTACACCAATTTGAGTTTACTAAAAATTGTAAGTTAATCTCGATTTAACAAACAACAAGCGAGCTGGAGGATTTATGAAAAAGACAATTGCAACTTTACTACTTGGTACATTAACACTATCTGCACAGGCAGGACTTTTTAAGTCGGAAGAAAGGCTGGTAAGAGGTTTACACTTTTATGATTCAGAAGTTAGATCGAAAAGAACATTTACAAATCAATTAACTGATATTGTAAAGGAAATAACAGCACAGAATGAACTTGGGCAACTTGAATTTAAGTCACCAAGAAATTCTAAAGTTACCGAGTATCGAGTTTTACAATTTGAAAAAGATATCGATGGTTCAGGAAATTTTAGAGTAAGAGCAAATAAACTTGGAAATCAAGATTCTATTTACGCAAAAGTAGATACAAAACATAATGAAATAATTGAAAGACTGTTGACTGATATGGGGAAAAGCGTAGACATGATTGAGTCTTATAAAGGACATAGCTATGATCGCGGTGGAGTTATTTATACTTTAAAAAATATTGAAACTCCAAAAAGTATAAAATTAGTTTGTAAAAATGAAGTGTATTCAGATGGATCTGGTGGTAATCGCTGCCACACAGAAGTGGAAAGAATTAACTTGGATCAAAAAGGTGCAACCTTGATGAGACAAAATATTAATAGATCTTATGAAGTTGAAGATGTTAATTGGGGTGATGATGCTTTTGAAGTGACTAATGAGGATCTAATTAAAGAAGTTTTAAAAAATAATTTAAGATAGTCAAAGTTAAGAAAGAGGGAAGCGAGAGCTTTCCTCTTTAGTTGTTATTTAGCCCTTCAAATAAGCTTAAAAGAATAGATTTTTGAAGTCTTGTAAGTGTTGTGATCTCGGCCATAATTAAGATGGGACTTTTTTTAATAGAAGCACAGATAACTAATTGACCTTTATCTTTATTAAAATCGGTAATTTCAAAAATATTTCCAAAATCTTTTTCATAATTTTTTAGCACAAATTCATCACTTTCATTTATTGATGTCGGTTCTGGGTATCTTTTTCCAACGACTTTTACTTTTACAAGTTTGTTTTTTTCATTTTCATTTTTAGCTTTGATGAGATCGTTATAAATTAGCTTTAAATTATTAGCACCGAGATTAGATTTTAAGATAAACCATAGCTCTTCAAAAAAACTAGATCGGTCATTTGGATAAAGTGAAAGGAGATGCTGTCTTGTTTTAAAAATTTCTTCAACAAGTGATAGGTTGTTTTGAAGAACCCAGTTGTCTTTGATCTTATCTAATATGGCCTTTGCTGCATCAAAGTTTAGAGCTTCAAAGCTCTCCATTGATAATTTAAAATCTTGATTTCCACGAATTGGATAGAATTTTAATTCACTTTCAATTTTTGAGATAAAATCTTCTTCTAAGTTTGCTTGGTCATAAATTAGTGCAGAAACAGCTTCATTTTTCATATCTTCAATTGTCATAATTTTTGAAGATCCACTTCCATCGTCACTAAACTGTCTTAAAATAACTTGTTCAGAATTTTTTGTGAAAGCTAAAGTAAATTCCATTTTTCTAACCTTTTACTTGATTGAATTAATATGGTGCTAGTCTAACTTATAGTTTTTCCATTGAAAACTTGAAAAGGTGGAAAAAGTGGCCTGTGGTTTAATAAAATTATCAGTTTACAATTATTTATATGAGAATTGTGCTCCTGTTCATATATTTTATTCTATTTTCAAAAGCAGCGCTTGCTCAAGATGAACGATTTTTTAGAAAACTTTTTTCAGGTGAGTTAGAGAAAAGCTTTGATACTAGAGACCAAAAAAAGTATTCGTACAACCTTTATACTCCGGAATATGCTCTTGATTTAAACAATGATAAGTTGAGCGAGTATCTTGTGGCCATTCGGCGTGATAGCGAAGACTGGTTAGATATCTTCAATTCGTATAAAGAAAGAATTTTTCAGTATCGCTTTATAAATTCAGGGCCTAATTCAAGTATCTATAGAGTGCAAAGAAAAATGCTCGATAATAAGACAACTTTGCTTCTTATTTATTATTTTGAAGGAGAGAACAATTATACTATTTCTGAATCTTCTGCGCGAATATATCTTATGACAATTCCGCATAATGATTTGACAAAAATTTCAATTTTTAAAGGTCCAAGTATATTTGAAGAGTACCGTTCTTTGAAACATCACTATCATATTCGCGATTATCATATTGGAGTGCTTGACTTAAACAACGATGGTACAAAAGAAGTCATGGTTAAATATCGAAATATGTCCGAAGTGTTTTTCTATCTTGGAGATGGAAAATGGCAAAGCCTTAGAAGGAACTAAGAAGCTTTAGGATAATCAATGTCGTCATCATCATCACTTTTTTGATAATCAGTTTTAAATGGAGTAAATTGAAAAGTTTTTCCATAATAATCAGTCTTATCTTCTGTTTTAATATCAGAGACTTTTCTTGAAATTACCATCCAAATTGCAAAAGGAAGTGCCAACAAAAAAAGAATTGGCCCTAAATAAGAATAGGGAGATGTCGCACCATCTTTACTAACAATTCCTGCTGGTTTTCGAAGAGAGTTAAATTTTGCTTTATGTTCATTTTGAAAATTAAATCCATTGGTCTTAGATGAATCTGCATTTGTATTTTCAATATCTACTTCTACAAAAGGTTCTATCGATGGCCCTCTTTCTGCAAATGCTTCTTTAATTGAAAAAGTTGAAAGAACGATGGTGAAGATATAGATAGCATTTAAAAATGATTTTTTCATAAGAGCTCCTAATAATATCTTATCGTATTTAGGCGATAAAATTTAAGGAGTAAATTATTCCAGTTTTAAAAATTAGATTTGAGCTTTTGACTCAAGTATTTCAACTTCTTCATAAAGTTTCAATAGTTTCTCTTCTAAGAAGCCTTGTGCATCGGTAAGAATTTTGAGCTCACCATTTTTAGGGTCATTTAACTTTGAAAAATCAAAGGCCGCAATTTTATCTTCTATTATTTTTAGCTTTCCTTCTGTTCCAGTTATTTCTTCATAAATGAGATTTAAGCGTTCGCGCTCTTTATTGCTAATTTTTTTAGACTTAGGTTCCTCTGTTTTCACTTCAACTTTCGTTTCTAAGCCTGGTTCTGAAATAGAATCTAAAATGGCAATTGAATCCAAGTAAGGAGCAACTTGGTCATAACCGCCCTCAAACTTTTCAATACGAGCATCATCGATAAGCCAAATTTTATTTGTGACAGAACTTAAAAAAGTACGATCATGTGAAATGATAATGACAGCTCCATCATAGAGGCTCAGTTTATTTTCAAGAATCTCAATAGTCTCAAGGTCGAGATCATTAGTAGGTTCGTCAAATATTAGAATATCACCTGTTTTCGTAAGATTTAGAGCAAGTTGAAGTCTGCTTTTTTCACCACCTGAAAATGTTTTAAGTGGTCGATGGATGTCGTCGCGATGAAATAAAAAACTTTCAAAATAAGAAATCACATGGCGTTTTGAAAGATCTGGTAAGATGACAAAGTCAGATCCATCCCCGAGTAACTTATAGGGAGTTGTATCGAGATTAACTTCATCTCTTTTTTGAGAAAAGTATTGAACCTGTAATTGGTCAGCAGTTTTTAAATTTCCATTTGTGGGTTTAATCTCATCTAAGATTAGTTTTAGAAGAGTTGTTTTTCCAACTCCATTTTTTCCAAGAAGCCCGATCTTGTCTCCTTTTTTTAATTCAAAATCAATATTAGTAAAAAGTGGTTTGGCTTGATCGTATGCAAATGACATATTATTTGCACTGACAAGAGTTTTAGTTTGTCTGGCACTTTTTCCTAAATTTAAATCAAGATTTTTTTTTGCTTGAATTTTTATATCAGTGACTACATTTTTTAATTCGAGATAATTTTCAACTCGTTTTTTACTTCTTGTTCCGCGTGCCTTAACACCTTGGCGCATCCAAGCTGTTTCACGCTCTAGCGTATTTTTTAATCGATCTAAAACCCGCTTTCTAGTCTCTTCTGATGTCACAAGATAGCTTAAGTAATCGGCATAGGAGCCATCAAAACGTTTGATAGAGCCATTTTCAATGTGAAAAATTTTATTCGTTAATTTTGATAAAAGCATACGGTCGTGACTAATTATCATAAAGGCACGATCAAAATTGTTTAGCTCATCTTCAAAAAGTTTAATTGTTTCGATGTCTAAATGGTTTGTTGGTTCATCCCACAAAATGAGATTGGCCTTTGAACTCAGTCCTAAACTTAAAAGAATTTTTTTTTGCTCACCACCACTTAAATACTTTAGTGCAAGTTCACTGTCTTTTAATCCAAAAAATTTTAAATAAGACTCAAATTCTAAAAGGAGGCTCCAACCGTTGGCCTGCTCAAAATCTAAAAGAGAGTTATTATATAATTTGTGCAATTCTGGATGAAAGAGAAAGAAAAAATCTTTGGCATTTTTATTTTCATTCCCTTCCATCGGAATTTCTTGAGGAATGTAGAATAGACTAAATGCACGATCATCAAAACCTTTACTTTTGGTGTATTCAAAAGGTGGAGTTGATGTGTCGGGGATTGTTTGTCCACTTAAGATTTTAAAAAGAGTGGATTTTCCTTTTCCATTTAATCCAAGCACTCCAATTTTATCATCGGTGTTAATTGTTAAATCTGCATTTTTAAAGATTAACTTTGGACCAAATGAAAGATTGATATTTTTTAAACTGCAAAGGATACCCATTCGCACATTATATTCATCGGTGACCTAAAGGGCAATTTTTTCCGTATTGTGCAAGATAAATTTAGCTATGTGCTAGTATAAGAGTAGGGAATAAATTACGAAGTTTATTTCTAGAAACAAGGAGTGTGTAAGGTGAAATTTCCTGCCATTGCTTTAAAGACCTATCAGAATTTAAAATCTAACCCACTTTTTCTTGGGATTACTGACTATGTTTTGCGGGTCTTGCGTTTTGAGCGATCATCGATAAAAAGAGCGCATTTGGCCCATACAATTGTCGATGATTTAAATAGTGAGATTGTTAATCATCCTCTTATTTTAGAGCACAGCGGTTGCAAGGCCGGTTGCGCTGATTGTTGCCACACTGAAGTTAGCGTGACTCCTGATGAGGCAGAATTACTAGCATTGAGAGTATTTGATGGAGTCGAAATAGACTGGAATAAACTGAGAACTCAAGCAGAAGAAATTGATCGTTCAAATAATTATTACCTATTAGATTTTAGTGTGCGTGGCTGTGTGTTTTTGTCAGAGAATAGAACTTGCCGAGTTTATGAGGATCGACCTTCTGTTTGCCGAACAAACATGGTTATTGGAAATAGTTCACAATGCTCTACGGTTGATGGATCTATTAAAGAAATGCGCCTAGTAAAAACAGAAAAAGCTGATATGGCCATCATTGGACAATTTATGATGACTCCCACTGATAATGGTTTACTTCCGAAGCTTCTTTTGGAGAAGTTAAATAGAATGATTCTTCAGAATCAAAGATCAAAAAGAAATCTATCTAAATCTAAAGAATTGTAGTAGAAAAACTTTATGAATTGTATTTTGTGTAATGGGGAAACGACTTCCTTTGAATTGATATATCATCGATGCGAGCAGTGCTTTCTCGTTATGAAAGATCATTCTCTTTATCTTTCTAAAGATGAAGAATTACATCGTTATGATATGCATAGAAATGATAGTATGGATTTAAATTATCGTAATTTTATTTTAAAGGCCATCTTGCCAATTGCTGAGTTTAGTTTTAATTCTCATTTAGATTTTGGCTCTGGGAAAAGTTCTGTTCTTGTTGATTACTATAAAAATAAAGGTTCATATTCTGTTCCATACGATCTTTACTATTTTAATGATCAAAAAGTATTTAATGAGAAATTTGATCTCATTACAATGACTGAGGTAATCGAACATTTGAAAGGACCAATGTTTGAATTAGAGCGATTGGTTTCAATTTTAAATACTGGTGGTTTTTTGGTTGTGATGACATCTTTTTATTGTGAAGATATTGATTTTAAGAATTGGTGGTATAAAAATGATTTCACACATATTGCATTTTATTCACACCAAACATTTGAGTATATTGCAAAAAAATTTAATTTAAAAATATTTTATTTTGATCATAAATCTGTGGTGATATTACAAAAATGAAAATAACCAAAGAGCAATATTTAAAGCAAAAAGAGAAAACTGAAACAAAGAAATTTCAACGAGAATCATTTTGCTATAAATGTTTCAAACTAGAAAAAAATTGTCTTTGTTCATATATCAGACCATTTGATCCAGGAGTAAAATTTGTCATATTGATGCATCCAATGGAGGCAAAAAAAGAGAAAATGGGAACGGGAAGGATTTCTCATCAGTTTCTTCTAAATTCAAAAATAATTGTTGGAGTGGATTTTTCAAAAAATAGTGAAGTAAACGATTTAATATCTAACTATAATTCTTTTGTTATGTATCCTGGAATTGATAGCTTAAATATCTCTACCGCAAAGCCTGAAAAAATTGAAAATTTTAAAAATAAAAATTCTCCTACTGTAATTTTTTTAATCGATGGAACATGGCCTTGCGCTAAGAAAATGATGAAAGTTTCAATAAATCTTCAAAAGATTCCAAAGATTTCTTTTGATGTGGAAAATGAATCAATCTTTGATATAAAAGAGCAGCCATCAAAATTTTGTTTATCAACTCTTGAATCGATACATTTATTTCTAGATATTTTAAATCGAAAAAAAGTTATTGATATTGAAAAGCAGCACGATGAGATGCTTAACTGTTTTAAAATTATGATTGATTTTCAAAAGAGCTGTGCAAGTGATCCTGGCCTTAATTCCTATCGAAGGGGATCAAAATCTTATAAGCCTAAAACTGAAAGGGTCCCAAGTAAAAAATGGGAAAAGCGAAGTATTCTTTTTAGGCCTAGTTGACGCTACTTTAAAATAATAATTGAAATTATTGACGTCGAAATTGTAAAGAGTGTGACTAAAACGGCACTTAGTTGAATAATTATTTTTGAGTTTTGATGAGCTAGTTCGGCGCGAAATTCTTTTGATTGATGATCTATTTTTTCGTGAA
>CAZOXW010000042.1:0-12548 GCA_964583925.1 uncultured Bacteriovorax sp.
GACTGGCTTTCATCTAATTACTACAATGTTAAAAAAATGAAAGAGATATTAAGATGAAAGAAGTTGATTTAGGAAAAATTGTAGTTTTAAAAACAGGAGAATCGGAAACCTTTATTAAGGATGATAGTGGGGTTGTTAGTTTGGGAGACATTATTCGAACTAGGGTTCTTTTAGCGTCAAAATACAGAGATCAATTTTTTTGGTGCACGAGTGAGGCTGGTAAAAATTTATTAAAGTATGATATCGATACAAAGTTTTTGGATTGGGATGATATATTTAGAGAAAAAAGTTTTGGTACAAAAATTTCTGTTTTAAATTTAGAAAAGAATATTTCGAAATTTGAAATTTTAAAAAAAAGAAATATCTCATGCTTTGGCCTTGTCCATGATAAATCCGAATGGAAAATAAAAACTATCTACAATGAAGTATTTGAAATTGAAGCTTGGCGAATTAAGTTTGATCAAATTTGGTCAAATATGCTTTTGGGAATTATTGAAACAGATAACATTTCCCAAATCGAACCGCCTCTTTTGGAGCTTCCTTTTAAGAATGAAAATGTGTTTAGATTCGGCCTGAACCATTTAGTGGGGAGTAAATGGGAAAACAAAACCTACTCAAGTGATTTCTGGAGTAAGTTAAGCAATATTCTTGGAGCTGAAAATGTGAGTTGGCAGCAAGGGGAAAAAAAATTAGAAGATTATATGAAATGGATTTGTTCCTGTGAAACAATTGTCACCCATGATTCTCTTGGGCTGCATTTAGGGATGGCCTTAGGCAAAAAGATCATTGCACTTTATCGATCAACGAGCCCAAAAGATATAATATGGAAAGAGGGTGATAGGTATTATATATTAGATAATAACTATTCTGAAGAAAAAATACTTGAGTTGATAAAAAATGAATTTAAATAAAGCAACTGTTGCAAATGAAACAAACTACATAGGAGTTTTTTTAACCTTGGGATGCAATTTAAGTTGTTCATATTGCATCAATCATCTCAGTGGCGGACTTATAAAAAAAGGCTTGTTAACAGCACAAGATTGGGCCTTTGGTTTAAATAGACTTGATGGATTGCAAGATGTTCCTCTCACTTTGCAAGGTGGGGAACCAACAATTTATCCTTATTTTTATAAACTAGTAAAAGAAATTAGAGCTGATTTTAAACTAGATCTACTCACAAATTTACAATTTGATCCAATTGAATTTAGTAAGCATATTTCTCCTGATCGCTTTAAACGGAATTCTCCTTATGCATCGATACGAGTGACGTATCATCCAGAAACCATGGAATGGGATTTATTAATTAAAAAAGCAAAGTGGATGACTGAAAATGGGTATTCAATTTGTCTCTATGGTATTTTGCATCCAAGGGATGAGGAAAAAATTTATCAGGCTTCTGTAAGTGCAAA
Source organism: uncultured Bacteriovorax sp. (assembly GCA_964583925.1). Classification (GTDB taxonomy): domain Bacteria; phylum Bdellovibrionota; class Bacteriovoracia; order Bacteriovoracales; family Bacteriovoracaceae; genus Bacteriovorax. The sequence continues at coordinate 1,410 of CAZOXW010000042.1, forward strand.
ATTAAATGGGGTTGAGTTTAGAACTAAAGAGTTTCTAGGAGAATATAGTGGAAAAATATTTGGCGAATACAAATATAATGATTCAGTATTTTCAGATTTAACTAAAACATGCCAATGCAAGACCACTGAACTATTATTTGGGCCTGAAGGAAATTTATATAGATGTCATCATGATCTGTATAATAAATATAATCCGATAGGGAATATATTGGATGCTAAACTAGATCTAAGTTTTGTTTATAGAGATTGTGATAAGTTTGGACGTTGCAACCCATGTGATGTTAAAATTAAAAATAATCGATTGGAAAAATGGGGTCATACCTCAGTTTCAATTATTGATATCGGAAGGTGAGTTTTATATGAATGATAAAAATAAAAAAAGTACTTTCATGAAGCTTAAAGAAAACAATAAAATGCTCATTGAAATATTTACGCTCTTAAGAAAAAATAAAAAATGGTGGCTTTTGCCTATTTTTTTGGTCTTTGCTGTGCTGAGTTTCTTTATTGTTCTAGTGGGGGGAGGGTCGATTCTTCCTGCTATATATTCCGTATTTTAAGGTTTTATAAAATAACTAATGCTATTTTTTTCTCTTTTTAGGCCGATATTACTTTTTATAAATAGTCGAAGTACTATACCATACGGAGCTAGTAGAAAAAAATAACATAAAAATAGTGCAATGGATGACTTTATTTTTCCAATACATTCAATCGTTTTTTTCCACGCGAGAGCTAAATAATAAAGTGAGGATGGGAAATAAAATGCCATAGGTAATAGAATGATTGCGACGGCCAGAGTTTCATAGTGGGGCGTCGTTTTTTTGAATATCGGCAAAATTAGTAGTGAGATTAAATTAATACTTATACAGAGGGATATAATTTCTTTCTTTATTTCATTTTTTTGCATTTGAGGCCTAACTGCCTTCTTGATTTGATTTTCTCCCGTTAACTCATTGGTAGAGTACTTGAAATGGTCAAAACTATTTTTCTGCTCTGTTTTGTTAATTAAAAAATTATCGATAACTAGAGTATCAATATTGGTATTTATAAAACATTTGAAAGCATCCTTAGGAGATAAAACAATTGGTTCGCCACGAATGTTAAAAGAAGTGTTTATAAGAACTGGGCAATTGGTATCACGATAAAACTGCAAAAGTAGGTCATAAAAATTTTTCTGATTAACTATATCAACGAACTGAACACGTGCTGAACCGTCTACATGCGTGATGGATGGAAAAGGAGATTCAATATTTTTTAATCGTGTATAGATATCCTCATGGAATGCATTTTTAAAATTTTTTACTTGTGACGTAAAAAGCATGTAGGAATTTTTTTGTTTAGTATCAAATAAATTGGCAGAGAATTCGTCTAAAATTGCTGGCGCGAAGGGGCGAAATGATTCACGAAATTTGGTCTTTAAATTTAGTGTTGATTGCATTGTCTTTGAGCGAGGGTCGGCCAAAATAGATCTGGAGCCGAGTGCTCTAGGGCCAAATTCAGATCGTCCATTAAACCAGCCGATGATTTTTTGATCAGATAGTTGTGCTGAAATTTCTTTATAAATCAAATTTGATTCGAGTTCATGATAAATCGCACCAATTTGATCCAAGAAGTTTTTTGTGTATTCCCTTGTAAAAGAAGGCCCAAGAAGTGCTCCCATCATTAGGTCATTTGATGATTTGGTGGCCTTTGAGTTGGTAAAATAGTGAAGAAGTGCACATCCAATCGCTCCTCCTGCATCGCCTGCTGCTGGTTGGACCCAAACAGACTTAAAAATATTTAAATCAGCAATTTTTGAATTTGCAACACAGTTAAGTGCAACTCCTCCAGCTAAGCATAAATTTTCAGAAGGGTACTCATTTTTTAAGTTTGAGACTATTTTTAAAATTATTTCTTCAAGGACAACTTGAATTGAAGCTGCAATATCAAGATGTTTTTTTAAAAATTGCTCGTTTGGATTTTTGATTGGTAGTCCAAAAAGTTTACAAAAACGGTCGTTAACCATGCTGAGGCCGCGTGTATAGTTAAAAAAATTCATGTTAAGGCGAAATGAACCATCATCTTTTACATCAATCAAATTATTATAGATAAGGTCTTTATATATAGGGGTGCCATAAGGGGCAAGGCCCATTAGTTTGTATTCTCCATCATTTACTTTAAAACCAAGATAGGCCGTAAATGCGCTATATAGAAGACCTAATGAATGTGGGAAATCGATGTGCCAGATTTTTTTTATGCTAGTTCCATCTGCAAACCATGCAGTCGTTGTGTCCCATTCTCCAACACCATCAAGGCATAGTATTAGTGAGTTTGTGTGAGGGGCCGGATAGTATGCAGAGGCAGCATGAGAGAGATGGTGTTCATAGAAATGAATAGGGGGAATTGTAGAAATGTCGAGGTCGAATAATTGAGATAATTCTTTTTTTATTTCTTGTGCAAGATTAAGTTTGTTATTTCCAATCCATTCTTTCGCAAACTCAATGAATTGAGTAAAAGAATAAGGGGCGTTCCAGAGAATCGTTTCAATTATTCTCTCAAATTTAAGCTCAGTCTTATCGTAAAATACGATTGCATCTAAATCGCGTAGTCCATTTGGTAGTTCTTTGATACAAAAAGAAACTGCATGTTTAGGAAAACTTTTATCGTGTTTTATTCGCGTATATTTTTCTTCTTCAATGGCAGATACGATGATGCCATCCTTGATAAGGGCAGCCGCACTGTCATGGTAATAGGCCGAAATCCCAAGTACTAACATGCTATTTCCATAAGTTTTTTAGTATAAAATTTTTAAATGTAATCATAAATCCATCGATAATATTTACGATTGACCTTTTACCTTGAGAGTTAGTTGTAATCCTGTGATGGATTGAAACCGAGTCACTTAATTGCTTAAATTCAATGACATTCCCTTTTATTGAGCAGCAATCTTTTTTATCATCCCAGAGATCTTGATCACGCCAAAAATACGAATCAGAAAGTCCGAGATAGCAAGTTGAAAATTTTATATCATTTTCTTTGCAAAATTTAGCAATTATTTCGTAATAGTAACGAATTTCAGGATAAGAATATTTAAAATAGAGATCAGTTCCAGGAAGTTTTTTATCAACAAAATCTAATAAATTAATTTTTATTTTGTTTGAAATATCTTGAGCGGTACTTAGTTCGAGATGAACAAAACCAGCAATGACAGATTTACAATCACTCTCTTTGATTTTTTTCAAGAGTTCAAGGTCAAAAAAATTAAGGAGTAAATCAGTATTTGTTTTGTTTTGTGAATAAAATCCATCAGGACGATTTGGAAAAAGAGGATTAATTCGCACTCCAACCCAAATTTTTTTTTCACGAAGAAGTTTTACTGCGTTTAAGCGCTTTAATGGTGAAGGGGTTCCTGGCTCTAAAATTTTTACAAAATCTTCGTTAAGCCCAGGGATAGAAAATTGCACACTTCCAAGACTTGGAGAAATAAGATTTAAATATGGTTCTTTTGAAACCATGTCAGATCTAGTTAAGATGAGATAAGGATACTGATAATGCTCTAAAAGTCTTATTAGTTCAAATGTAACCTGATAAGTTAATTCTGGTCGAATAAATGGATCAGACATTGAACCAATTCTTATCGGAATTTTTTTATTAAAGATTGATTTGAAATTAGTCTCAGATTGTTCATCAAAGTGTGAGCAAAAAAGATTCCAAATAGTAGTCAAATCAAAAGGGATTGGACTTGGATTATTCCATAGATCTTTTTTTGTCTGCTCTGTTTTGGCCCAGCAATAAAGGCAGTCGTGTGTGCACCCAAACATATAGGTATCAAGTTGAAGTCCATAAAAACACTGGCTACAATCTTGGCTTGCACTAATAAAAGTTGGCCAAGAGCTGGGAAAAATACTACTTGAATCGTTTAGGCCATCTCGCGACAAAAGATAATTTTCATAATTTTTTTCGAGATTTGAAGCAAGTTTAAAGCTTGATCTTTTTGATAAAGATTTAATTTGCTCTCTGATTGTATTCAGACTCGAATGATTCATTATTTCTCTTTATTTTTGAAATAGGTATAATTAAGTATGCTTTCAAAGTTTGGAGAGAAAAGCAAGTGCGACAAAAAATATTGCTCATTTTCAGCCTTATTTTTATTGGAATCGTTCCACTCGTTGGAATGGAACTTCTTGCAAGAATTTTCTATAAAGAAAACCATCTTGATAAAATATTAAATGTAATTGAGGAGGATTCAGTTTTATTTTGGAAAAATAGATCAAATTTGGATTTAGATTTTTATGGTGCAAGAATTCATACTGATAAGCAGGGTTTTCGACTTGTATCACAGCAAAAAGATTGGAATAACTCAAAAAATCGTTTTCTCGTTTTGGGCCCATCTCCATGCTTTGGTTGGGGAGTACGCGATGAAGATACTTATAGTTCAATTATGCAACGAGAGTTGTCTGCAAAAAGAATAGATGTCAGCATTAAAAATGCTTCTCAAATAGGATATAGTTCGTATCAGGGGAAGCTTTTATTTGAGCAGATAATAAATTCTTCAATAAAAGCTCCGACTCACATTTTTATCACATATATTGTAAATGATGTTGATTACAGCCGATTCTATTACTCGAGTTCAATTGAGGATGATTTGGTACAGCCGCGATCAAAAATAGTTGTGACGATGAATAATTTTATTGCCAGATATTCAATGTATAAACTAATCAGACAGCTACTTAAAAAAAATGTGGCCAAGGATGCAAAAGCAACACAAAGAATAGGTCTAACTCTATATCGAAAAAACATTGAGGAAATGATTAATGTGGCCAAGAAAAATAATATTAAAGTTTATTTGGGACTCTACCCCCTCCGTCTTCCAGACTCACCAGAGACTAAAGTGATTAACCAATCAGTTGAGAATTATCATGCTCAAATGAAGTCTGTTGCAAAAATGACAGGTACTAGTATCGTTGACTTGATAACTGTTCTTGATCAAGCTAAGGCCTACCCTTATATCGATAAAAGATATGATACATTTCATCCAAATTCTTATGGGCATAAATTAATCGCAGATAAGTTAATGAGTACTATAGAAAGCGAATTAAATCGTTAATAGTATCAGAGACTAATTGAATTTCTTTTTCCGTATTATAAATAGAAAATGAAATACGGAGACTTGGTGGGAGTTGATGGAGATGATACCACGCGTGTGCACAGTGAACTCCACTTCTACAGTAAATATTTTTAGATTGATCTAGCAAAATTGAGAATTCGGCCATATTTTTATTTTCGATAAAAAAATTATAAATGTTTGTTCGTGAAGTTGGGGCGCTTGGGCCAATTAGGTGTATTTTTTTATTGCTATTTAGGTTTTCAGTTAAAATAGTATTCAGCCTGAGGCAATGGTTGGATATAATTTTCTGTCCACCAATATCTAAAATAAAATTAATTGCTTCATTTAATGCAATAATTCCAGCATAGTTGTGAATTCCGGCTTCTAGCTTATAGGGGAGGTCCGCCGAGGTATAATTCCCAAGTTCTGCATCGACAACAGTTTCACCACCCAATATGAGAGGCTTGAGGTTGTTTAGGTGTTTGTATTTTCCATAAAGGACACCAATACCACTTACAGAAAACATTTTATGAGAGGAAAAAGCTAAGAAATCTACATCTAAATTAACGACGTCAATTATGTGACTTGATACGGCCTGAGCACAATCTAACATCACTAGAGTGTTGTATTTGTGAGCTATTTTAGTTATTTCAGCAATTGGGAGTGTTATACCGGTAACATTAGAAGTGTGAAAGAGACTAAGGATTTTTACATGAGAATTTTTTAATGTCTCTTCAAGTTGTTTTAGATCAATAGAATAATTTGGGGGGGAAATATCAAGAAATTTCAAATTGATATTTTTTTCAACCCGTATCTTTTGCCATGGAAGTAAGTTGGAGTTGTGTTCAAGGCTGGTAATCAGGACGGTGTCACCTGGAGAGAAGTCTAGGCCTTGAGCAACTAGGTTTAATGATTCAGTTGTATTTTTAGTAAAGACAATTTCATCTACTCTTTGAGCGTTGATAAAGTTTTTGACAGCTTCTCTTGCAAGTGAAATTGCCTTGTTGCTTTTTTTGCTCCAGCCATGAATGGATCGGTTTGGGCAAGAGGGGAATTCTTGGTAGAACTGATTGTGCTTGCTTAAGACCCTGTCTGGGCACAATGTGGTACATGCCGAATCTAGATAGATTGCTCGATTTTGGGTATTTTTTAAAACAGAAAATTCATCTAGGATGTTTTTATTCATAATGCATTTTTTATTATAAGCGTAACAAATAATATTATAAATATAATAGAGTGAAGAATAATGAAATTAAAAGTTTTATAAAAAATACCGGCAATGAATGGAGAAAGTGTAAATAATTTACCTGACCATTCGCACTTGGTCCTTGATAAAATATTTTTGCTTTGAATTAGTCGAGTATTGGCATGGTAAAGTTGTATACTAAAACGATAGGCCGTTTTAAAAAGAAGTTGTAGCGGAAACAGTATGATGACCAAAATAGACGAGGTATAGAATAAGGGTACGCAGAAAGTAATTAATCCAAGCAGTGAAATATGGTTCTTTTCAAAACTTGCACCACAGCACTCTTTATCTTGTTCTAAAAAATCCATATAACTACTCGATGATTTTTTTAATTTTTTGGTCTGATTTATTTTCAAGAAGCTTGATCATTCTATTTATTTTTTCAGTGTAGAATTCTGTGGTTAAACGAGTATACGTTTCATAATCATACTTTTCCATGAAATATTTTAGAGCAAAAATGTTAAATAGAATAAATTGGAAGCACCTTGGTTGTCGTTTTTTATCGTAATCGCTACCTTTAACATTAGGCGCCGGTGCTAACCCTAGCTCGTAAAGTTTTTGCCCTGGAGTATTTTTTTCTTCGAAAAGAGGAACGCTGTAGTCGTGTTTGGCCTGAATTAATTGAAGATTAGACTTTTCAATGAAGCCAGGGTCGCTTGGACCCTCCATTTCAAAAACAGGATTAAAGTAATTTAAATTGAAGTGTTTATACATGCCTCTGAGTTTATCAATGACGGGCTTCATTTGAGCGGGTTCCATTGTCATGGCCTGATTTGCTCCATCTGCAACTTCTAAAATGTTATTGTCGAGACAATAAATAATCGTTCTAACGTGCATTGAAAGTTTGCAAAGACCACAAGTCGAGAGGTTAAAGAGACCAAATTCTTTTAAATTAGAAAAATAATTTTCATAAGAGATATGTTCAAAAAGTTTATCGACGTTTATAAAGACATGGATAAATTTATGATTGGGATATTTTTTTTGGAGGGCCTTGGCCTGAGCTTCTGTGTTGTCAGTTTCATGGAAGCCGAATCGGTTATAAGTAATAAGATGAATGATATTAAATTCTTTTGTTAAAAGAGCAGCGGTAAGCGTGGAATCTGTTCCACCTGAAAATAAAATAGCAACACTTTTACTTTTTATCATTTTTTTTAAGTTCACGGAGGAGGTAATTTAATATTCCATAATAAGTGTAGTAAATAAATTGAGTGATCCAACCTAGGAGTTCACTAAAATACACTCTTAATCTCCAAGGGAGAAGAAGTGCAAAAGTGCAAATAATAAGACCGATCAGACGACTAATCATAAAAATATGTTATCATGATAATGTTTAGCTTTTAAAAAATTATAAACATGATCAGTAAGGTCAACAATTTAAGCATGAAAATTAAAATATTACTTTTAGTCATCTCGACCGTACTTAGCCTTGTTTTGGCAGAAGTAATAATTTGGGTCTATCTTAAAAATGTGAATTCTGAAAAAATATACCATGATATAAGTGAGTATGAACTATATCAGAAAGAAGAAGAGAGAAATACAAATTACATGCGAGATCAAAGCTTTGAAGTCTTTAAAGGGAAAGAAAAGTTAGAAATTCTATGCATAGGTGACTCATTCACTAATGCAGGAAATACGTTTTTTGACAATTCTTATCCTGCTCAGTTATATGAAATGCTAGATAAAAAGATAACGGTAAGAAATTTAGGAGTTTGCTCTAGTACGACTAAACAAGTACGAGAGCGGTTGGAAAATTTTTTTGAAGGGAAAAGTTATGATCCAATGAAGAGATATGTTATAGTTGTTTTAGCTGGAGCGGCAGACATCTTTTCAGCGAACCTTTCTTATCCTCACATTGTTAATCTGCCGAAGTTGCAGAGTGATTTTGTAATTGAAAGAGAAATGAATCAAAAATCACTTTCTTCATCAAAGAACTTCTACATTATCAGTATTTTTAAATATGTTTGGTCTAAGTTTACAAATAATTTAAATTTTGATGGCCGTCATACTTGGAATTCATATCTCTTTAATCATGAATTAAATAAATGTGAAAGTTTGGTGAATTCAGATAATAAAATTCAATGTGCCTTAGTCGTTTCTAATTCATTTTCTATCCAAGATATTCGTCAAGATATTAAAGAGCATCTTGTTATTCGCTGGTTGTTTGGCAGTCGGATTAATAACCCAAAGCTTATCAGCGACGTGATAAACGATTTTATTAGTCTATTTAAAAAAGCGCCTTTTTTCCTAGAGCGTGATTATCTCGTTATGAATATTTTAGGGCTTATGTCAGCTCAAGATAAAGTTAGCTTTGAAGAGTTTAGAAGCGTAGTTTTCTCACAGAGTAAGTTTTTAGCGCCAAAAACTGCAAGATATAATCAAGAAATGATAGAGAATTATTTTAATTATACAAAAAAGAACTCAAACCTTGGCACCATACGTGATCAAGAGTGGTCAAGAATTAGTGAAATTTCTAAAAAAAATAATGCGCGACTTTTGGTTTTAAACTATCCCGTTTCTTATCGATCTACGAATCCTTACTTGATGAGCATGAGCAAAAAATATAAATTGGAATTTTTAGATATTGAAAAGAAATTCCAAAATCAAGAGGGACTAATTGATGATTGGGAACATTGTTCAAAAGAGGGGTATACTGTGATTGCAAGGACAGTGGCCGAAAAGATTATAAATCCTTAGTACTTCAATTCGTTTTTTAAGTTTTTCCACTCATGAAGATATTCCTCTATTTTAATATTTCTTTTTTTATCTAAAAGCGCTATGAAGTGGATCAGTTCTTGAGCGTTTGTCCTAATTTTAGATGTATACAACTCAGCTCTAAGAAGTTCTAACTCATCGACATTTAAAAATCGAGCATTCTCGAGGGTTTTTCTTTTCCAGTCAGGAGGCAGGTTTGAGACATGCATAAAACTGGGGGCATAGACGTAATTGTGTTCAATATCAATCCCAAGACTGAGTGAGTATTTTTTCAGGGCATTTATATTTGTAACATTTAAAGCAGAAATTGTTTGAGTAATTCCAGTCCGAATATTTTTTTTAAGCAGTGTTTTTAAATTTTTTTCTACTTCACTAAAAATTGAGCCAAATCTAAGATAGTCATTGCGTTTACCGTAGTCATCGATGGAGACTTGGACTCTTATTGATTTGAAATGCATCCAAAGCTCAATCATTGACTCTGGGATGTAAGACAGATTAATAAAGTAGTTTAAATTAATTTTATCCGACAGCTTTAAATCCACTAACTTCTTTAAGTAAACAAAATGTTCCTTGATGAGTGTAGGCTCCCCTCCGTTGATGTTTATTTCATTGATATTTGAAGAGTAGTCTAAAAGTTCAGAGTAAAAACTACCTTTAGAGCTCCACAATCTATCTTTTAGTAAAAAGTATCGGTCTTCAAATTCAGTGTTTTTAAAGATGTCTACATCTTCGTTCCATTTTGAAGAGCTGAATGGGTTACAGGTAACACACTTCAGATTGCACACATTTTCTAAGCGTAGCTCTAGAGAAGTGAGTTTAATCTCGTTTACTTCACCTGACTGGTTAATTAAAGTATGAGCGTGCTCTAAAGTTAATGTGCTGGTTTCTAGGCTTAATTGACGCTTGCTTTTAATCCCTTGATCTTCTTTTTTGTAGCAAGTTTGACACTCTAACGGCCTTTCTCCGTTAAGCATTTGTAGTCTGATTTTTTTAAACATCTCGGAGTTGTAAGTCTCAGCGATTGAAAATTCTCCGAGGTGCATGTTTTTCCCATCTTTTTTAGCAGTACTCATGCCGCCATTCATTTCGGAGCTACAGCAGGGAGAAATCGTTCCAATTGGATGAGTCGCTAAATGAATAAATGGCAAAGGGCAAAAGGAAGATTTTTTACTCATTTTACTCCAACTGTTTTTTGATAAAATTAAGGTTGCTTAATTCAAAAACAAAAAAATCTTCAAAATTATTGTTATTATAATCTATTTTTGGCGTAAGTGAATAGCTACTAGGATAGCAGTTTGAGTTTGTCAGATAGGTCGATGGGCCCTTTAGAAAAGTAGTATTATTTTGATTAAAAAAAGTGATATCTTTAGTTAATTGTCCAAGAGGTCCATTCGTTCTATGCAAATATAATGTGCCATTGTCAAAGTAAAAGGTAGTAGATTCAATATGTGTTTCATTTTTATAAAGCTGAATAATATTGCTAGTGAGCAATCTAATAGCCACCGCATCACCATTTACTTTCCCACAGAAAGTGATAGGCAAATGTTTTTTTAGAATATTTCGTTCAATGATTTTTTTAATTCCCCGAGTGTGTTTAAGTTCTAACATACCTTTTAGATTAAAGGTCACGATGATAAACAAAAAGAGATTTAAATACTTTATAATCATAAGTTTATTTTCTTAACATACTCTCTAATGTCTTTTATTTCAGATTCAATTGCAGTCGTTCTGTCATTGGCCGGGTTTAAATTTAAATAAAGTTTTAAGTATTTTTCGGCGTTGTTTGTATCAAGAATTTTTAAATAGAGCGAACAGACTTCAAGTAAAATATTGCTTTCTAGTATTAGAAAATGTGATTGATTTAAATTTAAGAAAGAAGATATCGCATCTCTATTTCCTCCTTCTTTCAATAGTTGAATGAGGTGCATATAAGAGGCAGAATCATTTTTATTGATAGCAATTGCTTGATTAAAAAAATATTGAGCATCAGAAAAATGATTTAAGTTTTTTGCTCGAACTCCGGCAACAGTAAATAACTCGGCATTACGGCCATGAAAAGTAATTGAGTTTGTAATTAGATCTATTTGATTATTCCAGT
>CAZOXW010000042.1:12648-19204 GCA_964583925.1 uncultured Bacteriovorax sp.
ATTAGATTTTCGCAAAATAAAGTAAGGAACACCGAAATATAATAGGATAATTCCTAATCCCCAAAAAATAGTGTTTAAATCTTTTGAAAGAATTGTATTAGGACTTAGTTGGTATGAAATTGAATTGAATATTGGAAAATTTATTATTTGGATATATTTAAATAACGAGTAGATATTAAGTGTAATTTGGTCTAATAAGCTGAGTTTTAAATCACTTGATGCAATGTTATTCTTATGGAAATAAAAATAGAGTCCAATTAATGAAATAATGGCAAGGGCATGAGTGCTTTTTTTGTGGCCTTGTATTTCAAAAAAAGTGAGAAGTGGAATTATAGCGATGGCAGAAAAAATTGGATTTGAAAGAATGGAGCAAAAAATCAGGACATAGGAGTAAGTATCGATATCTCCTTTTTGATCTATAGAATGCTTGAGGTAGGAGAGTGCAAAAAATGCACCGAGGATTGTGCGCAAAGAAGAGGGCCAGACAACAGATTCAATGACTAGTGGATGTGCTGCAAATAAAATACTTGCATGAAGTGCTAGGTTATTTTTGCCTTCTATTTTATAGTAATGAGCAAGAGTTTTAAAAATTTCAAAAGCTAAATAAAGATTGAATCCATGGATAACAATATTAACAAGACGATAGGGAGCCGCAGACTCGACACCAAAAAATAATGAAATAATTTGCCAAAAATTATAAGGTAAAGGTGAATAAGATTTAATCCAATAGTTAAAAAAGCTTTTAATTGTGGGAGAAAGCACGTCAGGATTGCGGACAATATTTTCAAGATCATCGTAAATAAAAAAATCATATTGCAATGTGTGAGCAAATAATAAGTACGAAACAAGTATGAAAAAGAGAACGCAATTTTTAGGTGATTCTCTAAATTCTCCTAGAATTTTTTTCATATTTTTCCCTCTGAAGCAGTACATTTTTTTAATTCAATAATTTCTTCTTCTGGCAAGTTGCGAACTGGTGCGAGTGTAAAAGATTCACCTGGTCGATTATGACTAATTACATATGATCTTACTGGACGCCAAAAAAAATAAAAAGACAAAATATTGTTTTCTAAGTCGTAAGCATAATTATAAATTCGATTAAGTCTTTTATGAAAATCTTTTGGAGTTTGGTGGTCAAGTTCTTCCACATTTTTACTTTTTCTAAGTTTAAAGCGATATTCAATTTCTTCACCTGTAACACATAGCCATTCGTCTTGAATTACAGGTCGAACTTCTTCGATAAAAATAGGATAATCAGCACTATGTCGCTCTAAATCTTTGCTTATTTGGTTGTGAATAGAATTTATTTTTAAATTAATAAATATTAAAAGTGCAATTAATGATAGAAAGATTAAATATTGCATTTTCATAAATTGCTATTAATCCAATCCTTATTTTGATAAAAATAAAGTGCTTTATGAGTTGTGCCATCAAATTTAACTTGTCCTTCTTCCAAAACAATAGCGCGATTGCAATGGGCCTTGATGATATCTATATTATGACTTACAAAAATTGCAGCCTTTGCATTCTTTATAATTTGGTCTAGTCGAGGCCTAAATTTATCCATGAAAAATTGGTCTGCTCCATCAAATAATTCATCAATGATTAAAAGATCACATGGACTAGAGGTAATGATAGAAAGAACAAGTCGTGCCATCATTCCTTTGCTGTAATTTTTTGCAGAGAGGTCTTTATATTTTGAAATTTCTGCAAACTCAAATGCTTCATCTGAAAGTTGTTTGATTTCACTTTTTGTTGCATTTGGATAGATTAGGCGAAGAATTAGTTTAGCATTATCCTCACCAGAGAGGTCTGGATAAAGTAAATTTAAATTACTTGAGATTGATCTAACTTTTAACTTAGTCAGTACTTCGCCTGTATCAGGCACGATAAAGCCACTAATAAGAGTACAAAGGCTTGACTTGCCTGCACCGTTTCTTCCAAGTATTCCAATCAAATCTCCATTTTTGACTTTAATATTTATATCTTTTAGAGCATGGATTAATATTGGAGAAATATAATGCGCATTCTTCTTGGCAAAGGTATGTATGAAGATATCTTTTAGACTTGAAAGAGGAGTATTACTTTCATGAAAAATAATGTTAACATTTTTTAGCTCTAATACTGTTTGATTAGATTCGTTTATAGAATTCATGCCTATATTTTTTCCAAATAACAGTTGTTAATAAAAAAGTTATGATAAGGGTTACTAGAGGTGTAAGAAAAATTATATTTATGGCCGTGTTAAAAGTTAAATCTTCGAGGAGTACAAGGCGAATAGGTTTAATCATTATATAAATGGGGTTATATTTATAGATAAAATCATAATTTTGAGGAAATAGGTTTTCCGGATAAAATATGGGAGTTAAAAAAAAGAGAATACTCAAAAGAAAACTCGTAACAAATTTTACGTCACGATAAAATACATTTAAAAAAGATAGTGAGAAACTTATCATAAAAGTAAACGTTAAAAGAAAGAGAGCGGATATAAATACAAGTCCCAATTTTAATACTGGAAATGGTTCAATAAAATATAGGCCAATTCCAATTGTAACAAATGAAATAGTGCTTAAAATAAAATTTTCAAGAACAAGAGAGGCCACTAGAATTTGAGGTGGTAAATTAAAGGTTTGAAGAAGATTTCTAGAATTGGTCATTTGGGCCACGCTCATTTCAATAGTATTTGTGAAAAAGGCCCACGGAAGTACTCCTGCCAAAAGAAACGTGCCGATGTTATTTATTTGAATGTTTAGGATTTTACTCAATAAAAAACAGTGAACGAGATATGTGATGATAGGATTTAGGATAACCCAGATAAAGCCTGCAATTGTTTTTCTAAATCTTTGGCGAAGTGAAGTATTAATTAGATCCACAACAATGTTTAATTTTTCTTTGCTCGTCATTTGGTATGATCTTGGTTAAAAGCTGAAAGTTTTACAAAGATTTCTTGTGCTAAGTTGATAAGTTCTTCAGAGTAATAAAAATAGTCCAAGTTTTTTATTGAGAGAGGAGAGCTGTAGAGGTTCTCTATGCAACTGAGATCATCGTTATTTAAAATACAAGGCCCATAGTAAGATAAATTTTCTTCACTAAAATTATCGGTATGTTGTTTTATTTTATCTGTCTTATAATAACTATTTTCAATCTGATGAGATGGCGTAGAATTGTTTCTGCCATTTAGTATTTCGATTTTATCAAATGAGCTATATTGATAATAGAAAATTGAATTTTCTGGTTGAATATAGGAGGAATAGCTTCGATAGTTTTCTTTAAAACGATCGTAGGAATTTAGTTCAACTAATAAGTGAGGATAATGTTTTTTTATAATTTCAATTTCAAGTAAATAGCGAGTCAGGTCTAGTTCAACTTTAAAAGTGCTGCGATAGTTTTCTAAGTCAAACATTGGATGAATAATTGTTAACGCTTGAATTTGATCATTAATTAAATCAAATGAGCGCCTAAAACTCTCAAACGAGTACTGGTTTTCAAAAAGACCGATGTAAGTATAAGCATTTTTCTTTGATGCATCTTTTATTACATTTTCTCTAGGTAGAAAGTGATAAAAACCAAAATAGTCTCGATATCTTTCTGGGATAAGAGGAGCAAGTTTGGCAGAAATCAAGAATTTTTTATTAGCAATCGGCCGGTACAGAGCTAGAGTTGAAATAAGCTTCAAAAGTGATAACACTCCATCATTAAGATAAATATCCTCATTAATTTTTTGGCCTACTATAAATTTTAACTCATGAGAGAATTCAAGTTTTACAGGAAAGGCAACAGATTCAAACAAAGGATAGAAGAGGTGTCTCCAGTTATTGATAAAATATGGATTGCGTTCTATCTTTTCTATCACTATTTAACTCCTTCATTAGATGGGGTTAAATAGGATTGGTATATTTTAAAGTAATCTTCTGTATATTTATGTTCGATTGATTCAAAGGGAGCTCCCAAAGTGGATAAAAGACTCACTTCTTTAAAATATGAATTGAAACCTTTAAATTTGTCTGCTTTCTTATTTAAGGTTGGCCAAATTTTTTGGGCAATGGCATTTGGTGAATAATGAGTAATTGATAAATCAATTATCGATTGGCGATTAAATTTAGAAGATTGTGCAATAAACTTTAAAAGATCTCCAACAACTCCAGGGCCTGGGGCAGGATGAAGTTTTCCCATTTCTACCTTGGTCAAATATACATATTCTGCTAAATTTTTTTTGAAGTTTTTAAATCCCCCCCAATCCGTGAGAAATAGAGGAAGCCCAAGCACTGCAGCTTCTGCCGGAGACATTCCAAAGTCTTCATCATTATGGGTGCTTAAACTTAAATACATATCTGAAAAATGGTAGAGATCATTTAGCTCATTGGGACTTAAATTCCCCAAATAAAAGATATCCTTTCGTAAATTGCTTGGAACTTCGGCCAAGGATTCCTCAAAGGCCAATTTCATTGATAGAAATGGACGATCAAATCCACGATAGGGAATGCCAATATCGTCAAAGTCCCCTGCGAGATACAAGACCGCTTCTGGGAAAATAGTCTTAATTTTTATAAAAAGAGGAAGCAGGGCCATTACATTTTTTTGCAAACTCAAACGACCAGTGTAGCACAGTACAATTTTCTCTGAGAGACTATTTTTAAGACGTAGGTGCGATCTTTTTGCTTCATCATAATGATAAAAATTAGAAACAGGAAAAGGAATGACAACAGATTGATCTTCTTTTTTATGTATAAATAAGTTAACCAAGTCAGCTTGTGCTTCACTGGCCGCAAAAAATTTAATTGCTACTTTATCTATAAGTAGATCGAAAATTTTGACACGTGCTAGATTTAAGAAAAAATCACCGTAGACATGGACAATTAGTTCAAAGGGATGGGCCAGTTTTAAAAGCTCATGAACGAGAAAAAATGGTCGAAAGCGATGATCTAAGATAACAATTTTATCACATCTGTTTTGTCCAATTATTTTTCCAGCATTTTGGCATTCAGTTTTAGAACTATCTCTTAAAGGAATTTCAAGTAGCTCTATGCTGTCAATTTTTCGATATGCTTCGAGCAAGTTTTCAAGAATATAGTTACAGCTTTGCCATTCTGATTTTTCTTTGATGAATATCAAGGCAGTTTTTAATTTGGTCATTCACAATATTTTAAGATAGAAAATAATCTTTGAAAAGAAACTTAGTTTCTTGCGAGCGACAACTCCAATAATATCAAGCTCAGCAATAGGTATATCGAAGTCTTTCGGATTCTTGAGTGATTTGGTAAATATATTTCCGAAGGTGTCTTTTCCCCAAAAAAAATGACAATAAATTTTTTCATAATATCGAAAGACAATTATATCAAAGCGTGTGAGCTGAGTACCATCTGGATAGGATATTAGTGAAACTTCTTCATTGGTCTTTATTAGTGGACTCATTGAATCGGAAATAATTTTAATTTTAACTGGTAGGTCTTTTTTAAGTTGAGCTTTAATTATTTCGATTTCGATTAAGTTCATATTTGATTCATTTCTAATTGATGGACTTTCATTCATTATTCTTCGATACTTATTTATTATCAAGGTATATTTAACGATTGGCCCTGCATATGAAAAAGAGACCTTCTGAAGGCAATAGTAAATTTTGTATCGCTCCTTGGACTCATACTTATCTTTCTCCTCAGTCAGAGCGTCGCATGTGCTGTGCTAGCCGCGAGCCAGCTCAATTTACTCATCAATATATTGACTCATCAAAAGATGTACTCAACAAGGCATACCAACCAATCACTTTAAAAGAGCATTGGAATAGTGAGCACATGAAAAGCGTTCGTCGACGTTTAATGGCCGGTGAAGAAATTCCTGAATGTGTCGTCTGTAATGAGCAAATTTTAAATTTAGATGTTTATCGCAACTATTTTAATGAGACACTTTTTCCTCATCTTATTGAAGAAGCATTTAATAGAACTGATGATGATGGACATACGACAATGCCACCTCGTTCTTACGATTATCGAGTGAGCAATCTTTGTAATTTTAAATGTAGAATGTGTGGTGATCAATTGTCATCTTCTTGGGAAAATGAAAGTCGAGAGCGAGGACTTTTTAAATTATCAAATGAGTTTTGGGTACAAAATGAAAATCGTGAAATAATTGACAGGTTTCAAAAGGAAGTGGCCGCAAAAGAGCTCTGGGAAGCGGTGAAGACTGGAGTCATAGAAGAAATTTATTGGGTTGGAGGAGAGCCACTTCTTTGGGAAATTCATTGGGAGATCATGGAATATTTAGTGAGGTCTGGTCTTTCAAAAAATGTCAAAGTTAGATACAACACAAATTTAAGTGTAGTTCGATTTAAAAATTTAAGTCTTTATGAATTATTACCAAATTTTAAAGATGTCATGATTTGCGCAAGTATCGATGGGACAAAAGAAATTGGAGAGTATATTCGATATGGGCTTAAGTGGGAACGCTGGCTTAAAAATTTTGAGGATAGTTTGTTTTTAAAAAAACAGTTCGGTGAACTTGCTGTTTGTATCGATTTGACAGTTACTTCTCCCGGTCTTTTTTCGATTAAAGATTTGATTGA
>CAZOXW010000043.1:0-18781 GCA_964583925.1 uncultured Bacteriovorax sp.
TTTTTTATGTCTAACTATCTTTTATCCCATAAATTTCAATTTATTTATTCTATTTCCGACTCACTGAGCAGTGATTATTGATTTCTCTCTGTGGTTTAAACCAACGGAGGAATATGACAAGAAAATGATTCATTTGAATGATCGTCGCCAAAACCAGGGCCAAGTTGCTTTGAGAAATTGTAAATGTATGATTTTAAAAAAGAAATTCAAGTATGGTGCCCAGCAAGGGACTTGAACCCCTACGCTTGCGCACTAGATCCTAAGTCTAGCGTGTCTGCCAATTTCACCAGCTGGGCATTGAAAGATAGACGTTATTTTTACTAGTTTTTAAAAAATGTGACAAGCTAAATTTACAAAATTTAAGCGGCTTTTTTCTCTAGGTTGGCCAGTTTTTTCTCTAATTCTTGAAGCTTCGCGTTTAATTGTGTGTTTTCTTGTTTTAATTTTAGGTTATCGCGCTTTTTCTCAGTTAAATCCTCACTTACCTCTGACAATTTTTTATTTGCTTGCTCGACTTGTCTAATATAGGCATCGTTTGAGCCTGCCTTGCCTTTTTCTGATCGCGAGTTTTTCTTTTGAGCATCTTCAAGCTGATTGGCCGTCAATTTAAGCTTATGCTCTAACTTCTTAAGCTCTAACCCCTGCTCTTTTAATTTATCTTCTAAAATCCGTTTTTCGGCCTGAACACTAGTCACTTTGTCTTCAAGTTTTTTATTTTCTTCACCTAGTTTTTGATGATTTTTTGATTCAGGCTGAATAGCACCTCCGTCTACAAGAGAAGAAGTTAAATCTTTAGGTCGGTCAGAAACGAGTTCTTCCATTTTTAAACGTCTGACCTTATCTAAATCTTCGCGATGTTTTTCTTCTAGTTGTGTTTTTTCTTCTTTAAATTTAGCAATTAACGTTTGGGCCATTTGCATTTTATCTTTTAAGACTTGGATCTCTTTATCTTTTTTAAGAACTAACTCTTGCTCCTTATTCTCTAAATTTGAAGATAAGTTTGATAGATTTTTACTCGATAATTCAAGCTTCGACTGTAAAGATTGATTCTCTAAAATTAACTGATCTAATTTTTCTCTATCTGCATATTCTTTAGTTTTAACAAATTCTGATTTAAAATTCTCAATTCTTGATTCCAATTGAGCAATTTTTATATCCTTAGATAGTACAACCTGCTCAAGATCACCTTTGATTTTTAATAATGCTTTTTCTTGAGAGGTTGCTCCTGTCGCTACTGGATCGTTTCCTTTCGCGGTGAATGTCATACCAATATTTTCAGATTTTAGTTTTACATACTCATTTTTCATCGATTCTAAAAGTTTCTTCATTCGAGCATTCTGCTCATTTGATTTAGCAAACTTAAATTCAACTTCTCGAAGTTTATTCTCTAATTCCAAGGCCTTCATGGAAAGATCATTATCTATGGTCTTAACTTTTAAAAATCCATCCTCATCTTTTCCTCCTCCTGAAATATTATAAACATCGCCTCCATTTTCTCCATCAGTACCTGATACAACAAAAACAGAATCATCTTGATTTTTAGAAAAATGCGACAAAAGATCTGCTATTTTTTGATAAGAATCTTCTGTTAATTTCTCTACTTCACTTTGAATTGGATAAGTTTTTACATCAATCGCAACTTCTTCTCTCGTTATCTTTTCAAAATTAAAATTTGAATCTTCGCGATGTAAATTTCTTATATAAAGCGCAATCTTTCTAATTAAACTCATTTCTGAGAGATCATTTTTCTCACGCCCTTTAAAAGGCTCATAATTTATTCGTTCAATTGGAGTAGCATTTTTAATCACTTGGTTAGTTTTAAACTGCACCTTTCTTTTTTCAATTACTGAATAAAATTGTGATCGAAATGAACTTTTCCCTTTAAAATACAATGAAGAAATAATTAGACGCTCACGAGATTCAATAAAACACATATCAAAGAAATTAACTTCTAGAGAACCGCGTTCAAGTGCCTCTTTCCCTACCACATCTTCTTTTATTTTAAATCCAGGAACGGTTGTTGCGATTGAAATAGCAAACTCAGATCCATTATGTGAAAAAGACACCTCAATTGGAAGCAAGCTTTCTTTTTTCTCAATTAATTTAAATGTATATTCTAAAACATTATTCAAATAATTTCGAAGTCCATCAATTTCAAAATCTGCTTTATAGGCCTCTACTAAAATGGCATCAATGAAATATCCCAAGTTTAAATAATCCTGAATTTTTAAAGTAGATAGATCTTTAAAATCTTTCGAATAGCGATCGACCAAATCAAGTTTTTCGTCCTGATCAAAATACATTGAGATTAATTTTTTTGATTTATCGTCTAATGCTTTTGACTCAATGTAGGCCAGCATATTTTTAATGCTTTTGTATTTAAAACTCGTAGCAAGTCTTGGAATTCTATCTTCATTCAATAAGTAGTCATCGACAATAAAATAGTAACTAGAAATTGTATCTTCGTTTATGGCATGCTCAATTTCATATCCTTTAGAAATTAACAAAAGGCCAAGAGAAGATTTTTTAAAATCCTCACTTGCCAATATCAATTTTAAAGTTTTAGTACTCATCTCTTTTAAGCAACCTTTATCTTTTTTTCTTCAATATTTAGTGTTTTATAAAAATAATCATAAGTATTATTTTCAAAGCTAAATTTTCTCTCCCATAAAATGGCAAGTATATTATTTTCATAGTTTTCAAAGTAAGAATAATAATCGTTTAATTCAATCATCCATTTTTCAAACATTGTTAAATTTGAAAAGTCTGATTCTAAAATTACAGAGTGAAAATTTAATAACTCAATATCTAAATGTGTTTTATCTAATCGATATTTTTCTAGTTTTTCTTTCAATTCAACCACTGAAAACCTTAAACTCAATTCCTTAAAAGTTATAAGCGTTTCTGTGAATATCTTTTTTAGATAATCTAATTTATAATATCCATTTACGAGGGCCATAAAGACAACTCCACTGGCCACTGTCATGGATCTCAAAAAGATATCCCGATCTCTATTTAAAAAGTTCTGCATTTCACTATTGTCGATCTTAGAAAAACACATCCAAAAAATTTGATTCATTTCAAATTGTGTGCAATTTTTCTGAATAAAATTAGTCACAAGAAATTTAAATATCTTTTCTCTATATTTAAGTTTTTCGGCCATTAACAATTCACGATTAAAAGCATTAATAAGTTCTTTGAATTCGAGAATAAAATTTTGATCTATTTCATTTTCAATTAAAATTTTTTGTTTTGAATTTTGAATTTTTAAAACAAGGTCGAGATTTAAAAAATCTCCTTTTTTAGAAATTAAAACTTCTGCACCTGAATTTTTTTTCCAAAAAATATTTCCAGGTGAAAGTAGATGATCTTTTAAATCGCTAAATACAATTTCTTTCTTTTCCAATAAATCCTCAAAAATTTAAAGAGCTTAGCTCATTAACTTTTCGGGGTTTTAGAAAATTTATTTAAAAGAAAAGGCCCAATTTTAGGCCTTTATTAAATAATTATTGAATGGGATTAAAGCATCGATACTGATGAGTTTCTGAAATACCTGACACTGGAGGAAAACTACTCTTACACTCATCTTTACAATTCCAGCATCTTGGATGGAAGTGACAGCCAGATGGTGGATTCATTGGACTGGGAATATCACCTTCAAGAATAATTCGATCTTTTTTACCATCAGGATCTGCATGAGGAATGGCCGAGAATAATGCTTTAGTATATGGGTGTTTTGCTCCACCATATAATTCATGAGACTCAGCAACCTCTACCATATTTCCTAAATACATTACTGCAACTCGGTTTGAGATATACTCAACAACTTTTAAATCATGAGCAATAAATAAATAAGTTAGGCCCAATTCTTTTTGCAAATCCATTAATAAATTTACAACTTGCGCCTGCACTGAAACATCTAATGCAGAAACTGGCTCATCACAAACAATGAATTCTGGCTCAACGGCAAGTGCCCGCGCAATACAAATACGTTGTCTTTGTCCACCAGAAAATTCATGTGGATATTTATTTAAAGCATCGCTTGGAAGCTGTACTTGATTTAAAAGCTGAAGAAGTCTGCTTCTTCGATCTGCTGGATTAGTATGCAACTGATGAATTTCCATTGGCTCTGATAAAATATCTCCAATAGTCATTCTTGGATTTAAAGATGCATAAGGATCTTGAAAAATAATTTGCATCTTTCTTCTGATTGCCCGCATTTTATTTTCATCATAATTAATTATATTTTCACCATTAAAAAGAATTTCACCTTCAGTTGGTTCAATCAAACGTAATATAGATCGGCCTAATGTTGTTTTTCCACAGCCAGATTCTCCAACAAGTCCAAGAGTTTCACCCTTTTTTATTTTAAAACTTACATTATTTACAGCATTAACAGAGCCAACTTCTCTACCAAGTAAGCCTCCTTTAATTGGAAATCTTTTACATAAATTTTTAACTTCTAATAAATATTCACTCATAATTTATCTCTTTATGTTTATTATATCTTATTTTAAAGGATTAAAGCATGCTACAAAATGATCGTTGCCAATCGATTTCAATTGGGGATCACCTTCCGTTCCTTTGCATTTATCAACAACGTTTCTACAACGCTCTTGAAAATTACACCCTGATGGGAGATTAAAAAGTGATGGAACCATTCCTTCAATTGTTTGTAAGCGCTCTTTCTTTTCCCCTTTAGTGGAATCAAAAGATGGAATTGAATCCATTAACCCCTTCGTGTATGGATGCTGAGGATGCTTAAATAAAGTTTTTACATCAGCACTTTCTACAATTTGGCCACAATACATTACTGAAACATGATCACAAGTTTCTGCAACAACTCCAAGATCATGAGTGATGAGAATAATTCCCATTCCTAATTCACGTTGAAGCTTATTCATTAATTCTAATATCTGAGCTTGAATGGTAACATCAAGTGCAGTGGTGGGCTCATCTGCAATTAAAATGTCCGGCTCACATGAAAGAGCAATTGCAATCATAACTCTTTGTCTCATCCCACCTGATAATTGATGAGGATACTCTTTAACACGCTTTTCAGGTGAAGGAATGCCAACCAACTTTAACATCTCGATCGCTTTTTTCTGTCTTTCTGATTTACTTAAATGAGGTTGATGTAATTCAACAACCTCTTCAATTTGATTTCCAATCGTATAAACTGGATTCAATGAAGTCATTGGCTCTTGAAAAATCATCGCGATTTTATTTCCGCGAATTTTTCTCATTTCAGATGCTGAAAGTCCCACTAAGGATTTATCTTTAAATTTAATATCTCCACCAGCTATTTGCCCTGGAGGATTTGGAATAAGGCCCATTATCGCAAGCGCAGTAACTGATTTACCAGATCCTGACTCTCCAACAATCCCAATTGTTTTTCCCTTATAAACGTCAAAATTAACACCGTTAACGGCCCTTACTGTTCCGCGGTCTGTGCGAAATTCAACGACAAGATCTTTTACTTCTAAAATTTTTTCGGCCATCTTATTATTTTCCTTTCAACTTCGGATCAAGTGCATCACGAAATGCATCTCCTAAAACATTAAATGATAACATGATTATAAACATCGCTAAGGTTGCAGCTCCAAGTTGCCACCATACACCTCTTGCAAGCTCAAGTTTTGCATCATCAATCATCCCTCCCCAGCTTGGACGACCAACTACAGACAGTCCCAGAAACGAAAGAATAACCTCTGACTTAATTGCAGAATCAAATGTCTGAGTAAAATTTATAATGAGAAGGTGGGAAATATTCGGCAAAATATGCTTTGTTAGTTTTCGAAAGTGAGACGCACCAATCGCATTTGCCGCTTGGATATATTCGCGATCCTTGTGCTTTATAACTTCACCTCTAACAATTCGACATAGCCCGACCCAAGAAGTTAAGCCTAGAGCTAAAAAGACAGTTGTTGTTCCTTTTCCCAAAATAAATGCAATTGAAATTAAAAGCATGATTCCTGGAATAGAGGATACGGTAGTATAAAACCAAACGATAATATCATCGACAACACCACCGAAATATCCAGCAAGCATCCCCAGAGTTGTTCCAATCGTCATTGAAATAATTGCAACAACAACTCCTAAAGCTACTGCTGTTTCTGTGGCCTTAATAATTTTTAGAAAAACACTTCTCCCAAATATATCTGCCCCAAAAATTAAATCAGAGCTTGGAGGAGCATAAGATATTGCAACTTCTTTATTCCATTCAGCGCCAATTACACCCAAATAAGTTAATATTGCGACTACAAAATAAATCAGAACAACAATTAATGCTGCTAACGAAATTTTTTCAGTTAATATTTTTATAATTGCGCTTTTAAAAAGCGATCGAGATTCTTTTACTTTACTCATTGTTACCTACTTTAATCTCACTCTTGGATCGACAAGTGTGTATAGAATGTCAGTAATTAAACCAAACGTCATAAAACCTATCGCACTTATAATTGTCATTGCTCGAATTACTGGAAAATCTGAATTATTAATCGCATTTACGATCATACTTCCAAGGCCTGGAATGCTAAAAAAGTTTTCTGCAAACAATAGACCTAAAAACAAAAATGGGATCTGAATAATTATCTGAGTTAATATTGGAATCATTGAATTCTTTAAAACGTGCTTAAACATAATAACTGTCTCTGATAGGCCTTTCGATCTCGCCGTTCTAACGTAGTCTTGATACACCTCATCTAAGATTACTGTGCGGTAAAACCGCGTGTCTGAACCAAAAGAAATAAAGACATACATAAAGACAGGCAAAATAACATAAGGGACAAACTCAGGGAACCCTCGCTCATATCCTGAAATTTCAAACCAACCAAGATAATAGGCAAAAAACCACTGACAAAATAATACAACGGCAAGACTTGGAATACTGAGTCCTACAATTGAAAGCAATAGAACAACTTTATCAATGATTTTTCCACGATAAAAAGCAACCAAAAGAGCAAGAGAAATAGCAATGATATTTGAAATGACAAACAACGGGCCAGTAACTGAAATAGAAGGGCCAGCTCCGCTTTTTATCATTTCCATAATGCTTTGCTTTGTCGACCAAGAATAACCAAAATCAAAAGTGAAGGCAGTTTTTACAATATCCAAATATTGAACTAGGAATGGCTTATCCATTCCCAGTTCATGATGTAACTGATCAATTTGAATTTGCGTGGCATGCTTTCCAAGCAATATAAATGCTGGATCGGGTGCAACTAAGTTAAACAAAACAAAAACGATTAAACAGACTCCAAGTAAGACTGGAACCATGTAAAGTAATCGCCTAAACACATATGAGTAAATATTCATTTCCTAAAACCTAATAATTAAAACTTCTTAAATAGATCTACTTTTTTATCAGTATCTACATTTAGGTACTGAATATTATCGTGGTGTAAATCTGAAGGGTGGTAATTTTTTATCCAACCTTGCTTTAATGTATATGCTTGTCTATGAACTCCAAATAGTGCAACCACTTCCTCAGCAATATACTTATTTAAAAGAACATACTTGGCTGTTCTCTCTGGAGAATCTTGCATTGTAACAGCAGCTTCAAATTCTTTATTGAATTTTGGATCATCATAGTTAGATCCGTTTGCACCTGGAGATTTATTTGGGCCATAGAAAAGTTGTAAAAAATTTTCAGCATCTGGATAATCTGCTCCCCATGCTAGGCCATAAACTTCAACTGATTTCTTTTTAACTTTTGCTTGAAACTCAGGCCATGGGCTTGTGATAATTTTTATCTTAACTCCGATTTGTTCCATTTGCTTTTGGAAATACTCACCCATTTGTCTTGATACCGTTGAATCTGGAATATCGTATCTTAACTCAGGAAGCCCTTTACCTTCAGGGTAACCTGCTTCAGCTAAAGTTTTCTTTGCTAATTCAAGATTTGCTCCCTTAAACGGGTTTTTATATTCAACAACATTTCCTGCAATTCCTGGAGGAATAATCCCTTGAGCTGGGAAAGCTGTCTTATTATAGAAAAGCTCATTCGCTTTTTTCTCATCATAAGCAAGATACATTGCTTGTCTTAATTTCTTATTATGAAATAGTTTATTTTCAAAGTTAAATGCGGTGTAAGTAACATCTAATTGCGGAGCGATTTCTAAATCAATTCCTTTAGAAAGTAGCTCTGGAGATAACTTATTATCTTTAATTGCAGTTGCAAAATTATCTTTAGGTACTCCCAATAGATCAATCTCACCTTTATTAAACTTTAACCAACCTGGTTGTGGTTCTTTGATAACGTTAACAATTACTTTATCAACTAGAGGAAGTTTTTTTCCTGCATCTGAAAGCAAATGCTTGTATTGAGGAGACGCGTCGCTTGGATATAATTTTTCTCTAAAAGTTGGATTTTTTGTATAAGTAATTTGCTTACTTTGATCAAACTTTGGAAGAACATAAGGCCCAGTACCTACTGGATGGTTAATAAATTCTTTTCCATATTTTAAAACAACTTCTTTTGAAACAACATAAGTAAATGGCATCGCTAGAGCATACATAAACTGTGGAAATGCCTTCGCAAGTTTAAACTGCAAAGTGTATTTATCTAGTGCTTTTAGCCCTTCTACTTCTTCATCGTAATTAGTAACTTCAAGCTTAGCATTTTTATCTCTCCATTCATTTAATCCTTTTAACTTCCCATCGAGAACCCACCAACCAGTTGATACCGTTTTAGCATCCGCAAGTCGCTTTATTGAGTAAACAAAGTCGTCAGCAGTTAATTCTCTTCCCTTTCCATTTGGAAAAGCAGCATCGTCTTGGAATAAAACTCCTGGACGAATTTTGAATGTATAAGTGATACCGTCTTTAGAAATTTCTGGCATACTTTCGGCAAGATTTGGAACTAATTCATAAGGCATTTTTAGCCAGTGATATTGTAATAATCCCTCGTAAATTTTAGAGATTTCACGTCCCGAGTAAAGGTCATCGGCCTGAATTGGATCATAACCTTTAATTTCAGCAGGGCTAATCATGTTTAATACTTTTTCATTCGCATTTTGTTTTTTGGTACAGCCACCCAAAAAAATAAAAAGAGAACCTAAGATAACAATCAAAATGTTTCGCATTTTCATTTACATTCCTTTACCAAGTTAAAATGATGTTTTCGTTGGACTTTTATTTATATCCAAGAACTTAACTATTTGTCATTTTTTTTAGTCAACTTATTTCAACACACCGCACTTCTTACTTCTGACAAGTCGATGGGACCAAAAATAAAGTCAAAATAGGACTAGAATTTGATGGCTTGGCCTCGGCAACTTTTATGACGACGCGCTCATAAAATGATTCGTTTAAAGAATATGAGTCAACACTATAAATAAAGCCGTCTCGAGATCGACTTAAAATGAAATGATCACCGCTTTTTGATGCAATAAAAGTTGAAGGAATTTTATTTATTTTTTTTCCAGAAACAAATTCTGAACTTGTAAGATAAAAATTTCGAAGAGCGGCAGTTGAAATTGAACGATCTACTCCATCTCCAATCATTTCATCCAATGCTCGCATAATTGTTGAATGTTGAAGCGATATTTCTACATTTTTTTGATTAAGGCTTAGATTTAAATTTTTCTCGCCAACGATTGGTAACTCGAAGTTTAAATTAAACTCATTTTTCTTATGATCTATTGCAGAAGTATATCCAAATACAACCTTGCGATTTAAAAATTCGACTCGGCCTTTTCCTTCGCCTTCAATGCAAACTTTTTTAAAACTTTCTTCTAAGTTTAAATTGGTATTTTGGATTTTGTTATTTGCGCATGAAAAACTAAAAAGTAAAACTATTACTTTGATTCCTGAGCTGGCAATCGCACTACTTCTAATTCGTTTATACGTTTTAATAATTCTTCTCTGTCTTTTTCGGCCTTCACATTTTTAAGAGCTTCGGCATAAGTTTTTCGGGCCAAATCAAAGCTACTTAATTTTTCATAAATCTGGGCCAAGTGCTTAGTTATAGTAACATCAGAATTTACTAATTCAAAAGCTTTCTTTGATTCTTTAAGGGCCTCTTTATATTTTCCAACAGTAAAATAGTACCAAGCTAAAGAGTCGCGTATATATCCATCATTAGGTCGTAGATCAACGGCCTTAGAAATATACTTGTATGCTTCGTCTAAATTTTCGTTTCTTTCAAGCCATGAATATCCTAGAAAATTTAGTGCATGAGCGTTGTTTGGATCTTTATCAAGAATTTTTTTTATCATGCCTCTTGCATCTTTATAATTTCCAACTTTTTCAAGAAGTGAGGCGTAATAATAAATATGGCCATCTGAATTAGCACTTGTAATATGTGGCTCAAGCGTTTTTAAGGCCAGATCTGTTTTTCCGCCGTCATCGTAGAAGGCCGATTCAATTACTTTTAATTCTAAGGCCAACTCTTTATTCTCTTTTGCTCTTTCATTTACAAATGCAACCAACGCTTTAGCACCTTTATTTTGCCCGATGGCCTCATCTTCACGTGCTCGAATAGAGTATATTTGTCCTAATTGCATACTAGCATCGCCATAGAGTGGACTGTCTTTTGTAATTTTTAAATAAGCAGAAATGGCATCATCATACTTTTGCATTTGATGATTAATCGCTGCTAAATAATAGGCTATTTTATCTGATTCAGGTGCGACTTCACTTACTTCCTTGAAAATTTTTAAAGCGTCTTCATAGCGCATATTTTCAGAGTAGATTAGGCCCAATCTTACGCGAGAATTCAGATCATCTGGACTGACACTCACAAGAGTCTCTAAGTAAGGAAGTACTGCTTGAGCCTCCTCCATTGTTAACATAATTGCGACAAGCTTAGAAAGAACCGATGAATTAAAGGCATTTTCCTCATCAGCTTCTAAAAATTGAATATAGCGTTTTTTTGCTGATTTTAAATTATCTCGATCTTCTTCTATCGCACCAATGGCGAGTATTGCTTGTGAATAAGTTGGATCAATTTTAAGTGCAGCTTCAAAGAATGCAATTGCATCTGAAACTTTTCCTCTTTCATAGTCAATTTTACCGCGATAAAAAGAAAAAGCTGCTTCATCTGGATTTTTTTTCTGACAATCCTTTAATAAGACATGAGCTTCATGATACTTTTTTTCTTGAGATAAATTCTTTGCAAAATAAAGGCATGCTTCCATTGAACGATGGAGAGCAATAAGTTTTTTGTAAATATCTTCAGCATAACTTTTCTTGTCAAGCGCAGAATAAATTCCAGCGAGCATTAGTCCAACGGATTCATCTTGGCCTTTTGTTTCTTTGTACACGCCATACATTACTCGCTCAGCCTCTTTCAAGTCTCCAGTGCGCACCAGTTCATAAGCAAGTTTTTTTGCTACAAATTGATCAGTTGGAAATAAGCTGTTTACATAGCGATACAACACAATTGAAGTTTGAGCATCGCCGTGAGCAGATGCATCGTTTGCCTTTAAAAATAAGTCAGTCGCAAGAAACGTTGAAGCTTTCTCGCCTAGCATTTTTGCTCTGGAGACTTGCTCACTCAAAGATATTTGAGGATTTAGGCCCAGTTCCTTACTTGGATTCACTTCTGTCACCTTTTGCGGCACAACTGACAATGACGAGCAAGATTGCAAAATCGAAGCAATTAAAAGATGTGGGAGAATTGTTTTAAAATTGAACATACTTCTTGCCTTGGCCATAAACTATTTTGGGCCTCTGGCTTCTTCGATCTTTTTTGGAGATTTCTTAAATGAAATCTAGTGTAGAGGTAACTTTTACCTCGCATTCGCGCTTTGCGTCTATCCCTTGATTTGACTGGATTAATCAAATTTTTTCAACTTTAGGAAAAATTATGCGGAAAATTATTTGACAGCATCAATCCATTATTGCTATTTCATGGCTCAGTCAGCTTGAGTAGAGTGCCATAAGTTAACACTTTGATATTCCAAGAAACTAACGCTAACCGCTTGGAATATATGAAAAAAGTTCACTACTCCTACTGAACGATTTGAAAGAGTGATATATAAGAAACGAAAAGAATCTCGGCAAGGGTCGAAGATTAAAATTCTGAAGGCGATTAACCTTCTTAAAATAGGGGAAATAAAATGAGCGACGTTAGAATTATTAAGCGTTACCAAAACAGAAAGCTTTATGACACACACCAAAGCTGTTACGTTACTTTAGAAGAGATTGCACAAATCATCAGAGAAGGTAACGAAATTCAAGTTATCGACAACAAAACTAAAAATGACATCACTTACATCACTCAAATCCAACTTCTTTTCGATCAAGAAAAGAAAGCTAATAGAAACGGTGATGTTGAGTTACTAAAAAGAGTAATCAGATCTGAAGAAGGTACTTTTACAGGTCACATCAAAGCTCTTGAGAAAAAGTTGAACGGAGATGTTGTAGCACCATTTATGGCGCAAGAACTTAACTCTTCTATTGAAACAACAACTACTTTAAACTAAAATTCTAAGCATTAGTAACATTCTCAAACGGAAATCTAATGCTTAACAAAATTTTTAAAATAGTTTTTATTGCACCCGTCTTAATGGCGGGTGTTTCTTTTTCTGCAATTGCAGAGGATCAAGTAAAGCCAAATATTCATGCACTAACCTCTGATCAAAAAGCTAAAAGCGTAAACAATAATATTCCTGAATCTAGTGAACCGCGTGTCCCTGGGGAAGTTCACAGACATTCTGCCGGGGTTGGTATTGGACAAACCTTTTTACGATCTGATCTTGGTGATAATGGAAATGATAAAATCACGATGGATTTATACTACAACTACTCAGCTAGTTTTTCTTTTGACTTTGTTGCCAATTTACATTGGTCTAAGCACGAGTTTATGACTAGAAAATCAGAAGCAAGAGGCCTAGCAGTGGCCATCAAAGGTAAAGGCTTTCAATACGATGCTTTTTCTCCTTACGTCCTGGGAGGATTTGGGTTTTATCTTCCAGGTGCGACGAGAATTATTAATAACCAACTAATCAAAAGTCGCGATCAATTAGTTTTTGGTATGAATGCAGGAGTTGGTGTTGAATTAAAATTAAATTCAGAAGTTGCTGTTGGTGTGCTTGCGCATTACCACGACCCGTTTGATTTAAGACAAGAAGTTGGTGGAGAACTGCAAAGTTCTTACATGAAACTTCTAATCACGGCCCTCTATACTTTTAAATAATCCATGCACCCCCGTCTGATTATATTTACAGGTAAAGGCGGTGTCGGGAAAACCACACTTGCCTTGGCCACTGCACTTCATTTTAAAAAAAATGGAATTAAGGTTAAATATAATAGTTTCTATCTTCCTGTTGAAACGTCTATTACAAGTGAGCTCGATTTACCTATTTTTAATTTATCCATCGAAGAAAGTGCAGAAATTTATATTGCTCAGAAGTTAGGATCAAAAACGATCGCTTCATTTATAATGGGTACACATTTTTTTAGATCACTTTTTCAGATGATTCCAGGGTTAGGCCATATGATTTTATTGGGCCATATTCTTAAAGATTTAGAACTAAATCCAGAGCTTACAATTGTCCTAGATTCACCGGCCTCAGGGCATGCCCTAACCATGTTTCAATCATCGAGCAATTTCAAACGTATTTTTAAAACTGGATTGATTGTAAAAGATATTGAGCGCATGATTAAAGATTTAGAAAATCCCAATTTTTTAAAAACTTATATTGTATCTTTACCAACAGAGTTATCTGTCTCTGAAGCTTATGAGGTTAAATCAGAAATTGGTGAAATCTACTCAAATAATACAATTATTATTAACAATAGTATTGAAAAGTATTTGGTAAATAATGCGATACCAGAAACAGAGCTACCTCATTTTCTAAAAAATAAGTTAGAAATGGAACGCGCTCATACTGAAACTTTTTTTAAAGTTCCACATATCCCAGAAAACGATTTCAGAAATGTTGTCATCGAGATTGAGAAAAATCTCAGTGGAGTATTATGAAATTGAATCCTAAAAAAATAGAATTATTTTGCGGCACTGGCGGAGTTGGTAAAACTACAATTGCAACAGGAAGAGCATTACATTTGGCCCTTTTAGGAAAAAAAGTACTGCTGATTACAATTGATCCGGCCAAAAGATTGAAGCAAATTTTAAACTTGGAAGATAATAAAGATGGCGAAATTGTAGAGCTTAGCCCTACGCTTTTTAACTTGAAAAATGAATTTACAATGCACGCGATGTTGATGTCTTCTGAAGTAACACTAAAAAAAATTGCCAGAGAAAAGAATCTAGAAAATGAATATCAGACAAATATTATAAAAACGCTTTCACGGCCCAATAGTGGCATGAACGAAATTATGTCTATCATTGAAGTTCAATATCAATTGGAAAAAAATTATTATGATTGCATTATTCTTGACACTCCTCCAGGCAAACATTTTATCGATTTCCTAGAGGCCAGTGAAAAAATTAAAAACTTTTTTGATAAAAGTTTTCTCGAAGTTTTTGAATATCTTGGAAAAAGTGTCAGCTCAGACTCAAAACCTAAAAACTTATTTAAAAAACTTATTTCTACGGGGTTAAATAAGTTATTAAATTATCTTGAAAATGTAACTGGGAAAGAATTTGTCTCAGAATTTATTGAGAGTGTACTTGTTTTATATAAAAGTCGAGATGCTTTTTTAAAAGCATTAAACTTTCAATCAGACTTAAAAAATAAGCATTTTTCTAATTGGTTTTTAGTAACATCAATTGAGCAACAAAAATTTCTTGAGGCAAATTCATTAAATCAAAAAGCGCAAAAGTTTTTACATGATGATAATTTTTTAATTATTAATAAGTGCCTTAGTTCAGAAATGCTTGATTGGAATCCAGAAAATCAAGAATTAATCAAATACAAAAAAGCAATGATTGATAGAGAAAATAAAATCACTACAGCTTCAAAAGAAAATTACGAAAACATTTTAAAATTTAAAGAGATCATTGATAATCGACCAATTGAGCATGTTTGCAAAATTGCTCAAGGTTTCAGACAATATACGGAGACAAATAATGACTTATAAAATAAATACCAAACTAGAACTTGAAAACTTTGTCGTCGATCACTGGGATAAAATTAATCAATACCTAGAAAAAATAAAATCTGATCTTCCGATTCCTTTTTATTCAAGTGTCGACATTAGAGAATCAAAAGACAAATATGCTCCAGTAGATCACAATATGTTTCCCGCTGGTTTTAATAACCTCTGCTCTCAAGATTTAGATGAGGCACAAACGACCGTCAAAAATGTACTCTTTAAAATAAATCCTGAAGCTCGTGTAATTGGAATTTTTCCAGAGTCACATACAAAAAACCTAATGTATCTCGACCATCTTGGAACACTAAAATTATTAATCGAAAAAGCTGGCTACTCAGTCTACTTAGTTAGTTTTGACTCTGCACTTTTTCCAAATAATGAAGAGGTTTTAGATTTGCTTTCATATTCTGGGTATCCAATCAAAATTTTCAGAGGAAATATTAAAAATGGTTGCATCTGTTGTCTTCCAGAAAAGATTGATATTGGAATATGTAATAACGACCAATCAAATCCATTGCCGATCGATTGGCGTGAATTAAAAACCCCATTTGTGCCAACTCCATTAATTGGATGGTTTAAGAGACAAAAAAATACTCATTTTGGCCATTATAAGAAAGTCGCTGATGAGTTTAGTTCTGAATTTAACATTAATCCTGATCTTATTCAGGCAAAATTTCGTGCAGTAACCGACGTCGACTTTGAATCAAAAACAGGTTTAGAAGTGCTGGCAAATGAGGTTGATAGTCTATTATCGACCCTTAAAGAAAATTCAAAAGTTTTTGTTAAAGCATCACAAGGAACTTACGGCATGGGAATAAGTGTAGTTTCAAATGGTGCTGAAATTATCAACATGAATAGAAAAACGAGAAATAAAATGGATGTTGGAAAAAATTCCATTAAATTTACTTCTCTTTTAGTTCAAGAAGGCGTTGAGACTATTTTAAAATACGATGATATGCCAGCAGAAATTACTGTGTATTTAGTCGATGGAATTTCGATCGGCGGTTTTATGCGTGTAAACGGTGAAAAAGATAGTCTTGGAAACTTAAACTCTAAAGGCATGGTCTTTAAAAAACTATGTATGTGTGATGTTAAAGATAAGGCCAAAGATCACACGGCAAAGGAAGCAATGTATTCACTTATTGCAAGACTTGCAACAATTGCATCTGCTTATGAAATAAAAGAAGTATTATAAGATTAAAAAATAAAGGAGATCATATATGGTAAATAATATTATGAAGGGTGCAAAAAAAGACATTCTTGAGGCCATCGGGTGGACTCCAATTGTAAAGTTAAACAAAGTCTGCGCTGGCGTTGAATCTGAAATTTATGTCAAGCTTGAATACATGAACCCTGGAGGATCTTCTAAAGATCGAATTGGTGGCTACATCATGGATCGAGCAGTAAAGAAGGGACTTTTAAAACCAGGCGGCACAATTATTGAAGGTACATCGGGAAATACAGGTGTGGGACTTGCAATGTGGGCGGCAGTAAATAATTACAAATGTATTTTTGTATTAGCTGATAAGCAATCCCAAGAAAAAATAAATAACCTAAAGGCCTTTGGTGCAAAAGTTGTTGTCTGTCCAACTGATGTAGAGCCTGATGATCCAAGGTCTTATTATTCAGTTTCAAAACGCTTGGCCGAAACAATTCCGAATTCATATTACGTCAATCAATATGACAATTTATGGAATCGTGAAACTCATGTAGATACAACTGGCCCTGAAATTTTTGAACAAACTCAAGGTGATTTTGATATCTACATGGCCGGTGTTGGAACAGGAGGAACCATCACTGGAGTATCAATGTACTTGAAAACAAAAATGCCAAAACTTAAAACAGTTGGTGTGGATGTCGAAGGCTCAATTGTAGCTCAATTTGCAAAAACTGGAGATCTGTCAGGTGCGAGATCATATGTCATTGAAGGAATCGGTGAAGATTTTATTCCCGGCAACTATGATTTTAAATTCATCGATGATTGGGTTGTTGTTGGAGATAAGGAATCATTTTTAATGACGAGAGCGCTTTTAAAACAAGAAGGTATTTATACTGGAGGCTCTGGAGGTGCTGCAGTTGTTGGGGCAATTAAATACGCAAAAACCTTAAAGGAACCTAAAAAAATTCTCGTCGTCCTTCCCGACTCGGGAAATAGATATGCTTCAAAAATTTATAACGATGAATGGATGATGAGCAAAGGCTATATTGATTCTTCGTTTAACGTGCAAATTGGTGATCTATTAACTGATCTAAATAAAGATCATAAGAGTGTCATCAGCATCACTGATGATAAGACGATTGGAGACGCAGTAAGACTTATGGAAGAAAAAGGTGTATCGCAATTACCTGTCATTCAAAACGGTGTGATCAAAGGTGTGGCGAGTGAGACTGGGCTTCTAAAGCCACTTTATAATCATGAATACAACTTAACAGATTCAATTTCCCTTGCATATTCGAATCGCTATAAAGTTGTTGATATTAACGACCTTTTATCTAGTGTACAAGATGCCCTATTAAAAAAAGAAGTGGTCTTAGTCACAAAAGAAGGAAAGCTTCACAATATCTTAACCAATATTGATATACTTAATTTCATTTCAAAAAGAGAGAACATGTAATGAAAAAAACAACTAAAAACAAAATACATGACATTCGCACAAGAACAATTCACGTCGGAGGTGAACCTGATCCGACAACAGGTGCGATTATGCCTCCTATTTATCAGACCTCTACATACGTACAAGCTTCACCTGGGGTTCATAAGGGATATGAATATTCTCGAACTCATAATCCAACAAGAACAAGGCTTGAAGAATGTCTAGCATCACTTGAACATGCAAAACATTGTACCGTAACAGCTTCTGGATTATCTGCAACCATGCTAATCATGCATATGCTCCCGGCCGGATCAAATATTCTTTGTGGCGACGATGTTTACGGAGGGACTTATCGAATCTTCACGACCGTATTTCAGAAGATGCATAATTTTAAATTTATCGACACGACCGATTTAAAGGCTGTCGAAAAAGAAATTAAAAATTTCAAACCAGCAATGATTTGGATTGAAACTCCAACGAATCCACTTTTAAAAATTACCGATATTGTGGCCGTCACAAATTTTGCTAAAAAGCATAAGACAATAACGGTTGTCGACAATACATTTATGTCACCCTACTTCCAAAATCCTCTGGTATTGGGTGCCGATATTGTTATTCACTCTATGACAAAATATTTAAATGGCCATAGTGATGCCGTAGGCGGGGCACTGATGTATAACAAAGATGAATTTAAAAAAGAACTTTTTAGATTACAAAATTCAATCGGCCCATGTCATTCACCATTTGATTCTTGGCTTGTTCTGCGCGGACTAAAAACCTTAGCAGTTCGAATGGAACAGCATGAAAAAAATGCACTTGTAATTGCCAACTATCTTGAAAAACACCCTAAAGTAGAGCGAGTTATTTACCCTGGCCTGAAATCACATCCCCAGCACCAAATAGCTAAAAAACAAATGCTAGGCTTCGGTGGAATGATCACCTTCTTTTTAAAAGGCGATATAAAAAAATGTAATAAATTTTTATCGACCGTAAAGCTTTTTGCATTGGCCGAAAGTCTGGGAGGAGTAGAAAGCTTAATAGAGCACCCTGCGATAATGACTCATGCTTCAATACCAAAAAAAGTGCGTGAATCAATTGGACTATCAGATAATCTCATCAGGCTTTCTGTTGGAATTGAACATGTAGAAGATTTGATAGAAGACTTAGAAGATGCATTTAAA
>CAZOXW010000044.1:0-17589 GCA_964583925.1 uncultured Bacteriovorax sp.
TCAGCATAAATAACCGAACAATTAAAGGCAAAGGTTAGTAAAATAATTTTTTTAATCATGGGCCCTTCCAATTGTTTAAAACTTATAACAATTATACTCTTACTCTTCGGTCTATAGGGGGAGAAACATGAGGGGAATACTCAGGAAAAAGACAAAGCCTTAATTTTCCGTCTCTAGAGTTTTAGTTTTAAGCAAATAGTTAACAAAAGAACTGCCAATAAAAGTTGTCATAAAACAAAAAAAATAGGAAAACTAAAGCACTATGAAAAATCCTACTTATGAATATGAATTGACTATACTAGAACATCACTTAGATACCTTTGGTCACGTGAATAATGCCACTTATTTAGAACTGTACGAAGAGGCCCGCTGGGATTTTATTACAAAAAATGGCCTGGGCCTAAAAGAAATTATGGAGACTAAAGTTGGACCTGTTCTTTTAGATTTAAATTTAACTTTTAAGGCCGAGTTAAAAAATCGCGAAAAAATTAAAATTATATCTGAAGGCAGAAAAGAAATGAGAAATAAATACGTGATGATTTTAGATCAGAAGATCATTAATGAGTCAGGAAAAGTTGCTTCAACTCTCACTATTTCAGTTGGGTTAATGGATTTAAATTTGCGTAAACTAATCTCACCTACAGTTGAATGGAGAAATGCTCTAGGCTGTGTAGAGTTTGTAGAAGCTTAATTATTCTTCGCTGAACAGCCTTCGTAGTCCTGATTCAACATAGCGATTAGATATTATTTCAAATATTGAAACATTATCTGTTTTGTTTATATCGCTATCTTTAAAATTATATTTTTTATCCATGAATTCGACGGCAACTGGGCCTTGTGCACTTGAGCCTGAATCATTATAATTAAAATTATAAGCATCTTTGCTGTCTTTGTTCTTTGCGATTCCCTTTCCTGTTCCACTAATTTCAATTCCTGCTTTTTTGCCTGCTTCTTCTAAAAGTTTTTCAACTTTAGGTTCTACTGATCTTTCAACACTTAGATTACTTCCAGTTGTTGAAGAGATTGCTTTCGCATAATTTTTCTCCCCAATTAATGCTTTAGAAATTTTTTCTGCTTGCAAAGGAGAAAGATCATCACTTGGTAGTCTAGATTTTATATCTTCTGGAAGTTTATTAAAAAATGTATCTTTTAATTTTTTAGCACTAACGGCCTTGCTTCCAACATTGGAAGATAAGGAGCCAATCGAGCCGGATCCAAGAGAGTTAGTATATTTTAGTAAGTCAGCAAGGTTAGTATTTTTGTCAAGTGCTTGCCCCATTTTTGAAGGCAGCGATACAGTGATTGATTTTTTACAAGCGTTATTTCCAGTTTTATCTACAAACTTTTTACACTTACAGCCTTCATCAAATTTTCCAGCAGTAGTGATACAGCCTTTAGCATCTGGATCTTCAGTTGATTCACCTCTGTAATTGTCTGCAGTCGCAAAATTTGTGTAATCTCGTTTGGCCCATTCATCTTGACAAGTTTTAGAATTTGATCGACTCGTATTTTTTGATCCATCGTCTTTATAGCAATAGCATCGAGGTTCACTTAAACTATCTCGCCCATTAACACAGTCATTTTTATAAATATCTTTAAATGATGCCAATAGCTCATCAATGCGAGAGATATTT
This sequence comes from uncultured Bacteriovorax sp., assembly GCA_964583925.1. Lineage (GTDB taxonomy): Bacteria > Bdellovibrionota > Bacteriovoracia > Bacteriovoracales > Bacteriovoracaceae > Bacteriovorax. The sequence goes on from CAZOXW010000044.1 coordinate 1,635, forward strand.
TGTTTGCATTCAGTTACTTGTTTGTCTGCTGCGTTCATTAAGATAGCAGAATAAAAAGTACCAACTACACTTGCTGTTAATACAATAGGAGAAGTAAAACCATTTCCAACCATTTTAGCTGCTTCTTGAGTTCCAGGGGGAGAGGTTACTGTACTAGAGGGGGTGCCAGTTGCTCCATTTGTCCCAGATGGTGTTTTTGCTGTTGTTCCAGTATCCGGAGCTGGACCATCTTTCGTTGCACCTCCAGCACCATCTTTTGCAACACTTGGTTTATAACAATTTGGAAAAGTTGAAGGAGAGATCATTTCAACAATTGCAGTGATAGAAGCGGCTGCAAACCCGGCCGTAATGGCCATATTTCTTATTTTCTCTTTTTTGGCCAAATCTAAAACTGCCCCTTGTTCATCTTTTAAATATTCAAGGGCCTTAGATTGAGCATGATATGAATTTGTACTTGTATCGATTTTGTATTTATCTCTTAACTCTTTAGATTTTTTATTGGCCTTAAATTTTATAAACCAGTCGGCAGCAGTTCCTGCGAGTGCCGTAACTCCAAAAATAGTTTTCGAAGGGCAATCAGCGTCCTCAATCGCACCGAACATCAAAAGTCCACCCAGCACTCCATACGCCGTAGAAATTAATACTTTAGAGTTCGCAAGGTTTGCTTTACTTGGATCACTTGTAACATTTGATCGCATTTGGGCAAGAGAGAGCATGCAAGACTTCTTTTGCTCTGTATCTGTAATTTTATCGCAAGCCTCTGTATCCTTTTTAAATTGTGCCGTATCTTCTTTGGCCATACAGCGATTTAAGCTTGTATTCCAATAAAAGCCCGGCCTTGAGGCACACATTGCTCTTTGGCCAGATATTGAAGCATCTTCTTCTGCCCAAATATTTGAAATGGGGGTAAATAAAAGCGACAAAATTAAAATAAAATTCAAGGCATAATTCATTAACTCTATGATACTGCCTATTTTAAATAATTAATAGATGAAATTAAAGTTGGAAATGTAATTGATTGAAAATTCAGACTTTTTTAGTCGGCAAAAAGGCTTTTGATTGAATCTTACGCTGCCTACAAAATGGGCCAATAAATATAATTCACTTTTACTTTGTCATTTATATCCACTATAAGAGCTAGATGAAATATATACTTCTTTTTTTGTTTATTACATTTAATACCTATGCTCTAGTTCAGTCAGAATTAAAGTCAGGAGATGTTATTTTAATATCGTTAAATTGCTATGAATGTAGAATGATTGAATCAGAAACAGATTCAAAGTTTTCACATTCAGGAATTGTTCTATTTGATGAAGAAAATAAATTAAAAGTGGGTCAATCAATTGGGAAAATTGCTCTTTTTGATCTCAATATTTTTTTAAAAAATGTGACAAAAGGGTCAAAGATTGCTGTCTACCGTTCCTATGAATTAAACAATCAAAATGTATCATCCGCAAAAATGTTAAAAGTATTTAAAGAAAAATATGAAGGCATTATATTTGATAAAAATTATTTATGGAATAATTTAGATCAAAATGGAAAAGAGCTGCTTTACTGTTCAGAATTTATTGCAAAATTTTTGGACAATTTTTTAGAAGAAAAAACAATACCATTACCGATGAGTTATAAAAAACATTATGATTACTGGTTTAATTATTTTAAAGGTAATGTGCCTGAAGGTGAGCTTGGAAATTCTCCAGTAGAATTCACTCGCGATTCTCGATTTTACTTTGCTGGTAATTTAGAATTATAGTCAAAATATAAATGAATTCTCTTATTGATTTTTTTTTAAGTGATGTTTCAAGTTTTATTCATACCGATAATGAATCTCAAGTTATTGATTCTGGTTCAGGCCTTAACTCTATTTTTGAGGAGTTAAATATTAAAGGATCTATAAAAGCAATTGATCAGAAAATTCAAGCGAAGAATTTTAAAAATATAGAATATGTGAATGCTGATATTATTGAGTATTTAAAAGGAGTAGATACTTCTTCTATTGACTTATTTTTTGATTCACACCTCATTCATTGCTTAACCAATTTTGAAACTAGAAAAAACTATCTTTATGAAGTGCAAAGAACCTTAAAAGCATTTGGATTTTTTTCTTTTCAGTCGATGGTAAAAAAAAGAAACAGCGATCCTTATGATCTTTTTAAAGACAGAATTCTGTTATCAAGCTTTGAAATTGAAAATGAACTTTTAAAAGTAGGTCTTAAAATAAAATTATTTAAAATTATTCCTAATTTAGAATATATAGATGACTATTCAAAAAAATTTTCATGTGATCTATTACGTTGCATTTGCACCAAATAAAAGGCCCGCAATTTCTTGCAGGCCCTTCACACAACAACAAACACTATCCTTTCGGAGGATTTCGGGGGTGGCGCCCCCAAACCTTAATTATAATCCTGTGGATTTGGTCTTTTCCCAGAGTTCCGTCCGTTTGTCAACTTTCGGGTAATTAACTGTGAAACTTCTTCAGGATAAATAATTCGGTCGCGCAGCTCGATGTTTTCCTCATTTTCGAGCGATTTCAATAAATTAACACTTTCTTTAAGTTTTAAGTCTAAGATGACTTCACCTGACTTAAGCTTAATGCCAATCAGATCTTGTGCCTTCACTGTGCCAGCAAAAAGATTGAGATGGATCGAAAAAAGTAAGCAAAATAAAACGAGTCCTTTCATATAAGACCTCCTGACTATGCGATCCATCCATGAATCGTTGTTTTCCTGACTTTCTTAGTTCAGGATTCATGCCAAAACTAATTAGTTGAAATATCGAAAAAAACTAGAGTATTGTGGTGTCAAAGAAGAGATATTGGCGTTTTGCAGAGACAAAATGCTACTCTTCGTGAGGTTAAAATGTCAGAAAGTGCACCGTATATAAAAAAACCTGATTGGCTTAAAGTTCGTCTGCCTCATGGTGAAGAATTAAAGTCCTACAACGAAATAAAGTTAAATTTGAAGTCAAAAAATCTTCATACCGTTTGTGAAGAGGCATCATGTCCCAATATATCAGAATGCTGGTCTAAAAAGACCGCAACAATTATGATTTTAGGTGATACATGCACACGGGCCTGCAAGTTTTGCGATATCAGTACTGGCAATCCTAAAGGTTTTATAAATTTAGATGAAGTTAGTAATGCCTCTCTAATGGTAAAGACAATGTCTCTACGTTATATTGTTATTACAAGTGTAGATCGAGATGATTTACCAGATTTTGGAGCAACTCATTTTAGAAATGTCATTGAGAGGATTCATACTGATCATCCATCGGTCTACGTAGAAGTTTTAATTCCTGATTTTAATGGTGATCCTAGGGCCATGCATACATTGGCCCAGTCAAGACCTTTTGTTATCGCTCATAATCTTGAAACGGTTAGGTCGAAAACATCAATAGTTCGTGATCGACGTGCTGGCTATGATCAAAGTTTAGATTGTTTAAAATTTTATAAAGATTTTTATCCAGAAATTACAACAAAATCTTCATTAATGGTTGGAGTTGGTGAATCAAAAGAGGAGCTAGTTTCTGCCATGAAAGATCTTCGTTCGGTTGGTTGTAATATTTTAACAATCGGACAGTACTTAAGACCAACTCAGAGACATTTAGAGATAAAAAAATATTATTCGCCAACGGAATTTTTTGAGCTTAAAGAAATTGCGAACGATTTAGGTTTTGACTTTGTTGCATCGGGACCGCTTGTTCGATCAAGTTATAAAGCAATTGATTATTTACTTCATCTTGAAAAGAAAGGAATCAAAGTTTAATGTTTTGTAATTTTATTTCAGAAATTAAACATGACTTTAAAATAGATGATTCTTCATTTAGTATCATTGAAAACTTACTAGTCATCACTGAATTTGAGGTTGACTATCAAAAGATGCTTTTGATTCAAGAGCGTGCTGTTTCATTTGTTATTCAAAATCCCACTCTCTATATATTTATTTTTTGCTCTCACCCGAATGTCTTTACTCTTGGAAGAGGGTTACAAAAACAAAAAGATTCAAATATTTCATTGATTGATTTTGATGAAGAGCTTAAGAGTGGACTAGGTTATGATACAATTTCAATTAAACGTGGTGGAGGTTTAACTTTTCATTATCGCTCGCAGTTAGTGTTTTATCCCATTATAAATCTCAATCATTATCAATTCAAAATATTTGATTTTATGCTTTTAGTCCTAGAAGTTGTTCAAAAAATATTGAGTGAGAAATTTCAATTTAATAAGTTTTATGTAAGAAAAGACTTATTAGGGCTTTGGTTAAAAGATGAAATAGGAGGCCAGTATAAAATTGCCTCTATGGGACTAGCGGCAAGTCGCTATGTTACTTATCATGGATTAGCGCTAAATTTAGGCCATGATGAGGAAATGTTTTTCGAATTAAAAAAAGTTTACCCATGTGGACTCCCACCAGAATTTTATACTTCACTTGAAAGCTTTTTTAAAAAATTACCCTTTGAAAGGAATGAATTAGTCGCGATGATTTTAAATCAAATGAATCAAATAATTGTTAGACAAAGTTCATCAGAACCCATAATTTCCAAAATCTCTTCAGCATTTAGAGATTTGAATTTAAATGAGATAATCTGAAATACTGATTGATCTTGATTGTAAAAACGATCGAGGTTTTGATCGAGTTTAAATTTAGAACAGAATAAACTCCAAAATTTATTTTCTATTGCCGCAAGAGCAAAATATTTTTGATCTTTAGTTTTATAGATTGAATAGCAGGGAAATGCACCATTGTGAAGATAGTTAAACATATTTTGTGAGCGATCTTCATTGGGCCAAAACAAACTATAACTATCACTAGTTGTTTCGTCTAAATACATTTTTAAGTCAACAGAAGAATTATTTTTTAATGAATAAAGATAGTGAGAGGTAAAATTTAAAGCAGCACGAATGCCCAAATTGAGTCCTGCAAAAGGTAGAAATGGAGGTGAAATAATATCGTCAATGCGGTCTTTTATATGGAGTTGCAAAAGACCACTTTTGGCCAATGCATTTAAGTCATGCAGGAAATGCCCTTGAGTTTTAGATGCTAAAAATTCAATTGAGACAAACGAGCGCCTTTGGTTTTTTAGTAAACTTTCGAGTTGAAGTTTTGTTTTAATTTTTTCAGGAAGGCCATAGAGTAGGCCATCAGCATTTAGAATTATTTCCTTTAGTTTATCTTGATCTCTATTGCTTGAAAAATCTAACAGCACTTCTTTTTTATTTTGATTTAAAACTTGGTACCATTTTTTAAAGAGTGGCTCGTCTTTAGACAGTGCTCCTGAGTAAAATTGATCTCCGTGATTTACATCTTCAATTTTTAAAACATTTGCTCCAAGATCTGAAAGAAGTTTGCCACAGTATGGACCGGGCAAACGATAACTAAGATCAATAATTGTCAAATTTTGTAGAGGCAATAGGGACATCTGATTAACTTTCCTTAGGCAATAGAAGTTTTTTAAATTCTTCAATCCCTATACCTTTTAATTCACAACTCTTAAGATTGCAAATCTGCCATATATCAGTTTCATCAGTATATGAAATGACAAATCTGCTTAGAAAATATGAAGTAAGCTTCATAAATTCTTCGTTTTGGGCCCAAGTTGCAGGTACTTCAAGTACCTTATAAGCTTCGTTGGGATAAGTTAGAACTCGAAGTGCTTCTCCTGCACCGATGGGGTTATATCTCAATACAATTTGGCCCATTCTATCTTCAAGTTTTGAAACTTCTTCGAGATAATCAAGATCTTTAAATAAGAGCGCCGCTTTTTTCATCATGAGAAGGTAAGTTGCGACAACTGATTTGAAGGAATTGTCGAAGACTGTGTATTCGTGATTAGGGTATTGTTCAAAGTTGGTGGCAAATTTTGCTCTGGTAAGTAGTTTATCTTCTTCTAAAAATTCTTTTGTAATAAACTCCAAGGTATCCTTAAAGTTTTGCTTAAAAATAGGATTGGCAGAGATCTCATACATCCGTAGTTGAGTTTCTGAAAAAGTCACAAAATCTTCAAGGTATGGGTGAGTATGTTCATGACCTGTCACGTGTCTAAGTCTCATCTTATCATTTTCGATAATGAGAAATGTGCTTATATTTTTTTCTAAAATATTTGCTAATAGCTGTGATGCCTTTCTCTTAATAAAATCAATTTGATTATATTGAATAACATCTGTGAGCGCGCTAAGAAGCATAAAGTTCCAACTTGCGATCCCTTTAGTATCTGTTACCGGTGGAAGTCTGCGCGCTCTTTCAATTAAAATGGCCTTTTTGGTTTTTCTAATAGTGTTCCACTTATCTTCTCGATAGAGGCTTTCTCTTTGGTCGTAATCTAGATTTATAATATTGAGTTTATTTTGGAAATTTCCTTCTTTTGAAATATTAAACCACTTTTTAATTTCTTCTAGTTCTTTTGAAAGTTCTTCATTCTCATTGTCATACTGATTAATGGCATCTTCAAATTCTTCATACGTAAAGGTGTGGTAAAGCCCTTCAACTCCTTCGCTTACAGAGTCTTGTGCACTAAAAAAATAACCGTCTTCACTTAGCATTTCTTGTTCTAAATAATCGAGTGTATCAATGATTGCATCATAGATTAAAGGTGCAGGGTAAAGTAAACTGGTCTTGGTTAAAAGTTTTAAAAGCCCGGCCTGATCGTAAAGCATTTTTTCAAAATGTGGGACAAGCCATTTTTCATCTGTTGAATAGCGATGCATTCCCCCGCGTGCATGATCATAGAGACCACCACAAAGCATTTTTTCAATAGTTTTTATAATAAATTCACCATGCTCTTTTTGAATCATGCCTTCGAGCATTTGTTCAATGGCCCATTCATAAAAAGAAAATTGAGGAAACTTAGGAGCAGATTTAAAGCCTCCATTTTCCAGATCATGAAACTCTTTTGTGGCCTCTAAAATGGCATGTGGGGAAGGGAAGTGCCCTTCAAATTGCACCCTCTCTGCTACTATCGGCCCTTGATTAATGGCCTGAAATACTTTTTCAGCATTGGCCTTAATCGAATCTGCATCTTCCCGATATGCACGAGAAAGTTCTTTTATAAGCTCTAAAAAACCAGGAGATTGATTTTTTTCAGAGTAAGGTGGAAAGTAAGTACCGATATAAAATGGCCTTAGATCATTTAACATAAAGACGGAAAGGGGCCATCCTCCATTTTTTAAAAATAATTTTGCACCCTCTTGAAAATAGCTATCAATATCGGGAAATTCTTCTCGATCAACTTTTATTGAAACAAAGTGTTCATTTAAAAAATTTGCAATATCATCGTTTTTGAATGTAACTCTCGACATTTCATGACACCAGTGACAACTCGAATAGCCAATGGATAAAAAAATCGGCAGATTATTTTCTTTAGCATGCATAAGAGCTTCAGGGCCCCAGGGCCACCAATGAATTTTTTGGTCTGCGTGGGATTTTAAATAAATCGATGTCTGATTTTTTAACTGGTTAACGCCTAAACTTTTATTCATAAAAAATTCCTTCATAATTATTTATTTTTTTAAATTATATTCAAAAAATGAAGAATCGGTGAAAAACTTATTGAAATTAGTAAAATTTGATTTTTTGAAAAATATTCACACTGACGGTGAGAGTCTAGACGAAGGCCTATTAGTTTCGATACTCGTTTATTATGTATAAATTATTACTTCTAACTCCGGTAGTCATTAGTCTCTGGTTTTGTTCGGGGATTTTGGCCGGGTTTCATTTAACCGCCCTAGAAAAATTGAATGAAATTCCTTATGGGCCAATTCCTTTGAAGTTGGAAAAAAGCTACCAATTTAAAACAACAAGCACACCTACATTTTTAAGTTATGACCTTGAATCTATTTCCAAGCTTGATAAAGAGCAATTTGAATCCATTATCCTTTCTACACTTTCAAAAACTGACTCTGATAATTTAAGAAAAAATTTAAGTCTCATACTTGAAATTTCTGAAGAGCACCAAATAGATCCATTTTGGTTTCTATCGATAGCAATGGTTGAGAGTCGCTTTATTGTCAATGCAGTAAGTCCTAAAAATGCTCGAGGATTGATGCAGTTAAAAGATGATACTGCTCTTCATCTTCTCTCACTTTTAGGAAATAGGGAGGACGAAGTTAGACCTGATTTAGAGGATGTAAAACTAAATTTAACTCTTGGAGCTTTTTACTTAAAAAAATTATTGCAAAACTTTAGAATGGATTTCATATCGGCGACAGTTGCCTATAATGTCGGGCCAAATAGATTAAAAACATTATTAGTAAAAAAAGATAATCTAGACCTTTCCGCAAATGATTATTATCAAAGTGTGTTAAAAAATTATCAAAAATTTAGTAGGAATTATTCAAATATAATTGCAATTTCTCCTAGTAAAGCGAAATCATTTATTTCTCAAAATTAATTTTCCTTATAATATCAGAATCATTAAAGAAAATTCTGTACATAATACCTTTTCTCCTTACACTTATAGGGATAATGAAAAGTACTAATTTTGAAAAAGTAATTGCAATTGATGGCCCGTCTGGATCTGGCAAGTCAACTGTTGCAAAAGAGCTAGCGAAGACTCTTGGTGTATTATACATCGACACAGGGGCAATGTTTCGTGCTCTCGCCTATGCCTGTGATAAAAATAACATCGCATTTGTTGAAGATCTAAATTTAAAAAACTTTTTAGAATCAATTAAGCTTGAATATGGTGTGAGTGACAGTATTTTAATTAGAATTAATGATGAAGATCTTAGTTCCAAAATACGAGAGCACCATGTATCAAAACTTGCATCAATTATTTCACAACTGCCTTCTGTCAGAGAATACCTTTTAAATTTTCAGCGAGAACTTGCAAAAAATAAAGTATGCGTAATGGAAGGAAGAGATATTGGCACTGTTGTTTTTCCAAATGCTTTTTCAAAGTTTTTTATTACAGCTTCATCAAAAGTTAGAGCAACTAGAAGATTAAATCAACTCCGCGAAAATGGAGATTCAAGTTTAAGTTTAGAGCAAATTATTATCGATGTAGAAAAAAGAGATTTTACTGATACAAATCGCTCGGTCGCTCCTTTAAAAAAAGCTGATGATGCAATTTTGCTTGATACATCTGAAATGACTTTAGCGGACATCATTTCTTGGCTTTCACGTGAAGTTCGTTTTAGAGCAGGAGATTTAGGTTTCGAGCTATGAAAATATTGATCAATCGAACTGATGCTATTGGGGATACTATTTTAACGACACCGGTTGCAAAAGTTTTGAAAGAGAAGTTTCCAGATTGTCACATAACATTTCTAGTCGTTTCAAAAAGTTCTAGTTTACTATTGGATCATCCTTACATCGACGATGTTAAAATATATAACCGTTCAACTCCATTTTATTCTAAAATTGCTCAAATAATTTCAATTTTTAGCGAAGTAAAACCCACTCACTATTTTTTTATAGGTGGAGGATATTTGCCTAATTTTATAGCATGGCTGATGCGGGTAAAGTTTCGTGGAGGGCTTATTTCTCGTTGGCACACTTTTATATTTTTAAATAAAGGAATTCGCCAGAAGCGCTCAATGGTGTCTATGCATGAGATTGAATATAACATTAATTTACTTTCACCACTTGGAGTAAAGTACCATTACTCAGAGTTGGGAAATTATGTTCCAACTATTTCAGTTCTTAAGAATAGTTCAGAAAATTTCGAAATTTTTAATAAAGATTTAATTAAGCATAACTTAGATACAAACAAAAAATTAATTTTTATCCATCCAGGAATGACAGGTCATACACTTAATTGGTCTTCTCGAAATTATGGACGATTTATCGTGAAGATGGAGCAGAAATTTCCAGGAATGTTTAATTATATTATTTCACATACTCCAAGTGACGAGAGATTTTTGCTAGGATTAAAAGATTTACTTTCTGAAGAAAAAAATAAAAATCTACCAGTTTATTTTTTTAATGGTCAAGAGCTCGGACTTTCATTTTATATGTCTATTTTAAGTTCAGCCAAGCTATTTTTGGGCCCAAGTACAGGAACGACTCATATTGCGACTGCACTAAATGTTCCAGTTATTGGAATCTATTCTCCAATAAAAGTTCAATCTACTAAAAGATGGGGACCTGTTGGACATGAGTCTAGTCGCTTGAAAATTGCCTATCCTGATGTTATTTGTGGTGAAGTCTATAAATGTGCCTTAAAATCTTGCCCCTACTATGAATGTATGGGGAAGATTGAGGTTGAAGATATTGTAAAGCATGCAACTAGCTTAGTGAGTTTATAATGAATACTATTATTTCAAATGATCGTTTTTTATCTCTAGTTCAAAAATTTAAGACGTTAGGGCCAATTGTGGTTGTTGGCGATGTCGGGATTGATAAATATACTTTTGGCGAAGTTAGGAGAATTTCTCCAGAAGCACCAGTACCCGTTTTAGAAGTTTCTAAGGAATGGTTAAAATTGGGTCTTGCTGCGAATATTTCACATAATTTAAAAACACTTGGAATAGGTTCTACCCTTTGTGGTGTTATTGGTAATGATAGCAACGCAAGTGTCTTTGAAAATTTATTAGAAGATGAAAATTTAAAAACATGGGGAATTGTAAATGATGAATCAAGACCGACTATTTTTAAAGAACGTGTAACGACAAATACTCAGCAAATTTGTCGGATTGATTATGAATCTTCTGATCCAATTTCTAAGGAGACAGAAAAAAAATTATTCAATAGAGTAAATGAATTTATCGACAATCATTCAGCTCTTATTTTAGAAGATTATGCAAAAGGAACTTTAACAGAGGATTTGATTAAGAACTTAATAAAATCATATGTGGAGAAAAATAAATTTATCGCAGTTGATCCAGGAGTTTCCACCCCGCCTTTATTTTATAAAGGAGCCACTTTACTTAAGCCGAATATGAAAGAAGCGAAGCTTATGGTAGAGCAACTTGGTTTTAAAGAAAAAAATATTGAAAAAATTTCTGAAATTTTAGTTGATAAATTAGGACTTAAATATTTAGTTGTAACATTAGGGGCTGAAGGTATGGCCGTTCTCGATACATCAACTTCAGGTAAAGTGGCAATTATCCCAACAGTTGCAACTGAAGTTTTTGATGTTTCTGGAGCGGGCGATACGGCCATAAGCGTTTTAACTGCGGCCATGGTTGCTGGATCTAGTTTGCTTGAGGCCGCATTTATTGGTAATTGCGCGTCTGGAGTAGTCGTCGCTAAAAAGGGAACAGCGACTGTTGATATTTTAGAGTTAACTGACTTTTATAATAAAACCAAATTAAAACTTTAATTAATGAGCCAGTTACTTCCGAGTGGAAATGCATTCTATTTTTTAAGCATCTTATCTCTAAAAAAAGCAGATATTAGTTCGATTATTGAAGAATTTGAGACTACCTGCGGACAATTGATTTACTTCTCACATGATTTTTTTCCTATGAAAGATTTTTATAGTCGCGAAATGGGAGAGAAGGACACTCTTTGCCGACTAATTATTCTTGGTCAAAAAAAAATGCCAAAAGACCTTTTAGTTGAACTAAAAATTTGGGCCACTAAAAAAGAATTGCAGTTTTCCTTAAATGGCAGAAGAACGATAAATTTAGATGTTGGAATTTTATCTTTGGAAAATGTAGTTTTGGCCACTGGAAAAAGTTTCGTTCACCGGATTTACTTAAAAGATGGTGTCTATGCAGATTTGAATCTCATTTTTAAAGAAAATACATTTTCTTCATTGCCTTGGACTTATCCTGATTATCAGCACCAAGATTTCATATCTTTTTTTAATTGGGCCAGAAGCTTACTTTCTTTGAACTCTTAAAAGTTTTAGTTCTTGACTTTTTTGATGCGCTGTGATATTTTTTAAATGTTCGATAAAACCCGTGGAAAGGGCGACTCTATTAGAAATTTTAGAGGAGCAAAGCGTAAGTCTCTAAGTGCGGTGTTTCGCATATGAGTTACTTGGTTGCCGAAACGGAAAGATCATCTTCTTTGTTTGAACGTCAGCGGGTTGGTGTAGCGTGGTGAGCGATATGCCAAAAGAGGAGTCGATCTTTGGGAGGATTATTGGGTCCGTAACATTCTTGACGGATTTTTTTTGAGACGACATTCATTTTTATTTTGATACCTCGGGAGGGTCAAAAAGCAAATGGCCTAAGGTTTGGCCTTATTTAAAAAATTGATTAATCTTTTTTTAATTTTGTATTTTAAAAAGGAACACATTTAAATGTGTTCCTTTTTTTTGCCTTTAGAAGTTCTTGTCAAAACAGCTCTTACGTGAAAATATTTTCCCTTCGAGAATTGCAATTTTAAGCAGGAAAAATATGAGTAACAATTTGGATCAAATTAAGCTAGAGTTTAATCAAAAATTAAAAGAACTAAAAAAAGAAGCAGAGCTTTTAAATTTAAAATCCCATTATCTTGGTAAAACTGGTGTTGTTTCTGATTTATTAAAATCACTTAAAGATATGTCAGTTGAAGAGAAGAAATCTTTTGGGCCTCTTGCAAACCAGTTAAAGGATTATATAACTCAAGAAATTGATTCAGCACTTTTAGTGCTTGAACGTGAAGAAGCAAATGCCAAGCTTTTAAAAAATAAAATTGATATATCGGCAACGAATAATTTATTTTACAAAAAAATAAAGCATGGTGGCTTTCATCCTAGAACAATTATTCAAGAAGAAATAGAGGATATTTTTCTTTCTATGGGGTTTGAAATTTTAGACGGGCCACATATTGAAGATGAATTTCACAATTTTGAAGCTTTGAATATTCCTTCTGACCATCCTGCTCGCGATATGCAAGACACTTTTTGGTTTCACAATCCGCATGCTCCAAGTGAAGGAAAAAAGCATTTACTGCGCACTCACACTTCAACCATTCAGGTGAGAGGAATGATGAGTCGAAAGCCTCCTTTTCGCTTCATTGCACCTGGCATTGTGTTTAGATGTGAGCGAACGGATGCTTCACACGAAATGGTTTTTACTCAATTAGAAGGTATGATGGTTGGAAAAGATATTTCTGTTAGTAATTTAATTTACTTTATGAAAACGATTTTAAAAGAAATTTTTAAAAAAGAAGTAGAGGTTCGACTTCGACCTGGCTTTTTTCCGTTTGTTGAGCCAGGTTTTGAGTTAGATATTAAATGTTTGATTTGCTCTGGTAAGGGGTGTTCTGTATGTAAGCATGTTGGCTGGGTTGAGTTATTGCCTTGTGGAATGGTACATTCAAATGTTTTAAAAGCAGGTGGAATTGATCCTGAGGTTTATAATGGTTTTGCTTTTGGCCTAGGGCTAGACCGGCTAGTAATGATGAAATATGGCATTGATGATATTAGGCATCTACAAAGTGCAGATTTACGTTTTAACTCACAATTTAAGCAATTTTAAAATTAGGATTTATCTATGTTAATTTCAATCGATTGGATTAAAGATTTCGTTTCAATTCCAGACTTAGACATAAAAACTTTGGGAACTAAATTTACTTTAGCAACTGCAGAAATTGAAGAAATTAAGACTTGTGGTGAGATTTTTGAAGAGATTATCGTTGTCGAAATTGTTTCATTTGAAAAGCATCCTGAAGCAGACAAATTAAATTTAGTCACTTTTAAAATTAATGATTCAGAAACTCGTAGAGTTGTTTGTGGTGCCAATAACGTAAAAGTCGGGATAAAAATTCCTTATGCGCGAGTTGGGTTATCACTTCCAAACGGAATGACCCTTGAGCCTAAAAAAATAAGAGGGATCTTGTCAGAAGGAATGTTATGTTCTCAAGAGGAATTAGGTATTCCAACGACACTCGACGGTATTTGGGAATTAGATTCTAATACCCCTGTTGGTACTAAAATGATTGATTATCTAAAGTTAAAAAAAGATATAATTATTGATGTAGATAATAAATCCTTAACACATAGACCAGACCTTTGGGGACACTATGGTATCGCACGAGAATTTTCTGCAATTTTCGAATCTAAACTTTCTGATCGGTTTAATAGGGAATGGGAATCAAAGCTACTTTCCATTGCAGAGAATTCTTCTCCCTCGCCAATCAAAATTAAATTTCATGGCGACAGTGCAGGTATTTCATATTTTGGCCTATCTTTAAGCGGGGTTAAGGTTGGAAACACTCCTGATTGGATGAAAAGAAGGCTAGAAGTTACTGGACTTCGGTCGATCAATTCAATTGTCGATATTTCAAATTATGTAATGCTTGAATTAGGTCTTCCTTTACATATTTTTGATCGCAAAAAAATTAAAGGTGACACTCTTACGATTCAATCTCTTTCTTCGAGCGCCAAATTTATAACTCTCGACGATGTTGAACGTTTATTAATTTCTGGTGATACTGTAATTTCGGATAGCGAAGGACCGCTTGTTCTCGCTGGTATTATGGGAGGGAAATCATCAGGAGTAAGTGATGAGACGGATGAAATTTTTATTGAGGTTGCCAATTGGAAAGCTGCCAATGTTAGACGTACTTCGACTCGTTTAGGTCTTCGAACAGATTCATCTCAACGCTATGAAAAGAGTTTGGACTCACAACTTTCCCTAAGAACCCTGCTACGTACTCTTGAACTCATTTTAGAGCTTAATCCAACTGCCAAAGTTATTGGAAAAATTGAATATGCCGGTATTCCATTAAATTCTTTTTCTCCCTTAAAAGTGACAACTTCGGCCTCTCGAATTTCTAATGTTTTAGGAAAAGAAATTTCTGAAGATAAAGTAATTTCGATTCTCGATTATTTAGGATTTAAAGCAACTAAATTAAGTGGTGCTATTCTTGAACTGACTGTCCCAAGTTATAGATCAACAAAAGATATTGAAAATGAGCAGGATATTATTGAGGAGATTGGGAGAATTATTGGCTATGATAATATCACTCCGGTTTCTCCCTTGGATGGTATCGCTCCAGTTAAATTAACTCAAATGCAAAAACTTCAAAGAAAAATTAAAAATTTTTTGGTTTACGATCGCTTTTTTGAAGTGATGACATATCCGCTTTTGGGTAAAGATGTTTTAGAAAAATATAAATTTAAAAATAGTGAAGTTTTAGAATTGTTTAATTCAATTTCAAGTGATTATTCAATCATGCGGCCAAGTATGATTCCATCATTTCTTTCTGCTTTAGAATTAAACTCAAAGTATCAAGATCGTTTTAAGATCTTTGAAATTGGAAGAGTTTACACCCCAGGAGTTAATTTTTCACAGGAATCAAATATTTTATGCATTGGAGCTTACGACCGTGATTCGAGTGCATTTGTTGATTTATTAAACTCGAGTTTATCTCTCTTGGATTCAATTGGACTTTCTAGTGAGCCAGTACTTCCAAATCCAAAATTTAAAAGTTCTGTATTGCCATTAGACTGGGAGGGGATTCATCCGGTAGAGCATAGAGATTTTAGAATTGCTGGTAAAATGATTGCTTCAATTTTTTCTGTTCATCCTCTTTTGCTTTCTAAGTTAAAAATCAAAGGGCACTTTGCCTTTTTCATGTTTGATTTAACGAATATTGCTGATCTTGCCCTCAAGGAAAAGGTCAAGTATAAGCCTCTAAATAAATTTCCATCATCTTCATTTGATTGGACAGTGACGGCCGACAAGGATCAATATATTGGCGAGATCGTTAAGGCCGCACAGAAAGTAAGAATGAAAGAGCTTGATTCTATTGAAGTACTCGATATTTTTACGCAAGAATCTAAAAAATATGTAACGTTGAGAGCTGTTTTAGCCGATGAATGCGGGACTTTGACCACTGATTTTCTGAAATCTGCGGAAGCTAGTTTAATTAAAGCAACTACTGATGCTGGATTTGAATTAAAAAAATAAAAAAGTGAAAAAAAGTATTGACGATAGGTTTTAGCTAACTTAATATCGCCTCTCATCCAGTTTTGAAAAATACTTACTGATTTCCCAATTGGATATTGCTCTTTAAAAATAGAATAAAAAGTTAAACGATTTTGAGGCCGCAAGGCTTCAATCAACGATGAGAAT
>CAZOXW010000045.1:0-16938 GCA_964583925.1 uncultured Bacteriovorax sp.
TGAAGAATAGTTTAAATTAAAATTGAGTGATGTCTTTTTAAATACTGGGTCTTCACCTTTTTTTCTAAGTGATATAAATTCAGCCTCAGTAAATAATCGATAATTATATGCTGATTGATCTTGCTCTTTTTTCCAATTAGCATACGCCAATGCTTCATGAAAATTAACTTCAACTGGTGCATTCCACGGCATTTTTATATATTCAAAAATTGTGCGCAACTCATAATCATGAGATCCTTCAGGGCCAACTCCCACCCAAAAAGTTGGACGCTTAGTGTTTCTAAATTTTCTCCACATCAGTCCTTCTGGAGACCAATATTTATCAACGACATACGCCCCCGATGAAACAAAATCAAAATATTCTCGATTCGTTATTTGGTACTTTGAAAACATAAACTCTTTTATTTGAAGTTTTCGATTGCCATACTCATTATCCCAGCCATAGCTTGGCTCATTCGCTGGTTTTCCAATGACAACTTCCTTAGCGCTTCCCTTAATCCAGTTATTTGTAAAAACAAGATCACTCGACAAATCTGGATGCAGCGGTGGAAAAAACTCTGGTCTCTCCACTAAGTTTAACGGTAACTCGCGTATCAAAACAGATGAAGTTTCAATGTGAATTTTCTCGTGCTCCATTCCCATCCAAAGCGCCCAGAGCTGTGAAGTGTGTAAAAAATTACGCTTTTCTGGTGACTCATCTAATTCAGAACAATTTTTAATAAAGTCTACTATCTTTTCATAGATAGTTTTTCGATATGAATGAACTTCTTCAACTGAAGGCCACTTCATCTCATTTTTGCTCATATCGTCCCAACTCATCTCATCAACACCAGTTTCTAGTATTTTCTCCAGATAAAGATTTATTGGTTCCTTAAATATTCCGGCCAATCGCATTTTATTAAAATAGACAACTGCCGTATGTCCATAATAAAAAATCATTGGATGTCTTAGGCCGTGATATGGCGAGCGAATAAATGTTTCCTCTGTCTTCAAACTTTGAAACAACAGCTCCGTGATCGTCCAAACATTGTTAAAACTATCTAAGACATCTTGTCGAGTACAAGTCGACAAATTTAAAAAAGGTAATGAAACTAAACATTTTTTCTCTTTATCAAATCCAGGACACTCCTCGGGAGAAAGGCCTGTCCACCAAGATTTATTATAAATATTTTTGAAATTAATCTGAACTTCATTTTTTAAATTTGAAAGTTGAGAAGATTTTGAAAGATTTGGGTTTCTGGTAATCGTAACTGGCATAATATGATCCTATGATAATTATATCTAGAATTATATTATTCATTTTTTTTAATTCTTTGTCATTCTAAAGACACCAAAAATAGCTTAGACAAACAAATCACATAGCATGTAGTGTAGTTAATTCAGCAATTATTTTAGGGTCATTTACAATGTATGCCTTAAAAGTTTTTGATTCTTTACTGCCAATCCACTTAAAATATGGAGCATCTAAATCTGTCCCAATAAAAACATCTATATGATTTCCCTTAATCGCCCCCCCTTTATCACCTGCAAAAAAATAACCATCATGATTTACGATCTTCCCATTTGGCAATTTTAAACTAGTGCCACGAGCACTCGGAATGTAAACGACAGTTCCAGGTTTAATTACATTTGCATCGGTGGCAAGTGTTCTAAAAGGCGAGAGAATATATTGGTTTAAAAGTCCATCTCCCCATGGGCCTTGGGCCTCATTAAACTTTGTCTTACTTACATCATATTTAAAAAATTCTTTGCAATTTATAGCACTATCACTTGTTGTTCCAGCGTAGTTATATGTTTTTGACTCACCTTTTAAATCTATAACTCGTACAGAACCTTCAAGCGCAATCATGCACCAAGATTTTTTAGAAAAGTATGGGCCGAGTATTTCGGACTTCATATTTCGGAGAGGATAGTCACCTTTCTCTTCTTTTTTTTCTGCTGTATAGTAGTAAGTTGCCCACAGATTCATTTCTTTTCCAAGCTCGCTTATTTTAGGTTCTAAGTATGAAAATGTATCTAGATCAAGTGGATCTCTTTTATAAGTATTCTCTGTTGCACAAGCAATTGCTCCAATTAAAAAAGCCCCTACAAATATTAGTGATCTAGAAATTTTTAATCGCATTAAAACCCCTTATAAATAAGACTTGAATCTTCATTTTACCGCAGCGAGAAATTATTTTTATTAAAAGCAAGATTTTCCAGTGTCGTTTTGTCAGATTTTAACTAGAATTAAGGAGATGAGAAAAATTGCAATTATCCAAATTATTTTGTCGGGAATTTGTTTTGGCCTACTGTCATACTTTGGTAAAATGGCGTATCAAAAAGCACTTCTTCCTGGAGAACTTCTTGCTTTACGCTACTCAATGGCAGCGGGCATTTTGTTTTTTGTCATCTTACTAAAAGATAAAAGCAACTTTTTAATTGGATTTAAAAACGCAGGCATCTCAATTTTACTTGGCGTTTTTGGTTATGCACTTTTTTCAAGCCTCTATTTTTATGCTCTCACAGGAGTAAGCGCTTCTTTAACAGTACTTCTTCTATATACCTACCCAATAATGATCAGCATAATTTCTATTTTATTTCTTAAAGAAAAATTTAATTTATTAAAGATGGCATCCTTAACTTTTGTTAGTTTAGGAATGTATTTGTTAGTAAAAGACGAATGGAAAATCACTGGAATAAAGTATGTCCTAGCAGGCCTTGGGTCTGCGTTTTTTTATTCACTCTATATTATCTATTCGGGAAAATATTTGGAAAAAGTAAGTGCTATCAGTTCTTCATTTTATGTTCAAATTGGAGCAGGGCTCATCCTATCAATTCTAAATTTTAATTCAATTGATAGGGTTCAGTATATTATCTCAGAACACTTCGTCTTTATTTTTATGATGGCATTTATATGTTCATTTTTAGCAATGACTCTATTTCTTGAAGGATTAAAAAAGTTAAGCGCTGTGGAAACATCTATTTTAAGTACAACTGAACCAATTTCTGCTGTTTTTATCGCGTACTTTTTTTTAGGTGAAAAACTTTCACTAATTCAAGTTCTGGGAGCTCTTTTCATTCTTATCGGAGTTATTTCGATTGCGATTTCCGGCAGAAAAAAAGAAACGATAGAGCCTCTGTCGGCCTAACTTATCGCCAGATCTTAAAGGGCCCCAAAGAAGAATGTTCTTACCAAATAGCCTTCCTTGCAAATCTGCTCGCATTAATTTTCCATTCTTTAATGGTGCTCCTTTTAATTGCCAATTCATCAGCTTTAATCCACAAATTAAATTAATTTCTGGGTCCATTAAATCAGTATGTGTCACAACTCCGCAATGAGTTTTCGCTGTTTGGGGATTAATTTGCAAAAGCCCATAGGCCCGCATTCCCTTTACTTTTGGTGATATTGCTTTGGGGTTAAGTGAACTTTCAGAGTATGCCAAGGCCAAAATAAAGTTTTGCCAAAAATCTATTTTTTTATCTATTGTTGAATCATTATATTCTAAAGACTGGAGCTCTAATAAATCTTCTTCTGCTATTTTTACTGAAGTCAGATCTAAATTTTTATTAGTACTTAATTCTTTAAAAATAATCTCGTTAAATTTTTCGTTTTGATTTGCACTTGAATTTAAACTTAAAACGCTAAATAGAATAATGAAAAAATTTTTCATTTATTCATTTTGACAGAACTTAGTAAAATCTTCAAGTTTTGGATTAAATTTAGGAATTGTCCAAATATATTCTCTAATCAACTGATCATTTATGTTAAAGCTAACTAGATTTGGATAATTCTTTGTACGCTCAAGATAAATTGGATTTTTTCTAGATTCACAATAACTCTTCTCTAGCTTTTCTTTAATTCTAGCATACTGCCCAGGTCTCCAAAAACTAAAATTAAAGGATTCATCCATTTTTGGGTTAAAATATTTATTCATTTTAAAAATATTATTTGGATTTTTTATAAAATAATCATCTTCTTTAATGATCATTGGATTTTCACCTTCACAAAGATCAATCGCAAACTTCATTCCCTGATAATTGGCCTCCATGTCTCCGTATGATAAGACCCCAGCGCTCAAGTAACCCAACAATCCTTTTTCTGTTTTATACCCTTTTAAAATTGCATTTTTTATCGCCTCGTCTTTTTCTTGTCCATCCTTTAAATTTGACTGATAGTTATGGAAGTAATTTCTTCCTACTAAAGCAAAGTGCCCTAATTTATCAGTTCCCATATGAACACCATAAACATTAATTGTTCGAGCAAAATCTACTACTTTTAAAAGAATATCTGAGTTTTCATAGAAGGACATTTTTACATATTCTTTATTTGAGACTGAATCATCTGGAAAGCGTTCAATTTCTTTTGATTTTGTTGCAAATCGTGAAATCGCACTAATTGCAAAATATTTTCCACCAACTAAATTATCCATCACTAAATTTGAAATATCACGACAACTTTTATTTTTTGATGAAGTATTTGCCTCATTTATTGCCTTTTCAATTTGCAAGTTAAAATATCGATCTAGTACGGCGCCAGAATCTTTAATGTTGGCATTTTGAGCAAGAAATTGATCAGTTTCAAGTGAATAAGAAGATAATGAAAAAAAAGACAAAAGAAAAAATATTTTCATGTGATCTCCTTAAAATTTTAACTAGGTTAATTTACTATTAATCTTAAGGAGATCAATTCACTATGAATAAATTACATTAAAAAACAGACTCTTCAAGCTTTGATACATTAAATCCTAGCTCTTTTGCATGCTTAACATACTCAATCTTAGTTTCCTCGCTTAAATAAGGAGTTCTAGACATGATCCAAAGTGACTTTCTATCATTTGAGCCAACCATTACCGTATCATATGATTCGCTTAACTTAATTATATTGTAATCACCTTTAACTTTAAAAAGCTTAGTCCAAAAGCTGTTAAATGTTACTTCTAATTCTGCATTAGTTTTAAAATTAGTAACTTCGGCTTGACCATTGATGGTATTGGTTTTTCCATTTTTTTTGATGCAGGTATTTAGTACAGAAATTGTTGTTTCATTTTTAATCCCATACTCTGCTGTTTGGGCCACGCAGTTTCTAGTAAAAAATTGTGGAAGAGACCAAATCGCATACCATTTTCCAACATATTCTTTAACTTCTACATGATCTACAGTTGGAAGTTGAGTTTCTTTTGCGCTTAAATTTAAACTAAACAATACACATAATGCCATTAATAATTTCATTTCAAACTCCTTGTTGCTTTTTTTTGATATTAGCAAACAAAAGTTAAAATTAAACTATACAGGGAATAGACAAAACTAACAGGGTTAGACAAGTTTTATACAGTAAAAAAATATTTCCAAAAATTTTGCATTTAGTTCTTGTTGAGATTTGAGATCTTCCCCCCACGGAACATGAATGAATACACATTTTAAAATATTTTCATGCAACATTTTATAATATAGGTGGTTACAAACAAAATTACCTGCATGAAATGAATGTTTTAAATTCTCATGCTCAAGGCCAAAAAAGCACTCGTCAGCAAATAAAAAATCCGGAGCTCCTTCTGCTATTTTTGTCCCTAGTACCAAGGCGCCACAATTGTCGGCCATACTACTATCTGTGAAATTAATCGCACAATGTTCAAGCTCAAACTTGCTTCTGGATTTTGCTAATCCAAGCATGATCAAAAAATCATAATTTCCCTTTTTTACTTTTTCTAATAAAAATAAAAAAGCATTTTCATACTCTACAGGCAATATAAGAATATCCACTTCTGAATGATTCGATTTGACCGCTTTTGCAATTTCCATTGATGGATTCCTATTATCTCCACCGAAAGCTTCAAATCCCGTTAATAATATCTTTTTTGATTTCATGATTTAAATGCTATACTAAAATAAATCTATTTTAAAAGGATTTATATGCATTCAGCTTGGATTCCATTGGCCGACATTCATAACGTACTCTCAGATGAGACTTATATCGTCACATGGCTAATATTCTTTTTATCAATTATTTTTTATAAGTTATTTTTGAAAAATATCTCTGATAAGCGACATAATAATTTAAAAACACGCTTTAAAAATATCCCAATTTACCTCTTAATCTCTACATTTTTAACAGTTATTCAGTATCAACTTTTAGACAAATTTCCAAGCGATGGACTCGCCTACAAAGTCTCTGCTTACCTCGCTTTGACCTCGCTCATTTTTGGTGCTGTTGGAATCATAAAACTTTCTCAAGCACTTGTTTATGAATACCTCTTTTTTTCAAATATGAGTCATGGGGTTCCCAAACTTATAGTCAATCTATTTACTTTTATACTTTCACTTATTATCGCTAACCTTATTGCTTCTTCAATTTTCAATATTCATCTAACAGCGCTAATGGCCACCTCGGCGGTTTTTTCACTTGTGCTCGGTCTTGCTCTACAAGATACGCTTGGAAATTTATTTTCAGGAGTATCACTTCAAATTGAAAGCCCATTTCAAATTGGCGACTGGATAGAAGTTCACTATGACAATCGAAAATGGCTTGGTCAAGTTCATGAAATAAGTTGGCGCGCGACTTTCCTTATGAGTTTTTCAGATGAATTAATCATGATTCCAAACCGAACAATTGGACAAAGTGAAATCATTATAATCTCTCAAGGAAATAAAAATATAAGAGTGAATCACACTTTTAGATTTTCCTATGATGTAGATATAAACAAGGCCAAACAAGCAATCTCAGAAGGGATTGGCCAACTCGATGGGATTATGAAAGATCCACCCATTAGGATTTTAATTGTTGAAACTAATCCATCCTATTTAGAAATTATGGTTTTCTATTCACTGGTTGATTTTTCAATGCGCTATCGTTTAGGTGATCAGATCATTGTTAAAATTTTAGAATCAATAAAAAAGCATGGACTTGTTGTTTCTCATCCAAAACTTGAAATATTAGAAGGCAAATCCTGAACTTCCGCCAACTCCAAATTGAGCAGAAAGGTTAAAACCGCCATAGACTGAACTTCCGATTCCGCTACCACCGTACATGGAATTAACTCCCATTCCTGCGCCATACATGGAAGCGCCATAGTTTCCATAAGGGGACATTTGATAATTAAGTGCATATGGACTAGAACTCATCCCCATTTGCCCATACATTCCATAAGGACTTCCTCCATAGAGAGAGCCACTTAAACCTGAATAAAGTCCAATACCAAGTCCTGTGCCAAATCCCCCAGCACTCATCCCGCCAAAATACGGGCCGACCATACCTGACATAAACCCACCGGAATAACCTCCAGCCGTTAATGGGTTTGAAAATCCTCCATATCCATTTCCAACGTAGCCTCCAAAACCAGCATAACTTGAGTATGAATTGCCATTACAAGTTTGCATTAAGGCCTGCGCCTCTGTTGAAGTAAGCGGATTAGCTCCTGCCTGTGTGTTGTAATTTAAATAAGAATTAAATCGATTTGTACATTGAGTGTAGGCATTTGAATAAGCGGAGGCCCAGGCTTCTTGTGCTTTATACTGGTACTTTGCTGAAACATAGGCCGACCCAAGATAGGCCAATGGTTGAGCAACAGCGGCCAAGGCCTGTACCCATGCGGCCGGACCTTTTTCTTCTTCTCCAAAAAGGCAATCGATACAATCGACTCCCTCATCACCTGCTCGATTGGCAATTTCAAGTCGCAGACAAGCGCGATACTCATCTTGATAGTTTGGATGATTTAGGCCGGAACAATCTTTATCAGCACTCGAAAATATGCTTTCACTGAAAAAACACAGGATGAAAAAAAAAATTAATACTCTTGGCTTGCTCATTAAATACTCTCAGGTATTAGCATATAGTATTTTAGTTTTTTTATCTACAAAGTGGTACAAAGTTCCATTGCCTAGTTAGTCGATTCTAAAAAGATTGAATTTTAGATATCTTAACTCCTCCATTGCGTGTGGGTAAGGATGATCAAAACCTTGACCACCTTGATAAACCATTGTCCCTTTTTTGCGATTTTTTGAAAAAACTTCCTGACATATTTCATTAAACATTTGTTGATTTATATGGCTAGAGCATGAGCTCAACGCAAGCAATCCATTTTTATTTACAAGTTTAAGTGAATCAGAAAATACTTTTTTATAGGCCTCTGACGCTGTTTCAATCGATTTAGAGTTAGGCGCAAAACTTGGAGGATCAGTAATAACGACATCAAACAGCTCTTTGTTTTTAATTGCCTCTGAAATAAAAACAAATGCATCTTGATCAATCGATTTTCTTTTGGTGTTAAGATTATTTATAGAAAAATTTTTCTCACAAGCTAAAATTGCATTTTTTGCAATATCGACAGAAGTTACAGCGCTTGCTCCTCCGATTGCAGAAAAAATAGAAAAACCACCAGTGTAGGAGAATAAATTTAGAACTGATTTATTTTTAGTAAATTTAGACATAAGAAATCGATTATCTCGCTGATCAAGAAAAAATCCGGTCTTTGCTCCATCGCGAATATTGGCCGAAAAATTCACACCATTTTCTTTAAAGGTCACATCAAGTGGGAGTTCACCAATTATATTTTCTCCCTTCACGTCGTCATCATTTCTTCTTTTTAAATACACATGCTTAATGAAGGGAAATGCATTAACTATTTTTTGAGCAATTAAATCTTTCTTCCATATTTTATCCATAATTGGATGGTCATGTTTAATTACTGCAACGTCATTATAAATATCAACAATTAAACCTGGTAATCCATCTCCTTCTCCATTAATCAGTCGGACACAATTTTGTTCCTTATTTAAAAAATTAATTCTCAAATTTACTGCAAGATCAAATTTATATTCAAAATAACGCTTAAAACTTTCTTCCCAATTATTTTTTTTAACAAAAAATTCATCAAGCAAAAAAAGAACCCGAAACCTCAAATGCGAGTCATGTTGATAAACTCCAATTGCTAAATCTTCACTTCGATATCGCAAAAGTGCTACCCCACTTTCTTCCTCTCTCTCGTTTTGATCAAAACAGTCAGAAAATATCCAACGATGTCCTTGCTTTAAATTTCTTATTAAATCTCTTTTTAGAGCAATTATTTTAAAATTATATTTTTCCATTTTTTGAACTCCAAATATTAAAAACTGCGCCAGATAAAATTAAAGCAGATCCTATCATTTGCACCATATTTAATGTTTCCCCTAAAATAAAATAAGATAATATAAGGGCCATTGGTGTTATTAGATAATACAATATTCCACTGACATAAGTTGGTAAGCTAGAACTTGCTTTTGCCCACAAAGAATGCGCAATTAAGGTCCCAAAAATGGCCAAAAATAAAAGGGCCCACCAATCGCGGATAATTAAATTCCAATCTGTCTTTTCAATAAAAAATAAAAACATAAAAAAAGCAAAAATAAATTGAGAAAAAATCCGCTGCTCATGCTTAAAAAAAGCATTTGTTCGCTGGTGAAGAATTGGCATAATTGAATAAAATGCTGCTGAAATTAATCCTAATAAAACGCCTATTGAAAAATTACTCTCACTTTTTAAATCAGGAAGTACAAAATATAATCCAAGTAAAACTAATAGGAGAGCAATGTAATTTCTAAACCGCATCTTATAATTTAAAAAGACTGACCCATAAAAAATAAGTTGAACTCCATAGGTACTCATTCCAAGAATACAAGCTTGAGCTCCACCAATTTTAATTGCCCAAAAATAAGTGATCCAGTGGAAAAAAAAGACAATCCCAATAAGATAAAGCCGCCATGAACGAGCACCGAAAAAAGACTTAAAATCGATTTTTTTATACCACCAAATGCCAACAAAAGTGGACGCTAGGGCCAAACGAAAGATGCCTATGGAATAAGGGTTTGCGGCCGTAAACTTAATTGCAACAGGAACAAATGAAAAGATAAAAATGGCCAAAAACGCTTCAATATTAGCTACTAACACTCGCATAGCTCCAAAAATTTTAGAATAGCTTAAGCATATTAATTGAATTTCTTGATATAATAGCAGTTAGTTTTAATAAATGCTTGGAATTTATGAATAAAATACTAATTGTCGAAGATGAAAAGGCCATATTGGGAATGATCGCGGATATCATCGGAAAATACGGTGAAATTCATGTGGCAAAAAATCCAAAAGAGGCAACCAAACTCATCTCCAAAAACAATTTTGATTTGATCATTACTGATTATTACTTAGGCAATGCTACGGGCTTTGACGTTGTTAAAGCGGCAACTCAGTACCTCGGCCATATCCCTGTTATTTTAATCTCTGCTTACCCAACAGTAGATATGCTCTCTGAAGGCATCGAAATGAAAGTCTTAAGCTTTCTAAGGAAGCCTATAAATTTTGATCAGCTCACTTTAAAAGTAGAATCAATCCTAAATGTAGAGCATAAATTTAGCTTTGGTGATCGAAGTATTTTCCTTAAAAATAGCTCGCTTTCTGTTGGGCTTGATGGTGAAGAAATTCAATTAACAGAAATTCAATTTAAACTTTTTAAAATGCTAATTGAAAATCTAAACAAAGTCTGCACCCGAGAAGACATCATAAGTTGTGTCTGGGGATCAAAATTTTTAAATTCAGACAATGTACTCGACACTCATTTGATGCTTTTAAAGAAAAGACTTCCCTTAGTTCGCGACCATTTAAAAACAGTCCCTAGAGTCGGCTACAAGCTAACAACCGAACTAAATTAACACCCAGTCACTTTCTTATGAATATTTGATAAATTAAAAGCCGATCGATGCCAATCTTGGTTATACCATTTCAACTTTGCCTCAAGCTCATTCATAAATGGAATTTTTGATTCATTTAATATGGTTGGTATCAAACCTTTTGAAGCGTAAGCAAATGTCCAAAAGACGCCAGGATAAATAAGCATAGGACCTGTAAACGATTTTACGACAGGATAAACCGAGCGAAGATTATCGTAAAAACTTTTAATCCCATATTCATCATAAAACGGATTTTCGGTTTGGGCCATCATGATTCCATTTGATGTAAGAGCATTAAAAACATGGCCATAAAATTCTTTTGTAAAAAGTCCTGCCGCAAAGTCTTCAGGATCAGTTGAATCAATGATGATGACATCAAAAAAATCTTTATATGATTTTATATATTCAACACCATCTTGAGGTCGAATATTTACTCGTCGATCAGATAATCCTGAGGTGCAATCTGGAAAATATTTTTTAGAAACTTCAATTACTCTTTCATCAATCTCTACTAAATCAATCCTCTCTATTTCTGGATGTTTTACAAATTCTCGAACGATTCCCCCGTCTCCACCACCAATAATAAGTACATTTTTAATTTTAGGATGGACCATACTTGGAATGTGTGCCATTACCTCGTGATAAACAAATTCATCTCGCTCTGAAACCATTGTTTTTCCATCGAGAAGTAATAAGCGCCCTACTCCATGAGTCTCTAACACTTCGATTTTTTGAAATTCAGACTGCTCAGAGTGCAAAACAGATTTTATTTTAAAAGAGCTGGCCACATTTTTATGAAAATAACGCTCTGTAAACCACTCCTCATTTCCAATTACCTGCTTCATAACTCTCCTAATCAAATTTTGATTGTCACAGTGAAAAATATATGTCACATAGATAGTTCGATTAAAAATAATTTGCAATAATTTTCTTTGTAAAAAAGGCTTAGGGACGTTATGTGGCAGACAAAAATGGAACCAAATCAAAAGATTAAAATTACAGGTTTTAACAATCTGACAAAAATCTTAAGCTTTAACCTTTATGACTTTTGTATCGCTCTCAATGAAGAACAAAAGGCATCTTATGTAAATTATATTAATGATAAGTACAATGCGAATAGAATCGCTGATATCTCAAAGAAAATAGTAGAAATTATTGAAGCAAATATTTTAGGAATTTCTGTCCAAGATTATGATCCAGTTGGTGCTTCCACAATGGTACTAATGAGCGATATTAAGGGTGGAGGTGAACCTCTTCCTTCTGCGCAAGTTTCAGCCCACCTAGATAAATCACATATTACCGCCCATACCTATCCCGATGCCGCTGACCCTGATGGAATTTGCTCTTTTCGTGTGGACATCGATATTGCAACCTGTGGAGAAATTATCCCATTAAAAGCAATCAACTATCTTTTTGAGGCATTTGAATGCGATGTGGTTTATATTGACTACGTCGTTAGAGGTTACGCAAGACTTGAGAATGGAAAGAAAATTTATAATGATCATAGTTTTGGCTCTATTCAAGACTTCATCAAACCTGAAATAAAAGAGCGCTTCCAATTTCTTTCAGATATCAACATGCCTCAATCAAATATCTGGCAAACCAAATTATTAGTTAAAGAAACTGGGCCTGAGAACTATCTTCTAAATCCAAACGACTGCAATCACCCTCTTGTTTCTGAAAAAATGAAACTACTCGAAGAAGAAATGCATGAAGTTTACCACATGATTCACTAATGAGTTCAATTTGGGGAAATTTAGAAACTAAATTTTTTTTTGAACTTGGCCCGGATGAAATTCTTCACGCCTGTGATAGGCTTTCTTTAAAAACAACCGGACGAGTGATGCAAATGAATTCGATGGAAAATCGAGTTTATGAAATTGAAATTGAATCAAAATCAGAAAATCCAACAGATCATTTTAAAATTATCAAATTTTACCGTCCTGGCAGATGGACAAAAGATCAAATTCTAGAAGAGCATGAATATTTATTGGATCTAGAGGAATACGAAATACCAGTTATTGCCCCGATTAAAATTGATGATCAAACGCTTTTTCTAGATGAAAAGCTCGGTCTATATTACGCCCTCTTTAAAAAAGAAGGTGGCCGAGCACCAGATGAGTTTAACACTGAAGAATTAGAGCAAATGGGAAGACTTCTAGCACGCACACACAACGTTGGAGCGCTCAAGAAGGCCAACCATCGCCTGAAGCTAAATGCAGATACCTATGTTAAAAGTAACTTAGATTATTTATTGAACTCAAAAAAAATTCCAATCCATTTGGAATCTATTTTTAAATCCACACTTGAAAACATTTACTTAGAAACCAAAGATCGTTTTACAGACACTACATTTCTTAGGATTCATGGAGATTGTCATTTAGGAAATGTAATCAGAAGAGAGAGTGTTTTTCATCTCATTGACTTTGATGATTTTGTCATGGGCCCGGCCGTTCAAGATATATGGCTTTTGCTACCAGGGCGAGATGAATACACATTAAACCAAAGACAAATTCTTTTAAATGAATATTCAACTATTCGTGATTTTAATTATTCTGAACTAAATCTAATTGAAATCTTGCGGGCCTATCGAATGATTAACTTTACGGCATGGATTATAAAAAGATACGACGATCCAGCTTTTAAAAATGCATTTCCCTATGCGGAACATCCAAGTTTTTTTGAAGAAAAAATTAACGATTTTAGAGACTGCCAGGCCTATTTTTCATAAGCCTGGCAAAAATTACTTAGTGGTGGTGTCCGCCTTGTCCATGAACATGTCCATGAGCAAGTTCTTCGGCAGATGCATCACGAATTTCTTTTACTGTAACGTCAAAGTGTAGTTCAACTCCAGCAAGCGGGTGGTTTCCATCTACCGTGATTGTATCTGTCGCTGTTTCTACAACAGTAACAACCAATTCACCTTGCTCAGTCTCAACTTCAAACTGCATCCCAACTTCAATTTGATCAGCATTTTCAAACTGTGAACGCGGAACAACTTGTCTTAATGAATCTTGTTTTTCGCCATAAGCATCTTTTGGAGCGATCACAACTTTTAAGTTGTCACCAATTGTTCTCCCTTCAAGCTTGGCCTCAAGTCCCGGAATCAAATTTCCAATTCCTTGAATATAATATAAAGGTCCGTGATCCTTAGATGAATCAATTAAATTTCCATCGCCATCTGTTAATGAATACTCAATGGCGACAACTTTGTTTTTTGCAATTGTCATAAATCTTTCCTTTTGAATGTGTTAAGTTAAACTATCACTTCTTTTTTGTGATGTCCAAAATAACTATTGGCTCTAATGGTACATCTTCATAGGGAGGTCGTATTCCCGTCTTTGCTTTTTTGATCTGATTTACAACCGGCATCCCCTTTGTCACTTTTCCAAAAACGGCATAACCGTAACCCATTGGTGAATTATCGCGATGATCTAAAAAAGCATTATCGGCCACATTTATATAAAATTGAGCAGTTGCACTATCAACTTCATTCGTTCGTGCCATTGCAAGTGTTCCATTTTCATTTTTCAACCCATTGCCAGCTTCATTTTTTATAGGCGAAGAAACAGATTTTTCTTTCATATCTTTATCGAAACCTCCACCTTGGATCATAAAATTGTCTATTACACGATGAAAAATAGTGCCTTTATATTGCCCTTTCTCAACATACTGTAGAAAATTTTTTACTGAAATTGGCGCCTTGTCTGAAAAAAGCTCTGCTTCAATTTCACCTTTAGATGTTTTAATGACAACGACTGGATTAGATGCGTAAGTCATCATCGATGTTAGAGAAAAAATAAATGCAATTAATAATTTCATAGTCACCTCTGGTTAATATTACATTGGAAAGCGATTTAAAAAATCTTCGTATTCATTTTTTAATATTTCTTCTTTTAGTGGATCTGTACCCTCTAGGAGCATATCTAAATATTTTAAAGAGTCATTTCCCCAAAGTAATTCATCTTCAACAACAAAACTTGGCACTCCAAAAACACCACAATTTAGAGCTTGCTCGATATTCGAACGGAGTTCTAGCTTAACATCCTTTGCACTAATTCTATCCAGCAGTTCTCTTGGATTTAAACCATTCTCTAATAAAATTTTTTCTATGACTAAGGTATCTCCTAGATCAAGTCCAAACTCCCAAGCGGCCCTAAAAAAAGCATCAATCAATTTTTTCTGATTACTTCCGGCCACACTTTTTAAAGAAAGCCTTAAAGCATAGAGCGAATTGAAAGGAAGGTGTTTGGGAAAAACAAAAGGTATATTATTTAATTTTTTATAGCGTAGTAATTCCCTGGTTAGATAATCTCTTTTAGGTTTTATTTGCCCAGGCCCTAAAGTTTTATAGTGAGAGATTATATTAGGTAAGCTCACTGGTAGGTAGTTAAATTGATAATCTTTCTTTCGAGTGTTAACCCAACTCATATAAGAATACGGAGATAAAAAATCAAAATAATAATCGATCGTCACAACTATAAACCCGCTTCAGATTTTTTCTTATCGAGGTAGTATTGGTAGTTTGTATCAAAAACTCTAATCCCCCCCTTGTCAACTTCAAAAATACGATTAGAAACTCCATGTAAAAAATGTCGATCGTGAGATACAAACATAACGGTTCCATCAAACTCTTGGAGTGCTGTTAAAAGAACATCTCTTGATTTTAAATCAAGGTGGTTGGTTGGCTCATCCAAAATAAGAAGATTATTGTTAGTTGACATTAAGATCGATAATACAACTCTTGACTTCTCTCCTCCTGACAAAACCTTTATCTTTTTTTCTACATCATCGCCACGAAATAAAAATGCGGCCAACAAATTTCTAATATAGCCGTTTGAAGCATCCTTTAAATAACTTCCGACTTCATCTAAAACTGTATTTTCAGGATTTAGTTGTTCAAGTGAAAACTGAGAAAAATATCCAATCTTTATAGATGGGCCAATGGTTACTTCACCGGAACTTGGCTTAGTTAAATCACAAATAACTTTTAAGAGTGTCGATTTTCCTGCACCATTAACTCCAACAACTGCAACCTTGTCTTGACGATGTACTGTTGCAGATAGGCCCGAAAAAACTTTATGAATTTTTCCATCATCTCTCGTCCAGTCTTTTGCTAAGTTTTTCATCATAACAGCATCATTACTTCCACGCGGCGGATTAGGGAATTTAAAATCCATAACCACATCTTCTGCCGGCATTTCAATCCGATCTATTTTATCTAATTTTTTTACTCGTGATTGAACTTGCGCTGCATGCGAAGCTCTCGCCGCAAAACGAGCAATAAATTCTTCTTCTTTTTTTAAATTTGCCTGCTGAGATTCAAACTGGGCTATCTGCTGCTCTTTTCTAATCGCCTTTTCTTTTTCATAATAATCATAATTGCCAGTAAAAGTTGTGATTGTTTTATTGGCAACTTCAATAATTCGATTGACGATTCCGTTTAGAAAATCTCGATCGTGACTGGTCATCAAAACAGCACCTTTATAATTTTTTAGCCATTCTTCAAGCCAAACGATACTTTCAAGATCTAAGTAGTTTGTCGGCTCATCAAGTAAAATTGCATCAGGATTTTGAATTAAAACTTTGGCCAGCGCAATACGCATTCTCCATCCACCAGAGAAAAGTCCAACATCGCGTTCATGATCGTACGGCATTACTCCAAGACCTGTGACAATTTCTTTTGCCCTTTGATCCATATCGTAGCCACCCAATTTCTCAAACTCTGTTTGATAATCACCCAAATCAATTAATATTTTTTCCATTGTATCAGGGTCTAGTTCTGGATTTTCTAATTGTTTTTCAAGCTCACTCATTTGTGCTTTTAGCGTAAAGGCCTTTTGATTTCCACTCATCACTTCTTCAATAACAGTACGCCCCCGCATTTCACCAATATTTTGGGAAAAATAAGCAACTCTGAGTTTTTCAGGAACAGTAATCGATCCCCCATCAAATCCCTCTTCCTTCATAAGAATTCGAAAAACGGTAGTTTTCCCAGCACCGTTTGGACCAACCAGACCTACTTTATCACCCGGTCTTAAAATAAAAGAAGCATCATTGTAAACAACTTGGCCCCCAAAATGCTTACTTACATTGTTAAAGCTGATCATTTTTCTTTTCCTTATGTTTTTATCTTCTAAAATAGACTTCAAAAAGTTATAGTTTTTAGAATGAGAAATCTTTTTTTCCTACTCAATTTTTTTCTTTGCTATATTACTGTGGCCGAAGGTGCTTTGGCATCAAATAAAATAGAATCTTCTAGCT
>CAZOXW010000046.1:0-16087 GCA_964583925.1 uncultured Bacteriovorax sp.
ACTCTTTTTTAGGGTTCAAAAAAAACATTTGATCTGGCTCATTGTGAAGATCCGAGAAATCATCTATTAAAAACTGAGTATTTGAATGAATAAAAAAAACGGTTCCCGTTAGATCAATCTTTGAAAAAATAACCGCGATATTCAACATAGATCCTCCAGCCATTTCAATGCCATTGGGTAAAGTTCCCATTCTATTTTTTTTCCACGACTTATAAAATCGTCTAATGATTCATTGTGATTTTTTGGAAGTTTCATTTGCAATAAAATTTTTCCTTCATCAATAAATTCATTTACAAAATGCAAACTAATTCCAGAGTAACTTTCTTCCCCTTCATAGGCATCTCGATACGCATACTTCCCTTTATATTTTGGCAACAAACTTGGGTGAATATTAATCACGCGATAAACACCAGTTTTAAAATCGTAAAAATGAGTTAAAAACTTTTTACTCAGTATTGACATGTATCCGCATAATAAGATCCATTCGATATTAAACTTATCCAACTCTGATAGTATTCTTAACTCGTGACTGGTCTTCGATTCCCCGTCCCTTTTTTCGATCAACAATATTGGAATATTTAATTTTTCATTCAACAAAGGCGAAGATGGTTGATCTACAACAATCAAAGCAATATGTATCTCTTTAAATTCAACTGATCGCTTGACTAAGTTTATTGCATTAGATCCTGTAAGCGAGGCCATTAAAGCAATTGTTTTCAATATTCAATCCCTATGTCTGATCGGAAAATTTCACCATCAAAGCTAACAATATTTAATTTTTCATAACACGATTTCCTGGCATTTATTAACGAATCAGAAACAACCGTAATACCGCAAACCCTTCCACCTGAAGTTAAGAGCGATTTGTCATCCTTAACCACAGAGGCAAAATAGTATTTTCCGCCTTTATCAAGTTCGCTAGTATCTGTCTTAATTATTTTTCCGATCACTGGCACTTCAGGATAATTCTGTGATGCCTTCACTATATGGACTGCTTTTTTATTTTCAAAGCTAACATTGTTTAAATTGTGACAATTTTCACCATCTAGAAATTTCTTAACTAAAGGCCAAAAGTCATTTCCATACAACGGTAAAAGTGCTTGAGTCTCAGGATCACCAAATCTCACATTGTATTCTAAAACCTTCACCCCTGTATTCGTTATAATTAATCCTAAAAACATTATCCCTTCAAAATAAATGCCTTCATTTTTAAGGCCCTTTAATGTCTTTTTTACTATTTCCCTCTCAACAATATCCCTTAAATCTGAACTCATTTTTCCAGATGGAGAAAATGCTCCCATTCCTCCCGTATTTGGGCCGGTATTAAAATCATTTACTCTTTTATAGTCACAGGCATCTCCAAAAAAATAATATTCTTCACCTCTACATAAATAGAATACTGAAACCTCTTTGCCATACAATCGTTCCTCAATTAAAATTTCATCATCGACCTCTTTTAAGTAAGTTTTAAGAATTGGCAGTAATTGATCCTCTTCTTCGAGTACATGAACTCCTTTTCCAAGTGCCGGGCCTGATTTTTTTATCACAACTTGGTTATTTAATTTTTTAGAAAATAAAATAAGTTCTTCAACTGATCTAGAATGGATATATTCAGCAGTTGGAATCCCTTGTTTATGCATAAAATATTTTGAAAAGTTTTTTGATTTTTCTAAAATTGCAGCATCTTGACTGACGCCAAGAACTTTTATTTTTAATTCACGCATTCGATTTGAAAGTCCATCATATAAGTACTGTTCCGGGCCAATAATGGCGTATCTCACATTTTTTAAAATTAGCATGTCTATAAATTGATCTAATGTCATTTGATCAAAAGTATCTATCTTTTCATTAAGCAGTGTCATGCCTGGATTGCCAGGATATACATAAACTTTTTCAACTTCATCACTAAGAGTTAATGTGTCTGCAATGGCATGCTCTCTTCCGCCTTTACCAAAAACTGCAATAATCATTAAAGCTCCTTTAGTAATACATTTAGTTCTGACAATTCGCGCTCGTTCATTTTGTTGCCTAAAATTTGATGAACCATTTGGTATGTCTTAGACACTTTCGAAATTTTCTCAACCGGAAGAAAGGATGGAGCCTCGATATTTTTATAGAACTCATCGGGATTATTTTTCTTCTCTCGAACAAGTTTTTTATGCCATTCTGTATCTCGATAGTATTTTCTTAAAATTTCTTTGGATAAAGATACGCCATTAAATGTTATTCGCATTTCATCAATACTTAAGGAGTCGACTAAAATAATTTCTCCAGACTTTCGATCGATAGCAAATTCAAATTTGCCGTCCCAGAGTATAAATCCTGACAGACTAACATAATCATTTAATATTTTTGCAATTTTTGAAGAAACACTTAATAAAGATTCAAACTCGTAATGATTTAATGATGATATTTCCTGGGCCTCATCTATATTTAACTTCCGATCAACTCTCTCTAGTTTTGTCGTAAATTCTATTCTTGGTGATAAAAACCGAGTCCCCAATTCAATCCCTTCGAGAAGAAGCGATGATCCTTCACCAACTCCTAATCTAAATATTACTTCAAGAGGTATAAACTCTACTCTTGATTTAAAATTAGAACTAAATCCAGTGCGAGTGACTTTTTTTACAATTAGTTCATCAGCATTTTTCCCACGACCGGCCAGATGACTATTTATCCCGTGCTCATTTAAATGCCGATAAAATCTATATGTAAAATCACACATAGACTGCCCTTTTCCTGGTATAATGTCCGGCATTTCTCCATAATCAAAAATTGAGTATCTATCACTAAACTTAAAAATATAATAATCTTGATCAAGCTCATAGATATCTTTTGTGCTACCACGATGTATAAGCTTATGTTCCATAAGGATAATCCCCTGTTAAACAAGCACTACAGTAATTTGTAGTTTTTAAAGAAAAATTTAGATCTTCTATATCTGTAAAAAAAACCTGCTCGCAGCCAAGCTCTAAGGCCAATTCTTTTGAATTTAAATTATTCATGATCAGATCATCTTTTCTTGGAAAATCAATTCCATAAAAGCATGGATGCTTTATTGGTGGACAAGTACTCGCTAGATATATTTTATTTGCTTTATATTTTTTTAAAAGGCTTATTATTTTTTTTGAGCTTGTCCCTCTAACGATACTATCATCGACGAGAAGGACATTTTTCCCTTCTACTAATTCCTTAACAACTGAAAATTTCAAATCCACCGCCTCTTTTCTTTTGGCTTCCGTATTTAAAATAAAGCTTCGCTGTACGTATCGATTTTTTATCAGCACTTCTCGATAAGGAATACCAAGTGTTTCACTCAGGCCAATTGCGCTTGATCGCCCAGTATCAGGAACAGGCGAAACAAGATCAATTTGTATTTTTTGTTTTTTTATTTTTAAGGCCAGGCGATTTCCCAAGTCTAATCTTACTTGATAGGTGCTCAAGTTTTTCCATTTTGACTCTACTGATGAAAAATAAACCCATTCAAACATACAAGGCCGCGAGGGTTTTTCAGTTAAGATTTCAGCGTACAGGTTATTTTCAAAATCTATAAAAATAATTTCTCCTGGAAGTATATCGCGTACAAAGTCATATCCCAGGAAACTAAGCACATTTGATTCAGATGCTAAAATAAAGCTTTGATTTTTTTTACCTAAAACTAAAGGTCTAATTCCAAATGGATCACAAAAAGCAAACAGCCCTTTTTTGGCAATAATAGAAATAAAACTATATCCACCACGAACATCTTGAAAAATATTTTTGGCCGCAATTAATAGTTGATTTGCAAAATTTGCTTCAGGATTTTTGATAATTGCATTTGCTATTAATTGAATAAGAATCTCTAAGTCATTATTCGATATTAAATGATGCCCTCCCTTATCAAGTTTCTCTTTTAGCTCTGAAACATTTTCTATGTTTCCGTTATGAACGGCCCCAAAACCCAACGGGAAATTTTGGGTAATTGGTTGAATATCGTTTTTATCAATTTTTCCAATTGTCGAATATCGAGTATGTCCTAGTGCCCATTCTCCCTTCAATTCCTCAAAGTCTGTGCTCTTAAATACACTAGACAAAAGCCCTAGCTCTTTTTTTAAATGGAACTTATTTTCGGCCACCTCGTATGACAAAATTCCAGCAGAATCTTGGCCTCGATGTTGAAGCAAAAGAAGAGATCTAAAAACCTCAAGCGATGCGTTATCTACATTAGTTAGGCCGATTATTCCACACATGTAGAAAAAGCTAACGAGTTTTAAACATCTTGGCCAGAACTTTTTTAGTAAAACTTATGAGCGCTATAAGTAATGCTAATTTTTAAATTGACTAAGTGAACGCAAATTTATTTAAATACACTTATGAAAACTAAAAAAATTGGAATACTTGGCGCAGGGCAACTTGGATTATACACGGCCATTGCTCTAAAAAAAAGAACTGATAACTTCACCATTTTTTATCAATCAGACGATGAGCCAGGTAAAACATTTTTTCCTGATCATGCAATTAAATTAAAAACTGATTTTAACCAAAGAAAAAAACAATTAGAAATTTGCGATTGTATTATCTTGGAAAATGAATTCTTTACCTTTGAAGAATTAAATCAAATTAATACAAATTTCATTCCAGATATCAGTTCTTATCAACACTTTTATGGCAAAGTAAATCAGCGTCTTTTTTTTGAATCTATAAACATTCCAGGCCCAAAATTTAAAATAATTTATGACATAAGTGATATTGATAAAGTCAATTTTTATCCAGTTATGGCAAAAAAAAATCGAATGAGTTACGATGGCCTGGGAAATTTTATTTGCAACAATCAATTTGAGTTACATGATTTTATATTAAAATCTTCGCTTCCAGTTTTAGTAGAGGAATTAGTCTCGATAAAATATGAATTCTCATTGGGCCTAGTAAAATTTAATCAGCACACATTAGAATTTCCTCTCTCGTTAAACATGCAGAAAGATAATATCTGCCATTACGTTTTGTCCCCTTTTCAGCTCGATAAAAATCTTGAGGATCAATTTCTATCCATCGTAGAAAAAATTAAAAAGTCGCAAATAAAAGGATTATTTGCATTTGAATTTTTTGTTACAAACGACAATCAAATTTTGATTAATGAAGGTGCGGCAAGGCCACATAATTCTCTCCACTTAACTCAAGACTTATGTAATATCGGACAATTTGATTTACTTGCTGAAATTGCTCTAAATAATGGTGATAATAATTTTTTTAATGACAAAATTTCAATCGTGGCCGAATCGGGAGCAATGATTAATTTGCTTGGAAAAATTAAGTCATCGCCTCCAGAGCTGATCTTATCTCACACTCCAAAAGATTTAGATTTTAAAATTTATCTCTATGGTAAAAAAGAAGGGCGCGTGGGAAGAAAACTAGGTCATATTAATATTATCAATCACCATGAATCTATTAATGAATTTAAACAGGAAGTAGATAAAGTTTATAAAGGGTATCGTATATGAAGCAAAAAATAGCAATTGTAATGGGATCAAATTCTGATTGGAATATTATGAAAGAAGCATATGTATTTTTAAAAGAGAGTAATATTGATGCTATTTGTGAAGTTGTCTCGGCCCATAGGACTCCTCACTTATTAAGTCAAAAGGCCAAGGAATATGAAGATAAAGGAATTAAGTTAATTATTGCAGG
Source organism: uncultured Bacteriovorax sp. (assembly GCA_964583925.1). Lineage (GTDB taxonomy): Bacteria > Bdellovibrionota > Bacteriovoracia > Bacteriovoracales > Bacteriovoracaceae > Bacteriovorax. Next base: position 5,665 of record CAZOXW010000046.1, read on the forward strand.
CGCAGGAGGAGCGGCCCACTTACCAGGCATGCTTGCCTCTTTCTCCGTTATCCCTGTCATTGGAGTCCCTATCAAATCCGAAATGAGCATAGAAGGAGTCGACTCGTTACTATCGATTGTTCAAATGCCAAAAGGTGTGCCTGTTGCTACGGTTGGAATTAATAATGCGTACAATGCTGGAGTGCTTGCTTTATCAATTCTAGGAAGTTTTTGTGACCTCCATCGAAATACAGTTCATAACCTGAAAAAAAATCAGATTGCAAAAGTAGAATCAATGAAATTATCTCTAGAATGAATTATCTAAGAAAATAACCTGTAACTTTTGTACAGTTTGATCGGTACATAAAATTATCAATTGAAAGAACATTTGATACCATCGGAAGTTCTGCCCCAAGAATAACATTTATCTTTTTTAAATATGGTACTTCGGTATTTAAACTTAAATGTTCAAAGCTAGAATTTAAGTCATCTTTTGCTGGGTGAAATACGAGGTAGCCACTTACTTTTATTTGTTCAAATATTAAAACAGAATTATTTTCTTCAGACTTATAAGTTTTAATTGTGATTAGTCCGTCAACATTATTGAAGTCATCTACAAAAACAACGCCCTTAGCTTCAAAACGGTGGACACCTTCTATTTTTGGGGCCGTACATTCAAAAAACATAGGATCATTTAGTGCAAATGCATTAAAAGAGATAAGTGCTAAAACTAACATTTTTTTAAACATATTTTCCTCTTAAAGATTACTTACTTTTTTCAAAATCATTTTCACCGTTATTTAAGTTTTTAACTATTGGTGAATTTGTGGTTATTGCCTTTAAGTCTAGGCCACTATTTTTTTTTCTTTTACTTCTCTTCTTGTTCTTTTTTTTATTCTGTTTCTGTTTTTTATTTTGTACCTTTGAAATCTTGGTCTTTTTGGTTTTAGCATAAGCATTGGACAAATCTTGCCCGCCAACTAAAAACATCAATAAAATCAAAAATGCTTTCATACTACTCAAACTAAAAGATTGATAATTTTTATCAATCTTTACTAATGTGGCAAGTTTAAATATCATTTTAATATGCAAAACTTACAATATTATGCATTTAACAAACCGTATGGCATACTTAGTCAATTCAGTGGAGATGACCCAAGTATTACTCTGTTAAAATTCGCTCAAATGTATAATATTCCAAGAGATGTCTACCCGGTTGGCAGATTAGACAAAGACTCCGAAGGCCTTTTGATATTAAGTAATGACAAGGCCTTTATCGATCGTCTTATTGGAAAAAAATCGCTTAAAGAAAAAACCTACTGGGCGCAAGTTGAAAATATCCCCAACAATGAAGCAATCGAAAAATTAAAAAATGGACTTTTTATCGAAGATTACTTAACCAAAAAATGCTCTGCAAGACTAATAACCCCTGTAGGCATCTTAGATCGAGATCCACCAATAAGAAAGCGACAAAATATTCCAACAGCATGGATTGAAATTGTTTTGACAGAGGGAAAAAATCGTCAAGTCCGAAAAATGACCGCAAAAATTGGGCATCCAACATTGCGATTAATTCGTGTAAAAATAGGTAAATTTTCTATTGGTAATTTGCTTCCAGGGGAATTTAGAGAAATAAAAAAAGAAGATGTCCTCTAGCTAGCGCAGCTTTCTTTTTTTCCTATCTTTGTAATCATCTTTCATGACAAAAGTTCCCTCGCCAATTCCATATTTTTCAATGGTTTTAATTTTTTTAAATAATTCAAGATCTTCTTCATCAGAATTTGTACGAAGTAAGTCAGCATATAAGCAAATTTTAAATTCTAATTCATCAATATTTTCATTTAAGGCCTCAAATCGATAAAAACTTACTCCCAAATTTCGAAGAGATTTTATTTTTCTAGCTGCAGACTGTGGGATTGCATTGAACATGGTATTTCGGCATTCTTGATCGGCCTTTATAAAATGAAAATTTCCAAACTGATCTTTTAATTCAACTTCATGCTTCTCACAAGGTTTTCCACAATCTCTAAAACTGTGCCCCTTAGATAAAAAAGCGGCAAAAACACAATGTTCCATATGAAAAGAAGGCATATACTGATGAATCGTAACTTCAATCTTCGATGGGTCAGACTGTTTAATTAGTTTTTCTAGTCTATCAAAATTAATATCGTACGAAGCGCAGATTGATTTAAGGTTTTTTGTGAGAAGGTAATCATAAGTATAGGAGTTCGATGCATTTAAACTAAAATCTCCGAGTAGTTCATATTTATTCGGAAAATTTTCATTAAAGTAATGAAGTGCTCCTAGGTTTCTCACTAAGATAGCATCAGGATTTGCCAAATCAATTATCTTTAGATTGTAATACTCTTTAGGCTTTAAAATTCTCGTAGTCGCAATCCCAACTTTGATATTATTTTCTTTTAACAAAATAACTGAAGGCCTGTAATCCACTCCAAATTCAAAATCTAAAATAACGACCCCAATGACATCGCGAACTTTAAAAACAAAAGAAAGAAAATACTCCACTTGCTTAAAGCTTCTTAGAGTTACATTTAACTTGGGAGATGGCACTTTTTTTATTTCACTACGCTGTAAAACGAGATTGTTTAATTGAACTTCTGGCCTTCTGATTCTCAATGTATTTAACTCAGAAACAAAGTACCGACGTATCTCTTTTAATAATTTCTGATGAATAAAATATATCCCATCATTTAAGTTAAATTCAAACTTTGAAAGCTTGTATACTGTTGCAGAAAGTGCACCTAATTCTTCTTTTATTTCAGATTGGGTACTGGCCTTATTTGTGGCCAATTCTAAATCGACATCAGCGATATAGCATGAAGTATTCCCATCTAAGTCCGATGCCTCAACTTTTAATTTTCCAGACTCTGAACTCACGACAATTTTTAGAGGTATTTTCTTTTTTAAATTTTTATCTTCAAATGTCTTGATGAGTTCTTTTTCTAAATCAGGATCAGAATTTAAATAGACTTTAAAACCTTTTTTTACTTTTACTAATTCTACATTTTTGTGGAAAACTACCTTGATCCCTTCATTTAATTTAAAAACTTCAATAATTTTTCCACCAACTTCTGTCTTAACTTTGGCACCGACCGAGGCCAATAATAGACCTTCTCCATTTTTTAAATTTTCTTTTGTGTTTATCACCACAAAATTTTTACTTACTTGTAAAACCTCACCAATTAAAACTCCACGATGGGAGCTATAAGTCCCATCAACCAACTGTTGATGATCGACACCATTTAACCATCCAGAAAAAAAGCCGCGAGAAAATGTTAATCCCATTTTCTTTTTTGCCTCATTCATTTCCTTTTCTGTTGGCACTTTATTTTTAAAATAGAGATCAATCGCTTTACGATATTCACTGCCAGTTGCTGCTACATATTCTGGCGTTTTTAATCTTCCTTCAACTTTCAGTGAATTGATTTTTAAATTCAACAGCTGAGGAATCTCAGCAACGCCACAAAGATCTTGAGGAGAGACTAGATAATTTTGATCAATCAAATTTTTAACTTTTCCATCAACTAAAAGTTCATATTCAAAGCGACAACTTTGCGCACATTGACCTCTATTGGCAGAGCGACCACCAATGCTTTCACTGGTAAAGCACTGACCTGAATAGGCCACACAAAGAGCACCATGAACAAAAACCTCGAGCTCCCTATCGGTTTTTTCTCTAATCAATTTCATTTCAGACAGAGAAACCTCTCGCCCTAAAACAAATCTTTTAATCTTTAAATCAGATAATAACTCCATCGCTTCAAAATTTGTCACAGTCATTTGAGTTGATGCGTGTATATTTTGAGTGGGTGATAATGTCCTAATAATTTTTAAAAGGCCTAAATCTTGAACAATGATCGCATCAGGATTTAACGGCAATACAACTTTCAAAAGTTTTACAACTTCAGATACTTCATCTTCGAAGATCAAGACATTAAAGGCCAGATTAACTTTGACCCCATAAAGATGACAAAGTTCGATTATTTCTTTTAGTTCTAAAATACTATGATCAGCACTTCTTCCTCTTGCGTTAAATTCAGGCATACCTACATAAATAGCATCGGCCCCATTATGAATGGCCGCATGGCACATTTTCAAGTTACCAACCGGAAGAAGTAGTTCACAATTCTCTCTAGACATCATAAGCTATCATTGTAATTTATTTTTAAGGAGAATTATATGAAATATTTAATCTTACTACTAACGAGTTTTTTACTTTTTTCATGTGGAATGCAATCTATTCCAACGGCCTTAAATGAAGTAGATGCAACTTGGGCCGAAGTGCAAAACCAATACAAGAGGCGTGCTGACCTTATTCCCAATCTTGTCAATGTTGTCAAAGGATATGCCAAACACGAACAAGAAACACTTGAAGGAGTTGTAAAGGCGCGCGCCGAAGCTACAAAAATTACAATCGACGCAAGCAATTTAAACGAAGAAAACATGAAGCAATTTCAAAAAGCACAGCAAGGTCTATCAGGTGCACTTTCAAAGCTAATGATGGTAGCAGAAAAATATCCTGACTTAAAAGCAAATGAAAACTTTCGTGATCTTCAAGGTCAATTGGAAGGAACTGAAAATCGAATTACAGTGGCAAGAAACAGATATATTGAATCGATTAAAAACTTCAACAACCTAGTCTCGGTTCCACCAACTTCTTGGTATAACGGAATGTTTTTACATCACAATAAAAAGCCTCAATTTCAAGTAGAAAATTTAGAGCAAGTACAAAATGCTCCAGAAGTTAAATTCTAAATATGAAATATTTTTTAATTCTTATTTTTATTCTAAGCACATTCTTTACTTTTGCTCGTGAGGTTCCTAATCTCACGGGCCCAGTTGTAGATGAGATCAATGTCATCAGACCGGAAGTTAAAAGAAGTATCGAAGTCGCGCTAGAAAATTTTAATCATGATGAAAAAATACAATTCCAAGTTTTATTAGTCGATAGTTTAGACGGCGATGTCATTGAAAATTTTTCTATTCAAGTTGCAGAAAAATGGAAAGTTGGCAATGAACAAACTGACATGGGGGCCATCTTTATTCTGTCTAAAGAAGAAAGAAAAATACGCATCGAAGTTGGACAAGGCCTTGAGGGAGAACTTACTGATTTAAAATCAAAGCGTATCATTAGAGAAATTGGGCCTTATTTTAAAAATGGGCAATACGAAGACGGAGTCGTCTTGGCCTTGTCTTTAATGGCAAATGCAGTCAATAAAGAAATTGTTTTCAGTGGGAAAAAATTAAAACCTAAACACTACCGAGAAAAATCAAGCTCTATTAAGTTGGTTTTTTTCTTGTTTGTCATCATTGTTATTTTTCAATTTATCGGCCCAGGACGCGGCGGACACTTTAGAGGGTCAAGAAGAGGCGGTTTTGGAGGATTTTCCGGTGGTGGGGGATTTTCTGGCGGCGGAGGATGGTCCGGCGGTGGCGGTGGTTTTTCAGGAGGCGGTGCCTCTGGGGATTTTTAAGGAATTACTATGAACTTAAATGAAAATTTTAAAGAGGTCGTGGCAAAAAAAATTAAACAGCTAGAAGAAGAGACTACATGTGAAGTGGTTCCGATGATCGTGAAATCTTCTGGTGTTTATCGAGAGTCACATTTCACTTGGGCAATTGTATTTTCTATTTTATTTCCAAGTCTACTCTATTTTTCGCCAATTCATTTTACCAATCCCATCGACTATATCTACGCTCAAATGCTTGGGCTGGTCACTGGCTTCACTCTTTCGTTTATTCCATTCCTTAAAAGGATTTTTATAAAAAAAAGCGATTTGATCTATGAAGTAGAAGAAAAAGCGGCCAACTCATTTTTAAATTACAATTTACACTTAACTCTAAATCACAACGGAATCTTAATTTTAGTTTCTCTTTTCGAGAGAAAAATTAAAATTATTTGCGATAAAAATATAAAAGAAAAACTCGATCAAAAAGTTTTTGATGATCTTGTAATCAATTTCGGTAAAAACTTTAAATCTCTTGGCCTAAAAGAATCATTTTTAAAAGCAATCGATGAATTGCATACCATTTTATCTGTTAACTTTAAAAGAGAAGATAGTTCAAAAAAAGATAAAGCTTTAAATGAATTATCAGATCACTTAATTTTGGAATTATAATTATGAAGTTTTTAATACTTTTAATCATTTTCTCTTTTAATGCTTTTTCCATGCCTACAACAAAAATAGAATTCTGTAACCGACTTAAAAATCGATCAGATATAAAAAAAGAAGCGCTTGAATCTATAAATTTAATGGCGTTTAAAAATAACGGTGGCCTTTTTAATGGCGGTGTTTGTTGGTGGCATTCTCGCTTTCAACGTAATGCCTTTTATCTTCTAAAAATTAATCCTACGGGAATTCGTCCAAGTATTTCTGAAGCTAAAGAAATAATTAAACGTATTCGAAATTCAGATGAAGTCTTAACTTTAAATGGTTTTAATTCGTTTTATGATTTTACAAATTTTTTTAATCATGAAATTCAAAAGGAACTCGATCGTTGGCAAATATACGATGGCGTTGTTTTAGGTGGTTGGATCGACGGGATAAAAGGCGACACAGAAGTTCCTGCAAATGAACTTGAATCAAAAATGAATGAATTATATCAATACGTGAACATGGCCCATAAAGTGGCCTATCAAAAGCTGCAAATAAAAGGGATCACAAGCCATGCTTGGCTTGTCACTGATATAGTAAAAACAGATTCTGGTTTTGATCTTGGTTATCTAGATTCTAACGATCCACTCTCCCTCAATCTTTATCGATATAAAAAGGGAGACAAAAGTTTTAATGTCCGAGGTTATGGAAATTTTGTTCCCTATTTAGAGTTTAAACGCGAAGAGAGTAAATTAAATCAAGTTGCACAAAATTATTGCAATAATTCATACTCTATTACTTTTACAGAGTCAGATTACAGTGCAGATTTATTTGAATTTGAAAATAATTTATAGCTAAAGATTGTTTATCAGTTTTATATAAAAAGAATACTAAATTCCATTTGTCATCTGACTAAAGTCTCAAAGGTAAATCCAACTTTCTTATCACTTTCAAGGGTTGTCCATTCAGATTCTTCAATCTTAGGAAAAAAAGCATCTGCAGGCCCATCATAATCGACTAAAGTTCGATAGAGCGTGTGAACATAAGGCAGATAAATTTTATAAATTTCCTCTCCTCCGCAAATCACAACTTCAAGCTCCTCATCATCTTTTTCAAGATTTAAAACAAAATCAAAAAGCATTTCTGGATCATGAATAACGGTGACCCCAAGAGGAGAAAATGTTTTATCCCGGGTTAAAACAATATTAGTTCGATTGGGAAGAGGTTTTCCTATAGATTCATAAGTTTTTCGGCCCATGACTATAATTTTCCCTGTCGTCATTTTTTTAAAGTGCTGAAGATCTTCTTTTATATGCCAAAGAAGTTTATTTTTAAGCCCAATTTCAAAATTGGGCCCATGAGCAACGATCATTGATATTTTCATTAAATTGCTACCGCAGCTTTTATATGCGGATGCGGATCATATCCCTCAAGAGTAAAGTCATCAAACTTGAAATCTAAAATATTTGTTACTTTTGGGTTGATATGAAGCTTAGGCAACTTCTGGAACGAGCGACTTAGTTGCAGTTTGGCCTGTTCAATATGATTTGAATAAAGATGAGCGTCGCCAATTGTATGGATAAAATCTCCAGCTTTTAGTCCAGTCACCTGGGCCATCATCATCGTCAAGAGTGCATAAGAAGCAATGTTAAAAGGAACACCTAAAAAAATATCGGCCGATCTTTGATAAAGCTGACATGAAAGTTTGCCATCTGCTACGTAAAATTGAAAAAATGCATGACAAGGCGGAAGCGCCATCTTATCTATTTCCGCTACATTCCAAGCTGAAACGATCAATCTTCTTGAATCAGGATTTGTCTTAATTTGATGGACAACTGAACCGATCTGATCGATTGTTTCGCCGTTGGCCCCTTGCCAAGATCGCCATTGAGAACCATAAACAGGCCCAAGATTTCCATCTTCGTCGGCCCATTCATCCCAAATTGAAACACCATTTTCTTTTAGATATTTTATATTCGTTTCTCCTTTTAAAAACCAAAGGAGTTCGTGGATAATCGATTTTGTGTGCAATTTTTTTGTGGTTACAAGCGGGAAGCCTTCTTCTAAATTATAACGAGATTGATGGCCAAATACAGACAGCGTTCCAGTATTTGTTCGATCTTCTTTTTTTGCCCCATTTTCTAAAACATGTCTCATGAGATCGTGATATTGTTTCATAAATTTCCCTCGAAAAAGTGTGTGTTCATTATATTTTAAAGAGAAGGAATTTGATTGAAAACTCTTAAAAGCTAAAACTTAATTACTCCTTTATTTTCAATGAGTTATACTTTTTTACGAAAATTATGCTATAATAAATCTATGAATTTAAAGTCGCTAATCTCTATATTTTTGCTACTGATAATGCTTTTGTCTTTGAACTCTTGCGGAAAATCCGATTCTGGCGGTGACAATGGGCCCACAGATGAGACAGATGTTCCGGTTGATGATACCGATCACACAGTCGAACACAATAACGATCCCATGTTTAATTAAAAAATTTCGCTCTTACATTGAGCCTAAAATTTTCATCAGTCGAGGCAATTCGTTGAGATGAGTTTTAGCGTAGATAACCATCTGAACCGCTTCTTTTTGTGAGAGTTTCCCCTCTTCCATTCTTTGACAAATTAAGGGCTCAATTGGATCTGTGATCGCATAGACTGACTTATGCTGTGGCCACAAATTATCTTCCACATTATCACCTCCAGCACACAAAGGTATGAGGTGATCTATTTTAAAATCATAGCGATTCATGGTGCGAATTTTATAGCCTAATTGATTATCATATCTTGCGATGACATCTTCTTTCATATAAACATCGACATCTCTTTCACAGTAAGCAATTTTCTCTGGATAGCGGACAGAGCTTGGATTTGCACATAGTTTTCCTGGAGTTTCAGAAAGCGAAGGTATCCGTGGAAAAGGCTCCCCACCAAATGCTTTAAAAGTTAAAATAAGAAAAATTAAAAGACCAAAAATTCTCATTATTAAATCCTCTTATGACATTTATTCGATAAACCTTATAATCCTTCTTTGATTTATTTACTATCCCCCCTGTAAATTTTGTATTTACAAATTTTATTCCTACCCTACAATTATTAATATACACAAAACCGAAAGGAATCTAGGCACTTATGCAACAAACCATCACTGGATTAGAGCGTCTTATTAATAATGTAGAATTACAGAAATCAATTAAGGGAAATATCGCCTATCTATGTCATAGCGCTAGCATTGATTCAAAATTTAACCTAGGGGCAAACCTGATGCAAAAGGTGTTTGGCCCAAGACTGATCAAACTCTTTGGCCCTCAACATGGTTTTGTAACGGACGTTCAAGACAACATGGTCGAAACAAAACACTATGTTCATCCCCATTTTAAAATTCCAGTCTATTCGCTTTATTCTGAAACAAGAACTCCAACAGATGAGATGCTCTTAGGAGTCGATACCTTTGTTATCGATCTCCAAGATGTTGGAACGAGAGTTTATACTTATATCTCGACTCTCGCTTTGATTATTGAAAAATGTCAAAAAAAAGATATTGAAATTGTCATCCTCGATCGCCCTAATCCGGTTGGCGGTGAAATGATCGAAGGAACAATTCTGACTCCTGAATTTAAGTCATTTGTTGGAATTTATCCCATTCCTCAGCGCCATGGTCTTACGATGGGAGAAGTCGGACTATTTGGCCGAGATGTTTTAAAAAAAGATGTTAACTTAAAAGTTATAAAGATGGAAAACTGGAATCGCTCCATGTTTTTTAAAGATACCAATCTTCCTTGGGTGCTACCAAGTCCCAATCTTTCTACAATGGAAAGTGCGATTACATTTATCGGTACAGTACTCTATGAAGGAACAAATATTAGCGAAGGAAGAGGTACAACACGGGCACTGGAAGTTGTGGGACACCCTAAAATTGAACCATTTAGCTTTTGTGAATCTTTGTTAAATAAACTAAAAAAAGAAAATATCCCAATGGACTTTAATTTAAGGCCGGTGGTTTTTCTTCCTACTTTTCAAAAACATCAAGGTATTAATTGCGGTGGAGTTCATATTCATCCACTTAACAAAAATTTTAAATCATGGACATTGGGCCAATTTCTTTGTCGCGAGCTTTATCATCATTTAAACGATGATTTTAAATGGAATGATAGGCCTTATGAATATGAATTTCATAAATTGGCGATTGACTTAATCAATGGAACAGATAAGGTGCGCCACTGGGTCGAATCAAATGGAAGCTTAGAAGAGTTATCTAAAATAGAACTCATTGGCCACAAAGAATATGAAAACGACAGAAGAAGTGTTTTTCTGTATGAATAAAAATTT
>CAZOXW010000047.1:0-15691 GCA_964583925.1 uncultured Bacteriovorax sp.
TGATCTGCATCTTATACATCTCATCTGCACTTAAACTCATTTTTGTTTTGGCAATCGCCTCAAAATATTGCCCTAGCAATGTAAATCCTAAAATAAAAGGTAAAGCTTCTATGTAACTATGCTCATGTGGATTATTTAAAAGTTGAAATAGTGAATAAAAATAGGTCGTAAATAGTCCGATTCCAATAAGAGTATGCATATCTGACTGTCTTTTAATTATGAAACGCCAAATATTTAAGGAATACTTTTTCTGATAAATTGCCAGCACAATTGTAGAAATTAAAAACTCACCCCAATTTATTACTTTATGTTCAAGGTTAAATGATTTGTACATTAAAAGCATAAACAAAATGCCAATCAAAAGCAGAATAATCGCTTCAAATAATTTTTGATATTGGCCAGAATTTCCATCTGTCTTTTCATTTTTTAATCTGTAGCCAAGGTTTGAAATTAAAGAACGAAATTCTTCCTCATTAAAATCAGAATCGGTAACAAGATAGGCCTTCTCTTTTAAATAATCGACTTCAAGCTTACTTATGCCAGTAATTTCTGTCGCCTCTTTTTTTATGAGGTCAACACAATTAATACAAGTCATTCCATCAATGCGATATTCTCTATTCAATTTCAATACTCTCTACTTGAAATCCTTTTCCAATAATTGCATTTTTAATTTCGGCAGACTTAAGTGTTTCTGTATTTACAGTAACAAGATGGCCTTCTAAATTAACTTCGACATTTGCCTCTGGAGATAGATTAGCAATTTCAGATTTAATCTTTGTTGCGCAACCATTACAATGCATTCCATTTACTTTTACTTTAATTGTTTTCATTTTTTTCTCCAATGTTTAATCTAGTATTTTTAAGAGTTCTTCAATTTTTTCATTAATTTCTTTTTCTGATCGCGACTTCATCGCATCTGTCACACAGTGCTCAAGATGAGTTTTTAAAATATTATTTTCAACGGCAACTAAGGCCTTTTTGGCGGCCTTAATCTGTATTAAAATATCAGGACAATAGCGCAAGTCTTCAATCATTCTTGAAATACCTTCGATTTGCCCTTTAATTCTTGCCAATTTAACCAACTCTTTATGGTGGCACGATTTCGCTCTAGATTTTGTGGTCATGACCTCGCCTCTTTAATAAAATGCATCCTAACATATACCCCCAGGGGGTGTCAATAAAGCGAATAAACATCTAATTTTACTATTTTCAATACTCTACAAGCTTGTTATAATTTCAATCCACCTAGTAAGGATGAAATTATGTCAAATTTAAGTTTATATGAAGATTTAAAAGCAAGAGGAATAATTGAAGCTTCTTCTCTGACTGATGAGGCTAAACTTAAAGAGCTTTTGGATTCAAAAAAATTTGCATTTTATATTGGTTATGATCCTACTGCAAAATCACTTCAAATTGGTAATCTCTTTGCCGTTTTAACAATGCGACGTTTGCAAAATTATGGACACAAACCAGTTGTTGTCATTGGTGGCGCCACTGGAATGATCGGAGACCCTTCAGGAAAAAATACAGAAAGAAATCTTTTATCTGAAGAAGTCATTTCTGAAAATATCAAAGGCCAAAGATCGCAACTTGAAAGGCTCTTGAATTTTTCCACTGCAGATAACTCAGCAATCATCGTCAACAACTATGATTGGATGAGTAAGTTTAGCTTTATTGAATTTCTGCGCGATGTAGGAAAGCGCTTCCGATTAAGCGAGATGTTAGCAAAAGATTCTGTAAAATCTCGTTTAAACTCAGAGGCCGGTATCAGTTTTACCGAATTTACCTATCAAATGCTTCAGGCCTACGACTTTCGTATTCTTGCTAAAGATTACAACGTTTTGTTTCAATTAGGTGGTGCTGATCAATGGGGCAATATAACGGCCGGAATAGATCTAGCACGAAAAATGGATGGTAACGAAGTTTATGGAATTGTCATTCCTTTAGTTACAGATGCAAATGGAAACAAATTTGGAAAATCAGAAGGGGGCACTGCTATCTATCTTGATAGTGAGATGACTTCTCCTTATCAGATGTACCAGTTTCTTTTAAATAGTGATGATCAATCAGTAATTCAATATTTAAAGTATTTTACCTTCATTTCCCTTTCTGAAATTTCAGAACTTGAAAATAAAACGAAAACCGAGGCCCATCTACGTGCGGCCCAAAAAAAGCTTGCTCACGAAGTTGTTAGAATAGTCCATGGAGAAGAGGGATTACAATCGGCAATCAATGCAACCAAAATATTTTTTGGCGAAGTCATCACCACACTTAAAGATCGCGAGCTTGTTTCAATTTTTAAAGATGTCCCTTCCGTAACGTTAAGACTTTCTGATTTAAAAAATGGCATTTCAATTTTAGATCTCCTTTCATCAACTCCACTTTTTCAAAGTAAAGGTGAAGCTCGGCGTTCAATAGAGCAAAAAGGTGTATATCTTAACAATACGGTCATTTCTGATATCAACCAAAATGTAAATGAATTACAGCTTGCCTCAGAAACATGTTTAGTACTTCGGAAAGGAAAAAAGAATTATTGTGTAGTTAAATTCGATTAAAGTTTTGGAATTTTAATAATTATTTTATTTTCTTCATTGATGACTTCTGCCTTTCTATCATCAAGACTTGAATCAATAGGAAATACCTGTTCGCTTGAAGAATGAAAACCAGACTCGCTCGATTCTATTTTTAAGTGTATATGGCCATCTTTAATATTTATTTTATATTCATTTTTTAATTTTTTATCGAATGAAAATTCATAGTATACATATTCATTATCTTCTCTTTTAGTAGGGCCGATATCAAAATGTTTTTCATCGATAACACCAAAAACATCCTGCGCACCACTTGATTCATGAAGGCGATCAAACTCTTCAGGGGTAACCTGAACACGATCTTCGCTAATATTTTTATTAACTAAATAAAGATGAGTAAAAAAGCCGAGAACAAAAAATATAAATGCAATGCTAAGTTTTGATTTAAATATTTTCATAATCTAAATATCTAAACCAAAACTTACGTTCTGACAAAAATTTATTTTTTAAGAGGTACTTCTGAGTCTATTGGAAGGCCCAGCTTTTCCATTATGCATTTTTTTAAATCATTACCACTTAGTTTTTTATCTTTTTTTAAACACTCCGCTTTGGCCTTATTTTTTGCTTCGGGAGTTATGTGCGCTTCATTCGCATAAACACTTCCAATAAAAATACTTGATATGATAAATAGAATTTTCATGATATTCCCCCATCGTTAATTTAAAATTCTCATACTCCAAAATATTATCGCTTAATACTAAATTGAGATCAAATAGAGGCAAGTTTTAGATGATTTTTGTCCTTACTTCGCCTGTCTGCCTCAATATTTTGGCACTAAAGTGTTTCATAGCATCGATAGAAGTTGTTGATATCTAAAAATTCTTGAAAAAAGTTTCAACTCCTTATAGAAACCGACCGAAAAGCTTTAAAATAGGACTGTATTAAAACAGTCAGAACTCTTAGGAGAATTTATGAAAAAAGAAGTCAAATTCAAGGGCTCTATTTACCTTAAGGCCTGTGACAATTCAATCCTAGATTCTCTAAGTTATGAAGTTAAAGATCGTGAACTTGGGCTCTCTGAGCGAATGATGAACTCCTTTAATCGTTTCAATTTTTCAAATAAAGAAAAACAAAAACTATCAATGAAACACCGAAAAGATCTTGGCCAATTTTTAAATATAAATGTATTTGAATTAAAGCAATATTCTGATGAGTTGGTTTATCTGATCAATAACAGCAGCGAGGAATCATTTTGCCTTGAAGCTTTTGATTACGGGGCCTACATTTGCCTGGCCGCTGTTTATTCTGGAAAAATTCATGCTAGTAAAAAACTTGTTATTAACTTAAATAATAGTCCAATGGCACTATTTCCAACCACATTAATAAAAAAATCCATCGATAAAAAACATAAGATCAATTACCAAGTTGAAAATAATTTTTGGATTAATGAATTCGATACTCTTCACCAAAATAAATCGATTAATTTTTCGCTAAAAAAAGCTGCATGAAAATTTTTATTTCAACCAAGGTAGATAAAACGGTTGAGGAAATCTATCCCCAATTTTCTAGGGAATTATTTGTTGCGCTCACTCCTCCGTTAACAAATCTAACAATTGATCGGTTTGATGGGTGTAAAAAAGGCGACGAGATTCACTTAAAAATTAAATCACTAAATCTTTTTGAAATGAGCTGGGTGAGTGTCGTTACCTGTGCAGAAATAACAAAAGAGTTTTTCTATTTTATCGATGAAGGTGTAAAGCTCCCCCTCCCTTTGGTAAAGTGGAAACATGTTCATCGAGTAGAGCAATCTGGATTTAATTCATCACTTGTAATAGACGATATTGAATACCAATGTGGAAATAAAACTCTTGATTTTTTAATGTACCCTATCCTTTATCAAACTTTTTTTCATCGAAAAAAAATCTATAAAGAATTTTTGGAAAAATAAAAAGGCCCTAAATTCTTAGGGCCTCTCATTTTAATTTTGTGAATGTAATCCTATGAAGAAGAATTAGTACTTTGAAACTCTTGTAAATTTCATTGCTGTTTTCTTTCTTCTTTTCTCAGCTGCTTCGACTTTTTCTTTCATCTTAACAGAAGGTTTTTTGTACTCTTGGCGTTTTCTGTATTCTCGAACAACTCCAAAAGCCTCGCACATTCTTTTAAATTTCTTTAAAGAACGCTCTACACCCGATCTTTCATCGATATTTACGGAAATCGCTCCGTATGGATCTTGTAGATGTGCCATGGTTATTCACCCCCTCTTTCTTAGCATTAGGTCTACAAACTAGTAGATTAAAAAGTTTTAAAAATGTATGATGCCTTCTATTTTACGTCAATAAAAAAAGTAACTTATGGAAAAGAACCAGAATTCTCTGTTTTCTAATATTACAGATACTATAATGGAAGACAAAAATTCGTCTTTAGGGAAACACTTGCCCCCACTGGCCCACAGGCTCAGACCAACTGAGATTTTAGATTTTGTTGGTATTCAAACAATTTTTGAGGAATATCCCTATTTAAATGGAGCTCATCTCCCAAGTCTCGTTTTAACTGGTCCACCCGGATGCGGGAAAACTACTTTTGCTCGTCTTCTTGCTACGCAAAAAGATAGTGATTTTTTTAAATTCAACGCAGTGCTCGGAGGCATTCCTGAATTAAAAAAATTAATCCAAGAAGCTCTCGAAATAAAATCGAGAACCAATAAAAACATTATTATCTTTATTGATGAGATTCATCGCTTCAATAAATCTCAACAAGACGCCCTTTTACCCTACGTCGAAGAAGGCCGCTTTACTCTCATTGGCGCAACCACTGAAAACCCTCGTACAGGATTAAATAAGGCCCTTCTCTCTAGAGTTCGAATCGTTTCTTTAAAGGCCCACTCTGAACAAGACCTAGAAACAATCATTAACAAGGCCCTACTAAAAGAAGGACGGACTTTAGATGGGGAAATTATTAAATCAATTGCCTATTTTTCTTCCGGTGACGCTCGCGTGGCCTTAAATGCCTTAGAAGAAGTTTTGCACCTAAAAAACCCCACAATTCCCCATGTAAAACAATTTATTGCCGAAAATTCTCGCGCCTATGATAAAGACGGAAATCGACATTACGATGTCATATCGGCATTTATTAAAAGTCTGCGCGGCTCTGATCCAAATTCAGCAATCCTTTGGCTTGCCGTCATGCTCGAAGGCGGAGAAGATCCAGAATTTATTGCCCGAAGACTTGTTATTTTTGCTAGCGAAGACGTAGGGAATGCCGACCCTTCCGCACTGACAATGGCAAGCTCTGCACTTTATTCTGTCTCTAAAATCGGCATGCCCGAAGCTCGAATTATTCTTGCACAAGTGACAACCTACCTCGCCTCGACCTTTAAAAGTAACGCAAGCTATCTCGCTATCAATGAAGCACTCGACTTTGTAAGAGAGAATTCAACAATTGAAGTGCCGCCTCACCTTGTGAATTTTCCAGATAAAAATGAGAAAACTAAATATATTTACCCACACAATCTTGAAGGCCATTTTGTAAAACAAAACTATGGAATTCCAAAAGATTTAAAATTCTATCGGCCGACCAAAGAAGGCAAGGAAGAAGGCATACTAAAACGGCTCTATAATCTCTGGAATAATTAAATATTTTAACCTAATCCTAATAAAAAATATTAGTCATTCTAATATTTTTTTCTTAACATATTCTAAAGACCACATAACAAGGAAAGTCGATGAAGTCTATTTTAGTGTGTTTGTTTTTAGTTTCCAATCTAGTCATTGCTAAAACTACTGGAGCTTATGCCGATGGATTAATCGAAAAAATCCAAAAGCACCAAATTGCTGATGAAGAACTTAAAAAAGAATTATTCCTTACAATGTCTAAAGATCACAAGGCCGTGGGCTACTCCCCTGCTAAAAAATTTCTCTTTGGCCAACTCCACCTAAAAGAAGATGCTCGTGGCTACTATGTAGAAGATGTTTACTGTAAAAAAGAATTCACTAAAGGTGCAGGACCAGGAAACATTCCAGATCAAAATCAAATCAACTGCGAACACACATGGCCTCAAAGTAAGTTTACAGGGTCGTTTCCAAATGAATACCAAAAATCAGATCTTCACCACCTATTTCCAACTGATTCAAAGGCCAACTCAACAAGAGGAAACTACGACTTTGCAGACGTTGTAACAAATATCAACTTAGGTGAAGATTGCAATAGTTCAAAGTCAGGTGCTTCAGTTGTTTCTGGCGGAAGAACCTATTTTGAACCACCAAAAGAACATAAAGGGAATGTAGCGAGAGCGCTTTTTTACTTCTCTGTTCGCTATAAAATTGCCATCAACGACCAAGAGGAAGAATTCCTTAGAAGATGGGATGAGATTGACCCAGTGGACCAAGCAGAAGAAAGAAGAAATGATGAGATTGAGAAAATCCAAAAAAATAGAAATCCATTTATTGACTTCCCTGGTCTAGCGCAAAATATCAAAAACTTCTAACATTTCTGTAAGTTTTTTATTAGGAAAACTTATAATAAACATTGGCCAAAACTAATATCATATCTTATAAAGCCTTCAGACATTAATCTGGAGGCCGATTTTGAAAACATTATTACTCTCTTTATTACTCTCTTTTTCCCTTAGCGCAGTTGCTGCACATACTTTTTACCCACAAGAAACTCAAAATCAAATTTCAAAAAAATCGCTTCGAGATCAAGCTCTTAAAGATGAGCTATACAAGGTTTTAACTTTAGGACACACAAGAAATTCTAATGGAGCTCCAGACACCCTAGGATGCGAGCTAAACACTTCAGGATGCCATTCCCACGTTAACCTTGGGTACGATGGTGCAAGAAAAGTAATGTTTGGAAAAATCCACTTAAAAAATGATGGGCGTGGATATTATGTAGAAGACGTTTATTGCAACAAAAGATTTGCTGGTGGCGATAATGTTGGCCCAAATGCAATCCCAAATAGCAACAAAATTAACTGTGAACATACATGGCCACAAAGTAAATTTTCAAGAAGCTTTCCTGCAGATCTTCAAAAAGCAGACCTTCACCACCTTTACCCAACAGATTCAAGAGCTAATTCAATAAGAGGAAATTATAATTTTGCTGATGTCTCTTCAGATAACGGTGAACTTTCAAATGATAATTGCTCTTCTTCAAAGTCTGGTTCTTCTGTAACAAGTGGTGGAGATAATTACTTTGAGCCACCAACTCACCACAAAGGAAATGTTGCGAGAGCACTTTTCTATTTCTCAGTTAGATACAAAATCACAATCCCAAAAGAAGAAGAAGCATTTTTAAGAAAATGGCATGAAATAGATCCTGTGGATCAAGATGAAATGAACAGAAATGATATTATCTACTCTGTACAAAAAGATAGAAATCCATTCATTGATTTCCCTGAACTAGTAAATCAAATTTCAAGATTCTAATGTCTAATAGCTTAAGGGCCCCTTTAAAGGGGCCCTTTTTTTTGCGCTCCTTTTATCTTTTCGCTATAATCTTAAAACTATGTCAAAAAAAATACTTATCGACTTTGAAAAAAGCAAAGATCCTTATTCTGGGCTCGGTCAGTTTTTATTGTTTTTACAAGCAGAATTTCAAAAATTAGATCAAGAAATTAAATACTTTAATCCTCCTAAAAAAAATATCCATAAATATACTTCGCTTTTTATGCCAGACTGTGATGTTTTCCATGCCATTCACCAAGACTCTCCTTATCTTCCAAGAAAAAAAAATACAAAATATATTCTTACGATTCACGATTTAAATGGGCTGTATGAAACAGAAAATCCAATTATAAAAAAAAGATACTTAGAAAGACTCCAAAAAAAAATTGATCGCGCAAATCATCTGACTTTTATTTCTGAATTTACGAAAAGTGAAGTTGAAAAAAACCTAAATATCAAAAACAAAAACTCAACTGTGATCTATAATGGAATTTCTCTTCCTTTAAACTCTAAAAGCATGGATATTAATTTAGAGCGCCCATTTCTTTTTACAATTGGTACTGTTGTTCCTAAAAAAAATTTCCACGTCTTAATTGAGATGATGCTTAATCTCCCGGAGTACAATTTATTTATTGCAGGCACGACTTTTCATCATTATGCAAATGAGATGAAAAATAAAATCGAAAAATTAGGGCTTTCAAATCGCATCTACTTTTTAGGAACGATTGATAACGAAGAGAAAAAATGGCTCTATGAAAATGCAAAAGGTTTTATCTTTCCTTCACTTTTTGAAGGCTTCGGACTGCCGGTTGTTGAAGCAATGAGTATTGGAATTCCACTTTTTTTATCAAATAAAACTTCACTGCCTGAAATTGGTGGAAACTTGGCGCATTATTTTTATGATTTTAATCCGCTGACTATGGCAAAAAAAGTCACTGACGGAATTAAAAGCTTTAGTGATGAAAATAAATTGGCATCGATTGAGCGATCAAGACTATTTTCATGGGAAAAGGCCGCAAAAAAATATTTGGAAATTTATTTAAATTAGATTTTTTTATAGTTTTTATATTCACCAATTCTATAACCTGAAATAGACTCTACAAAATCAGAGACCATAAGGCCTGGTACATTCCAATCATAGCTTAAGGGCAAGGCCATTAAATCAACTGGATTTTTATTTTTTAAAATCCATGCATTCATAACCTTAGGATGAGTTTTATTAAACTTTTTTACGCCCCAATTTCTTTCATATTCAAATTCTTTTTTACCAACATGTCGATTATTGTCATGGCCATGATAAAAAGTATCAAACACAACTACTTTTTTTCGCATTACCTGAGTAGCTCTCGCCCATCCATAATGAAAAATTCTCGCCTTAATCAATCGCGCTCTAATTTTTGTATCATCAGCGTTTCTAAACCCTTGAGCATCTAGCCAAGACTTTATTCCTCGATGATTTCTAATTAGTCTAACTTCTCGTCGATAAAGA
The DNA here is from genome assembly GCA_964583925.1 of uncultured Bacteriovorax sp. GTDB lineage: Bacteria > Bdellovibrionota > Bacteriovoracia > Bacteriovoracales > Bacteriovoracaceae > Bacteriovorax. The sequence continues at coordinate 9,468 of CAZOXW010000047.1, forward strand.
CTGCGAGTATATTTATATGTGTCGACATTTCCATAGAAGTGTAAATAATTAAAGATTAATCCATCAATCGATGGATTATTTTCCATTTCAGCGACACCGTCCAAGATCGCTTTTAAATCATCTTCATGGACGCATTCATCACCTTGGATATACTGACAATAATCCCCCGTGCAGTGTTTTAAAGCAATATTAGTTTGCTCTGATAAAATAAGTCCGCTTTTTGTGATTGTGGGATCCCACCAACTCTTGATAATTTTAAATTTTGCATCAGTTAAATTTTTATTTAAATATTCCCATGTGCCATCATCTTTGGTGCATTCAACATCTTCAAATCCAACATTGATAATGACTTCATCACAGATCGGTGCAATTGATAGCACACTCTCAAGTATTGGGTACCCGAGAGTGAGACCATTTTTTATAAAGGTGAAACCAGAAATTTTTTTAGACATTAGAAAAGACTTTCAGGATTCATTGTTTGAAGCGTATTTACAACATGCTTTAAAAATTTAGAACCTTGTTCACCATCAATTAGACGATGATCATAAGTATGTGTCGCATACATCATTTGGCGAATTGCAATTGCATCGTCTGCTGTGACAATCGGACGCTTTTGAATTGTTCCGACACAGAAAATACCGACTTGAGGCTGAAGAATAACCGGAGTCGCCGCTAAAATTCCAAATGATCCATTGTTGGTAAACGTATAAGTTCCACCAGATAAATCATCCATCGTTAATTTTTTAGACTTAGCTTTTTTAACAAGAATATCTAATTGACGAGCAATTCCTCTGATATTTAGATTATCTGCTCCCTTAATTACTGGAACAACTAAACCATTTCCAGGAACTGCAACAGCGCAACCAAGATTGATATCTTTTTTCATCACAATGTTATCACCATCAATAGATGAGTTAACGATTGGGAATTCTTTTAACGCCTGTACAAGTGCATATAAAATGAAATGAGTATAAGTTAAAGAAAAACCTTCTTCTTTTTGGAAGGCATCTTTGAATTTCTCTCTGAACTTCACAAGATTTGTCATATCAACTTCATCAATTGAATTTACGTGAGGAGAGGTTAATTTAGAGGCCTGCATATTTTTAGCGATTGCCTTTCTCATATTATCCATCGGAACAATTGTCACTCTTTCACCTGGAGCAAAAGCTGGGACAGATGATACTGGCGCTTTCGATGCACTCACTAAACCAGTTCCACGGGCCTTTAAGAAATTTTCAAAATCTTCTTTATTAACTCGTCCGCCTGCTCCTGTTCCTTTAACTTTTGAAAGCTCAGCAAGAGAAACTCCAGCATCCTTTGCCATGGCCTTAACAAGTGGAGTGTAGAAACGATCATCTTTAGTGTCATTAGTGTCATTTGCTGCGGCCACAGCTACGACCGGAGTTGCAGCTGGAGCAGTAGCAGATTTTGTTTCAACTTTTGGAGCAGCAACTTTAGCGCTTGTTTCACCTTTAAACGGCACAGATAAATCATCTTCAACAATCGCAATCAGTTTTTGCACATCAACGGTATCACCTTCTTTATATAATAACTCTTCAATTCGTCCTTCAACAGGACTTGGTATTTCAGATTCAACTTTATCTGTTGAAATCTCTAAAAGAATTTCATCTAATTTAATTTTATCACCTGGGGCCTTATGCCATTTTGTAATTGTACCAGTTGTGATTGACTCTCCCATTTGGGGCATGACGATTTCGTGTCTCATAATTATATCTCCTCAAATCAAATTTACATTAATAGTTGAGCGCTCTGCCTTTTGCTGCAAGTACTGATTCAGCTAAGAATTCGCCCAAGGTTGGATGTGGATGAATAGTCGCAAATATTTCTTCATCAATTCCTTCCATTGTTTTAAATAAAACATATTCATGAATAAGCTCAGTCGCCTGAGTTCCCACAATATGTGCTCCAAGAAGTTCTCCATATTTTCCAATAAGAGTTTTTACATGCCCTTCTTTTTCGTTTGAAGCTACGGCCTTTCCATTGGCAACGAAAGGAACTTTTCCAACTTTATATTCAATGCCCTTTGCTTTTAATTCTCTTTCTGTATGGCCCACAGATGCTACTTGCGGTTGACAGTAAGTACATCCAGCAATGTTCATTTTATCAATTGCATGAGGATGAAGCCCTGAAAGATGTTCTGCGGCGACAACGCCTTCGTGTGAAGCCGCGTGCGCTAAAAGAGGTGGGCCAGCAACGTCGCCAATCGCATAAATATTTGAAACTGAAGTTTGATACATATTATTTACTGAAATAAATCCTCGATCAGTTTTAATGCCGACAGCTTCAAGCCCAATATTATCGATATTGCCTGTCATTCCTACCGCAATTAATCCCATCTCAAATTTATGTTCTACTTCTTTGCCGTTTACTTTCTCAAAGATTGAAACATCCTTACCATTATTAACTGCTCGCACACCTTCAATCCCCAATGACATTTTAATCCCATATTTTTTGTATGCTTTCTCTACTTCTACAGACGAATCATCATCTTCAATTGGAAGTAAATGCTTTTGAAGCTCAAAAATATGAACATCGACACCAAATGCATTCCAAAAATAAGCAAACTCAACTCCAATTGCCCCGGCCCCAATGATACCTACTGACTTTGGAAGTGTTTCCATTTTCACAGCTTCCCATGCACCAATCAACCTTTTCCCATCGTGAACAAGTCCTGGAAAAGATTTGTAGTGAGCACCAGACGCAATGATAAGATTAGTAAACTTAATACTCTCTACACCTGCACTTGTCTTAACTTCAATCGTCGTTTTATCTTTAATTTTTCCAAAGCCTGAGATAACTTCGATATTATTTTTTTTCATCAAAAAAGCGACGCCTTTTGATATTCGATCAGAAATTCCGGAAGCTCGCTTTACCGCAACGACTCCATCAAGTCCCTTCAATTCCACATTTATTCCAAGCTCTTTCATGTCTTGTATTTCATGGACAGCATGTGCTGATTTTAAAAGGGCCTTCGTCGGAATGCATCCGCGGTTAAGACAAACTCCACCCAATTTATCCATTTCAATAATTGCAACTTTCTTTTTTAACTGGGCAGCACGAATTGCAGCAACATAGCCGCCTGGCCCTGCACCTAAAACAACGACATCAAAACTTTTCATTCATTGAATCCTTATTCATTTTGGTTTAATGTAGCCTACATTTTTAAAGATTTGGGCCATCTATGTCAATTCTAGCTAGGCCTAATTTTAGAGGGATAAAAATTACTTGGAAACACCGTGTGTCATAATGCCAAATATTCGCTGGAATTTGAATCCTTCAGATAAGGAGATTCTATTTAATCACTTTCCCAATGGAATTGTGGCCCTCGATCTTGAGACGACCGGCCTGTCTCCAACTCTCGATGAAATCATCGAGATTAGTGCGATTAAAATTTGCCCTGAAGAAAGTAGTGTGTTTGAGACTTTTTTAAATCCCAACATTGCCATTCCAAAACACACTACTGAAATTCATCAAATTACAGACGAAATGGTAAAAGATGCACCAAAAGTAAAAGATGTTCTTCCGTCATTTTTAGAATTTGTAGGTCTACTTCCAATCGTCGCTCATAATGCAAAATTCGATCTTGGATTTATCGCGATAGCAGCTCAAAAGTTGAAATTAAATTTAAATAAATCGCCTGTTTTTTGTTCGTGTAAATTGGCCCGTGCCAAAATAAAAGAGACAAAAAATCATAAGCTAAAAACCTTGGTAGATCATTTTAATATTCCATTAGTAAACCATCATCGTGCTGGCGATGATGCCTATGCGGCACTGATGGTATTTATACAAGCGCTACGAAGATCAGAACGTGAAGAAGTTTTAAACTCTTCGCAACTTTTCACACTGGATCAATTTAAAATTGAGCAAGAAATAAAACTTCCTCCGCATTTAAATCGACTTGAGCAGTTGATTAAAACTGGAGCTGTGGTAGAAATTAATTACAATGGAGGGAGCCAGAATGGAAAATTTCGTCCAATAAAACTTAATAGTTTACTAATTCTTCCAGACGGACTTTTTCTTTATGCACGTTGCCTCTTATCTGATATATATAAATCATTTAAAGTTACAAAAATTGTAGATATTCGATCGCCCGAGGCCCACGAGATCGAAAAGTGGTTAAAAAAATGAGCGAACAATTTATCAATAAAAAAAATCTATTTTATCGCTTCCAGCAATTAGTGATTTTAGTTCTTCACTTAGTATTACTTTATTGGATGTATTTCACATTAAATAACTCTGGTGCAATGACTAGTTTAACGGTCTTATATCATTTTTTAGGAATGTCTTTAATGGGAGCACTTCTGATCCGAGGAACTGCTTATTGGGCAAAATATCATTTTCTAAAAGAAGAAAAAAAAATTGAAGAGAATGAATAATTGGCAAACTGAATATAAAAATGCAATCAAAAATGTCAGTGAGCTTGAAGCTTTTTTAGGCCTCCAATTGCCACAGCTTGATTACCCAATTTTTTTGCCCAGAAATTTTCTTTTAAAAATAAAAAATGCAGGTGTTAATTCTCCATTATATAAACAATTTATTCCTGATATAAATGAATCTATCCAAAGTGGTCTTGTAGATCCTATTGGAGATCAGCGTTTTTTAGTAACAAAAAATCTTATTCACCGCTACCGCAACCGAGCACTTTTTATACCGACTACGAATTGTCCAGTAATTTGCCGCTATTGTTTTAGAAAAAATGAGTTAAATAATCCCGACGTATTTGGAAATGATTTAGCTTCAACAATTGATTATCTCACACATCATCCAGAAATTAATGAACTTATCTTTACTGGAGGAGATCCGTTTATTTTAAGTGATGAAAAATTGTATCAATACAGTAGCCAATTCTCTAAAATTAAATCGATAAAATTCTTAAGATTTCACACTCGAACTCCGATAATTCTTCCCGAAAGAATTGATAATGATTTTTTAATGACAATGAAAAAAATTAAAGAAATCTTTACTCAAGTTAATATTATGATTCATGTGAATCATGTTGATGAAATTGATTTAAAAGTTGAGGAAAGTTTGTCTAAGTTAAAAACCATCGGTGTAAATATTTTTTCTCAGACCGTTTTGTTAAAAGGCGTAAATGACAAAAATTCTTCATTAATAAATTTGTTTTCAAAACTTGGTGAGATCGGAATTATCCCCTACTACCTACATCATCCAGACTCAGCAATGGGTACTAAACATTTCCAACTAAAATTAGAGGAAGGAAGAAAAATATATCGATCACTTCAAAATGATCTCCCCGGGTGGTTAATTCCTAAATACATTTATGATATTCCAAAAGGTGAAGGAAAGATTTCGGCGTTTAATCCAGAGAGCGATCACTTTGGTGGAACTTTGATTAGCATGAGTGGAACTGAAATAAAAATAGAGGAAGAAATAAAATGAAAAAAAAATTTGCAGTAATCCTTTGTGGCTCAGGTTTTAAAGATGGCTCTGAAATTAGAGAATCAGTCGCAACACTCTATGCGCTTTCTAAACATCAAATAGAATTTAGTATCTATGCTCCAAATGAAAACCAATATCATGTCGTCAACTGCATCACAGGCGAAGAGCAACCTAGTCAATTTAGAAATCAGATGATTGAGGCTGGACGAATTGCTCGCGGGAAAGTTGAGGATTTAAAGAAACTCAACCCAGATGAGTTTGATGGAATTATTTTACCTGGAGGCTTTGGGTCTGCAAAAAATCTTTGCAATTATGCCTTTAAAGGCATTGAAGGCTCAGTTCACCCCGAAATCTCGCGAGTTTTAAATGAGTTTTACCGTCTTAAAAAACCTATTGGTGCCATTTGTATTGCACCGATGATCTTGGCCTTAAATTTCAAATCTAAAGGCCTTAAACTTAGCTTTGGAAAAGAATCAACCGCCTCAGATGACTTGAGTTTTTTAGGCCACACTCATTACGAGACAAAAACAAATGTTGCCTTTGTCGATCGAGAAAATCGAATTGTCACAACCGGCGCCTACATGGATGATAATGCCAACCTGTTTGATGTTTTTGAAGGAATTGAAGCCTTAGTCGTTGAAATGACGAAGCTTATTCTGCCTAAAAACTGAAATTTTCATTGACGAACTAAAATCAGGTTAATATATTAAATCTCACCAAAATGCGGGATTAGCTCAGTTGGCTAGAGCGTCTGCTTGCCATGCAGAAGGTCGAGAGTTCGAGTCTCTTATCCCGCTCCAATT
>CAZOXW010000048.1:0-15536 GCA_964583925.1 uncultured Bacteriovorax sp.
AGCCTGGGATTTTATCTTTAATCTCAAAGACAATTAACAATTCTGATATAAATATTAGAAGTGCAATGGCAAAATCTTTGCCAGATAGAAAAGGCAGCTTTATTTTTGAGATCGAAGTTAAAGATTACTCTGAGTTATTAAAAACAATTTCAAATATTGAATCGCTTGAAGAAGTGATCTCTGTTACAAGAGTCTAGAAAAAGTTGTCTGGTGGAGATTTTTGGTCCCAAAACATTAAAAATAACTTTGTTCGTAGCAGTTTAAATGTTTCAATATACAAAAATTGAATATTTTTAAATTGCAGGTAATTTGAACTAACTGATGAGAAAAAAAACTCGTACTTGTCGTCATCTTTTTTTAGAGTGGAAATAATCTGCTTGATTCTCATAATATGATAGTCTGATGAGATAATTAAAATTTTATTTAAACCTCTATTCGCTCTTAAATAATTAAATGTAGAGATAACATTTTCAACTGTATTTTTAGCAGTATAATCAAGCTCAACATGATCAATATTACTTCCTCTATCTATTGGATTGATAAGACTTGAAACCGTATTTTTTTCATGTACACCAGTAATAAAAATATTTGGTTGCTTAAATTCTTGGGCCTTTTTTATAGCAAACTCAATGCGTTTTGCACCACCTGTAAACACAACGATAAGATCAGGTGGTGTTTGGACAAATTCTGCTTTTGAATTTTTTGATTCATTTCTAGCATCAAGAAGTAGAATCATCGATGTAAAACTATAGACGCAGAAAATAGAAAAAATAATCAGTAAGAAACTTTGAAAGTGTCTTATAATTCGAGTGCTCTTTGATTCGAATACGTATTTACTTTTTAAAATCATCTGGCGGCAATAACCTCTATTTCAACGAGTGCACCTTTTGGAAGTCCAGAAACTTCGACAGTACTTCGTGCAGGATAAGGAGACTGGAAAAATGAAATATAGGCATCGTTTACTTTCCCAAAATTATTAAGATCGGTGAGAAATATGGAAGTTTTAATAATGTTATCACGATTTAAATCTTGTGATTCAAGTAGGCCATCTATATTTTTCATAATCTGTTCTAATTGAGCATCAAAAGTTTCAAGTAAAAGGCCGGTCGTTGGATTGATTCCGATTTGCCCAGAAAAATAGAATATACCATCGATACCAACTCCTTGTGAGTAGGTTCCGACAGCACTTGGGGCCTTGTGAGTGTTTACAATAATTTTATTTGTCATTTTTTATTCCTTTGTACTTATTTTTTTATCTGAAAGTAATGCCGATAAGACACACATATTAACTATTTCAGTCACGCTGGCCGTTCTTGGAATAATATTTGCTGTATGATTCATTGGAATTAGAACGGGGCCGATAGCATTCGCATTGGCCAATTGTGCGAGCAATTTGTAGCTTATATTAGAAGAATTTAGATCTGGAAAAATTAAAATATCTGTCGCTTGATCTAAAGTTGAGAAGCTAAACAATTTATCCATTAATCCCTTATTCACAGCCACGTCTGCTTGCATTTCACCATCAACAATTAAATTAGGGTATTTTGTCTTGGTTAAATTTACTGCTCTTTTTACTACCTTTGCTTTTTCATGATCATTTGATCCAAAGTTAGAAAAACTTAAAAAAGCAATTCGAGGTTCTCGCTTCATTAGTTTCCTAAAAAGATCCGCTGTGCCTGCAGCGATTTCACAAAGCTGTTCAGCATTGGGTTCTATTTGAACTGCACAGTCTGCAAAGAAAAGTACTCTATTCTTGAAATTCATAATGAAAATGCCTGCCGCGCTCTTGTGATCTTCTGTACCAAGCACGTGAATAAGAGGAGGAAAACAATCAGCGTAGTTTAAAGTTGGGCCGGTAATAACAGCATCTGCAAGCCCATGTTTTACCATCATTGATCCAAAATAATTTTGGTGGGCCATCATTTCATCAGCGTGATAAATTGAAATCCCACTTCTTTGACGATCTTTAGAGTACGATTTTACAAATTCTTCAAACTTTTCGTGGCGACGTGGAGAGATCGTTTTAACTTCATCCTTAAGCGACTCAAGACCAAGCAGATCCATTTTTTTATGGATTGCTTTTTTTCTACCAAGTAGTATTGGCTCAATTTTATCTTCTTCAATTAAAACTTTGATTGCCTGAAGAATTCTTGTATTTGTACCTTCTGCAAAAACGATTTTAACTTTTTTGCCGCGTTTGTGTACTAAAGTAGAAAGACGATCGCGGAGTGACTTCATAAACCCTGCAGAATTTCCCATACGTCCTTCGAGTGATCTGGCATAAGCACTTAAATCATCGATTGCCACTCTAGCAACACCCGATTCCATTGCTGCATGAGCAACCGCTGGTGTTACGCGAGTAAGAACTCTGGGATCGAAAGGTTTTGGAATTAAATAATTTCGACCAAATTTAAAATCTTCTCCACCGTAAGCAAGTTTAACTTCTTCTGGCACTTCTTCTTTTGCAAGATTAGCAAGAGCGCGAACAGCTGCAAGTTTCATTTGAATATTGATTTTTTTTGCTCTGACGTCTAATGCTCCTCTGAAAATGAAAGGAAAACAAAGAACATTATTAACTTGGTTAGCATAATCCGATCTTCCCGTTGCTACAATTGCGTCTGGTCTTACAGCATAAACTTCATGAGGCAATATTTCAGGATCAGGATTTGCCATTGCAAAGATAATTGGGTTTTTGGCCATGGTTTTTACCATACTTTGAGTAACTAGACCTTTAGCCGAACAGCCAACAAAGGCATCTGCATCAACTAAGGCATCTGCAAGTGTTCTTGCTTTTGTATCAATTGCAAATTCATCTTTGTATTTATTCATACCAGAAGTACGACCTCGGTAGATTGCACCTTGTGAGTCACACATTATTAAATTTTCTTTTGGAAGACCAAGTTCAAAGAAAAGTTTTGCACAAGAGATGGCCGCAGCACCAGCACCTGAGAATACAACTTTGGTCTTTTTTATATCTCGGTTTGTTACTTCTAAAGCATTTAAAAATGCTGCTGAAGCAATAATCGCAGTTCCATGTTGATCATCATGAAAAACGGGAATGTTCATTCTTTCAATTAATTGTTGTTCTATCTCGAAACACTCTGGCGCCTTTATATCTTCAAGATTGACTCCACCAAAAGTTGGTTCTAGTGATTCAACAATTTTAACCATTCCTTCAACCGAATTTTCATTCACTTCAATATCAAAGACGTCGATATCGGCAAACTTTTTAAACAAGTTTCCTTTTCCTTCCATTACTGGCTTGCCGGCCAGTGCGCCAATATTTCCCAGGCCTAAAACGGCAGTACCATTTGAGATAACGGCAACAAGATTTCCCTTGGCCGTGTACCTGTAAGCGAGCTCTGGATTTTTCGCAATATCTAGGCAAGGCCATGCAACTCCCGGTGAATAAGCTTTAGCAAGATCAAGAGAAGTGAGCATTGGTTTTGTTGTTACAACTTCAATTTTTCCAGGTCGCCCATCAGCGTGATAATCGAGTGCCGCTATTTTTTTTTCATCAATCAAATGAGCTGAATTGTGTTGGTTTGTCACAAAAAATCCTTTGTTAGGTCAATATAAAATCAGGTTAATAGGCTACGCAAAATTATCCTATTTGTGAAGAAATATAAGTCTTCGTATATTTACTAGTTGGTCTTTAAATTAACGCTAAAGCTAATTGACTCTGTTCGATAAGGGGCGCTCGGGTTATTGGAGGAGTTTCTACTAGAACCAATCTTACTGCTAACTGTTAAATAGTTAAAAAGTGCGTAGCTTAAGCCAATTTCAGTTGCAAACAAGCTTTGGTGCTCCTTGACAGTTACGGTTCGACTTCCTTTTGTTTCTTCAAATGTTCTGCCTGTGTATTGAGTGTGAGTAAGCATGAAGCTAGTTGATAATTCTAAATCATCAGTTAGGTTAAAACTAATAAAAATCGAAGGGCCAATTGTATAATTTGAATAGTAGTCTTGATTAGATTGGCTGTAACTAAATAGCAATTCAGGAAGTATCAAGATCGTATTATTGGGATAAAATTCATACCCTAGAGATAAATCAAAAATGCGATCAGCTCTGTTTTCTAAGTTGGGATACTGTTTTGAGTTAAATAATATTCCAAGATACCCAACTCGCTTTTCTGAATAGGCCTTAGTAAAATTTGCCCCCATTTTGATACCGCGATTATCACTAGAGCTATCGCCAGAGATAAGAGGAACATCGGTATATTTTTGCTGATAAAGATCGAGGCTATATTCTGTTGTCCGATTACTTTTATAGACGGTATTAAAGCTGACAGACCGGCTATTGTTTTCAGTCGTTGTCTGGTAGCGCTCAGATTTCACTCGAAGTCTAAAGCGATATTCTTCACCTTTATGGCCGAGATTTAAAGTTAGGTTAGAATAACTGTCTTTAACATAGTCAGAGTTACTTGAATTAACATTATCCGTTTTATTAAAATTATAATCAAGTTTAGAATAAAAATTACCCGCGTAAGATTTTTGGCAGCAATAAAAAATAATTAGTAAGTATAAAAATGATTTCATGAAATTAGATGTTAGCAAAATTTTAATTGGATAAAAATATATATATTTGCTAAGATAGAAAAAAAATAACCTAGGGGTGGTCAATTGGCCTGAGATAATACCCTAATAACCTGTGAGATAATGCTCGCGAAGGAAAGGAAATCATGAAAGATCAAATTGCATCTATCACTACATTTAAGAATTTAACAGTTTTTGAAATTGTTTTTGTAACTGTAACTTCAGTTGCTCTTGGGGTTTCTTTTTGGGGATGGACATTTATTTATGAAATATTTAAGCCAATTTTGAAAATTTACGGACTAAATTATTTGTCGGCCGGTTTTTGGATTTTTGCCTCTGTTTTTGCATCAAATATTATTAGAAAACCAGGAGTTGCTATTTTAGCATCACTTGTTGCTGCATTTATACAATCACTCTTTACTCAATGGGGATTAATGTCTTTATGTTGGGGACTAGTACAAGGACTAGGAGCAGAGCTTGTATTTTTATTCTTTTCATATCGGCGCTGGAATTTATGGGTCTTAATTCTTGCCTCAATTTTATCTAGCATTTTTAGCTATGCACTTGATTATTTTTTATATCAATACTATCAAGCAGAGGTGAGATTGCAGATTACTCAACTAGTTTCATTTGTGATTTCATCAATATTTCTTTCAGGAGTATTGGCCTATTTTATTAGTAAGCGCTTGCAAAGTGCCGGAGTGCTTAATCGTTTTTTAATTGTAAAGAAACATGTTTAGAATAAGCCCATTTGATTTTAGTTATGTGGATCATGGTAATAATCAAAGAAGAGATAAAAAATTATACTCTGAAGAAGAAATTATTATTCATGGGCCTGGACTTGTGCTGGTTACAGGTCAATCAGGAGCAGGGAAAAGTACATTTTTAGGTATCTTAAAAGGTATTGTTCCACACCTTGTACATGGTGAATTTAATGGGAAAATATATTACAAAGAAGAAGAAATAACAGAAAATAATTTTGAGCAATTAAATAAGAAGATAGTCTATCTTTATCAAAATCCTTTTTCACAGGTCATTCATCGACATCCTCGATTAGAAGTGGCATTTACTTCAGAAAATTTAAAATGTGATAAAGTTTATTTTGAAAATAAAGTTGAAGAAGTTGAAAAAATATTTAATCTTAAGAGTATATGGAATACAGAGACTTCAAATTTATCAAATGGAGAATGCCAGAAAATGGTGCTGGCTTCACTTGTAATATTGGGGCCAGAAGTTATTTTATTAGATGAGCCAACCTCCTTTTTAAACCCATTGGCAAGACAAAAATTTTATCAATTTATTTCTCTTTTGAAAAAAGATCACTTAATCATTCTCGTTGACCATCATATTTCAGAAGTGGAAGGTTATGTTGATCAAAAAATTCAAATCTCTTCTGATGGTAAAGTTACTAGATCTAATGACACTTCAATTTTAAGCACTTTGGATTTTAAAAAGCCGATATTCCCAGTAAACGATGAGGATATTAATATTGATATTAGCGAGCTTTCTTTTGGTTACAATAAAGAAAAAAATATTCTAGATGGTATAAATTTAAATATTAAGAATTCAGAAGTTCTGATAATTAAGGGGGAAAACGGAGTAGGTAAAAGTACGCTATTTAAACTAATTGCTGGATTGATAAGGCCGCTTAAGGGGAAAATTAAAATTATCGTAAATGGGAAGGCCATTAAAAATCAATGGAAATATATTGGATATGTTTTTCAAAATCCTGAAAATAATTTTTTCTTACCCAGTTTGTATTTAGAATTTAAACAAGCACCTATAGACTATCTCTCTCAATTTTTTAGTCCAGAAGAATTCAACCGTTCACCTTTCATGTTTTCTGAGGGGCAAAAAAGAAGAATTTCAATATTTATTCAAGTTTTTTCTGGAAAAAAAATACTTTTTTATGATGAGCCAACTTTTGGTCAAGATTTATTCCATCGTAATTTAATAATAAATTTAATTCTTGAGCTGAAAAAACAAGGATATGTTCAATTGATAATATCACATGATGAAGAATTTATTGCAAAAGTAGGCACCGCGATTTTAGAGTTAGCGGACGGGAAACTTGTGCATGCATAATATTTATGAAGAAAAAATTCATTCATTTATTATTTTGGCGATAGTTATGTTTCTTTTGGGACATGCTCTGATTACATCAACCACTTTCATTTTAGTGCTTGTGTTTTGTTTACAGCTTTTTTTGTTAGTTTATAGCAAAAAAATAGAGTGCAAATTAATTTTAAAAATTATTTTGGGATCGTTTTTGTTTTCATCTTTTACTACTTTTTTTATTCTTGCAGCTCCAAGTGCCAAATATGTTGGAAGCGAGTCTATCTCATTTTTAGGTTTGAATATTTATAAAGACTTATTTTACTCTCAACTATTAGTATTTTATCGAGTGGCCATTTTATCTTATGTTTCATTTTCAACAATGAAGATAATAAATTTTGAAAAAGTATTTATTTTTTTAATGCAAACAGGTCACCTGTCAAAGAGATTGGGATATCCTTTAATCCTCTCAATTAATTCAATGGCAAAAATTAAAGAAGAGTTTGAAAAAATTCGAATCAACGCTAAATTGCGTGGAGTTGGTCTTTTAGGTCAATGGAATATTTTTTTGCCACTACTTGTTTATGCAATCAGGCATGGAGATAGAGGGGCACAGAGCCTAGTCACACGAGGTTTAAGTGAGGATAAAGTATTCTATTTTCATTTTGATATTGATCTAAGAAGTAGACTCATTTTTTATTTTGTTTTTTTAGTGCTTTTAGTTTGCGATATATTTCTTTTAACATATTATTAGTTATGACTTTAACTCAATTGGAATACATTCTTGCAGTAGACAAGCTTCGACATTTTAAAAAAGCGGCACAGCTTTGCAATGTTTCACAGCCCACTTTATCGATGCAATTGCAAAAAGCAGAAGAAACACTTGGAATTATAATTTTTGACCGTTCAAAAATGCCGATTCTTCCAACGGAAGAAGGGAAGCGAGTTATCCAGCAGGCAAAAATAGTTTTAAGAGAGTATCGTAAAATATTTGACTTAATTGAGTCTGAAAAAAAAGAACTTCATGGCCAATTTAGACTAGGGGTAATTCCTACATTAGCGCCATACTTAGTTCCTCTTTTTGCTGGAAAATTTTCAAAAGTTTATCCCCATGTGAAATTAATAATTGAGGAGTTTAAAACGGAAGATATTATCAAGCTTTTATCTGATGATAGTATCGATGCTGGACTTTTAGTCACGCCTTTAAATGAACCAGATTTAATTGAGAGAGCTTTATTTAAAGAAATTTTTTATGTATTTTGCTCATCTAATCATGAATATTTTAGAAAGAATAAACTAAAAGTTGGCGATCTAGATACTTCTACACTTTGGCTTTTAAATGAAGGTCATTGTTTTCGCAATCAAGTGCTAAATATTTGTGGAGTTAAGAATAAAGCAAATAGGTTTTCAAATCTCGAATTTGAGAGTGGAAATCTTGAGACTTTAAAAAATATGGTGCTTTTAAATGACGGTTTTACACTGCTTCCAGAGTTAGCAATTGAAAGACTTTCTCCAATTGAAAAAAGTCATATACGCGAATTTCATGGAGTTGTTCCAACTAGAGAAGTATCATTGGTACATAATCGAATTTTTTTGAAAGAACGGATTATAAATGCACTTGAGGGGCTTATTATTGATGAACTTCCTCTTGGGATTGATTCTCATAAAAAAAAGCATTTGGAAATTATTCCAATTTAGTTTTGTATTGGTATGCGAAGTCTAAATTCAGTATTTTCTGCTTTTGAATTGTAAGTTAAGTCTCCACCATGTTCTCTTGCAATTTTTCTTGAGAGACTCAGGCCAAGTCCTGTCCCCTCTGATGAATGTTTTGTTGTAAAAAATGGTTGAAAAAGATTTTTTGCCGCTTCAGCACTTAATCCATCCCCAGAATCTTTTACTTTAAAAACGAGAAATTCACCTTCTTGTGCAATTAAAATTTTGATCCATTTATTATCCTGATTTCTAATGGCATCAATTGAGTTATTGACAAGGTTCACTAAAATTTGAAGGACTTGTATTTTTCTAAGATTTAAAATAAGTTGCTGGCATTCACTATCATTAACAGAAAATGAAATATTGTTGGCACTGATTCGATGCCCAGTAACTTCTTTTAGTTCCTCAATTAGTTTTGCAACCTCAACTTCTTCTTTTTCATCAAGTTTTCCATCCTTAGAAAGCAGCTTAAAGTTTTTTACAATTGATTGAATCCTATTTGAATTTCTAATAGTTGTTGCAATGTTTTTCTTTAATTTTTCTATGTTTAAGGTCGGTTCATCAAGATCTTCTGCAATCTTTTTTATTCGACCGTCTATAACCATGAGAGGTGTATTAATTTCGTGTGCAAGTTCTGCGCTCATAACTCCAAGTGTAGACATTCTTGCTTGGATGATAAGCTGCTCATTTTGCTCATTAATTTTTTTTAGCAATTTATTTCTCAAGTGAAAAAAGAAGAGCAATGCCAACTGAAAAATAAGAAAAAGAATTACAATACTTGCAAAAACAATTTTAGTGCTTTGATGAGCAGTTGAAAGAGAAGTAAAGCGTTCTGCTTCAAGATTCCATATAATTGATTCATTTTCATAAAGATTAGAAATTAAGTATTCAATTTTTTTGATACTCATATTTATATCTATAGGTTTTTTGCCATCATTTTCATAATATTCTTCAAATAAATTACTTAACTGAGCAAAAGTGGCACCTTGGTCTGCTAAGTGGCCCTGAGAGTCTTTAGAGAGTTCACTTTTTAGTATGTGGTATTCTGATTTTGCAGATAGAAGAAATTCCTCCGCTAATTCCAATTGCTCAATTTTTTTATAAACTAAATAAAGCTCTAGGTGATGTTTGGACTTATTAAGTCCAGTTATGGCCTTAAAGTATAACCTTGAATTCAATCTGTTTTGAAAGGCTTCATTTTGTATTTTGAGATTTAATTGAGTCAATCTCCATGCTGAAAGTATAAAAGTGATAAAAATGAGAAGCGCTACTAGGTTAATTAGTAGTGAGTTGATTTTGAATGTGGCAGAGTCTGAACTACTCCCCATGTTTATTTTTTAAATTCCAATGTCTTTACTTGCCAAACCCAGTTGATGCCATAAGTATTTAAATAATTTTCAGGGATAATCCCTGCTATCTTTTCAATAATTCTTACTGGCCCCATATTATCAACACCAAGATAACCTTTTTCATTTTTATAGGCGATATAGAGTGATTTTTTTATGATTGTGTCTTTTGAAATTTCTACTTGATATCCATCAATTGCAGAGACTTTTACTTTGGTTGCATCATTTTTGGCAAAATCCTCAAAGAATTGGGTCATTGAGATTGCAAAGAAATGAGTCTTAGTGTTGTTGTTGTAGGGATCATTTAAGTCAAAATCAAATTGATATTTTAGCTTTTCAATGTCAGAGACATTTAATATTTTTTTCTTTTCACTTTTGATTAATCCTTTTAACTCAATTTTTTGTCGAGGGATTTTTGTTGAAGCATGTAAATTTATTGATAGCAAACAAATGATAAAAACAGCTCTAATTAATTTCATAGTTTTGTGGCTCCAAACTAAATTTAGACTGAAATAATAGACGATCCCAGCAGTATCGTTAACTTAATTTATCTTTTGAAATGGCCACTAAACATTATTTACATTTTATCTGGCGGAGTAATTCCTAGGAGATAGAGCCCTGTCTTTAGTGTTTTAGAAAAAGATTCAATAAGCGCTAATCTTGCAGCTTTTAACTCAAGATTCTCTGCTTTTAAGACAGATACTTCTACATAAAATCGATTATAGGCCTTACACATGAAAAACAAATGTGTCGCCAAAGTTGATGGCCTATAATTTTCTGCTGCATAAATGACGGTGTGATTGAAGTCATACATAAATCTCATTAATTCTCTTTCAGTTTCATGATTTAAAAGAGAGTAGTCTGCATTTATTGAATTGATATTTTCCTCTTTAGCTTTTTTAATAATTGATTGTGACCGAGCATATGAGTACATGAGATATGGCCCAGAATTCCCTTCAAAAGAAACCCACTCTTTTGGATCAAAAACGATTTCTTTATTAGGATCTGCATAGAGCATTCCATATTTAATTGCGCCAACTGCCAATTGATGAGCAGTCATTTCCAGTTGATGTGAGTCCCATTCAGTTTTGTATTTTTCTAAATAAGTGTTGATTTCTTCTATTACGAGATTGATCAGTTGAAGAAATGTGAATGAGTTTCCTGCTCGGGAACTCATCTTACCTTCAGGTCTTACAACCATGCCATAAGATAAGTGATAGCAATGTTCCGCTTGTTTAAATCCCATTTTGTTGAGCGCATGAAAAACTTGTTTGAAGTGAAAATTTTGCTCACTTCCTACGACATAGATAGATCGATCTATTTTAAAGTCATTAAATTTTACTTTAGCAAGGGCCAAATCTTTAGTCGCATATAAAGTTGTACCGTCTTTTTTTCTAGCGATGAAAAAGCCAAGCTTCACATCACTCATATCAAACCCAATAGCACCTTGATCTTCGTAGAAGAGTCCAGTTTTAATGTACTCATCTACAATCTTTTGTGAGTCTTCACTCACTTCTGATTCGTAAAAAAAATGGTCAAAGTGAACATCGAGCCAATTGTAAATTGAATTAAAATCATCTAGACAATACTGTCTTGTTTTCTTCCAAAGCAAATATTCCTCTCCAGCTTTAGATTCAATCTGGTGATGAATTTTTGAAATTTCATCTTGATAAGTTTTTTTGAGTTCTAAATTATCTTCCACTGATTTTAAAAGATTATTTGCTTCAACATATCTCATACCTAACCATTCGGCCTTATTTTTTACTTCATCAGTAAGAGGCGATCCCTGATATTTTTTTACTCCCCAAAGACATTTTGCAATATGTGTTCCTTCGTCGCCAATATAATTCACTGGTATAACTTGATAGCCATTATATTTGTAAATTCTTGTCAGTGAATCACCAAGACATACATTTCGTCCGTGTCCAACATGAAATTCTTTATGCGTATTTGGTTGAGAGTATTCAATCATTACTTTTGTTTGATCATTGCTTGTAATTTTTTTAACTTGGTCAAACCAAGATGAATCAATAATTTTAGGAATTAAAATTTTTGCTAGATAAGTTTGATTTACAAAAAGATTAAAAAATGGTCCCTTTACATCTACTTTTAAAATGGCCGGTGAATTTTTGCTTAGGAGCATTGCCTTTAGTTCATTCGCAAACATCGGAGGGGCCATATTTAAGGCCTTTGCAAATTTAAAACTTGGTAAAGCATAGTCGCCCATACTTTTATCTTTAGGAAGTTCAAGACTTTTAAAAAAATCAGTAACAGTAATTTCGGTTTCGACTCCATTTAGAAGTGAGTTAAAGCATTCGTATAAAGCTTCTGCTAGTGTACATTTAATTGGGTCATAGGAATATGGTTTTAGAATTGAATTCAATTTATACCTCTTCTGTAACGATTGTGACTTCGCTTTTTATTGAGTTTGCGATAAAGCAGTTATGATGGGCCTTATCGTGCATTGTTTTAATTTTTTCAAGATCTGGAATTTTATTGCCAGTAAAAATAACTTTTGGATGCAGTACTATTTTTGATACTGCAATTTTATTTTCAACATTTTTATCAAGGTAGCATATCGCTTCATCAGTATAGCTTGAGATCACATGGCCCGACTTAGAAGCAATTGCTAAAAACGTAAGCATATGACAGCTAGATAGTGCAGAAAGTAATAGCTCTTCAGGATTTGAAGCATTCGGGTCGCCTTTATAATTTTTTGCTGAAGAGTTTTTTAGAACTTGCTCCCCACCAAAAAGGACTGTGTGATTGCGCGAATAGTGATCAAAGCTGAGCAATTCATCTGAATTATACCATTCAATTTTAACTTTAAATTCTTCCATTTTTTACTCTTTTACTTGGAATTCTGCATCAATTGTTGTTCCATTATAGGCTGAATACTTTTTTGCAGGGGCCATTTTTCGTCGAATAAATACCTTCTCAGATGATTCTCCACCTAGAGCGATAAGCCAAGCGATTATAACTAGAATTTGATTAGTGTGCCAGTAGCTAATTGTTGCAAGCGTCGCCACTAAAATTCTGGGAGCAAAAAAGAATGAAAGCCACCATAAAAAGCCACCGAATTCTATAGAATGAAATAAAAGTCCTGATACTAAGAGAGTCAATCTTGGAAAGAGGGCGATAGCGACTAAGAAAAAGTAACCATGATTTTGAAAGTAATCAATTGTTTTAAACTCAATATCTGTAAAATTAAAAAGCAATGTGGTCGCTCCAGTGATTGCTAAAAATATTACTGCCATTTTCAGTAGCGTCTTCATTTTGTACTCCGCATGAATGTCAACAAAACAATACCAAATTATTCTTCAAATTGTCGAATGATCAAGTTAGAATTGTTGCAAAAACAAGGAGGGCCGGAATGAATCGATTGGATCAAATCTCTCTCGGAAAAATTGTCGTTATAAGAGAAAAATTACTAAAAGCACAGAGGGAGGGAACGAAGATTTATCGATTTGAGTCAGGTGATCCAAGTTTTGATGTTCATCCAGTTGTAAAAAATGCACTTGTAAAAGCATTGAGTGAGAATAAAACTCACTATATTCCAAATAATGGGATTCCCGAGTTGCGTGAAGCTCTGGCCTTAAAACTTCAAAATGAAAATAAGTTAAATATAAGTTCTAAAGATATTTCAATTACAAATGGGGCCATGCACGCTCTTTATGTTATCTATCAATGTTTAATTGATGAAGGTGATGAAGTAATTGTGCCAGACCCAATGTGGACTGAGGCAGTTGAAAACGCTAGACTTGCAGGGGCAAAAACAATTGGCGTAGAGCTGAAGCCTGAAAATGGATATGTCTATCTTGCTTCTGATATTGAAAAGAAAGTTAATTCAAAAACAAAAGTAATATTTTTAAATACACCTCATAATCCTACTGGGGCGATTATTCCAAAAGAAGAACTTCAAAAAATTGCGGACCTTGCTATCAAAAATAATTTATGGATTGTTTCAGATGAAGCATATGAACATGTACTTTTTGATGGTGGAAAACACACCTCAATCGGATCACTTGTTCCAAATTATGAAAAAGTAATTTCTGTTTATTCATATTCTAAATCGTATGCGATGAGTGGACTTCGCGTTGGTTATTTTGCCTGTCGTGAGCCTCTGTTTACTGATAGAGCTGGAAAGCTTTTAAGATGTACCGTAAATGGAATTAATTCCGTAACTCAATGGGCGGCAGTGGCCGCTGTAAAAGATACTCCTCAAGCATGGTATGCAGAAATGAATGCCGAGTATTTAAAAAGACGTGATTTGTTTTTAGAAGCACTAAAAGGTCAGGATGTCTTAATTCCTTATGTCCCACACGGAGCTTTTTATTTATGGTGTAGAGTTAAAGAAGGGGTAGACGTAACTAAATTATCTGAAGAATTGGCAAATGCAGGGATAGGAAATGCGCCTGGAGATTGTTTTGGCGAATCAAAGTCGTCGCTTCAATCAATTCGTTTTGCTTTTAGTTGCTCAACAGAAATGATTAAAGAGGGAGTTCTTCCCTTAAAAAAGTTTTTAAATGATTTAGGTTTGTAAAAATTACATCCTGGCTTTAATAAACATAGGTTATACTTTATAACCACTCTCAACAAAGGGGGTTTTATGAAGTTTATTGTTTTTATTGTTTCAGTGGCGATTTCAAATAGTCTTTGGGCGGTGATTAGCTCAGGAATCCCAACAATGAAAGTTGTTGAATTAAATTGCTATGCAAAGTCTTTTACTGGCACGACTGAGTTTGAACTTAAAAGAGGTGAAGTTGAAGCACGATCAATTACAGACTCAAGCATTTATGGAAGAGGAATTATTGATGATTATAAATACATTCACCTAAATACAATTTCTAAAAACAACGATGGAAGCAAATACGGTGAGGCCTTTGTTGCATTTAGTTTTGCCTACGATTCTAAAAGTCCAAGTAGCAAAAAATATGGAGGGCTTACTTTTTTTATTAAGTCAGCACCTAAAATGGGCACTAATATCTATGAAGCAACTCTCGTTGGAACAACAACAATGGGATATCCATACCCTGGAAAAACAATCTACCATTATATTGCAGATGGAAGTTGTGAAATAACTATCGAGAAAAAAGAAAGTCGATAGAATATTTTGGTCTGTCTAAAAAATAACAGTATGTAAAAATGTACCCAATCAATAATGTTTAATTATATGTGATTTAAGATTGTTTGATCGAACAACAATAATCTTATTTAGGAGTAAACTATGAAAAAAATGTTAGTGATTGCGATGATTGGAGTTATATCTACACTAGGTCATGCTGTTACGGTAAAAGACTTAACTGGTAGTTTTAAAATTTCAAATCCTGATTTGCCAGTACTTAATATCGTAACTGTTTCGGCCAATGGTGGGATTAAGTTAACGGAGCAATCTCCATACGGGACTTTAGAGTGTAAAGGCAAAGGGGCCATTAAAAACGAGATTCTTGAATCTGTAGTTAATTGTACAAATGGCGCAACTTTTACTCAAAAAATTAACTTAAAAGGTGTTAAGAATTTTAATAAATTTAAAGCTCCTGTTTATAGCTCACTTTATGAACAAGAAGTTGTAATGAATTTTGAAAGACTATAAAGTTTTAGAATTAATTTCCGATAAGTTCTAGTATGAAACAGTCAGGTATAATATATAGTGTTTTATGCTCAGTCCTTATCGGAAACCTTTTCGCATTTGATGTCAAAGAGGGCGAGTACGAATTAAGTTCAGGAGATGAGTCAATCTGTGAAGATGGCCCAATAAAAATCAAGGGTAAGGATTTATCCTTGGGAACTCGTTATCTTTTTTTAGATTTTAAATCAAATAGCCTCAGTTACAAAAGTGATGATTCTAGTTGCGAGTACAAGATTACAAATATCCAATCTAAGCAGA
>CAZOXW010000049.1:0-13696 GCA_964583925.1 uncultured Bacteriovorax sp.
TTTAATGCTATCTTTCAAATCCTAAAATTTGTTTTATCCGCCTAGGCCCATAAGGGACCTAGGCCTAATATAATTAGTCCAAGGGGGAAACTATGATTTACGAATTGTCAGTAGTGACAAAGCCAGAGCTTGGTGCCGAAAGCCACGCTCAAATGACAGAGCTATTGAAAGATGCTTTAAAATCTTTCGAAGGTGAAGTTTTACTAGCAGATGATTGGGGAAGACTTGAGCTTGCTCAACCTTATTCAAATGGAGCTCGCCACGGCCATTTCCATTATTTTATCTTCAAATCAAACACTCAAGCCAACACTGAGATTGTTAGAAGATTAGGGATCAACGAAGGTGTTCTTCGCTCTTTAATTTTTAATCTTGGCGAAGATGACAAAAAAGATTCTATCGTTAAGAATTTTAAATCGCCATTTTCAAAAGCTTACCGTGGGTCAGTTCTTGATAACAAGAAAGATGACGATGATGAAATTTTTGAAGACATGGAAGAAGATAGAAGAAAATTTGCAAAGAGAAAGTCTTGCTGGTTTACAGCTAAGAAAATCAAAGCTGATTGGAAAGATCCTCAAACATGGAACTGGCTTGTTTCTGAGTTTGGAAAAATTTCTCCAGCTCGCGTTTCAGGGATTTCTAAGAAGCACCAAAGATTTTCAAATGCAGCGATTAAGCACGCTCGTCAATTGGGAATTTCAAGCTATCTTTCAAATAGAACAGCTGATAGAGCTTAATATTTAGGTTTAGGATTTTTAAATGATGATGACCTTAAACCCAAAGCTTAAGATGAGATCAAAAGAATTAGACTCAAATTTTAGTCTTCTAATCTTCTTACAGATTTTTGCTGTTGTATTATGCTTTGTGGTTCCGTTCTCATTATTTGCCCCAGTGCCTATCGCAATTGCACTTCTTCTTTATGGCCGCCTGCCAAGTTTATTTTTCTCGGCACTCATTGCTGCGATCGTGTGGTATTTGACGATGAGATTTCCAACTAATGTTGGAGCATTTTTAAGTGGCGTACATTTGGTATCTGTATTTTGCGGAGTTCTCATTTCAGAAGTGATTTCAAGAAATTTGAATCCGATTAAAGGGTTGATGATTACTGGATTTACTTTTGTATTGATAACTGCAGGAATTATTGTGGTGAATGACAGAGTTGGGACGGTTAAATTAAAAGGTCAAATTACTCAGGCAGTTGATCAATTTGTCAAAGAACTAAAAGAGAATAATAAAGAGCAGCTTTCAAAAAACAATGAAGAGGCAAGAATAATTAATGGCCTAGTTTCAAATCCAAGTCAGATTGTTGACGGGATTTATAAATTTGTTCCAGCAATTATTTTTGTATCGATCTTTTTTGCAATTTGGGTAGCACTTTATTTAACATTAAGAATGGCAAAAGTATGGAGATATAAAAATTTATATGCTTTTAGCACTCGAGACCTGATTAGTTTTAAAACGCCTGATTTTTTTGTTTATCCCTTGATCGCCTCACTCGTTTTATACGTTGGAAGTGACCATGGATTTGGAAAAGATTCAGAAGTGATTGGTCTAAATTTGCTGTATTCTTTAGGGGTATTCTACTTATTTCAGGGTTTTGGAGTTTTTTATGACTTCTTAACTTTTTTAAGAATAGGTGGGGTATTCAAAACGGCAATGCTGACTTTTGTAATGGTGACATCATTTAAATTTTTGGCACTAATTGGAATTTTTGACTTATGGTTTGATTTTAGAAAATATTTTATAAAAAAAAATAATGATGAAGGAGATATGTTATGAAAGTTATCTTGACTGAGAAAGTTCCTACTTTAGGAAATATCGGAGAGATCGTTAATGTTTCTGCAGGTTATGCAAGAAACTTTTTAGTACCAAATAGATTTGCGATGGTTGCAGATGAAGCTAATAAGAAGTTTTTAGCTGCTCAACAAAAGTCATTAGCAAAGAAAATTAAAGCTCAAAGAGATACAGCGATAGAAGCTAAGAAAAAGATCGAAGCTGTAACTGTTGAACTTATTAAAAAAGTTGGAGCAAGTGGAAAATTATTCGGAACTGTTACAACTAGTGAATTGTCAAAAGAGCTTCAAAACCTAGGTTTTGAAGTTGAAAGAAGACTTATTCATTTAGAAACTCCGATTAAAGGAATTGGAACTTTTGTTGCTAAAGCAAAATTGTTCCAAGACGTAGAAGCAGCATTTAAGGTAAAAGTTGCTATCGATCCAAAACAAGCTGAAGAACTTAAAAAAGCTCAAGAAGAAGCTGTAAAAGCTGCTGAAGCTCGTAAAAAAGCTGCTGCAGAGGCAAAAGATGCAAAAGCAGAATCTGCTAATGCTGCAGAACTTACTGAAGAGCAGAGATTAAAAGCTGAAGTTGATAAACTATTGAGATCATAATTAGCTTGTAAATTTTTGATAAATTGGCCCAGGAAAGTTTCCTGGGCCTTTTATTTTGTGCCATAATGATGGCCACCTCATTAATAAATTAACAAGGATTGAGTCATGGCAAATCCAAATACCATAAATGAATTACCTCACGATTTACTTGCTGAAAAAGCGCTCATTGGATGTCTCATTATTGATGGAAATATTGTCGATGAAATATCGAATTTAAAATTAGAGGCAATACATTTTTATGATCCACGATATGGAATACTTTTTAATACGATCATGGAACTTTCTCAAAGTAACCGTGCTATTGATTATGTTACAGTTTGTTCAAAACTTGCTGAAAAAACAAAATTAGAAGAAATTGGAGGTCAAAGTTTTGTACTTTCAATTGTTGAAGATCAAGCATCTGTCGCTAACGTGTATGAATATGCCAAAATTGTAAAAGATAAAGCATCCATGCGCGATATTGTTCGAACGGCCATGAGAGTCGCTCAAATGGGAATGACTTTTACAGGTAACGCTGATGATTTTATTCAAGAAGTAGAATCTAGTTTTTTTAAATTAACAAATGATGCAAAAACTGGTGGAATGATGCAACTTCGTTCTGCTTTAAAGCAAAATTTAAAAGAATTAGAAGATACCTCTAGGCAATTAGGAGAAATTTCTGGACTCTCTACGGGCTATCCAGGTTTAGATGAAAAACTTTTAGGAATGCAGCCGGGACAATTGATCATTTTAGCAGCAAGGCCAGCGATGGGAAAAACTTCCCTGGCATTAAATATCGCAGTTTCTACTTGTTTGCAGTCTAATCTTCCTGTGGCAATTTTTTCTCTTGAGATGGTTTCGACAGAGTTATCAATGCGACTACTAACTGGTAGAGCAAAAGTAGATGCAAAACGAGTACGCCGAAAAGCATTTTTAGATACTGACCTTCGAAGTATTGCGAAGGCCACATCAGAGCTATCAAATTTACCAATTTTTATTAATGATTCAGGCTCTACAACAATTTATGATATTCAATCTCAGTGTCGAAAAATAAAGGCCGACCAAGGTCTTGGACTTATCGTAATCGACTATTTGCAGTTAATGGGATCAACAAATAAATCAATTCAACGTGAGCAGCAGATCGCAGAGATTTCTCGAGGATTAAAGACAATGGCAAAAGAATTAGGTTGCCCTATTATTGCCCTTTCTCAGCTTAATAGAGCGGTTGAAACAAGACCTAATAAAAGACCAACGACAGCTGATCTAAGAGAGTCTGGTTCGATTGAACAAGATGCCGATATTGTCATGTTTGTTTACCGAGATGAAGTTTACGATCCAAGTACAAAAGAGCCGGGGATTGCAGAAATTATTATAGGTAAAAACCGTGCAGGGGAGATTGGTACAGCAAAACTTGCTTGGGTTGGTGCTTATACAAGTTTTGAAAATCTAAGTTATAGAGATGGACAATAGTTACACTCTTTTTCCTTATAAAAATTCTTTTATTTATTTAGATCAATTGGTTGAGGGGAGAATTTTTTATAAAAATCACTCAGTCGATTTGCTGACAAATGTTGTGAGTACTGTCGGCCTTAAAGAGTGGCTTCTGGACTCCTTAGAGACAACAGAAACATTTTATACAATGCCAATTGTGAATCATTATTTTTATGAAGCAGGATTGGTTATAAATGATTTGGCAGATATGGTTCCTGATGATGCGATATTGCTTATTCAGCTTTGTTTTAAGCGATTTAAAAAAGTAAAATTAAGGCCACCTTCTAAAAAGATTAAACTTAAATCGGAGATATGTCCTAATCTTGATAGCTATGCGAATAACTTTAGTAAAGGTTACGATGAACTTTTGAAGGGCAACAGTTATCAATTTAATTTAACTGATAAATTTGTATTTAAATTTGATAAGTCTCTTACCCCAGAAGATTTTATTTCTTCACTTTGGAGAGAAGGAAAAAATATTGGAGCTTATGGGGTTGCAACTTATATTGAAAAATTTAAGAAATTATATTTAAGTAATTCTCCAGAATGCCTTTTTCAACTTGAAGAAGGAAAGACACTTTTAACTCGTCCAATAAAAGGAACAACTACTCTGACTGCCCATGATGACCTTGATCTAAAGTGGAACGAGCTCATTAATGATGTTAAATCTAGAGCGGAATTAGATATGATTACTGACCTAATGAGAAATGATCTTTCAAGGATTGATCTTCCTAATTCTGTTGTCACAAAACGAAGTGAAAAACTAATTGTTCCAGGGCTTCTGCATCAGTATTCAGAAATAAAAGTGCAGCTAAGTAAAAAGATAAGTATCGGCCATCTACTTTTTTGCCTCTTTCCGGGTGGATCAATTACAGGAGCACCAAAAGTTAATACGATGAAAATTTTAAACCAACTTGAAAAAAGAGAGCGTGGTTTTTATACTGGGTCTACTGCTATTTTTTATCGCGATTTTAAAGCTGCTTCAATTAATATTCGATCTAGTGAAATTGATTTTACACATCTTAAATTGGAGTATCAGGCCGGTGGAGGAATCACCCTTAAAAGTAATCATGAAGATGAGTTTAAAGAGATGTCTTACAAGCTTCAGAGCTTTTTAAGCGCACTAACTCTATAAAATTACTCGATTCTAATAAAATCTTACATTTTGATTTAATTGCTCAACAATGATTGACATGGTTTTTACTTACTCGATATGATTTTTTTGCGTCATAGTAATTGACCTTTTGGCCAGGAAAAAGTCTTTCATTTTTTTAACTAAGGAAAGTTTTAAAATGTGAGATTAGGGCCAAATAAAAAGCAGCAAAGGAGTGTGCAATGGGTGCTCTAGGTTTTCAGGGATTGAATGAAGAACAGAAACCATCGACGACTAACAGGGAGCCAGTTTCTCTTAATCAACTGGCAGAGTTAACAGGTTTTCCTGTGGACTTTATTAAAAAAGAGCTACTGCTGTCAGATGAAAGCCAGATGTCAGTAGATGAGCTAAGAGAAAAAGTGCTTTCGTATTTGAATAAGAATTTTTAGTTTTTGAACCTTTTGTCAGTAGGACTTTTGGTTTAATTTAAAAAGCCTGGCTTGCCCAGGCTTTCTTTTTTTTATGAGTAAAAACTGCTTAGAAATTTGTTCTCTCATATCTTCAGATTCACTTTCTGATTTTTTACTTCACTTTAATTCGTCCAAAGCTCGACAAAAAAAATATTTTGAAAAAAAATTGTTAAAAAAAGCTGTAATGAAAGGAGACAAGATTAATCTTGATATTGATTTTTTAAATGATGGAATAATTAATCCTAAATATGTTGGTGAAGAGATAAAATTTATCGACAAAAGTGACCTGGTTTTAGTTTTTGATAAGCCAAATAAAATTCATTCTTATCCACATTCTTATTCTGAACATGATAATGTCTTATCTTTTTTTAGAAGTCTAAATATTCCAATTGATCATAATCTAAAAAATAATGATCGTGGACTTCTTTACCGTTTAGACTATGAAACATCAGGATTAATGATCTATGTGCGTGATGAGGTCTTGCTTCAGGAGTTGCGCGATCAATTCTCCACACTCGTTAAAGAAAAAATATATCAGGTGGTTGTTTCAGGAAAATATAATGGCCCTAGTGAGCTCGTCCATTTTATTAAGGGCTCTGGCCCAAAAAACTCTAAAATGATCGAAGCGAGAAATGGTGACATTGAAGCAGTAAGAGCAGAGCTTAAAATATGTGAGTCAGATTATGATAGTAATTTAGATGTCACTAAGTTAAAAGTTCAATTACTTTCAGGTCATCGACATCAGATTCGCGTTCAGCTCTCTTTGATGAATCACCCTATTGTTGGTGATCCAGTCTACGGTGGCCGAAATTTTAAGCGCATGTTATTGCATGCCTTTAGCTATTCTATAAAGCACCCAAAGCTTTCAAAGTCATGGACGTCAAACATGAATCTTTTTAATGAGTTAACTTAAAATCTTATAAAATCTGCTAAACAAATTTAAGGTCAAAACAATAATATCCGACAAGAATGGTGGGATAAGAATTACAGGATAAAGTAGGAAATTTAATGTCAGATTTAAAAGTGTACTTAAAAGAGGGATTCTTTAAATTTTTAGTTTCGATTGAGGAATTAAAAGAAAAAAAGGATCTGCACATTTTTATAAATTCAGTTGGAATCACTTCTGATGATTTAAAAGAATTTAGAGAGTATTTAAGAGGGTTTGATATTATTGTCGAATGTGATGATGTGGATATTTACCCCTTACGAGAACGCCCAACAATTCATTTAGATCTAAATGTTTCTGAGTGGATGGCCATGCAATCAATTTTTTCTCAGAATAAAGAATTTTCTTCTTACTCACATAAACTAGTTAAAAACAAAATTGAAGAGATACAGCGAATTCATGAGGCATTTAATTTAAATCGCGCTCAAAATCAAAAATTTTCAACTCCAAATTGCGATTTTAAAACTACAAATAATTTAAAAATTCTTGAGGCCGCAATAATAAAGAAAGAAATTTGTTCATTGACATTTATGAATACTCATCAATGTGATGTCATACCTCTTCGAATTACTTACTTAGATGGTATCATGTGCTTGATTGCTGAAAATAAAAATGATCGATCTCTTTCATATTTTGCTATTTCTGATTTAAGTCAAGTCAAAAAAATAAATGGAGAGTGCGATACTCATATCGGCCAGCTCGAAGTAAATGAGTTTATAGGTCATTTACGCATTATTAACGGGAATGAAGAACGACTTATTTTAAAATTATATAACCCAGGTGAAGTTGATCTATTGCCAAAATATCATCACCTTCATAATCCCTTTGTCACGAGTAATTCTGAGGGGGACATGATTTGGGCAGCCAGTATTGAGATGTGTGAAGATGTCTATGAATGGCTTTATTCGATGAAAGATTTTGTAGAAGTTTTAGATCCGGGACATATTAGAAAAGAATTTGCGCAATTTTGTATGCAAAAAAATGATAAGAAAATATCTGAAAAGGCATCTTAAGAATTATTGCTGTAAATTATTAAAGATATCTGTCTGGATTTTGAGCGACTCTTCGTGAATTGTTCCAAAAATTTCTTTAATAAAACTTTCGTGAAGACCATTAAGATTTCCAGCTTTAATACGGTCAAGCATAAGATCTGCATAACGTTTTGTTTGAAGTGCAGTAATGTTATTTTCTAGTTTTTTGCTAGCTATTTTTGAGACAATATTTTTTCTAAAACGTAATGCCTCTATGATCTCGTGATCTATGCGATCGATTTCTTCCCTTAGAGATTCTAGCTCATGTTCATAGTCAAAGTTAGAAGCAGAGACGGTTTTCACTTTTAAGTGTGCTAAAAGTTCTAATAAATTGTTTGGAGTTAATTGCTGTGCTCGATCAGACCACGCTAGATCAGGATTTGGATGAGTTTCAATCATCAGTCCATCCATATTCAAATCGAGGGCCTTTTGGGCCACTTTTAAGATAAGATTTCGATTGCCCGTGATATGAGATGGATCGCAAAGCAAAGGAACATCTGGGAGTAACATTTTTAATTCAATTGGAATTTTCCAAAGTGGATTATTTCGAAATTCACTATGTTCACCAACTGAAAACCCCCGATGAATTGCAATAAGATTTTTTATGCCAGCATTTTTTAATCGCTCAAAGGCCCCAATCCATAATTGTAAATCTGCATTGATTGGGTTTTTAATCATGATTGTTTTATTCGTTCCCCTGAGAGCATCTGCAATTTCTTGAACGGAAAATGGATTTACTGTTGTTCTAGCTCCAATCCATAAAATATCGACATCATTTTTTAATGCCAATTCAACGTGTTTGCTACTTGCAACCTCACATGCCGTTTTTAATCCAGTTTCATTTTTAACTTTTTTAAGCCATGGAAGAGCAATTTCGCCAAGACCTTCAAAATTATTTGGCCGCGTTCTTGGCTTCCAAATTCCTGCTCGAAAGACTTTTATATCTGAATTTTTTTGTAAGGCATGAGCAGTTTCTAAAACTTGTTCTAAGCTTTCAGCAGAGCATGGCCCTGCGATAATTAATGGTTTTTTCCCTGTAAAAAGGGATAAGGTCTCTTTACTTTCCATAGGGCCGACCTTAACTTATTTCAAATTATTTTGAAAGCCCCTCTGTAGAAAGTTCAGTAAAATATTTGGGGAGTTTCTCTATTAAAATTAGGAGCTTAGATGAATTTTATTGATAAAAAGCTTGAGGATTATTGTATCGACAAAAGCAGCACTCCATCGGATCTTGCCCTAACCTTAGAAAATTATACGAAAGAGAACATTCATGGTGCCCACATGTTGATTGGGAAAATGGAGGCTTCTTTTTTTGGATTTCTTATTTCTTGTACCAAAACTAAAAGAATTTTAGAGCTAGGGACCTTTACAGGATATTCTGCTTTGGCCATGGCCGAACATCTACCAAAAGATGGCGAGCTTATTACACTTGATATTAACAAAGAGACGGTAATGCTTGCACAAAGTTTTTGGGACCGATCGCCTCATGGTTATAAAATAAAATCAGTTATTGGTGAGGCCATGGCAATCATTGATACGTTGGAAGGAGAGTTTGATTTTATTTTTATCGATGCCGACAAAAGAAATTATACAGAGTACTTAAAAAAGGCATTATTAAAATTGAGCAGTAATGGAATCATTATTTTAGATAATGTCCTGTGGTCGGGAAGAGTTATTGAAGAAGGTGATTCGGATCATCGAGGAACAAAATATATTAAAGAGGTTAATGACTATATAAAAAATAGTCCTGACTTATATGGAACTCTTCTTCCTGTTCGCGATGGAATTTTCTTAGTTCGAAAATTAGCTTGACCAAGAATCAGTATATTCAATTAGTTTAGAGATAATACCTGCTTCAGACAAAGAGTGTCCTGCATCTGGAATAATATGCAGATGGGATTCAGGCAATGCCTTATGAAGTTCCCATGCGCTTGTAGCTGGACAGACAACATCATAGCGACCTTGGACAATCACAGTTTTAATATTTTTTATTTTATCTATATTATTTAAGAGGAAATTATCTTCAGGAAAAAAACCTTTATTTATAAAGTAATGACACTCAATTCTTGCAAAGGCAAGAGCAAAACTTGGATCTCCAAATTTTTCTTTAGACTGAGGATCTACGATAAGTTTTGATGTCATTCCTTCCCAGATTGACCAGGCCCTCGCAGCACTTTGTCTGATTTTTAAATCAGAACTTGTAAGGCGTTTATAGTAAGCAGAAATAAAATCATGTCGTTCTTCTTCTGGGATTGGAAGAATATAATCTTCCCATAGATCGGGAAATATTTTAGAGCAGCCCATTTGATAAAACCAATCGATTTCAGATTTTCTAAGTAGAAATATTCCGCGCAAAAATAATTCACTAATTACATCTGGATGCTTAATTGCATAACTAAGAGAGAGGGTTGAGCCCCATGATCCACCGAAAACTGCCCATGTTTTAATATTGAGGTGAGTACGAATTTTTTCAATATCAGAGACTAAATCCCATGTTGTGTTTTCTTTTAATTCAGCAAAGGGAGTGCTTTTTCCGCACCCTCTTTGGTCAAAAAGTATTATTCTCCACTTTTTTGGATCAAAGTAGCGGCGATAGTTGGCGTTTATTCCTCCGCCGGGACCACCGTGTAAAAATATGACTGGTTTTCCGTTGGGATTTCCTGCTTCTTCGATATAGATAGTATGAAGCTCAGACACTTTTAAGGTGAAGTTATTGTAAGGAGAGATTTCTGGGTAAAGAATGCGCATTTTTTCCTCGAAGTTTGGACTCATTATACTTTAATTTTTTTTATTTTAGATTAATATCTATTTATGCGAGATTTTTTTGAAATTTTAAAAGTACTCTACATTGCCGGTCAAACTTTTTTTAAAAAAAAAGGAATGACGCTTGCTTCTTCATCTAGCTTTTATGCCTTAATTACGATTGTACCATTTCTTTTGCTCTTGATTCGCGTGATTGGATATTTTTTTGGTTCGCTTTCTCGGACTGAAAAATATTTATTTATTATAGGGGCAAAGTTTTTTCCTGGAGTAGCACCAAATTTTCTTCTTGAAATCCAATCTCTCGTTAAAAATGCTTTGTTTGCCAATAATTCATACACATTTTTGAACTTTCTTTTTTTGGCCGTATCGTCAAGTATTTTTATTAATTCAATTTGGATGGGAGTATTTTTTATTACAGATGACAAGAAAGTACTTTCTTGGTGGAGATTTTTAAAAGGAGGAGTGATAATTGGAATGTCACTTTTAATGCTTGGATTAGTTTTTGTTTTACCTCCAATAATTATTTTTACTTTAAAAACACTTCAAAAAAACTTTGTAGTAAGTTTTCTTTGGGAAAACATTGAAACATTAAGGCCTTATTTAAACTATATCTTAAAAATTAACGTTAAAAAATCTTATTGGCTAAATAGCAATATTTTACATTTGAGTATTATTTTATCGTATTTCACATTTTTATATCGATGGTTAATGTCTTGGAAAATTAGTTTTAAAGAAGCGTTTGTCGCTTCGCTCGCTTTTACGATGAGTATGTTTATTGGGAAATCACTATTTTGGATTTATCTTCTTTCTGTAAAACGCGGGTTAATTTTACACTATGGAGAATTTTATTCTAGTGTTATTGGAGTTATCTGGCTCTTTTATTTAATGTGCTTTTTCTTCTATGGAATTTCAGTATGCCATGTCTTTAAATTGAGAAAGCTTAAAAAAGGTAATTTTTAATGGGAATCGTAAGAATCATTTTAAATTTGTATATCATTGTCATTATCATGGATGGAATTTTAAGTTTTTTTCCAGACTTTAAAGCGCAAGATTGGCGGGTAAAGCTGAAAAAGTTATCTGATTTAAGTTGTGGGCCAATCAGAAGACAATTGCCAAATATGCATCTACCGATCGATCCTTCTCCTTTAATTGTAATTCTGCTTATCCAAATTTTTAAAATTTTGTGGTGAGAACTTGTCAAACAAACTAAATTGAATTTAAAATTAAAAGTATCAATTTATACAAAGGATTTGTTATTTTGGAACTTAACGGAACGGATTTCAATCTAGATAATCTTTTACAAGAGACTCTTGAGCTGACAGAGTTTATTAATCTAAAAAAAGAATCTGATCGTAAAAACTGTGTAAATGATAGTGCTGCTAGTGACTTTTCAGACCTCGATTATCTTTACGATCTCGCAGATGGTGTCTTAGCTCCAGAGCTTCAAACTAATCAAAACTTAGATTTTGTGTATGATCGTCCAATTCCCGCCTCTCCAGGAATTATTTATAAAATTGATGAAGGAGGGGGAACTTTTTGCGTTCGAGGTTTTTCTTCTGAAAATTTAAAAAAGTCGTTTCTTGAACTGAGCAATCAAACAGATCCTAAAAGAATTGTTTTAAAGATGGCCACAGAATCGACAAATGAGGGAATATATTTTTTTGAGACCAAAAGTTTTGAATTGGCAGAGTCAATTCGAGAGCAAATTATAAATAGGCGCTTTCCAAAGCTTGAAGATTCTGTTTGCAATATTTCAGATCCAGGCTTTAGCTGGTGGATGGATGTAAGCTTGTCTCAAAGTGAGGGGCGATTTGAAATCTTTTTTAAATCTCACGCGGTTAATCGGGCCGAAAGATGCATTCAACTTGGGCCGATTGGTGATTTTGCTATAGCTAATCTCAGACTTAACCAGGCCCGAAGTTTAATCAAGTCTTCCTTTCCATTAACCGAGTTTATTTGTACAGATAGATCGTTAACAGTTGCTTCTTCTAAGCCTGACCATTTAAGTTTTATTTCGTTTAAAAATATATTTTTATTAGGCGAGAATCATACGGTGATTGATAATTTTCCAGATAATACACTTGGCAGGACACTTTATTTTTATTTCCATGAAGTTGCTGTTATACGTAAATTTTGGATTGAAGTCATGAGTCGCTTAAGTTAAAATAAATTAAAACAGGATGTTTTAATTAACGACAGGATGTTTTGTGGAATTTTCATTTGATCGTTCGAGAAGTTCGAATACTTCTATCAATAAAGGCCAAGAAAATAGGGCAGATGAAGCCGATACTTCAACCATTGCCAATGAGAGACTTCGTAAGGCGATCGAAAGAAATCGTGCTCGTCAACGTAGTAGAGAATCAGCTCCTAATCAGACTTCCAATATCGATATTGATTCTGTACGTGCTCAACATCAGGCCCATGCTGGGGCTTATGCAGAAAGAAGAACGGTAGTAGAAGAAAGACAAGCTCCATTGTTTGAAGAAAGAGCTGAGGTAAAAGAAGCGCCAAGAGAAGAGGCAAGAGAAGTACCAAAAGAAGAGCCTAGGGAAGAGCCGGTTATCACGGCGACAAGAAAAACAGTGGCAAGACCAGATGAAGCAGAGCTAATACCTGTTAAGAGGGCCACAAGAAAAGTAGCTTCACATGTAAGTTATACAACTGGAAATAAGAAAAAAACAAAAGAGTTAAATCCTACTTTGGTAAATTATCTAGTAAAAGGAACTTGGTTTTTTTGTGGATTTTTAGTTCTACGATTATTTTTTTCAAGTGGTGGGGTTGTAGATTATTATAATGGTCGGTCACTTTTAAATGATCGCATCTTAGAATTAAAAAGAATTAAAAAAGAAAATATGGCGCTTGTATCAGAAATTGAAAGAATGCAACTAGATGCTAGTTTTCAAAAAAAATTAGTGCGCGATAATTTAGGATTTATTGCGGCAGATGAGTACCTTGTGCTATTCCCAAAAGACTAGTACGACCTATAAACTTTAATTGATCTCCCTTTTTTAAATTTTTAGAAAACTTACTTTTTGATTTTACTTCAAGTATGTATTGAGCAAGATAAGTCTCAGTTCGATAGATGTTTGGTGGTTCCTGTGTCCCAGGATGAAAAGGACTGTCTTTTGAGATTCCCACAATTTTTAAAGTTGGATCAAGAAAAATAATATCTAAGTTAAAATAAGTATCTGGCATCCAAAATTTTCTAGGCGCGTTGTTCGTGTTAATAAATAGCATGCCCTCTGATTCTTTAAAATCAGATGATTTTATACCAGAGAGTCCTTTTGTGTGCTCTTCTTTTGTGATTGCAAAGCGCAGACTAACTTTTATTCCCGCTGGATTTTCAATAAAGCTTTGGGAAGTTTTTGAAAAGCTAAGGTCATTCAATCCTAAAATCACAACGAGAACAAGAATATTTTTAATGAGCTTTAAAGGGAATTTTGCTATATTGTTCATACTGCTAATTTTAGCGAGAACGATAGGAGATGACAAATGACAGCTTTAAAAGGACTAATGAGAACCCATCATTGCGGGGA
>CAZOXW010000050.1:0-13540 GCA_964583925.1 uncultured Bacteriovorax sp.
CATCAATATCTTTATTGATTTTCACAACAGAAGAAAGCTTGCTCAGATGTAAGAAGGGCTAGTCAAAAAAAAGCAATTTTTTTTAAATGATATTTAAAAATGGTCATTTTTGATTGCGTACGTCCCCACTGTTGTAGGGCAGTTCATGCTTCTTTTAACCATTTCTGGCGATATATCAACCATGCACTTTTGGTAAACCGATTGCTTGCAATTGCCACTTCCATCTTTAGAACAAGGTCTACATGCTAAGTTGACTTCTAGACATGAAATTTTATTGCTCTTTGTAAACCCAAATGCAGATGGCCCCATTAAGGATATTGCATTAACATTTAAAACATCTGCTACATGCAATAAACCTGTGTCTGCCGATATCACAAGATTACTAATTGAAATAAATGCACAACTTTCTAAAAGCGATAATTTTCCTGCAAGATTTAGGACTCTTTCTGGTGCTATCATCTTAATTTCTTCGCAAAAGAGGTCTTCTTTTCCACCTAAAATTACAAAATTTTTATTGGGCATAATCTCAATTAATTTCTTCCAATGTGAAATAGGCCATCTTTTCATTTCCCAAGCAGCGCTTGGAACAAGCGTAATAAAATCAGGAAAGGGTTCAACTATTTTACGTAGAGACTCTATCGTTTTAATGTCAAAAGTATATTGTACTGAATGTTCTTTTGAAGGAGCTTGGTTGAAAAATAAAGACAGCGGCAAAAGATATGAATCAATACCTTTAAATGGCCTTGGAAATAAATTTAGTCTGAATATAAAAAGTAGGATTCTTTTTATCCTATCTTTTGATCTTGTAATAAAAATAGAATTTGAAAATCTTAAGAAAAAAATTAGATGAATAATGCTTGATCGAGTGTTGTTGTGGGCATCGTAAATATAGTTATATTTCTCAACAATTAATTTATTAGTTAATTCTAATAGTCCACTTAATCCTAATTGGCGATCAAAAGAAATGACTCGATCTACGTTTTTATTAAGACCTACGACTGACTCAAATTCCTTGCGTGTTAGCCAGTGAATTTCAACACTCCCCAATTCTTGACGAATATGCTCCACCACCGTAGAACATTGGACGATATCACCAAAACTTGAAAAGCGTATAATTAAAACTTTCTTTTTTTCCATTATGAATTGATAATAGACCATAATGCTTCTTTAGGGAATAACTATGGCATTTACAGAAAAAAATTTAGCCTCTCTTTTAAATGTGGCCATTCAACATAAGGCATCTGATATCCATATTCGATCTAAAGAAGTTCCTTGTCTCAGAATTAGAGGTGATTTGATTCCTATTCAGACAAAAGTTTTTTCTGATCAAGATGTGCAAGATATTATCAATATTTTAGTTGGACAAAATGCTAATAATATCGATTTTAGAGAACTTTTTGAAAGAGATGGCGCATATGAAGTCCCTGAATTATGTCGAATTCGATACAATATCTTTAGATACTTCAATCAGTTTGGGATTGTTTTAAGATTAATCAATACAAAAGTTCCAAGCTTAGACAGCCTAGATATGCCATCAATTATCTCTCGAGTAGCACTCCAGCAAAGAGGCCTAATATTAATTACAGGTCCAACTGGCTCAGGAAAAAGTACGACTTTGGCATCAATGATAAATCATATCAATGAAAACTCTTCTTCACATATTATTACAATTGAAGATCCTATTGAGTACTTGCATCCACAAAAAAAATCTAGAATTTCACAAAGAGAAGTTGGTAAAGATACAGTCGATTTTGCCTCAGGACTTCGATCTGCTTTACGACAAGATCCAGACATTATATCTATTGGGGAAATGCGAGATCCTGAAACGGTAGAAATTGCTTTAAAGGCAGCTGAAACTGGCCATGTTGTATTTTCTACACTTCACACGACGAACACCCTAACGACAATTGGACGAATTATATCAATGTTTCCGGCCCATGAGCAATCTGAGGCAAAGAAACGGCTTGCTGAAAATTTATATGCAATCATTGGCCAAAGAATGCTGCCTGGAACAAATGGAAAAATGGTAATAGCCCAAGAAATTATGGTAACAAGTCCTGGTATCAAAGATTGCATCACAGGGAAGGACGATATAAATAGAATTCCTCACATTATTTCTCAAGGCCAAGGAAAATCAACTAATGGTGGCCAAACCTTTGATCAGCATATCATGTTTATGTTTCAAAAAGGTCTGATTTCAAAAGAAACTGCCATGGAAGCTGTCTCTTCTCAATCTGATTTTATACAAAAATTATTAGTTGAGTAATGTTTAATCTAAAATGACTTGAGTCTTTGCAATATAGTCGTGTATTGATCTTCGATCTGCATTAAAAAATGGAACAATAAATCCAATCACCAGCAAAATAGAAAGTGGACGTAATAATATTTCACGCAAAACAACTTGTGAAAAATTCAACGTATACTGAGCACTTCCTCGCACACGTAAACCCAATATTTTTTTACCAAGAGTTGTATTATATGAATAAACAGGAATAAGATGAAAGAAAAATAAGCATAATAAAAAATTAAATCCCCAAAAAGCTTTAAACATAGTTGCATCTGAAAAATTCCAGACAAACTTGTAACGTTCCATTGGTAAACTACATAAGAACTTAGTTAAAAAGATGAAGAACTCTGATAGCTTAAATAAAAAAGCAAAAAATAATAAATCTATTGCCAGTGCAATTCCGCGTTTAAAAACAGGTGCCGTAACAATTACATCTTTTTCTAATAGTTTTTGCTCTCTTTGAAGTTCTTCATAAAGCGCAGTTCTGGTCTGAAACTTAGAAACGCGATTATCAGTTTCTAAGTTGACTTCGACTTTTTCTTGAATCTTTGCCTGACCTATTTTCGATTTTTTCGGTGCTACCTTTTCTTCAATTTCAATTTTGAATTCCCAATCTTCATTTTTTTTGTCGGTCATAAAAATATCCAAATTTTTAAAGATTTCGTATTTCTTCTACTAAGTCCTCTATTTCTAAACTTAAATCATCACATTTTTTTTTCCACTCAGCATGTGGGATAGATTTATCTAAATTTAAAATTAGCTTGCCATGAGCGCTAGTCAAGTCACTTAATTTTTTTAACAAAGAAACTGAAAGCTCCTCATCTGGATGATCCTCTAAAATCTCCATTAACTCTTCTAATTCACCTCGTTCGATCATAACTATTTCATTCCCACTTTTTTAGAAGGGTTTTGAGTTTTTACAATATCTAGAGCAACAAAAAATGATTCTTCTAAAACAGCATCTTGTCTTAACGATTTAATCCACTCTTCCTTTCTTTGGACAAAATCCTTAGACCATTTTTTCATATCCTGCGGCTTGATATTTTCATGTGCCTTAAGTGAGTCTTCAAAATTTGTTACCAAAAGATCCTTATCCTCATCTTCAAGCTTTAGCTCTTCTGCTATTTTTTTACTCTGTGCATCTTCTGCCTGCACTTCTTTTAAATTCAATGAAACAATCGTCTCTTTTTTCTTCTTATTTAAATAATCAATATTTTTATTGATCTTTATAAAGCGTGGATCATTTTTAATCCTCGTGGCACTTTTTTCTTTTAGTGCGCCTAAATCATAACTAAATTTACTCCATTTTTTAAATTGTCTTGCTGGTATTTGATCCCACGGAAGAGAGTATTCTAAATCTTTTTCTCTGCTTTCTACATAACTAAATAAGTCAGGAAGAATTAAATCTGGCACGACTCCTTTATATTGAGTTGATGCTCCTGTAACTCGATAAAATTTTTGAATTGTCACTTTTAGTGCACCTAAAGAGTCACCAAACATTTGAAGAAGTGGACCTTGATTTAAATTAATTACTGCTTGAACAGTTCCCTTTCCATGTGAATAATCACCTCCGATAACTACAGCACGGCCATAATCCTGCATGGCCCCTGCTACAATTTCAGATGCTGAAGCAGAAAATCGATTGACCAACACAATTAATGGCCCATCATAAAATGGCTGATTTTCTTCGCTCTCTAAAATTTCAATTTGACCGGTGTGGTTTTTAACTTGAACAATCGGTCCACGTCCAACGAATAATCCTGACATAAGCTTAGCGTCTTCAAGGGCCCCACCACCATTATTTCGAAGGTCCAAAATAACAGCATCAACCTTCGTTTTTTTCAATCTCTCAAGTTCTTTTTTTACATCATCCGTGCAATTAATCGATGCATTTTCAAAATCACGATAAAATTTAGGCAACTGAATATAACCGACCTTAACATTACTAGACTTATGCTCAAGTACTGAAGATTTTGCAAAAGATGCCGCAACTTGAACAACATCTCTTATAATTGGAATTATTTTTCTTGAACCATCTGCTTTTTTAACAGTTAGTCGAACTTCAGTTCCTTTTTTTCCTCTGATATATCTAACCGCATCGTCAACTTTCATATCTATAAGATCAACAGTTTCTCCGCTTCCTTGTCCAACGGCTAAAATAACATCATCAACTTCAAGCTGCTTTCCTCTCCAAGCCGCTCCCCCCGGAACAATTTGAACAACTTTTATATATGAACCATCTTCCTGCAGAACTGCTCCAATACCTTCTAATTGACCTGTAATATCGATATCAAAATCTTCTTTTTTCTTTGGTGCCATATAGTTTGTATGTGGATCATAAACCGCAGCAACGGCATTAAAGAAATTTTCCATTTGATCGCTTCTATCTTCTTTTGATAGTCGCTCAAATATTTTTTGAAATCTTTTAGTTGTTGAGTCATGGGCCTTAGCACGTAATTCAACATCTGATAATTTTTTAATTGGCTTTATTTTTTTATTTAGTTTGTCATTTTTCTTAGGCTTTTCCGTTTGCTCATCTATAAGCGACAAATATTTAGTCAATGTCGCTTGTTTGAATGCTAGTCTCCAATTTTCTTTTAACTGCAAATCATCTTTTGCAAAATCTTTTTTATCTGGGTCTAGTTCCACTTTTTCATTTGATTCAAATTCAAATTGTTTTTTAAAAAATTCTTGACGATAATTTTCTGCATCTTTCAAACGTTTCGCCAATATTTTTGTTCCCTTGTAGACCAACTGAAAATCACCTGTAATCATTTGATCATCAATTTGATTTTTATAGGTCTCTAATTCTTTAATATCTGCTTTGGTTAAAAATTGTTTGGAGCCATCAATTTTTTTCAAATACTGCAAAAAGGCCTTTGCTGATAGATCATCATTGAGCTTATAGGCCTGATAGTGATAAGTCTCAAGTGCACTCTTTAAAATATTTCCAATTAATTTGTCTTTACGTGTATCAGCACTATAAATGTTAAAAGTAACAAGAATAAGAACTAAAGCTAAAATCCGTTTCATTAAAATCTCCATCTAGATCGATAACTATCTAGTAATGATAACGAATTTATTAGCATTTATGAATTGAAAGAAAAATTTTCTTTTCTTGTTAGTTCGCCTGCGATATTAACCGAGTAAACCTCTGCAGAATTAATTGCATTTTCTAATTCACCTCTAAATTGGTACTCGTCCATAAATCTTTGCCAATATCCGGAGTTAGAATTCGTCACCGGATTCTCAGGAGCAAATAAAGCACAGGCATCGTCATGTGGAACTACAGATATGTCATGAGTTCTTATCTGATGAGAGATTTTGATTACTTCTTGTTTATTAAAGCCTATTAAGGGCCTTAAAATTATTCTTTCAGACGACTTATCAATTAGGTTTAGATTTGTGAGGGTTTGACTAGATACTTGACCCAAGCTATCCCCTGTTATTAAGCAATCAGCATCTAACTTTGAGGCCAAAAGATTAGCAGCATCAATCATAAACTTTCTAAAAAATATTGTCCGATACTCTTCACGGCAATTTTTTGAAATCAGGTTTTGTATTTCTCCAAAAGGCACAATAAAAAGCAGAGAATGTTTTTGATACTTTCCAAGAACAGTAATGAGGTCTTTGATTTTTTTCAACACTTCATCCCCTACAAAAGGATACGCATAAAAAAATGCAAAAGTCTGCTTTACTCCACGCTTACTCATTAGGTAACTAGCAACCGGCGAATCAAAGCCTCCAGAAAGCATCGTTATGCCATGTCCTGCTGTTCCTATTGGAAGTCCGCCTAGACCTCGATAAGATTTTAACCCGATCGTAATTTTATCATTTAAAATACGAATATCGATTATTCGGTTCGGTTTTTTTAAATCGCCATGCAAGTTTGGAAAATCAGTCGCTATTTTTTTCCCAAATTCTCTTTCAACATCCATACTTGTAAGTGTAAATCTTTTATCAATCCTTTTCACGCTTACTCTAAAGCTTTCATCTAGTACCGACTCTTTCAAGTCTTCAGAAATAATTTTATAAGCGCTCTCTAAATCTTTACTTTCTTCGCTAGATCTTAAAACGATTTTTACAGGTGAGATAACTGATATTCCTGGAACTAAAGAAAGCGCTTCAACGACTTCATGGTCAAATGGCCTTATAGAGTAATAATTTAATCTCTGTGAATCATTACGATGTTCAAATTTTTCTGGATGGTATTTCTTTATAACTTGGTCAATGTGCTTTACTATCGATTTAAAATATAAGGGGCGATTGCGCCCCTTAAGCCAAAGTTCATCAACTGAAATCATTATATTTTGATACATATCTATTTCGCTTCAATAACCTCTACTGCTTTTTCAATCCAACCGATATTATTTTTTCCAAAATCTTTGAAAGTTGGCCGGTATAAAACGTCAGCAATCGTTGGCTTATTTTCAAGGTTTAACTCAAATACACTATCTTCTCCAAATATTCTTGTGTCAACATCTCCCGCTTCACCAAATAAATAATTTGGAATTTGTGATTCAAAAACTCTAAGAGAGTCAGTCCATTTTGTATCAAGTTCAGAGCTCGATCGATAGCCAGCACCAGTTCCGTTAGAGCTTGTTCCTATTATAGTTCCTCTTCTTGATGTTTTTAACAATGATGCCATTTTGTCACATGCACTTATACAATCAGCAGTTACAAGCGCCACAATTTTATTATTAAACCCTTTTACTTTTGGATCTGGAAATATTGGGGCAAAGTTAAACATAGGCGTATGCGCTTTCCGATTAGAAATGGCATCGTCTAGCATCCTACTATAATCATCAATGGTAATTCCTTCTGTTATATCTTCGGCCACCAATTCTTGAAATAGGCCTGGTTCTTCAATATTTCGAATATATGATGTCATCCTAAATCCAGAAGTTGATCCTCCATAAACTTCACCTTCACGGGCCAATATTGACATGACCTGAGTTGGAAAAGCTCCATTTCCTCCACCATTTAACCTTAAATCAAAAATCAAAGGAGCTCCATTCTCTTTTAGTTCTAAAATAAAATTTCTAATAGCATCAACAAATGGTTTGGCTTCATTGTTGATTGTTAAATTTTTGGTATAAAATGTTAAAAGTTGCATGACTCCGTACATTTTACCATTTTTAAAAATATAACCAGTGCGAAGACCTGGGCCTCCAGAGTCATCTTTGTATTCTTTAAGGTCCTTTAAGTTGGCATGCAATTTCCATGGTGAGTATCCCTCAAAATTTAAACCAGACTCAACCCATTTTTTAGTATTAGAATCATAGGTAGTAGAAATTAAGCTTGTATCTAAAGTTACTCCAATTGATTTTAAATAAGTCAAAGCATCCAATCGCGGTGTTGATCCGATTGGGGTATTGGCAAAAATTGGAAGTTTAAAAGTTCCAGCATTTTTAAATTCAAAAACAATAAAATTTCTAGCTGGATAAAGAATATTTCGCAAACTCAACGATCTGATGGCAGTTGAATCGCGAAATTCATCTGTTGATCCTGAAATATAATTTTTCAATTGGTTAATTTTATCTTCAACTCCAACACCATCAATCTTTACAAGTTCATCACCTAGTCGAATTTGCGATAAATCAGTTCCAGATAAATTTTCGGCCAACCCTTTATATTTCACATCCATGGCCGCTAAAACAATCCTTCCCTCCACTCTTCTAAAGCGAAGTCCGGCATAAATCATCGGCCGACTAATTCTTTCATTTACATTAAAATGCGTATCTTGAAATTCAGCAATTATCTTTTGAACTCTGTCTAAAAAATCCAAATTTGATTTAGCTTGAAGAATTGCGATCTTGTTTTTTATCTCTTGATCTGCCCGAGATTCAGTAGATAACAAGATACTTTGGACTGATCTTTCTTCATTAATTGCTCGACTTTTTAAATCAGAAAAATTTAATCCAATCCTTTTTTCTTTGATAATCAAAAGGGCATATTCTAATTCAATTGACCTGAAAAGTTCGTTTAAAATTTGAATCCTGTCTTCTTGATCAAGATAATGAAAGCGAACCCCGGCATAGACATCTTTCACTCGTTTTATATCTATCGACTTGGTTGGGCCTAATACACTTGAAGTCATTTTTGCGCTTACACCTGATCCAATAAATAATGAGCAAAGAGATAATAGTGCTAAACTTTTTTTCATACACTCTCCAAGGTTGCAATTGATCAATATTAGCTTATTTAAGAATTAATTTAAAAAATCCTATAAAACTTATAGCTGTCTAATTATTAGACAACTAGCTGCGAATTAAATGTTTGATTTCAGACCAAGTTTTTGAAAATATACCAAGAAATTCTTCTACTTCCTCATCCGATGTATAAGAGTCAAAAGAGAGCCGAATTACGGATTTGTGAAATTTTTCTTCTATTTTTAAGGCCGTAAATGTTGGGTTAATTCCTTTTATTTTTGAAGAACAAGCAGAACTCGATGAGATAAAAACATTTTTTGTTTCCAAATGACGAATAATGATATCAGAAGAAATCTTAGGAACGATGAAACAAGCTACATAGGGTGATGTATTCTTAAATGGAAATAAAATATCTGGATTAATTTTAATTAGCTCAGATAAAATTAACTTATTTTTAGCCTTTGCATTTTCTAAGTTAAGATTTGAACTCAAAAGAACTAATTCAAGTGCCTTTATAAAACCTTTTATAAGAGGTACTGGCACGGTACCTGCCCGAACTCCACCTTCCTCACTCCCGCCACTCAGGTAGGACCGATACTTAATTTTTTTATTTACAATTAGCGCGGCAATTCCTTTAGGTCCACGTATTTTATGAGCTGAAATTGAAATACTGTCTATGTCATCTGAAAATTTATATTTTATTTTTCCAACCCCTTGAACTGCATCGACATGGATT
Source organism: uncultured Bacteriovorax sp. (assembly GCA_964583925.1). Lineage (GTDB taxonomy): Bacteria > Bdellovibrionota > Bacteriovoracia > Bacteriovoracales > Bacteriovoracaceae > Bacteriovorax. Next base: position 9,176 of record CAZOXW010000050.1, read on the forward strand.
TTTGTCTGAGGAGATATTGACTTTATTTCTTTTGCCCAATGATTTACATCAACGACTTCACCTGTTTGAGAATTTACGAGGGTAAAAATCGCAAGCTTAATTTTTTTGATTTTAAAACTTTCTAAATCTATCAAATTTCTATAATCAAAATTAACAGCTTTTATCACTGAATCATGAACAGATTTTACAATACTCGGATGATCACCACCAAAATAAAAGATATGATCAGATTCATGATAATCTATTGCCTTAATTGCAATATTATTTGCTTCAGTTGCGCTAGCTGTAAATATCACTTGGTACTTATTTTTTGAAAGTTCTAATAAATCTAATAGTCTATTTTTGGAGAATTCTAAATCCTCTGCTACTTTTTTTCCCAACTTATGGGCCGAGGATGCATTAGCAAAATCATGCTCAAAACTAACTTTTAAGACCTCTATAACAGCGGGATGAACAGGAGTAGTTGCGGCACAATCTAAATAAATCATGTCATCTTTATTACTTATTATTGTAATAATCGTCAATAATTGAGAGAGTTTTTTGATCTATTGGTGTATTTCTTTTCTTTAATTCACTTTTTACTTTTTCTAGCTTTGAAGAATTCCAATTTTGACCAACTTTAAGCTTGAAACTTAATTCATTTATTTCAAGTTGAAATACATTTACCCCATCAATTTCTCGCTGATACAAACCTTCATGCGCTACCATTGACTTATAGCCACCTTCGGGTTGCAGTTTTTGCATCAGGGCCTCCAAGGCAGAAATTTTGTCTTTAAAATCTAAAACCAACGAATATTGGCCCTTAATGACAATGGATTGAAATAGTGCCGTAGCTGGGCAGGCCATCTCAGCATCAGACCAGTATGAGGGAATTAAAGAGAGGGCCTCATAGGCATTAAAAATAGCAGTGCGATTAATTCCGCTGAGCTTTTCTCCTTTTCTTGCTCCATGAAAAAAAAGTGATTCTCCTATCCTAACAAAATTCATCGGCCTTGAACTTAAATTTTCATTTTCGCCATAAGTTACAAGTACTCCATCAAAACATGTGTCCAAAAATTGATAGGCCTTACTCTTATCTAATATTTCAAAATCTTTTCTTCTCATGAAATTAAAATAATCCTTCAATGGATAAATATCTCTCTCCTGTATCATAGCCAAAAGTAACCAATGTCGAATTGTCTTTTAACTCACCTAGTTTCTTATTTATGGCCGCTAAACTTGCTCCTGTCGAAATTCCTATTAAAATTCCTTCTTTCTTTGCCATTTCAGTTGCATAAAAAAAGGCCTCTTCTTTTTTGATTGTTACAACCCCATCAAGAAGGTCTTTTTCTAAAATAGATGGAATAAACCCTGCACCAAGGCCTTGAAGTGGGTGTGGCCCAGGATTTCCCCCTGATAAAACAGGCGAGTCAGAAGGCTCGACAGCATAAACTAAAGTCGATTTACTTTTTGCCTTAAAAAACCTAGCACACCCAGTAATATGCCCACCTGTACCTACTCCCGTTATAATATAATCTGGAGATTTTCCACCAAGATCATTAAAAATTTCTTTTGCGGTTGTTTCTTCGTGAATCAGAACGTTTGATTTATTATCAAATTGCATCGGTATCCAAGAATTTTGAAATTTTTCTTGTAGCTCTTTTGCCTTTGCAATTGCCCCTTTCATTCCTTGCTCTCTTGGTGTTAATACAAGTTCTGCACCATAGAGTGATAAAAGTCTTCGCCTTTCAAGACTCATACTTTCAGGCATTGTAAGAATTAATTTATATGATTTTACTGCACAAGTTAAGGCCAACCCAATCCCAGTGTTACCTGAAGTTGGCTCGATGATTACGGTTTCTTTGTTAATCAGTCCACTCTTTTCTGCATCCTCAATCATTGCTTTGGCAATTCGATCTTTAATAGAACCGCCAGGATTTTGCTTTTCTAGTTTAATAAATATTTCAATTCCTCTCTTATTTGCTTCTGGAAAAAGCTTATTAATTTTTACAAGTGGTGTATTTCCAATTGAACCTAATATATTTTCAAATTTCATATAATAACTCCTCTATCGTTTTATGATTTTCCACATTACTTAATTTTATTTCTGATCGATGATATACAATGGACTTTTCTGGTACCGACTTAGTTAACCAAACGTTTCCACCAATAATACTGTTTGGGCCAATCGAAGTTTCCCCCCCCAAAATTGTGGCGTGAGCATAGATCACACAATCATCTCCAACAGTTGGGTGCCGCTTTTTATTCTTCATGTCGATACTAACACTCAGAGCTCCAAGAGTTACTCCTTGATATATCTTTACCCGATCTCCAATTATTGCAGTTTCTCCAATGACAATTCCTGTCCCATGATCAATAAAAAAGCTATTCCCAATCTTAGCACCTGGGTGAATGTCAATTCCCGTTTTTGAATGCGCGATTTCTGTCAGCATCCTCGGAAGAACATCAACTCCCATTTCATACAGTAAATGGGCAATTCGATAAGTAGCAATTGCAAAAACGCCAGGATAACAGTAGATCACTTCATCAATACACCTAGCGGCAGGATCTCCTGTAAAAATAGCATTTATATCATCTTCAAGTAAGAGATTTAGTTCTAAAATATTATTAATAAATTTTTTTGAAATGATTTTAGAATTACTTTTTGTCTTCCCACTCTGAATTAAAATTTTTTCTAAACTAACATTTATTTTTTTTACATCACTTTTAAATGAGATAAAGCTTTTATGTTTTTTTGAGTGAATTCCTGGTTGAATAATTTTTAATGATAGGTCCAAAAAATCTAATATTTTTTTTTGATCAATTTCTGTATTGATCGATAATATTTGTTTTTTCTTAAAAAGTTTTGCCAATTTATCCATGAAATTTATAATGGATTCAATATTAAAAATATGCAATATGGAAATAATTAATCTAATTCTGTATAACACTTGTCCACTATATTTGTTTTTTATAACTTACTAAGTTAAAATTGAGACTAGGTAAAATATTTGTCAAACGAAGGAAATTTAAATGCATAAAAATCTACATATAATCAATCATCCCCTAGTAAAGCATAAGCTTGGCATCCTTAGAAATAAGGATACTTCAATGCAAGAATTCCGAGCGCTCGCAAAGGAGCTCTCTGTAATTTTAGTCTATGAATCTATGAAAAACTGGGAGAATTTAGCTAATGTCGAAATTGAGACTCCCATTACTAAAACAATAGTTCAAAAAATTGCGAATCCTCCTGTGGCCATTTCAATTCTTCGTGCTGGAAATCCTGTACTAGAATCAGTTCTAGAGTTCATGCCATTTTTAAAAGCTGGCCATATTGGAATGCAAAGAAATAGGGCCACTCAATCGATAGATGAGTATTATTTTAAGCTTCCGACCGAGGCCAAGGGAAAAACAATTTTACTATGTGAGCCTATGCTTGCAACTGCGGATACATCAATTGCTGCTATCTTAAAATTAAAAGAATATGGGGTCGGCCCAATTAAAATGCTTACTTTTTTAGTTAGTGAAGTGGGAGTCAATAAAGTGTTGTCAAAATTTCCTGATGTTGAAATTTATGCTCTTAATCTTGAGCCTTCATTGAACGAGAAAAATTATCTTGTTCCGGGTCTTGGCGATGCCGGAGACAGAATTTATGGTACTTTGGATCATTGATTGTGACAGCTCTAGCTATTGATATTACCGTAAGCTTGATTGCCTTTTTACATTTTTATTTTCTATTATTAGAAATGTATTTCTGGACTAAACCAATAGGCCTAAAGACTTTTCAAATGTCAAAAGACAGAGCAAATGAAACAAAAGTGCTTGCACTCAACCAGGGGCTCTACAATGGTTTTTTAGCAATTGGATTACTGTGGTCTGTTTTTGAAACAAATCTAATTTTTAAAATAGAATTGCAATATTTTTTTTTAGGATGCGTTTTTATTGCTGGAATTGTTGGCGCATTATCCGTAAATAGAAAAATTTTTTATATTCAAGGTCTTCCGGCCTTAATTGCACTTTTTCTAAAACTTCTTATATAAAAACTGCCCCTTCAAAGAGGGGCAGTTAAAAATAATGTTTCAAAATGCTATTTTAAATTTCTTAAAACATACTGAAGAATTCCACCATTTTTAATATAAGCAAGCTCATCAGCTGTATCCACTCTTGATGTCACCATTGTTTTAGAAACAGTCCCATCTTTTTTTGTAATAACCATTTCATATTTCATCATAGGTTTAAACTCACCTTGGGGAATTAATGAAATTGTTTCGGTCCCATCTAATCCTAATGTTTTTCTATCAACACCCTTTTCAAATACCAGTGGAAGAACTCCCATACCAATTAAATTTGATCTATGAATTCGCTCAAAAGACTCTGTTACAACGG
>CAZOXW010000051.1:0-11625 GCA_964583925.1 uncultured Bacteriovorax sp.
AGTGTAAAAAAATGTTCAGGTAAACTATTTATGTTAGAATCTTGGAGAAAATTGATTAATCCTGATTTTTTTAAAAATGGCAAAGTTATAAACGATATATTCTTAAAGAAACTATCTATGAACACAAAAAAATGTGGAGATCTTGAGTGTGAAGTATTGCGTGAAGAGCTTTCTTTTAAAGAAGTATTTGGCCTTACAGATGTAGAATTTAAAAACTTATTAAATGATAAAATATTTAATATTGTACTTGCTGATGATTCAAGATTTTTAAGTCTACCAGTAATAAAACTTTATTCTGAAAAACAAACAGAATGTAAGTAGATAAATTATTGTAGTTCTATTTGTTTTTTTAATTCATTTAACTTTATAAGGGCATCGAGCGGAGTCATTCGTGAGATGTCCATTTTTGTTAAAGAATCTTCAAGACCTAGAAGATATTCTGGAATTTCAACGGTCACATTTTCATCTAAAAATGATAATTGGTTTCCATGTACCTGATGTTTTTCTTCTGGTGCTTTTTTCTCACTATGACCAATTTCAAGGCCATGCAAAATCTCTTCTGATCTTTTTAAGATTGAATGAGGAAGTCCTGCTAGTTTAGCTACATAAATTCCAAAACTTTGAGATGCACCTTTTTCAATAAGTCGATATAAAAATTGGACATTTCCTTTGTGGTTAATTGTCTCAACTGTTAGGTTTTTTGCGTTTTTAGATTGGTCAACAAGCTCAATTAATTCGTGATAATGAGTTGCAAATAAAGTCATAGATTTTGTTTCATTAATGAAGTGTTCAACTAATGCCCATGCGATAGATAGGCCATCATAGGTTGAAGTCCCACGACCAACTTCATCTAAAATAATGAGTGATTGAGGTCCTGCATGGCGGATGATTTCAGCAGTCTCTGCCATTTCAACCATAAAGGTCGATTGACCTTTTAGAATATCATCACTGGCGCCAAGTCTTGAAAAAAGAAAATCACAGAGAGTGATTTCAGCATGTTTTGCAGGAACAAAAGAGCCAATCTGTGCAAGAAGTTGAATGATTGCAACTTCGCGCATGACTGTGGTTTTTCCGGCCATGTTAGGGCCTGTTATTAGACCGAAATATTTATTTTCATCAAGTCGTATATCATGATGAACAAACTGATCTTTTATAATAGATCTAATAAGTGGATGGAATCCTTCTTTAATATCAATAATTTTTTTATTTTCATGAATAATTGGAAGGCAGAAGTTTTCATTGTGTGCAACTTTTGCCATCGACTGAAAAACATCGATTTCTGAAATATGGTTGCTCATTTCTAGAATTTTGATTGATACTTCAGAAACTTTAGTAATCAAATCTTTAAAAATTTCTCTTTCTAGTTTTTCAAGCTTGTCTTTTGCTGAGATTGTTTCTTTTTCAAGTTCTTCAAGGTCTGGAGTTGTATATCTTTCTGCATTTACTAAAGTCTGTCTCCGTTCAAAATAGTTTGGAACTTTTGTACTTGCACCTTTTGATACTTCAATGAAAAATCCAGCAACATTATTAGATTTTATTCTTAATTTTAAGATACCAGTTTTTTCTTTTAGCTTATTTTCCATATCGATGAGAGCTTCACCAACATTTAAATGAAGTTTTGAAAGTTTATCTCGAGTTTTGTTAACTCCAGCTTTAATTAGGTTTCCTTTTTCAAGGCTTGCTCCTATTTCATCGTTTAGGCTATCTTTAATTTTTTCAGAAATAGACAATAGATTTTTTAGGGATTCATTATCAAGTCCTGAATTTATTTTTAGACTTTTTAATAGGGCCAGTATTTTTTCGTAGGAGAATATTGCAACTGAAAGGTTTATTAAATCAGTGGCAGTAACTTTGTTCATCGAAATTTTAGCTAAGATTCTTTCAATATCTCGTATCTTTGAAAGCTCGGCCTTTAATTCTTGAGTGATGGAATAGTTATCCAGAAGTGATTTTACGATAGATTGTCGCTTTTTTATTTCAACTAAATTAAAAAGTGGAGTCGAGAAAATAGTCTTTAACTGTCGTCCACCCATCGCTGTTTCAGTTTTATCAAAAAAACCGAGTAGTGATTCTCGGTATGTTTCTCTAGATTTTGGTAAAATTTCAAGGCCTATTAAGGTTGGCGCTGTGATTTTCATTTGTCCACCAGAGTGGACTAGTTTAAACGGTCGGATATGAATAAATGATTCTAATTTTTGTGTCGAGGAAACATAAAACGCAAGTGCGCCAATTGGATTTAATACTGTTTTTTCAGATTGTACAGTTCTGTCTTTTTTAAATCCAGGAATTAGTTTTTCAATATAGATACTGGCAAATTTTGGATCAAAATAATCAATACTCAAATGAGTTTTTAAAATTTCTAGATGAGAAAAAAGCGTATCGAGCTTTTTTTCAAGTTGTGTCTCTCTAAATTGCCCCATATAAGTAATAAACTCTTTAGGAGATAAGAGTCTGATTGTCTCAATGAACTCTTCTTCATCACTTAATTTGTAGGCCTTAAAATCACCAGTTGTAAAATCGAGCGATACTAAGTAGTAAAAACCATTTTCAATATAAGAAGAGAGAATATAGCGATGTTCGTTAGTTGTTCCTTTTTCAAGGTCAAATGGAATGCCGGGACTCACAACTTGAGTCACTGCTCGTTTAACAATTCCTTCTGCATCTTTAGGGTTTTGGACTTGCTCACATATGGCAACTTTTAAACCTAGGTTTGTAATGCGATCAATGTAAGTCGCAGCTGCATGGTGAGGAATGCCTGCCATTGGAATAGGAGTGTCTCCAATTTTTCCACGGTGAGTGAGAGTGATATTTAAAAGCTTTGCCGTTGTCTTTGCGTCTTCAAAAAATACTTCATAAAAATCTCCCATGCGAAACAAAAGTAATGTGTCAGGGAATTCTTTTTTTATATTGTAATATTGCTCCATCATCGGAGTTAGCTTTATTCCACTTTCAACTATTTTATTTAGATCTTGTAATGACACTTATTATCCTTTTAAATTAAGGGTTTAATAATATTTGATCGAATGGGTCAAGTGTACCTTATTATTCTTTAGCTCGTAAAGAATTTTGGTGCTAGAATTTTAAAAGCGCCAAGGAGAGGGCCTTGAAATTTCGTCACTATTTTATCATTTTTTCTTTCATATTTGTTTGTCTTGCGTCAGCGTGGGCCACATTTTTCGGCCTCTTTGATCGCTATGGAATGCTCCCTAATACTAAAGAAGAGATAAAAAAAGAGAGTGGAGATGAAAGTTATTTCGAGTCAGTCGAATACTATCTTAGTAAAAAAAATGAGCCTTCAATTAATTTATTGGCAGACAATTTAACACTTTCGACAACGGAAAATAAGACGATTGCGATAAAACCTCATGGTGTAATTTATCGTGAATCAAATCTTGAGCCCATAAACTTTAGTTCAAAACTTTCAAAAATTGATTTGAAAGATAAAACTGTAGAATTGATTGATGAAGTAAAAACAAATGTCGATAAAACAACGATCACTGCAAATAAAATGGACATTTTTATTCCTTCAAATATTTTATCAGCAACAGGAAATGTTAATTCAACGTTTTTTTCGAAGACTCTCGATGATCAAGTTGTTGTTGATTCTAATTTTGCACTTTATCGTTCAAAAGAAAATTTTTTTGAATTTAAAGGCCAAGTGAAAGGGCAAATTATTAGAAAAAGAGTCTATGAAGAAAGTGTGCGTTTTAGTGCTGATTTGATCGATTTTGATGGGATTGTTGAACGGGTGAACCTCAAGGGAAGTGTCGCTTTAATCCGTGATAATTACAAGGTTTTCTCTAACAATGGCTCTATTTTTCTTGAGAACTATAATAAAAAACTCAAGTATTACTCTCTTTATGACGATGTGAGATTAGAGGAACGTGTAAAAACCTCGGGAAGAGAGCTTTCAAGGAAGGCCTTTTCTGAAAAACTTGAGGGGTATATGGGTGAGAAAAAAATCATTCTTACAGGACTTCCAAAAGTATTTCAAGAAAAAGACATCATTCGGGGAAACACGATTATTATTAGAGAAAATGTTGAAACAGTTGAAGTTGATGATGCCAATACTAACATCACCCTAGGAAGAGAGTGAGAATAAATTATGGAAAGATCGCGATTAGAGGCTTGTGAAATAAAGAAAACTTATGCCGGTAGAACGGTGGTAAAGGGAGTGAGTATTTCAGTTACACAAGGAGAAGTTGTTGGGTTGCTTGGACCAAATGGGGCGGGGAAAACGACTTCTTTTTATATGATGGTTGGATTAGTGAAGGCCGATCTTGGATTAATAAAACTTGATGATTTAGATATTACAAGTTTTCCAATTCACAAACGGGCCTTAAAGGGAATTGGCTATCTACCTCAGGAAGCTTCCATATTTAGAGATTTAACGATTGAAGAAAATATATTAGCAGTTTGTGAATGTAGAGACTTGAATAAATCGGAGCGGATAGAACTAATGAATAGATTGATTAAGGATTTAAATTTAAATCACATCAGGCATTCAAAAGGTGGAGCGCTTTCAGGTGGAGAAAGAAGAAGAGTGGAGATCGCTCGTGCTCTTGCACTTGAACCGAAGTTTGTTCTTTTAGATGAGCCATTTGCAGGAGTTGATCCATTGGCAGTAGGGGATATTCAAAGCTTAATTGGTGATTTGAAAAAAAGAAATATTGGCGTCTTAATTACCGATCATAATGTTCGTGAAACTTTGGGAATTGTAGATCGGGCCTATATTATGAATAGTGGTGAGCTACTTGTAAGTGGAACACCAGAAGAATTAGTTAACAACGAAAGAGCAAGGAAGTTCTATTTAGGAGAAGAATTCAGGATGTAATTCGTTAGGAAATTTCTATGGCGATTAAAATATCACAGGGGATGAAGCAACAACAAAGCTTGGCGATGACTCCTCAGTTGCAACAGGCCATTAAGCTTTTGACTTTAACCCATTTAGAAATGACCAATGTAATTGCTGAAGAGCTCGTCGAAAATCCGATGCTTGAAGAATTAGGTGGCGAAAGCGACCGAGAAGATTTCAATGAGTCTGAGGAAAACGCAGAACTTCAAACTAAAGAAGCAACTACAGAAGATTTTCAAGAGGCACCAATATTAAAAGATAAAGATGATTTTGACTGGGACTCCTATGCGGATTCATTTAATTCAAATTCATCGACGCCTAATATGGCCTCAAACTCTGATCCAGACGAAATGCCAAGTTACGAAAATATGGTTTCAAAGAGCATGACTCTACAAGAACATTTAGAGTGGCAATTGAAGATGGAGAATTTGTCTAAAGCGGAGTGGAAATTAGCAGAATCAATAATTGGTAATATAAATGATGATGGGTATTTAGAAATTAATTTTGAAGAATTGATTTCAGATAGTGATCTTTCGCGAGAAGCAGCTTTTGATGTCTTGGAAATGATTAAACGACTTGATCCTGTTGGATGTGGCTCGCTTAATTTACAGGATTGTTTACTTGCTCAAGCAAGAATTGCAGAAGAAAGATCGCCACTTTTAGAAAAAATAATAAGAGAGCATTTAGAAGATTTGCAGAGTAAAAGTTATGAGAAAATAGCAAAGGCCCTTGGAGTAAATGCAGAACAAGTAAAAAAGACAGCTCTTATTTTACAAAGTTTTCATCCAAAACCAGGACGTTTAATCGCGCCTCAAGAAACTCATTATATTTTACCAGATATTTATGTTGTTTTGGTTGGTGGAGAGTTTGTTGTTCAAGTAAATGACGAAGGGATACCACGTCTTCGTATTTCAAAATTATATCAAGAAATGATTAAAAAAGGGGCACATAAAAAAACAGATGAAGCTTCTGAGTTCGTAAAGGAAAAGTTAAGAGCTGCTGAGTGGTTAATTAAGTCAATTCAAAATAGGCAGAAGACGATTGAAAAAGTTTCTAAAACAATCGTCTCTCGTCAACAAGAGTTTTTTAAAAAGGGGCCAAAGGCTTTAAGGCCGATGGTCTTAAAAGATGTTGCTAATGAAATCGGTATGCATGAGTCTACTGTTTCACGAGTAACAACAAATAAGTATATGCATACTCCAATCGGTACTTTTGAATTGAAATACTTTTTTAATTCTGGGGTTGGAGGGAAAGATGGCGGTCAAGACATTGCAAGTGAAGTCTTAAAATTAAAAATAAAAGCAATCTTTGATGCCGAAAATTTAAAAAAACCATTGTCTGACCAAAAAGTTGTAGAAATTTTAGCGAAAGATGGATTAACCGTGGCAAGGCGTACGGTTACTAAATATCGAGAAATGTTAGGCATTCTTCCATCTTCAAAAAGAAAAGAAAATACTTAGTAAAAAATATTAATATACCGATAAGTCTTTTGGGAAAAAAAACAAACGAGGACAAAAAAATATGAAAATTACAGTATCATTTTTACACCTAGAACACACACCGGCACTTGATGAAAGAATAAAAGAAAAATCGATGAAGTTAAAAAAATATTTTCAGGATCGCGGAACAATGAAGTGGTCTTGTTACGTTAAAAATGGTGAGCACTATGCAGAAGTTAGTTTTCACGCTGGAAACAATGAATATCATGCAAAGGCATGGTCAGATACGATGTACCACACAATCGATTTAGTAATGGATAAAATGGAAAAGCAGATTTTAAAACAAAAAGAAAAATATAATAAAATGCATAGAGAGAACAAAGAAATAGAAATTATGGACCCAGAGATGGCCTGGACGGATTACGATAGCGAAGATGTTGCTTAAAGATAATCAGAACATTGAGTTTTAATGAAGTAATAATGGCCATGTCTTAACAGCTCTCTGGGGAGAGTTGATTTTGGTGTGTTAATGTGTCTTCTGTACGCCAGTTGTGCCATTGCATATTAATGGTAATGGGGGCTCGCGACATCTTGGCTAACAACTGACCTAAAAAAGAAAATGGTCTTTATTGGTGGCCCAAGGCAATCGGGGAAAACCACTCTTCCTGAAATTGATTCGAGCTATCAGAGGAAAACAACCTTGGAACTTTTGAAATTTGGTGGTTTTCCAGAGCCATTTTTAGGAAAAAATGAAAATGAATATCGTCGATGGAAAAGAGAGCATGTAAGTAGAGTTGTCTATCAAGACATTTCAGATCTTGGCACAATTAATGATGGGGCAAAATTTGAAAATATGGTTGCGGGGCATTTGTTGAAGTATTGTCATTTTCTTGAAGATACTGAGGGACATAAAATGGAGCTTCGATTTATACGAGATATAGATTTGAGAGAAATTGACTTTGTCGTTTAAAAAAATAAAAAACCAATTTTTGCAGTAGAATGTAAGACAGGGGAAGCACATATTTCAAAGCATATTTATTATTTCAGAGATCGGACAAGTATTCCAAAATTCTATCAAGTTCATCTTGGGACTAAAGAGTTTATTGATGGCAATTGTCACCTTCTCCCATTTGAAAAGTTCTGCAAATTAGAAAAATTAGTTTAGTCGTGAATCTTTTACACGGTCGAAAAAAACAAGCATATTTTGTATTATTATCTCTCACATGCTTTATAAGTACGCCTTCTTATTATTAGTTTTCGCTAGTATTTTTTCCTGTGGAAAAAAAATTAATTCTAAAGTCAATGCAACCGAAGAATACAGCTTGTTGAAGTATGGGATTATTGACTCCGAATGCGTAAGGGGGGATTTTTTTAATACAGAATTAGAAAAACGACTATCGACCCTTAAGTTTGAAATTGAAAAAAAAGGTATTGCACTTTTTGGCAGTCTTGGTGAAGGGCCATTTTATTCACATATAGATCCACTTGTGATGAGTAACTTAGAATTTGATCGGATATTTTTAAAAATTGAAAATCAAGTTAGATTAGGTCTTGTTAGTGGAAATGATTTTTCAAGATTGTCAGATGGGATTAATCGTTTTAGCTCAATGAAATGCAAGTTAAAAGAATTAGAAAAAAAGAGGATTTATGATATTAGGCCTTATCAATACTTTAAAGACAATCATATTGATAGCGCTTTAAAAAATGAGTCAGAATTAAAAAAATTGTGTCAAACGATTAAATCTACTTATCACTGTCAAAAAGAAATTAAAGTTTTTACTAAGGAAAACCGTCTAAAAGAGTTACTAAATTCCTATATGAAGTCTTATAAAGAAGATAGACTTAATAAACTATTTAGTCTACGTGATCAATATTCTAAGTTTAAATGTGTTAAAAATAATGAAGAATTAATTTTAGAAATAAAAATATACAATAGAGGATTTCGTCCTTACCAGTTTTCTGCAATCATTGAATCAATAAAATCCTTTTGGGCAAAAAAGAATTTATCATTTAATTTTATAGAAACCTCATCAGAAGTGGATGCTAATTTGATTATTCATGCAATAAAAAATGGAGTTTCGCATGTTAAAGACGATGATTTAAAAAGAGTGTATCTAAATGACTCATTAGATCTGGCAAATTTAAAATTGGTTGCGGCCCATGAATTTGGGCATGTTTTGGGGTTTCCTGATTGTTATTTTGAATTTTTTGATTCATCAAAATACAGTCTTATTTATTATGAAAAAGAAGAGTACCGAGATAATATTATGTGTTCAGTTCATGCTGGTGCAAAAGTTAGAGGTGATTATATCGATCAAATCGTTAAGAAGTCTTGCCTAAATCAATAAGCTTTTGCCATAATAGATGTATGATTAAAATGAATCATGATGAAAATAACGAAAATGATGGATCAACACTTACAATAAGTAAAAATAAGGTTGAGCTACCACGAAAATATAAAGTATTACTTCATAATGATGATTATACGACAATGGAATTTGTCATTTTTATCCTTCAAAATGTCTTTTTAAAAAACCTAGAAGAAGCTGAAAAAATAATGCTTGAAGTTCACCAAAAAGGGATCGGAGTTTGTGGGGTGTATTCTTTTGAAATTGCCGAAACCAAGTGTCATAAAGTTTTAACCTTAGCGAAGGAACATACTCACCCACTTCATTGCAGTATAGAGCCTGAGTAATTTTTGGATAATATATGATAAGTAAGCGTTTAGAAGTCATTATAAATTCTGCCGTTGTAAGGGCCAATAAATTAAAACATGAGTATTTAACTTTAGAATGTCTTTTCTTGTCATTACTAGAAGATGATGAAGTAAAACGAGTATTGATTGAATGTGGCGCTGATATAGCAAAGCTTTCAGAAGAGTTAAATGCATATCTTAGAAGTCCAGATCATTTCACTTTTTTAAATGCAGAGCAAATTGAAATTTTATCAAAACAGCAATTTTCAGATGAGGAAGTAAGAAAGTTGGCCTATGAAAATGGGGTGTATTATCAGCCGGAAATTTCTCTCGCACTTCAACGAGTAATACAGCGGGCATTAATCCATGTTCAATCGTCAGGAAAAAAAGATATTTATGGGATAAATATTTTAGTGGCCGTATTTAATGAGCAAGAAAGTTACGTAAATTTTCTTTTTGATAAGTATGGAATTTCAAAGTTTGACGTTATAAAGCTAATCGCTCATGGTGTAGATAAACCACTAACAACTGAATCTAGTCTAGATAACATTCGATCAGAGTTTGGACCTAGTGATAAGGCCGAATCTAAAGATAGTGCCCTCGACCTATACTGTGTTAATTTAAATGAGCTTGTTAGACTCGAAAAAATAGATCCAATAATAGGACGAGATGAAGAAGTTGAAAGATTGGCCTTAGTTTTGGCCAGACGGAGAAAAAACAATCCTCTACTTGTTGGTGATGCAGGTGTCGGAAAGACTGCAATTATTGAAGGCCTTGCATATAGGATCGAACACAAGTTAGTGCCAGAAATTTTAGAAAAAATTGAAATTTATAGCTTAGATATGGCGAGTCTTCTTGCCGGATCAAAATATCGTGGAGATTTTGAACAGCGATTAAAAAATGTCATTAAGGATATCCAAAAAATTAATGAATCTGGTACAAAATCGGCGGTTTTATTTATTGATGAAATTCATACTATCATGGGAGCAGGAAGCACAAATGGTGGATCAATGGATGCTTCAAATCTTTTAAAACCAGCTCTTTCAAATGGATCAATTCGATGTATTGGGAGCACGACTCATGAAGAGTATAGAAAGCATATTGAGAAAGATTCGGCCTTTGGGCGTAGATTTCAAAGAATTGACATAGATGAACCGAGTGTATCAGACACTCTAAAAATTTTATTAGGGCTACGTGATAAATTTGAAGTCTACCACGGGGTCAAATACTCAAACCAAATCGTAAAAGCAATTGTCGATCTGGCATCAAAACATATAACAGATAGAAAAAATCCAGATAAATCTATTGATGTTATGGATGAAGTCGGGGCCATGATTAAAGTTCTGCCATCAAATAAGCGACATTTAAACATAACTAAAAAAGATATAGAAGAAATTGTCTCTAAGATTGCCAAAATTCCTAAGATGACAGTGGCAAGTGATGAGGTTTCTAAACTTAAAAATCTAAAAGAAAATTTAAAGTTGTCTATTTTTGGGCAAGATGAAGCCTGTGATAATGTCGCTGATGCAATTATTTTAGCAAGATCTGGTCTTTCTAATGATGAAAAGCCAATTGGCTCATTTTTATTTACAGGCCCAACTGGAGTTGGAAAGACTGAGCTTGCAAGAAAGTTAGCTGAACTGCTTGGAATGCACATCGAGCGTTTTGACATGTCAGAATACATGGAAAAGCATTCTGTTTCTAAATTAATTGGTGCACCTCCAGGCTATGTGGGCCACGAAGATGGCGGAATGTTGACTGATATCATTAAAAAACACCCACACACACTTCTACTACTTGATGAAATTGAAAAGGCCCATCCAGATATTTTTAACATTCTTTTACAGATCATGGATCATGGAAAACTAACAGATGCAAAATCGAGAACAACTGATTTTAAAAATGTTGTCATAATTATGACATCAAATGCAGGTGCTAGGGAATTGGAGTCTGGAACTATCGGGCTAGCATCTATTAAGGAAAGTGCGACAGGAAAACGAGATCAGGCCATTAAAAATTTTTTTACACCTGAGTTTCGGAATCGTTTAGATAAGATTATTCACTTTAATAAGCTTTCAGATAGTGAAATTTTAAAAATTGTCGACAAATTTTTGACGATCTTAGAATCTAAACTACATCAAAAGGGAATTTTACTCATTGTTAGCGATCGAGCACGACAGTATTTAAAAGAAATTGGCTTTGATCCAAAGATGGGAGCCAGACCTTTGGGCCGTATTATCGATCAAGAGATCAAAAAACCTCTTTCAAATGAAATTCTTTTTGGAAAACTCACAAAAGGTGGCAAAGTTTTAGTCAATTTTAGTGAAGAAAGACAAAAAATAAGCTTTGAATTTCAAAATTAGGTAAATTTTATCCACTCATTTAGATTATTTTTCTTATTTGGGCCCAAAAATGTTGGGCCAGGAAATTGATCATAAAATTTTTTTTAACAATAAAATCACAATGTGGAAAACGAATGAAATGTCGATGAATAAAGCATTTCAGCGATTGGTGATGGTGAGTTGTGTGCTCTATTTTAGGCAATTGTTCGATTAATTTGAAAAAAAAATTAAAGCTATTTAAAAAAAATACGAAAAATAATTCAAAGAAATTGATTTTTTGTTTGCATCGAAATA
>CAZOXW010000052.1:0-10579 GCA_964583925.1 uncultured Bacteriovorax sp.
ATGTCTGCTCCTCACATGGCCGGAGTTATGACTTTATTAAAAGAAGCATTCCCAAAACTTTCAGTGTTAGAGTTAAAAACATTAGTAATGAATACTTCAAAAATAATGACTTCACCTAAAGGAGATTACTTGCCGGTATCTCGTCAAGGAGCTGGTCGTGTTCAAGTTTTAGAAGCACTTAATTCAAAATTTCTTGCTATGCCTGCAAGTTTATCACTTGGTGAAATTTCAATTTCTAAAAATAAATCTGTATTTAAAGAAGTACGAATTAAAAACCTATCAAATGAAGATCTGATCATCACAACTAAATCTTTAAAGGGAAAAAATGTTGAAGTTAATCTTCCTGCGGCAATTCGAGTAAAAGCAAATTCAATACAAAAAATTAGAGTAAGTTTTGTTTTGAAAATGTCTAATGATGAACAAAATAATATTGAGTCAGATGGATTTGTTATACTAAAAGATCAAAAAGGAGGAGTTGTTCACCTTCCATTTTTAGCAGTATTAAATAGAGTTTCAGATATGAAGGCCTCAAATCTTGTGACTCAAACTGATTCTTTAGTCGATCGTTTCGGTTCAGAAGTAAAGTTAGACATTAAAAATAATGGGACAAACGACGGTGAGGCCCTTATTTTTAATCTTCTTGGAAAAGATGATCGCAAGAAAGTTTTAAATCCGACAAATTTATCAGCAAATACAAGTTGTGACCTAGAAGCAGCTGGGATCAGAGTTATTGAGCGTGAGTCTGAGGGTAAAGCAATAAAGTTTCTTCAAATTGGAGTTAAGCTTTATGATACTTTAAGCATTTGGCAGCCATGTGATATCTCTCTTCAAATTGATAATAATAGAGATGGTATTACAGATCAGGAATTAGTTGGTATTCGCGCAAATTATATTTCAGGAATTAATGCAAATCAGATTGCGTCTATTTTGTTAGATGCAGGCCTTACTCGGCAAATTAGATCGGCCTTTGAATTAGATTCAGCAAATAATGAAGAGAATTACGTGCCTGCGATTATGGATGTTCAGGAAATGAAGTTTTATGATCATGGAAGTGTGGCAGTTATTGAAACAGATTTAAGTAAAGTGATTAAAGGAAAAGATGATCTTGTTGGTATTAAAATTTCTGTTTCAAATCTAGAAAGTAGTGATTCAACTGGAGATGACTTTTTGGCCAGTCATGAAACAAAATGGCATGAAATTTTCTTAAATGAAGACTCATTTGCCTTTACTGAAATTCCAGAAGTCATAAAAGTAAAGGCCCAAGATCAAGAAGCAATTTCAATGAAAAGAGGAGTAGGAGACCAACGATTACTTGTCCTATTTCCATTTAATATGAGTTTGAATAATTTAATTCATGACAATGAGATTCAAGTATTAGATGAAATTCTTTTAAAATAGCACTTGGCCATTGGCCCAAGATATATTCTTGGGCCAATTTATTTTATCACAGGGTAAAAAATCACCACTATTTAGCCGGGGGAGTTGGATGTATTCTAAAGAAATATTTAAGTTCTTTAGGAGAGTAAAATGTTTTTTAAAAACCTTCGTAAAAAATTTGAGCAATTAAATTAAAAAACAAGACTCGTTATAATTGTTCTTGCTGTAGGATTAGTTCCATTAACGGTAGCCACTTTTTTTAACTTATCAAAATCGACAAGCAATTTAAGAGTTTCGGCCTTTGAAAAATTAGAATCAGTTCGTGGTTCAAAAAATAAAAGTATTTCGCGATATTTAACTTCTGTCAGTAATCTTATGATGACTTTATCACATAATAAAATGACGATTGATGCGGCTAATGACTATATTAAGGCCTTTTCTTCTGAAACAAAAATTGCATCTTCTGATGAAGTTGGAAAGCTTCGAAACTATTATGAAAAAGAGTTTGCAGTTGAGTATAATAAAAAAAGTGAGAAGTCTGTAGACGCGGGGAAGATCTTAGATCAGCTATCGGATAGAGAAAGATTTTTTCAATATCTTTATATTGCTGACAATGAAAATCCTTTGGGGTCAAAGCATTTAAAAATTGATCAAGGAAAGGCCGGGGCTTACGATACAGCTCATAAAACCTACCATCCTATTTTAAAAGAATACCTTGAAACATTTGGCCTCTACGATATTTTTATAGTCGATATTAAAACAGGGCATATTGTTTATACTGTATTTAAAGAGCTAGATTTTACAACCAATCTTTTGTCTGGACCCTACTCAAAGACCAACCTTGCAATGGCCGTCACCAAGGCAATGAAAATTGAAAATAAAACTGATTTTATTATTGAAGATTTTGAGACGTATTTACCAAGTTATGATGCTCCAGCATCTTTTATTGCAGCACCTATTTGGGATGGTGATAAAAAAGTTGCAGTTCTC
The DNA here is from genome assembly GCA_964583925.1 of uncultured Bacteriovorax sp. GTDB lineage: Bacteria > Bdellovibrionota > Bacteriovoracia > Bacteriovoracales > Bacteriovoracaceae > Bacteriovorax. The sequence goes on from CAZOXW010000052.1 coordinate 2,368, forward strand.
GCATTTCAAATGCCATTAAGTGTGATTAATGAAATTATGCAAGAGCGATCAGGGCTAGGAAATACGGGAGAAACTTATTTAGTTGGTCGCGATTCAAAATTAAGATCAGATACTTTTAATGGTAAAGATTTTAATATTTACAATTCATTTAATAAGAACCTTAGAATTTATGAGAAGACCTTAGATTCTTTAGTAAATTCAAAGGTAAAAAGTTTTGAAGGTTCTAATTACAAGGGAGATGATGTCTTAACTAGCTTTGAGCGAATAGATTATAAAAATTTAGAGTGGTATGTTTTTGCTGAACAACAAACCAAAGAGGCGTTTAGAGGAATTATAAGCCTTCGAAATATATTTTTAGTTTTTATAACAGTTACTATTTTACTGGTTGCTTTTGTTGGTTACCTCGTGTCGAAGAGTTTAGCTGATCAAATCTCAAACATTGTTGAAAAATTTTCGAAGAGTGTACATGAAGTCCAAAATGCCAATCAAAAATTAGATATTGTGAGTAATAAATTAATTAGTTCTGTTTCATCGCAGACATCAAGTATTACTCAAAGTGCGCAGGCCATTGAAGAAATTTCGTTGATGCTAAAAAATAATAATGAGTCGACTCAAAAGGCAACTGAAGTTTCAGGTTCTGCAAAGGAAAGCGCGACTATTGGTAAAGATAAAATTGATAATCTTTTAGATGAAGTAAAAAGTATTTCTACGAGTTATGATAATATTAATAAAAGTTTGGATTTAAATAATAAGAGCTTGGATAAAGTAAATGCAATAATTTCTGAAATTGCTAATAAGACAAAAGTAATTCATGAGATTGTTTTTCAAACGAAACTTTTATCTTTTAACGCCTCCGTTGAAGCTGCTCGAGCAGGTGAGGCCGGCAAAGGATTTGCTGTCGTTGCAGAAGAGGTATCAAATCTTGCAATCATGTCAGGTAAGGCCGCTGTTGAAATTGAACAATTGATTGCCGTATCGACGAAAGAAGTTGCGGAAATTTCTACTTTTGTTCAAAAAGAAGTTTCAAAAATACTAGAAGATGGAAGAAAAAATGTATTGAGAGGCTCTGATGTGGCAGTAGATTGTAAAAATCAATTAAACTCAATTCTAGATTATTCTGAGGCATTAGATAGCTCAATAAGACAGATTGCTCAGGCCATTAATGAACAAAGTTTAGGAGTCGATGAAGTAAATAAGGCTATTAGAAGTTTAGAATCATCGACAAATGATACACTAGATATGTCTGATAGAACAAAAGAAGCAACAAAGTCATTGATGAAACAGGCGCATTCGCTTCGTTATTCTACTCAGGAACTTAGAAAAATAATTGGCTCTGAGAAGTCATATTCTGTGAGTGAAGAGTATCAAGAGTCATAATCAATAAGTTGTAACCTGTTGAAAGTAGGCCTACTGGTTGCTTTTTATGCAATATTGGAGTTGGATTCCGATATTGCATATGTTAATATTGCTTATGATTGAAAGAAAAATTTTAAGTGAATTTAAGACTTTGTTAACTGAATATCCAGTAGTTACTATTTTAGGGCCAAGGCAATCAGGAAAAACAACTTTAGCAAAAAATTTTTTGCATGATTTTGATTATTACAATCTTGAAACACCAGAAACTCGCGATCTGGCAATTGGTGATCCTAAGGCCTTTATTTCACAATTTAGACATTCTAAAGTAATTTTAGATGAGATTCAAAGAGTGCCTCACTTAATTAGTTATATTCAGTATATTGTAGATGAAAACAAGGTGAATGGACAATTTGTTTTAACAGGATCACATCAACTGGCATTAAGGGAGGCAATTACTCAATCCCTTGCAGGTAGAACTGCAATCTTAAACTTATTGCCGTTTTCAATTGCTGAACTTTCATCAGCGAATATTACTTTTTCAACCTTTGAAGAATATGCTTACCATGGATTTTTGCCTCGAATTTATGATCAAAAACAAAGACCGACACAGGCCTATTCAAATTACTATCAAACATATATCGAAAGAGATGTTCGCCAACTTGTGAACTTAAAAGATGCAAATTTATTTGAAAAATTTATTAAACTCTTAGCTGGCAGAGTAGGTCAATTAATGGATCATACCTCTTTAGGAAATGACGTGGGAGTGGATTCAAAAACTATAAAAAATTGGCTTTCGATTTTAGAAGCTTCATTTATTATTTTTAAATTATCACCATACTATGAAAATTTTGGGAAGCGAGTGATTAAGTCTCCAAAATATTATTTTATTGATACTGGGTTACTAGCATTTCTACTTGGAATTGAAAATCCTAATCAAATAACAAGAGATCCATTGGTAGGAAATATTTTTGAAAATCTAGTCGTTATCGAGTGTTTAAAGTCCAGGTTTAATCAGGGAAAAATTGCCAACTTGTACTTTTATCGAGATGCCAACGGAAATGAAGTGGATTTATTAATACAAAATGGGCGTGATTTGGTCGCGATTGAAATTAAATCGAGCTCTACGTTTCATATATCTCAATTTAAAAATTTAGATATGATCACAAAAATAGCTGAAAATATTTCTACAAGGTATTTAATTTACCGAGGCGAAGAGATTCTTTTTGGCCCAGACCGATTTGCCTTGAAATTTGATCAAGCTGATCTTATTTTTCAAGGTTAACCTTGTCGTAATTTCTTAAATATGCTTTTGTTACGATTTGAAAAAGCGAGTCATCTTCTTTTGGCGTAAATTCATTGGGGTTTTTTTGCGAAATATTTTCAAGTGCATAATGATATGTAACAAGATCAGTATCATCAGCTATAGCATCAGGTGTAGTATTGGTCGTGGCCAATTTATCACTAATTTTTTAATTCTTTTAGGATAGAAATTAGTTTTTCATTTAAAGTTGTGCTTGGAATCTCTTCTTTAAAGAGTAAGTCGTAAATTTCTTTTAGCTTTGATTGAATCAAGGATGAATATTTTGATTGGGCAATTTCACAATATTTAACAGGAGATTTCTTGTCATTTATTTTTCGTTCACAGGCCGATTTTGCTATTGATATAGCTTTTGGAACCAATGAATCATTAAGCTCAAATAATGAGTCTGTAATTAATTTGCTTTCCTTAGAGTTGTAGTCAATGGCCTTTTGTAATTTTGATAATAGTTCTTTTCGTAAAGTGATACGTCCCGACGTGCTATCGTTAAGAGACGTAATTGAGGCCTTGTTTGCAGAAATCAGAAGCTCAATCATTGCAACTTGTGCTTCATTGGACTTATTCTCAGCGTATGTATCAATAATACTATTTATTTGGCCCGTGCTTGCTTTATATAATTGATCTCGCTTTATCTCTCCATCTCTATATGGAGGCACAGCCTCAAGCCATGTCGAGACAGAGCTTGGATTTTTTGTTCCAACAGCTTTACATCCCGTTGCTGCTCTTTCAAGGACTCCGTAGAGTATAGCACCTAACTCGTTCGTTTTGGTGTCGCTTGAATGAGCATTCCCTAAAGTTATCCCCAGGGAAAGAACAATGTATAAAAATATAATTTTTATTTTCATACTTCAAATGTTAACAATTGAATTTGGAAAATTGATGGAAATTAGAATATATTTTTAGACTTAAGCAATTGAAAGTTAAAAGACTTTCTTTTTAGATACAGTACGAATACCAGAAATCCATGAGTAAGAAATTCCCATTAAAATCGTTCCAGAGGCCATATTTCCTAAGGTAACAGGAATTAGATTATGTATCATTCCAGAAATAGAGACTTCAGAGGTATTAATGGCCAAGTTGGCGAGTGATAATAATGACATATTGGCAACACTATGTTCATAGCCAGAAGTGATAAAGGCAAACAAGCACCAAAAAACCATGATTAATTTTCCAGTTTCAGTTTTCATTCTGTAATAACACCAAACGCTTAGAGTAACGAGCCAATTGCAAAGCATTCCTCTAAAAAAGAGCTTTTCAAAGCTCAATCCCATTTTTTTTACAGCAATTGCATTTAAAAAATGTGAATTGTCGATGTTATCAAAAACGCCAGCATAATATACAAGTAGTGCGACTCCCAAAGATCCTAAAAGATTACCTAAATAATTCCATAAAAACATTTTAAAAACTTTATTCCATTTTAAACTGCCAGATAATGCCGCAATTGGAAGTACCATTGTGTTTCCAGTAAATAAGTCAGAACCAGCAAAGAAAACAAGCGACAGTGCAATCCCAAAACTTAATCCCATGGCAATGGAAATATAGGGCGAATGAACAGCGTAGAGAGGTGAGCCGATGACGAGTATTAGAACAATTCCAAGAGCAACGTATGCACCGGCCATTGCTGAGTGCAGAAGATATGAAGACAGGGATTGCTCATAGAGATGGCATTTATGTTTAGCTGAATCTTCAATTAATGAAATAGTTTCTTTATACATAATAAATTTCCTAAATCTATTCGTTATTCTCAGAATGAATTGCGCCATTTAAATGGATTAGCGATCCTATAAGCCAAAAAATAGTTCCGATTGCGACAGTGCCAAGCGTAGGATAAAGGAGACTTCCTGGATTATTGTACAAAACGCCCCCAAGTTTTTCGTTGAAGTCTTGATTGAAGCAGGCCATGCAATAGACAATTATCCCGATAATTGAGATGAAAAAACCTAAGAAAACCATGCGTCTTCCAAGAATCATTTTCTTTTCTGCTTCATGATTATTATTTTTTGAATCATTCATATATTTGACCTCCGTTTGTCATTTTTTAGATGTATCTTCATCCAGAAAGGTAAAAAAAGAATTCGACTAAACATTCCTAAAAAAGTTAAAAGCCAAGCACTTATAGCAATCATAAATGCAAGCCTTGAAAACCATGTTAGAAATGAAATATTTAATAGCGAGATTAATTGAAAGGTACATACAGAGTACATTGCAAACGGGAATACTAATCCCCAATATAGAGGGTCGTAAGAAACTGGAATTTTATGTACGATGTGTCTCCATACGCCCAATATGACGAGCATGGGAATCCACCAAGTAGCAGTAGACCAATAGATTAAAGTTAATCCAATAATAAAAGGATGTAAAATTTGAAAGCTAGAATTGCCAATTTCTTTTGCTAAGAGTACGCCAGCCAAAGTCGAAATTGCAACCGCTCCCATGTTGATCCAATAAGGAGGCATTAAATCTTTTGGAGAAAAAATGAAAAACATATATCGATAGAAAATTAGACCAATAATCCAAAGATACAACATTCCACCAAAAAGCCAAAATGAGAGAAGAAGAAATAATGTGACATCCCGATTAATGAAAAAATTGGCGCCTAGAATACATCCTAAAACGCAAATTGATTGTGTCGATACAACTGCGAGAAGCCAGCCTCCATTTATTCCTTTATCTAATGTTGGTTTATTTTCTTGAATAGTAAGTCCGCTGAAAATAAAGTAATTTAAAAAAATCCAAAGAAAAAATGCGATCCACCATATATAGATGCTTATGTCTGCCCTTCCATGAAGACGTGCCAGTTGAGTACCTAAAATTCCAAGTGCGGCAATTATTGTAAAATAACCGTGAGCAACTTGATGGTTAGTCGCATCTTGTATCATCTTTTTAGGATAAAAAAATATTTTAAAAAGAAATGCTAAAATAACAAAGGGTGCTAGAGATAAATTTAACACTGATATGGCATCACTTATTTCATCAAATTTTAATAAATGACAGGCTATTGATAAAATTCCAGTGGCCATTAGTACCGCAAAATATGAAGGTGGTAATTTTTCTAAGCGATCATGTAGATAAAATTTAAAATTATTATTTAACATAATAATTAAATAATAAGTAATAACTGATAATAAAAATATCCCGATTCGGACTACTTAAGTTGTAGGAAGTTTTGAATTAAATTGTAGGATAGAATCCTACAGCGTTAATTTGTGGTCTAGGGCATATTTCATAAGTTTAGCGTTGTTTTCAACTTCTAGCTTCTCAAGAATTCTCGTTCGATAGGTGCTTATTGTCTTAACGCTAAGGTTTAATTTTTCAGCAATTTGAGATACTGATTCTGCATTTGCTAATAATAGAAAGACTTCATATTCGCGATCTGAGAGCTTTTTATGAGGTTCTATTGAGTCAGAATCGGCCGATAGAAAATCAACAATATTTTCTTGTACTGTTTGGCATAGGTATTTTCTACCGTGAAGAGTTGAGCTTATTGCTTGTAATAGTTCTTCAGGGGCCCGATCTTTTGTAACATAGGCATTTATTCCAAGTTTCATAGCTTTTATAATAAATTGCTTTTCATCATGCATGCTTAAAATAATAATTTTCAATTGGGGATAGCTTTTTCTTATTTCAGGAATAAGATCAAAACTATTAATATCACCTAAAGAAATATCAAGAATTAGAATGTTCCAATCTGATTCAATTAGTTTATGTTTTAATTCAATGCCATTACTTGCCTCACCAATGGAGCTTGAAGGATAATTATCTTTAATAATTTTTATTAAGCCAGTTCGTACAATTGAATGATCATCTACTAATAAAATATTCATAATTTTAGTCTACTGTTTAACTTGGAGTGGAATAATTACTTTCACCAATGTTCCCTTTGTATCATGATTACTTGAAATAGAAAACTGACCATTTAAGAGTTCGGCCCTTTCTTTCATTCCTATGATCCCAAGGGATTTCAATTCAGAATCAAACGAAACGTTGATTCCGATTCCATCATCTTTTATTTCTAATATAACATCATCTTTATTAATACTAACATCAATATAAACATTTTGTGCCTTTGAATGTCTTAGAGTGTTTGTTAATGCTTCCTGAGTTATTCTAAAAAGAGCGATTTCAATTTCTGATGCAAGTTTAATTTTTTGATCAAAAGTATTTAGATGGAAAGCAACTTCAGTTTTATTTTGTAAATTTTCAATTATCCACTCAAGTGCGGATGATAGTCCGAGTTTATCAAGTACGCTCGGTCTGAGTTCTGAAGAAATTTTACGAATAAAAGAGATCATATCAAAAATTTGACGATTCATCAGCTCAATATTTTCATAAAGTTTATTGGCACAGTTTGTATCTTCTTTGTAAGGGCCACAACAGTTTTTTAGCTGGGCCAAATTCATTTTTAGAGTAGTAAGTTCTTGGCCAAGTTCATCGTGTAATTCTCTTGAAATTCGTTTAGCTTCATCTTCTCTGAGGGTTTGCATCTTTTGATTGAGTGCTCGTAGTTGTTTTTGAGTTTTTATGTTCTGCACTCGCTTTTTTTCTATTGAATCGGCCATTTTATTAAAGGAATTAGACAGAAGGTCTAGCTCATAAGTATGGGTAACAGATTTTACACGAGTTGAATAATCGCCCGAACCAAATTTTTTTACAGCAATAGAAAGCATTCGAAGAGTCTTCAAAATCGCAATTTCTGCAGATAAAAAGACAACAATAATTGTAAAAAGCATCAGAGTGATTAGTATCGCCAAAGAATGAGTAAATGCACCCTGCCCTTTTTTTAAAATCATTTTATGGGGAAGGCTGATCGCAACATATAGATTTTTTGTTCCTTCTAGTGGCTGAGAAACAAAGTATTCATAAGTATTATTAACCGTCTTTAACAATTTTCCATGTGTCGATTTTGATAATTCCTTTATCCCCACTATTCTTTGACCTATTGAGAAGACTTGTGCTTGCAAGCTGTTTGAGCTTTTTGCCAAAATTTTTTCTTGATCGTCTAGAATGAGCATCTCTATCCCATCACCTAAAATTGCTTGCTCTGTTAAATTGTTTAGCCAGTCAAGATCGAGTCCTGTAAATATAACGGCCCAGATATCATTCTTATCATTTTTTAAAGCAAGAGCATGATTAAGTGTCGGACGCTTAAAAATGGGAGATACCAAATAATTTCCAACTTCAATTTGAATTGATTTAATTGCAGCTTTAAAAGCTGGATTATCATTAAAAGATTGGCCTGATACAATCGGGTATGCGCTCACCCATACTTCACCATTTGGTTTTAAAATTCCAATGTTGGCAAGTTGAGGATGGCTTGCAAGTATAATTTTTAAAAATTCAGGATCTTTAAATGCAATAGAAAGAGATTTGTCTTTTTGTACTTTATTTGAGAGCCATCTAATTAAATTATTAGCTCCTGTTATTTGGTGAGAGTGTTCTCGGCTTGCTATTTTGGCAATATGGAGGGCATCATCTTCGGCCCTTTTTAAAACGAGCCTGCGCTCTTGATCTGCTACAATAAAAGTAAAAATAAATGCT
>CAZOXW010000053.1:0-9882 GCA_964583925.1 uncultured Bacteriovorax sp.
TGAAGACCCAGTATTTAAAAAGACATCACTCAATTTTAATTTAAACTATTCTTCAGTAAAAAATGTTGATGAGTCACTCTATGGAAATACTTGGCATTGGATGATGGATCAATTTAACCCTTTAGATGGTTTTAAAGTTCATTATCTCTACGACGATTTTTCTACTCCATGTTTTGATGGAAAACATCAAATGATCTTAGGAGGGTCATTTATTTCATGTGGAAATGAAGCTAGTCATTGGGCGAGATTTCATTTCCGTCCACACTTTTATCAGCATGCTGGTTTTCGATTGGCCTATACCTTAGATGGGAGTGATGATAATTCGAGCATTAAGTTAAATGGTTCCATTCAGTATGTTCATCCAAGAAGAAATAATGTTCTTGATCAAATGAAAAATAGTGATTGGTGGAAAAATGTAAATCAGCCGTTAGAGTTTTCAGAGGAAGAATCTAATGAATTTTATAATTCTACAGTAAAAGAATTAGTCTTGTTTAATCGTAATTTTGATAAACTTTTACCGGGAGGCACAGTACATGATCCAAGTATTAATAATGTTAAAAGAGGATTTCAAGTTCCCCATATTAAGACAATAGATTTTCCTCAAACCCCAGAGAACTATCAGCACTTAATTAAAACAATCTTTGATGAATACGTTCCAATGTCAATGCTCCCAGGGCATAAAGGTTTTTTGGCCTATTTGGCAGGCTCAGGAAATTTGATATCAAATACAGCACAGTTGATTTCACAAACAATTAATGCCTATACTTCTCACTATATGATGGCACCTGGCCTAGTAAGTTTAGAGGAAGAGGCAATTTCATGGTTTATCCATCTTTTTGGATTTAATAAATTATCGGCGAGTGGATTTTTTACCTCGGGTTCTTCTTTGGCCCTTTTGTCTGGAATGATGATGGCGCGACAGAAAAAAATCAATGGAAATGATTTTTCTCGTGTGTGCGCCTATGTTTCAGAAGAAGCTCACCATTCGGTTGCAAAAAATTGGGCACTCTTGGGATTTAAATTAGAAAATTTAAAAAAAATTAAAGCAACAGATTTTAAAATGGACCCAATTGCACTTGAGAATCAAATAAAATTTGATCTAGAAAATCACGACATTCCATTCTTAGTTGTCTTAACATTAGGTTCAACTAAGACAGGGGCAGTTGATGATATTCGTGACATTCTTTCAATTTGTAAAAAATATAATTTGTGGGGACATGGCGATGCGGCCTACGGAGGAGCATTTTATTTAACTTCACATGGCCAAGAAGTGATGAAGGGAATTGATGAATGTGATTCAATAAATCTTGATTTACATAAGGCCTTCTCGCTTCCTTATGGAACGGGTCTTCTGCTTGTGAAGGAAAAACAAAATATGCTTTTTAATTATTTAAGTGATGAATCATATATGCCACTTAAAAATGAAGAGCATGTGGATTTTGCAGATATTTCTCCAGAATTATCAAGGGACTATCGTGGACTGCGAGTTTGGTTACCAATAAAGACATTAGGAATAGGTCCATTTATTTTAAATTTAGAGGAAAAATTAGAATTAATTAAATATGCAAGAAATCGCATTTTGGAAAATAAAAAGCTGCAACTTGTAACGGAACCAACATTAACAGTTTTAACTTTTAAGCATGCACAAGGTGAGGAAAAAACGAAGGCACTTTTAAATAAAATTAACAATGATCAAACGGTTTTTCTTTCGACGGCAAAAATAAATGGGGAAACGGTGATTAGACTTTCTTTGATTAGTTTTCGATTGCACTTTGATCATCTAAAGCGAGGACTAGATGTTATTAAATCTCTCAGTGAGAATGTATGAAAGAGATTTTAAGTTTTAAGGAAGCATTTTATAAAGATCAAAAGCGATTACATTTAAACAATGCAGGGCTTTCGCCTATATCAAGGCCTGCACAAGAAAAAATTAAATACTGGGCCGATCGATTTTTTGAAGATGGTTTTTATTCTGATGCAGAATACATGCAAGAAGTTTTGAATACTCGCATAATGTTGTCAAAGATTCTTGGAACAAATCCTGATGAAATTTCATTTCACATGAGCACGGCCTATGCGATTTCTCAACTCGCACTGGAATTAGAATTAAAATCGGGTGATGAGATTTTAATGTTTGAATCAGATTATGGTTCAAATCTTTACCCTTGGCTTGAGGCCCAAAGAAGAACAGGAGCAACTGTCAATTTAGTACCTACTTCAAATTTTAAGGTTAACTTAGATGATTTAATTTCTAAAATAAACCCAAGGACAAAAGTGGTTGCTGTTTCTTGGCTTATGTTTCAAACAGGGCAAATGATTGATCTATTAAAACTTGGAGAAGCTTGTAAAAGAGAAAATATTTTTTTCTTTGTCGATGTGATGCAAGGCCTAGGGCTACATCCTTTTCATATGAAAAAGTTTAACATTAATGCGTGCGCAGGTGGATCTCATAAATGGCTTGTTTCACCGGTCGGAGTCGGATTTTTGGCATTAGATGAATTTTGGACAGCTAAGATTCGTCCACATAATTTTGGATCCTCTACTTATGGAAGTTGTGATGACCCCAGCTCTCTTGTTTGTACCCCTAAAAAAGATGGAACAAAGTATGAAGCAGGATCAAAACAAGTTTTAGAAATTGTAGCACTGGGAGCAAGTTTAGAATTAATTTTAAAAACAAAAGTTGAAAATATTGAAAAGGAAGTTTTATCCCTGTCTAAAAAACTTCACGATGGGCTTGTCGACCTTAAATTTGAAGTTAACTATTTTAATTCTTCAATCGTTAACTTTATTCCCAAGGCCGATACCGAAAAAAGGCTATTGGACATTCCTTGTTTATTTGCTCGTCGAGGACCAGGACTTCGTTTATCTCCTCATGCTCATAATTCAATGTGTGATATTGATAAAGTGTTAAACTCTTTGAGCTGATATGGAAGAATTAAGTGTAAAACTAAAAGAGGCGCGGGAGTTCAGAAAGAAATTGATCGATAGGATGAATTCTCTTTCAAGTAAAGAAATTAATTGTATGAATTGTTCTGGCGTCTGTTGTACAAAATCTAGAAATTCTATGATGGTGACTCCAACTGAGGCATTAGAACTCTATTTAAATCTAATGAGTAAAGTAAAAGATTTTGATGAACTATGGAAGCGCGTGAATCAATCAATTATTGACTTCGGCCTAGATCGAGAGATCTATATAAAAAATAAATTGATGAGAAAAAACTATACCTGTCCTTTGTTTAAATTTGAAAGTTATGGTTGTCCACTGGATTTTAATTCTAAACCATTTGGTTGCTTAGGATACAATCCCAAAGTAAAGGGAGTAAGTGAAGGTGAAGATTGCGGGTCTGATGTCGTGCTTTTAAAAGAGGTTGACTTAGAAATTCACCGATCATTAGAAAAAATAAACGAATTTCTAAGAACTGAGCACCTGCTTGACTTCGATAAGTTATCAATTCCAAAGGCACTTGTCTTGGTTCACGCGAGAACGCCTGTCTAAAGTTTTTACACCCCTTATAAAATTTTTCAAGGTCATGATGCATTTCATTTTACTATGCCATAATCAACAAAAACATTATTGAGGGTTGGTTTATGAGATTTTTATCAATTATTTTTGTATTGGCAATTTCCTTGAATGCAAATGCACGAGGTGAGAATCTTTTTGATGGACTCCGAAATCGTACAAATCTTGATTGTAGTGTAAATAAAGTAGTTGAAGGTGAAAAAGAATACATTGAGGCCACTGTAGAGCCAACGATGGATGAATTTAAAGAGATTGATTTTTTAAATCTTGGATCAATGAGAATTGGGCCATTTGAGTTAGGCACAATTGATAAACTTTTAAAAGATGAGAAATTTGAAGTTGAAGAAAGTGATGATAGTGCATTTTATGGATTGGCCTTGAAATCTGGTCCGATTTTTAGCCGATCAAAATCAGTTATTATTTGGTCACATTTTAAAGATGAAGTTGTGAGCGATAACATCGCAAAATATAACGAAGTATCATTTGAAGTTAAAAAGGGGAAGCTTCTACGAATGGGAATGAGACAAAATTCAAAAGGAGCTGGAAAATTCGGTCTGACTAAAAAGGTCCACTTCTTTTGTACAGCTAAGTAAAAAAGTTGCCTTCTTGCTCTCTTCGTATTGCCATGAAAAAATGACAAAATGAAGAAGCTTATATCATTAATTGCATTTTCCTTATTTATTAATCAGAATCTTTTAGCTGGATGTGGAGCGGTAGATTTAACTGACCCAGATTATCTTCGTTCAGTTGGAAAAGAAAACCTTATTGAGCATTTTAAATCGCCGCGCGATCAAGATTCAGTTGGTTGGTGTGCTGCCTATTCAGCATCTGATGCTGTCAGTTTTGCAACTGGTGAACCGGCATCTGCACTTGATATGACAATTAGTTTTCATGCCAATCAAAAAATTCAACGTTCTCAAGATGTGGATTCAAGCGAGATTAGAAGCCGTGGTATGGTCATTCGAGATGTCATACGAAATGTTAATAAGGCAGGGTATTGTCCAGAAAGTGTTATTCCTTCAAATAAAACTTTTAGTTCAAATTTAGGGCAATTAACACTCTTTGAATTTTTGGGCCATTTCCAAGAGTATATAGAAAAAACTAATAAGGGAACAAGTCAATTTAGCGACTGTACAAATAATACTTGTGCACAAAAATTTTTTGAAAAATATATTAGTCCTTCAATTCCTGGGGCAACAATTGATCTTGCAAATGAAGTAATAAGAAAAAATAATGGAAATGGTTTGGATAGCTTAAAAGAAATATTATCTCGGGTCTGCACAGATAAAAAAATTACTGATCCAAAGCTTACAGTTGACTCGTATTACTCAAACAACTCTAAAGAAGAACTGCAATCAAAAATTGATGATGGGTTAGATAAAGGAATTATGCCGGCCATAAGTGTCTCAACTTCCGTTTTTGCAAAAGATAGCGTTGTACCTGGAGGGCATGGATTACATGGAATGGTCGTTGTTGGAAAGCGCATGGGGCCTGATGGGAAATGCCAGTATAAAATTAGAAATTCTTGGGGAAAGAGTTGCTATTACTATCGTCCTGAAGTCTCTAACTGCGATGAAGGTGCTGGAACATTTTGGCTTAATGAAAGTCAGCTAAAATCAACATTGGCAGAAGTAACACTTGTAAAATCGAGCAAAAAACCAATTTCAGTAAATGGTAAATCAGATTTAAATTTAAAAACTGGAGAAGATGTTAGAAACCAAGATACGGTAGTCGATGATCAGTCAAATCGAATTTTTGATTATTCGGGAAGTCGCGATGATAACAATAACCAAAGTGATGACAAGAAAATTGATAATAAACAAATTGATAATAAGCAAGGTTCTTCATCGTCGGGAAGTGGTTTCTCATCTATTTTAGAGTCAATTTTTTCTGGCATTGGAACGTTTTTCACGGGGCTTTTTAGTGCTATTGGAAGTTTTGCAACAAATTTTTGGGATATGATAGGATCATCATTTAAATATTAGGAAACAATAAATGTATAAAAAAATTTCGGTCTTTTTTATAATGTTAATATGCTTAAGTGCCAATGCCACAGAGTTAGTTTGTGGAGACCTAGAACTAAAATTCACTGAGAATCCCAATAGGCCTGGCGAAGAGTTTAAAGTAAAAGGCTGCTATAATCCCAAGTCGTTTTTAATTGTAAGTGAGAGCTGTAAAAAAGATCCAGGAGCATGTTTAAAGGCCGGTGAATCAAAAAAAGTGGATCATCCAGGTGTACAAATGGGGTCTCCACAATTTGTGTTGTGTTTTAAAAATGGCGGTCGACCTCGATTTTTAGAGATAAAAGTTAATGAGAAGTATATCGATACTTCAACTTGTTTTTTTGGCAATAAAGAAACATTTATGGATATTGAAACAATGATGAATTACTTAGAGAAAAAAGCACAATAGTTTGGTTTCGGGCCGATTTTTGGGTGATTTCTACAGGTGTCTGGGCGTTTATCATAAATCTGACAGCGGCCCGATTGATCTAAATAATGGCAAGATTGATTAGGTTTTTGATTCAAAGTAAATTTCATTGATGATTTAGTAAATCGATTAATGGCAGGATGCTTTATTGCAATTTTAACCTGCTCCTCAAGTGACATTTCTAAATGAAATTCATCTAAAATATTCATTCTTACAAGGTCGCTTAAGCTTGCTTCGACAGGCATATAGCAACATAGGCCAATACATTGATCACAAAGGCCTTTTCTATAGGGCCGCCAATTTTTTAAGTCATTTAAAAAGTCGATCGGATTGGATTTCATAGGACTTAGAATAGCATATTAAATTATTCAAGTAATGTGCTATTTTATTCGATAAGAAAAAAGTATGAAGCTAATAATTAAAGAACATGCAGAATGGAAATATAAAATCTCAGACTATATCTTGTCAGAGAGCAAAACATTAAAAGTGGAAGAGTGTCACGAGAAGAATTGCCAATTTGCCAAAGTATTAGAAGATCTTGAGCAATCAGGAAAACTAAAAGAAGGTGAACTCTTAGAGTTAAAAAAAGTGCATAAGGCCTTTCACCATACAATTGCTGAATTAGTTTTAAATATTAATCGTGGTGTTTCTATTGATGAAGAGAGTGCACTTGGTATTGATAGTGCTTTTAATCGCAATTATGAAGCACTGGTAAAGTTATTAGCAAAAGTAGAGATGCCCTCTTAATTTACACACTAAGAGGGCACCGTTAATTTATTGTGGTAATACGAAGAACGATCCAGCTTCATTTGCATGTGATTGAACAATCATCCCATAGCCTGGAAAATTTTGGCCATCAACTTCAAAGTTAGCACCAAAGCTTGAAGTTCCCCATGAGTTCTTAAAATAATAGACACCTTTGTATGTAAAAGTCTTCATCGTTCCATCAGTCATCTTGATTGTCTTTTTAACGATTTTGTTGTCATCATAACCTACAACTAAAACAGAATGACCTGCTGGACTTTTTTGTGATTCTTCAAGATCAACCGAACCTGCTTCTGGACCTGTTACGATTCCTTTTGCCCAGTGATCAAGGTCGCGTCCTATTCCAAGTTCATCGGCCTTTCTATGGTTCCAAGCTCCATAGTAAAAATCGATTTCTAAGATAACTGGTTTGCCTTTTAATAGAGTTTCCTTAACTTGGTTTGTATCCCATAAGTAATAATTAGCTGGAGCTTTTACAAGGTAATCTCTTTTAAACCCTAGTGCTTCTTTTCTTGCTGCTATAAATTCTTCATCTTTTAGAGTCGTGATAATTTGAGTGTCAGTCATATTTAATAGCTTTGGGTCGCGATGAACAATAAAACATGCTTTTTTTAGTTGTCCCTCTGGAAGATGGCCACAGCGAGTTTCTTTTAAAGGATTATAGGCAGAAGTCCAATCTTCACCGATATAAGGCATGGTGGTTTCTTGGGCCATACCATAAGAATAAAATGCACCAAAATTCACAGGCGCACTTGAGCCATCAGATGTTTTTCCTCTTAGCGCGATATATTCTAACCACTCTTCAGATAGATCAATACTAGCGTCACTTTTACGTGCCTTAATTAATTGCCCTTCAAGATAAGCAGTGGCCGAAAAAATTGAACAAGTCCCACGAGCGGCCTGAGATTTTACTCTCGTTTGGTTTAAAATAACTGAAACAACATCGTTTTTAGGTAGTGCTTTAAGTGAGCTTTTGCTTGTTTTTGGGTGAACTAAGTGAGTATATTTTGCATCTAGATACGCGCCATCCTCTTGGGCCATCGCAGAAAATGCTAAGCTCATTAGTGCCAACGTCGAAAATGTTTTCATAAAAACCTCATTAAAAATTATTGTTGACTGGCTTGTAGCAAAAAAATGGATTGGGTTCTACTAAAAATATTAGATAGGTTCTATATTTCATACTTTCTGTTGATCTTGGTCAAGAGAGTGACATTTTGGCACTAAAATCCATTTTAGGGTTTCAATTACTTAGCATTTTTATTATGATAATCCCTATAAAAAATATATAGGTAGAGGAAGGCAGCAATGGGAAAAAAAATTTTAATCACAGGTGGAGCAGGTTTTATTGGATCTCATTTGTGTGAAAAATTATTAAATGAGAAAAATGAAATCATTTGTCTTGATAATTTTTTTACGGGAAGTAAAAATAATATTCGCCATCTTTTAGATCACGATCACTTTGAATTAATACGTCATGATGTTACTGATGAAATAAAAATAGAAGTTGATGAAATATATAACCTCGCGTGCCCTGCTAGTCCAGTTCATTATCAATACAATCCCATCAAAACGATGAAGACAAGTTTTCTTGGAACAATGAATATGTTGGGCCTTGCTAAAAGAATAAATGCAAAAATGTTTCAAGCTTCGACTAGCGAAGTTTATGGTGATCCTCATATTCACCCTCAAAAAGAAAACTATTGGGGAAATGTGAACCCAATTGGAATTCGCTCTTGCTATGATGAAGGAAAACGCGCGGCCGAGACACTTTGTTTTGATTATCATCGACAACATAAAACAAAAATTAAAGTTGTGAGAATTTTTAATACCTATGGGCCTAATATGCATCCTGAAGATGGGAGAGTTGTCAGTAATTTTATTGTTCAAGCACTTCGTGGGCAGGATATTACAGTTTACGGAAAAGGAAATCAGACGCGAAGCTTTTGCTATGTGGATGACCTAGTTGATGGATTTATTCGAATGATGAATTCTGATGATACAATTACAGGTCCTATTAATTTAGGAAACCCTGGAGAGTTTACGATTTTAGAACTTGCTGAAAAAGTGATTTCACTTACTGGAACTAAATCAAAAATTATCTATAAACCACTTCCTTCAGACGATCCAATGCAAAGAAAGCCTGATATCTCGATTGCCAAAGAAAAACTTAACTGGGAACCAAAAGTTGCGCTCGACGAAGGATTAAAACGTACGATTAAGTATTTTGAGAAGATGGTTTAATATTTAATGAGAATTTTAGTCACCGGTGGAGCAGGTTATATTGGTTCAAATACGGTTTCGGCCTTAATCTCAGATGGATTTGAGGTGGTCGTTGTCGATGACCTTTCTACTGGATTTAAACAATTAATTCACCCAGAAGCTGAATTTATCCAAGCAAATATTTTAGACACTTCCAAAATGGCCGAGATAATGAGCTCTTCTAAAATTGATGGCATTATTCACTTTGCGGCGAAAATTGTTGTTCCAGAATCTATTTCGCATCCATTGGAGTACTACCATAATAATACCATGGGAGTAATTTCTGTTCTTTCTGCTGCCAAACAAAGCAATGTGAAAAACTTTGTTTTTTCTTCCACTGCAGCTGTTTATGGAAATGATCATAAGGATTTAATTTCTGAAACTGCATTTACAAATCCAATTAATCCCTACGGAAAATCCAAACTGTTTAGTGAACACGTAATACGTGACTCTGAGGTTGAATTTGGACTTCGCTCTGTCATTTTTAGATATTTCAATGTAGCTGGTGCTTCAGTTGATTTAAAGTATGGACAGTGTTCTAAAAATGCAACTCACTTAATAAAAATTGCCAGTGAAGCTGCTTCGCTTAAGCGCGATTTTATGAATATTACGGGCACAGACTATAATACACCAGATGGCACAGGTGTTAGAGATTATATTCATGTTTCAGATTTGGCCCATGCACATGTTCTTGGAATGAAATATCTTTTTAATGGTGGAGAATCAGAAATTTTTAATTGTGGGTATGGAAAAGGAAGTAGTGTGAAAGAAGTTGTCTCTGCTGTAAAAAAAGTTTCGGGAGTCGATTTTAAAGTGCATCTAACTGAGAGGAGACCTGGTGATGCTGATTCACTCGTTTCAAATCCATCGAAGTTAAAAAGAATGCTTTCGTGGGAGCCAAAACATAA
>CAZOXW010000054.1:0-3437 GCA_964583925.1 uncultured Bacteriovorax sp.
GAATATGTCCATGGATATATTATATTGGTTATCTTCACTTGTTTCTCAAATAACTGGAACGAAGTAAATTATTTATCGGGCGCGGATTCGTAGGATTCACGAATTGAAGGAAATGCATAGTCTAATTCTTCCTGTTTTGAAACATCCATCCACCACAACGGAGTTTTACCCCATTTGTAACTGTCGGGGATTTTTGAAAATCTTTTTGCAGAGTCAGTTTCTAGCTTTTCTTTTCTAACTGTTATTTTTAATTTCTCTTTGAACACATGAATCGCAACAAAATTAAACCAACTCATTTTAAACCCGATATAGTGACCCACTGGTTTTTCAATCACTTGAGAGTTAATTGATTTAATTCTTTCTCGAATTTCATCCAAAAGTTCTTTGGTTGCGGGTGAAGCTTTTTGATAGTGATCCTCTATTGAATAATTTTTAATATCTTTCGCAGCTTGTCCTCCAAGAATAGATTTTGTTTTAATATTTGTTACGGTTTTTTGCGAAGGCAGAACTGATGTAAAAGACAAAATGTTATCTTCGTATACTTTTGCTTCCCAAAGTTCGAATGGTAAATCTGGACTTAATGCCCTTTTTTGGTAAGTTGTGAATTCTGGACCAATAAACACAACTCTTGTTTGACTCCAATCGATCTCTGTGCGTTTAAGGGTTTTGCCTGTTTTTTCGAAATATTCTTGTAAGAGTGAATCTTTATGTTCTAGGGCTAGATTGAGATATGTTTTGCCTTGGTCCATCAGGCTAAAGTTTTCTACTTTTTTGTATTCGATAATTACAAAGGACTTAATGCTGGCATCGAATGCTAAAGTGTCCAGCCAAAAGCTTTCTAAATTAAATTCCGTGGAAACAAATTCTAATCCAAAAATATCGGGTAGGTTTGCTTCCACCAAATTTTGAAGGGTTTTTTCCTTTTGGAAATGAGTAGAAAAAGGCTTTGGAGAAATTTGTTTTAATTTGGAGCCAGTTATTTTAAAAAGTGACATTTGAGTGGATTATAATTTATATTCCTAACTAAATTGTGGGTCTTTGTATAAAGCAAAAACCTGATCATAAACTTTAGTTGTTACTTTTTCTAGATCGTCAAAATTAATATTGTGTCTAAGTAAGATTATTCTTACATCCGATCTAATTCTGGCTTTAACAACTTCTTGGTTTGTCCAATCAATTTGGATGTCTTTTTTGATTGTGTCAACAATTTCTTTTGCTAAAGGTTTCAAATCTTTTTTCCTCAAAACATCTGCGTCATTTGAAAGCAAATCATAAAACGCGATTTCTTCATCGCTCAAACCAAGGTTTTTTTCTTCATTTTTCATTTCTTTGATTTCTTTTGCCAATTCAATCAATTTTTCAATAACCTTAGAGGAGTTAATAATATTGTTTTCGTAATCTTCAATAATTTTTTGTAATATTTCCATTAAAGTCTTGTATCTAAAAATATTTTTACTTTCTCTCGTTATCAACTCATCCTCAATCAGTTTTCTAATAGACTCCACAGTGAGATTCTTAAGATGAGATTTCTTTGCTTCTTCTAAAAATTTGTCATCTAATATTGAAATATCTGGCTTGTCTTTTCGGTACTGTGCAAAAATGTCAATTACACCTTCAGCTTTAATGTTTTCTGCAATAAGTTTTTTAAACGCGGCCTCTATTTCTCTGTCGACATAGATTGGGTCAGCGCTTTCTTTCTTTGTAATCCCCAGTCTAATTCCTTCGAAAAATTCAATATCATCTCGTATTTCAAATGCTTCTTTTGCAGGCATAACAAGACAGTAAAGTCTATAAAGTCTCTTTTCCGTGTCCAAAAACTCCTTTTTCTTATCTTCGTCGATTACACCTTCCCAGTAACCGGTTATAACTTCGTCTATGGCAGCCGAAAGTAAATCAATCATTTCAGATGGGCTTAAGTGTTTCCAATTTTTGAATGAAGCATTTTTAATAAACGACTTCACTTCTTCATAAGCGCTTAGCATTTTCTCTATTAGTTCATTTATTGGAATCAATGTTTCAGACTGTATATCCGAGGTATAAATTGCCAAAGCTTTCTTAAGGTTTTCTGCAATTCCAATGTAGTCAACAATAAGACCAATTTTTTTAGATTTATACCTTCTGTTCACTCTAGCAACAGCTTGCATTAGAGTATGACCCTTAAGTGGTTTATCTAGATACATTGTGGTCAAACTTGGAACGTCAAAACCCGTAAGCCACATATCACACACTATTACCATTTTCAAAGGATTTTCAGGATCCTTAAATCGCCTCTCCAATTCCTTGGCATCTAACTCTTCTTGGATTTGCCCCTCAAATTCTCGCGGGTTCGAAATCACAACTGCAACTTCTGGGGAATTTTTGACTGATTTGATAATTTTGTACATTTCAACCGCAATTCGTCTACTCATGGTAACAACCATTGCTTTTCCGACAACAGAACTATTGTTAAAGTGATAAACAATGTCTTGTGCAATTTTTTGGAGTCTGTCTTCTGATCCAACAGCTTGTTCAATTTTTGCAAATTTTTTCTTTAGTAATTCTTTTTCTTTAAACTTCTCCTCTTCAAAAAGATTATCTAA
Source organism: uncultured Bacteriovorax sp. (assembly GCA_964583925.1). Taxonomy (GTDB): domain Bacteria; phylum Bdellovibrionota; class Bacteriovoracia; order Bacteriovoracales; family Bacteriovoracaceae; genus Bacteriovorax. Next base: position 2,580 of record CAZOXW010000054.1, read on the forward strand.
ATCTTCATCGATAAACTTACTTAATATATGCAAAGGAACAAGACGCCCCTCGTAATAAATAGGTACTGTAATCTCATCCTTTACTGCCCTATCGATTTGATACTTACTTATATGCTCTCCAAAAACTAACCGTGTATTCCTGTCATCCTTTTCGATTGGTGTTCCTGTAATACCCATAAAAGAAGCGTTTGGAAGTGTCACCCTAATATTGCCGGCGAGTTTTGAATACTCTGATCTGTGGGCCTCATCGGCGACGACTATAATATTATCTCTTTCAGTAAGAGCTTTGTCTAAATCAAATTTTTGGATTGTTGTAAAAAGTATTTCAGACCCTGTTCCGCGAAGTTGTTTTTCTAAGCCTTTAATACTTTCTGCTTGTTTTGCAATCGTGTAGCCACACTTTAAAAACGTTTTATAAAGTTGAGAGTCAAGATCGTTTCTATCTGTTAAAAACAAAACTGTAGGACTTTTTAGTTCTGGCAATTTCCTAATCTTGTTTGTATAAAAAACCATAGAGAGCGATTTTCCGGATCCTTGTGTCTGCCAAAATACTCCTATTTTCTTATTACCGGCCACTGCTCGAATCGTATTTTCTATGGCTTTATTTACACCAAAATACTGGTTATACATTGCCATCTTTTTAGTAAATTTTGTTGCGTCTTTAACTGCGTCAGCTTCAAAAACAACATAATTTTGAATAATGTCCAAAAGCCTATGCTTCTGAAATATTCCTTTTGTTAAAACCTCCAAGTCTGTTTTACCTTTATTTTCTTCGTTTTCACTTACAATTCCTTTCCAAGGTGCCCAGTAATCCCATGTTGCAGAGATAGTTCCATGTTTTGCTCTCCACAGGTCACT
>CAZOXW010000054.1:3447-4209 GCA_964583925.1 uncultured Bacteriovorax sp.
GTCACTTGCTACAAGAATTTGGTTATAAAAAAATAATTTTGGTATTTCGTTTTGGTATGTGTCGTGAATTTGTGTGTATGCATCTAAAATTGTTGCCTTTTCCCTCGTAGGGCTTTTAAGTTCAAAAATTCCAATAGGAATACCGTTAATAAAAACAACAACATCCGGGATCCGGACTGATTTTCCCTGAACTGTAAACTGGTTAACTACCAAAAATTCATTATTGTCTAAATTTTCAAAATCAATCAGTTTTACATAGTCTCCCTTTAGGTTTCCTTTTTCATCTTTAATATTTGTTACGGAGCCATTAACCAGCCACGAATAGACTTCTTTATTGCCAAGCTCTAGATCTGGATTTGAATATTTAATAATTTTGTCTGCAACTTCCGCCAAGTTTTTATCAGGAATATTAGGGTTAATCCTTTTTATTGCACGTCTTAATCTTGGTTCTAAAACAACATCGCGGTAATCTCCTCTTTCCATGAAGGCGCCTCCTGGTGCCAAGTCAGGAGAAAACATAGTCTCGTAACCAAGTTGCCTTAGCCAATCAATTACTGGCTTTTCTGCAAATGTATCCTCGTTAATTTTTGTCATATTAGCTAATAAATGATATGAATTTAAGAAAATCTATTCCTATATTGGATACAAAATATAAACCTTGCGGATTTTTTAATAGCAGGTAGTTCTGTAGAAGTACTGTAAAAATAATTTCCTTTTGAGAATCTTGATCTTCTTTGGATAATAGAAGCTTTTCTAGGTGGT
>CAZOXW010000054.1:4219-9367 GCA_964583925.1 uncultured Bacteriovorax sp.
AAGGCAAAGTCGCTAATGAAGACTTCTTTGCTGACATTAGGGTGCTCGTAAAACCATCGTAATGCAAGCTTTGAGTTTGGAACTAAGAATAAATCGAAATAAGAGAACATATACAGCTTCCACAAACCTAATAGCTCTTGATTATTTTTTTCTACCTCTGCAATTTTGCCTTTGGTAGCTTCGCTTTTTTGAATATAAGTGGATAATTGATTGTAAAAATCATCAAAATTCTTAATTTTTAATTCCTCAAAGAATTTTTTAATCTTCCCGGTTTCTTCTTTCGATAGAGTTTCCTTTTGCGGGCGGTTTTTATCAAATAGTCTTATGATTTTGCCAACAATTTTTTCGAATGAAATTCTAGAAATCCCTATACCGATTTCCTTTTTGTAAATTAGCAAAAAGGCTAGGCCAAGAACAATCACAACAAACTTCCAAGACAAGACAAGGTCTTCAAATAGGGGCAACCAATTCATACCCTTATTTCTCCTTTTATTAATTTTGGCAAAAGCGAATCTCGCATTTGTGCAAGTTTTTGATTTTCTGCTTCGATTTCATTCGTTTTTTTAAAAATAGGTTCAACTATGTATTTGAATCTTCTAAGTGAATCATTATCAGGCAGTACAAATTCATAGTTCTCGATAAAACTTGGGCTTAGATGGGCAACATTTGTTCCACCCGCAGAACTAGCCATTAGATATGAAAAAGATTTTTGAAGCATTAAATAATAGAGAAATTCTACATAGATATTCTCTGTTTGAACCGCACAAGTATCGAGAGAAAACAATATATTACTCCAATCTGAGTAAGAAGGTACGCGAGCAGGATGACCGATTACTTCGCGATTTGAAGTAAGATCTGTTAAGGCAATAACTATATCACCCGGATTTACCAAATTTTCTGTCTTATATTTACCAGTAAAATATTTAACACCTTTCGGATTCAGACCTCCTCCTCTTTGAAAATTTGCAAGGTTAATCATAGGCAAGCCATCCCTTTTTTCGCTTATTTCAGACGAGGAATATGAAATACCTTTTTTTATCTTTGCCAAATCCTTAATTTTTACCACCTGCCATTCACTGGCATTTTTATTTTTTACAAACCACTCTTTAAAAATTGTCTGTGCCGTGACTTCCAAATTTTTGGCAATTTTATTGTTAATCTCAATTTTATTATCGAATGAACAGAGAATAGAAGATATACTTTTTTGTTCCACAATTTTTATTGGCAAAATAATGCTCAGGTCCTTAAAAATTTTTGTTGTAAGACTTCCTCTTATACTTGTGTCGTCTGAAACTGATCTCAGTTCGTAATATCTATTGGATAAATTATAAAAAAGGAAATTACTGTCTAATTTATTTTTGTCTGCACGAATGGAAATTACTGACTGGTTTATATATGTGTCTGTTTTAAGCATCGAGGTTTGTCCCCTAGTGTTACCTTGCCCAGCAGAAGCGACCACCACATCACCGACCTTTGCAAATCGCGTACTAGAATTGTGAATTCCAGCTTGTGAAATCTTCTTATCAGTATCATATATAAAACGATTTCTTGTCTCACCTGACGACAGCCATTTTATACTGCCGCTCCAATATTCTTCTTTCCGTGTGTCGGGGGTCCCGCCACTAAAAATTGCGCTAGTAATTACACTCAATTTCACTTTTTGCCAGCCATTTGGAATTTGATTTTGCATATTATTTCTTAAAAACTCCCAACAACGGAACTCGATCTAACAAAAATTGCCTCTCCATCTTTAATCTTTCTAGTTCAGCCATTAACGGTTTGCTATCATGTTGTACAACGCCTTCAATCACAGACTGTGAAATTGGCCCTCGTTGCGCAAGAACAATGTATTCTAAATTATCGATCCAATCTTTTACGATGAATATATTTACCTCAATCTCATCAACTTTCTTGAAAATCCTTTTTACATAAAAAAAGGAACCAATAGCGATTACTACTGATACAGCCGCAACAATTACATTTGGTAGTTTAGTTAAAATCGGATTCCAATTTACGCTATTTTGCATATTGTTAAATAACCTATAGTGGACTTGACAGGTGCAAAGCACTGGTGTATTATTAAGCCATCACCAGGGGGAAACGAGCTTATGACCACGTGTTTTAAGTGACGCCTCCCATTTTTTTGTTATTTTTTCTCCAATTTGACTTTTTCATTTTCTAAAAATGTTTTATATGCCTGGAACGGCTTAAGCAACGTTGATTCGGACTTCGAGTTAGGTATTACTATACGTAGCAATTTGCCACGTACACCCAAAAACTTATATAAGCATGCATAATCTCCATCACCTGCCACCACAACAGCTTTGTCAAATCTAGCAAATTCAATTGCAGCAGAATGAAGTACCAACTCAGCATCAACGTTCCCTTTAACCTTTCCATGGTCGTCTTTTACGGTCTGTTTAAAAATTAGGTCATAACCCCACGATTTCAAATTTTTGTAGAGATTATTATTTTCCGGAATATAACCAATAAACAAAAATGCTTTATTGACGCGGAATTTATCAGCCAAATAAACTCTGAATTTTTTAAAGTCTAAATGCCACCCTTTGTAGATTAGTTTTTTACCTTTATATAAGTCTTTACTCGTTCCCAGATTAAGATTTTGGCTGTCTATAAAAGCATATATTTTTCTATGTTTTTGTTTGCTCATACTTTAAGTTTTTTGAGATTCTCTGTAATTTCCTTTTCCAATTCCTTACTTTTTCCAAAATACTCTAGAAGCTGTTTGTTAAGTTTTTCTATTTTTTCTTTGAACGGAACACCATCATCTTCCTCCTCTGGAATTCCTACATAGCGTCCTGGAGTTAAGACAAAGCCATTTTTTGTTATTTCTTCAAAGTTTGTAGCTTTGCAAAAACCTGGAATATCTTCATATTTTTCTGCGCCTTCTTCACCCCTCCAAGATCTAGCTGTGTTTACTATTTTTTCAATTTGCTCAGGCGAGAATTCAACTTGTTTTTTGGAAATTTGAGTAAATGTTTCTCGAGCATCAATAAATAGCGTCTCTCCTTTACGACCTCTAAACCTACCTGACTCCTTGTTCTTATTCAAAAACCAAAGTGAAACAGGAAGGGTAACATTAAAAAACAACTTAGGTGGGCAAGTAATGACTATGTCAACCAAATCTGCCTCAATTATTTTTTTTCTTATTTCCCCTTCTTTTCCAGCTATGGCTAAAGCCCCGTTTGCCATCACAAAACCAGCCATTCCGTTTGGGGTTAAGTGACTTAAAAAATGCTGAATCCACATAAAGTTTGCGTTTGAGTGTGGGGGGATTCCATATTCCAAACGCGGATCTTTATCTGCAAGCCTTTCTGGATCCCATTCAGCATTAAACGGGGGATTTGCCAAAACAAAGTCGACTTTTAGATCTGCAAATTTATCATCGTAATACGCGTTTCCAAGTTGAATATTTCCAAAAACTCCGCGAATTGCCAAATTCATTTTGCAAAGTTTCATTGTTGTGGCGTTGAGCTCTTGCCCATAAATTGCAATTTTGTTGGGGTCTTTGTGGTGTTCTTTAAGAAAGTTTTCTGATTGAATAAACATTCCTCCGCTACCAGCGCAAGGGTCAAGCACCCGACTATTCTCAAAAGGTTCCAAAACTTCAACTAGAAGTTTTACCAAAGATCTGGGGGTAAAAAATTCACCCCCGCGTTTACCCTCAGAAGATGCAAAACTACCAATAAAGTATTCATAGACACGACCAAGCAAGTCTTTTTCTTTTGCTTCGCCATTTGCAATTTCGATTTTTGAAAAAATATTTACAAGCTCACCCAATATGTGTGGTTCAAGTTGGACCCTTACATAATCACGGGGCAACACACCAGAAAGTTGCTCAAGGTTATCTTTTTCAATTGCTTCCATTGCATCATCAATATATTTTGCTATATCGGCAAGTGCAGACTTTTCCCTTAAATATTCCCAGCGTGCTATTTCTGGGATATAGAAAACGTTGTCGCGAAGATACATTTCTTTATTTTCAAGCATCTTTTCTCGGGCACTGGAATTTGGAATATAAAGCGTGCTTGATTGATCAGCCATTTCTTTTTGTAATTTTTCTCTTTGATCGTAAAAAGCATCGGAAACATATTTAAGGAAAATTAAACCTAAAACAACATACTTATAATCTGATGGGTCAACACTACCTCGGAGTTTGTCGGCAGCAGACCACAGTTCTTTTTCAAAATTAATGTCTTTGTTTGGTGACTGGGCTATTTTTATGGCTTGGCTAGTGGCCTCTTTTTGGGAAGCCTTATACCTTTCCTTAATTTCTTCTGGAAGTGTGTCAAACTTTAGTAATTCAGTTTTACCCTTTACAGTTACCTCAATCTTTCTCGAATCTATATCTTTTTGGAGTTGCTTGCGCACAGCCTGTCTGCTTATCCCCAATATACTCGCCAGCTCGCTTATAGTAACAAAATCTTGATTCATAGTGGCATGATAACACAACCAATAGTTTTTGTCAAGTTGTCACATGACAACCAAAAGCAATACAAATTCAAATAATTCCGCTCTTGGCTAGCAACCATCATCTGAATCACCTATAAATTTGGCGCATTTGGTCTCAAACCATATTCGTTTACTCCTTTTTTCCTCCAAAAAAAGCTGGGGTGTAGAATGGATTATGCCCAGACTCCACAGGCGGAAACTTTACCTTAACCAAAAAGCCTTAGCCGTCTTGGCGGCTACCACCATTATTGCGGGAGGAGTTAGTGTTGCTAAACATACCATTTCCCCAGGAGAAATTGTTACACAAGTAATAGACGGAGATTCTTTTAAGATAGGGCGGGACCAAACGATTAGACTTTTATCCCTTAATGCCCCGGAAACAAAATATTGCTATGGGGATAAATCCAAAGAATATTTGGCTAAAAAGATTGAAGGTAAAAGGGTTATTTTGAAAGATATGCAAACCGACAGGTACGGAAGGATTATGGCATTGGTTTATATAAAGGGCGAACTTGTTAATGAATATATGGTTAAAAACGGATTGGCACTCCACTTGTGGGATAACACAAATGTTAAAGAATCACTGGGCGCGGCAAATGATTATGCAAGAGAAAATAGACTCGGTATTTTTTCGCCCGAGTGTTACCAAATAGACGCCCCAAACAAAAAATGTCC
>CAZOXW010000055.1:0-8501 GCA_964583925.1 uncultured Bacteriovorax sp.
TCTTTTTATGAGCTTCGCTACAAAATAAAAAGGCCACCGTAGTGGCCTTTTTCCGATTCAGTTACATATTCCGTGGTGTTCAATGATTTTGTCTGTTTGTGTATTTTGTCCAATGAAGTGAGCAACAGACTTTTCTGAATTCGCTTCAAGAAATAAAAAGTTTAAATCTCTATGAGTTGTTCTGTAATGAAAAATAATTTCTCTACGTCCGTGATGAGTAATCGTATAATCTTCACAAACTTTAGCACATTTTTTTTCAGTGCGCTCAACCCCATGACTATCTCTAGTCACAACATCATGACACTCAATATGACATTTAGTCTCTCTTGACTCCCAAGTACACGCTTCAATTGCTTCCTGTGTACTCGATCTCGATATATCTGTCTGAATAGTTCCCTTTAAATCATACGGCTGATCTATATCTGCATGTGAAATTTTAAATTCCCCATCAAACGTTGGTACATTTAAATCTTTTTTTGATTTAAGAGGAATTGAAACACGATCTCCCCCTTTATCTAAAATTAGTGCAAAATTATCTTGGCCTAAAATTGTTAATCTCGCATCGTACTCATTAGCATCAATAGAAATTGATTTTCTACCCAAGTTTAAAAAACCACCTTTTTTCTTTAGATTTAATTTTTCAGTTACAGTTAAAGTCCCATTAATAGAATCACATCCAACAAGACTTAATAATACAGATGACAAGATAATTAATTTTTTCATTTTTATTCCCCCCTCAAAGAATGTTCAAATGAACGCAAAGCCTTCAAGCAATTACAGTGCCAATAATTTAGACATGATTTCAATAGTTTTAGAGTGAACGCATTTACACCAGGGCCACTTTGCACCTACCAATTTGCACCTACTATAATTTTTACGGCCTAGGTTTTGACAATGAATTTTAATCTTCTTATAAAGGATCACATTTCATGTCGGAGGACTAAAGTTATGAAGTTTTTATTACCAATGCTTTTATTAATAGGATCAAATACTTATGCGGAAGAAAATGTAAGTGATCTTGCCCTTGTTGAAGATTCAATCGAATCACCGGCCCTAAACATTGAAGGCCAATATCATGAAAAAGAAGTTGAGCTTAAAGAAGAACCTAAAAAAGAAATTAGACTTCCTAAAAGAGTTCAACCAAAACCACTTTCTCCATCTGAACGCTTGAGATTAAAAAGAGCAGAACTTGAAATTAGAAATCAATTAATGGTTCAGAAAAAAATGGAACAAATTCGTCTTCAACAAGAACTTGCTCTGGCAAAAAAACTTGAGCAGTCAATGAATCAAACTATTCAAGCTATTGATGCATCTTTAAAATAAAAAACTGCCTTATGGCAGTTTTTATTTTACACAATAATATAGAAATGAATCTGCATTAACTTCCCATTTTTCTCTAACCGGAGTTGGATTTTTTAAATATGGTGCATACACCTTGTTACCAGGCATTGCCCATGTTTCATTATTTAAACTAACTCCTCCTGACCAATCACCATAGCTATTTAAAAGTTCAATTTCTAACCTGCTTGGAAGGCGAGCATCCAAAGTCAAACATGCTTCTTCTGCAAGTGAGGGCTCTGAAACACGATCAACTGAGCCATTTAGTCCTCCAACAAGAGTTAGCATTTTAGCACCGACTTTCACTTGGCTTGGAAATTGAGTTCTTTGATATAAAGTAAAAATCTCACTTGCAATTTGGCTCATGATGACCTCTGGCCTTCCATTTCCAATAAAAGATTCACTCGCTCCATTTCGACCGATTAAATGCAAGGTAACCTGAATATCTCCTTGGCAATTTGGTGCTAGTGCATATGTTCCATACGCAATATAATCTAATTTAGATAAAAGCTCATTATCAAGATAACCATCTCGCATTCCATCTTTGGCAGCTTTAACGACATTAAGCAGACTGTTTACATGCTGAAAGCTAATCTTCTTTTCTCTTGGATTTAATTTTCTATAGTATTGATCTAAGTAGGCCTTCAAAGTAGATTCAAGGGTAACATCCAAGTATTGATACCGTACCGCCAACTCTTGATTTCTGTCATAGAGAGAATTAAAGCCGATAAGCAAACTTAAAGCTTCATCACCGCTAGCTCCACCTCTCATTAGAGTACTTGCATGCTGAACCATGGTATTAACATAAGAAGTTCTGGTCTCTCCGTATGCATCTTTATACTTACAAAGATCTGCTCCTCTTACAAAAGGTATCGTAGGCCAGATATCGACTCTCTGATCTTTGGGCAATAAATTAGCGGCAAAGCTATTTGTAATTGCTAAAGCTGAAATCAAAAGCAGTTTTTTTACGATCATAAATAAACTCCAATAAATTGAGACTTTATTAAAATAGCAGAAGCTGCTGCGCTCGTGGTCTTCTCCATGAATATTTTTCATGGCCGTCAATACTTTAGACACTTTCAAAGAAATGGTCAGTTTCACCTCGCAGATAATCACTTAACTCGCGAAATTTATAAGCGCCATTCATTGGCATCTCTCTTGTATATATTCATGTTAGATCATTAACTTTTGGGGGATATTTATGAAAAAGCCATTAACTTTATTTTTACTTGCAAGTTGCCTATTTGGAGCAAGACAGTCATATCATTCAATTTCACACAAGCTTTACCCAAATCGAGCACCTTCCTCAGTTGAAACTGAAATAAAAATTGATGAATTAAAAGTTAGCCTTAAAAAACTTGAAATCGATTTGATTGCTAAAGAAGAGCTCGTAAATGAAAAAATTAAATCTCTTGCAAAAGATAAGTCTAAAGAGAGTGAAGAAAAAATAAAAAAACTCGAGAGCTTGATTTCAAACCATAAAGAAAAAATTAAATCACTTAAAAATAAGATTGATCAAATGAAAGGTGAAGATCAAGAAATTACGGCCACACTTTGCCATACTCAAAAAGAATCTCTTGAAATAGAAGATGAAATAAAAAAATTACTTAAAGATCAGATGGAAGTTGTAAGTAAAGTCTCTGAAAAGAAAGAAGAGAATAAAACTGAGAAAAAAAATGAAGAGGTAATAAACTCTGTGAATAATCACGATCTTTTAATTCTATTAAACCAAATTACTTCTTTGATGATTTCAAATTCATATCAGCAAATGCCAATGCAAATGACAATGCCTAACTTTATGTATTCACCATACTCTCCTTACTTTAACCCTTTTCAAATGCCATATTTTAACCAGCAACCACAATTTCAAACAAGCTTTAATCGACCTCTATCATTTGATGATATTTTTTCAAATCAAGGCATAGGAATAAGTGCTCACGCTCAATCAAGAATGCCTTCTTCTTTTAGCTTAATTCCTGAAAGTGCACAGGCCGAAAGAAGTTTTGAAGGATTTGATTTTCACCATAAATCACAATCTCAAAGTCCCTTGATGGAACTAAGTAGACAATCAATCTAAACTCACCCCTTTATTAACCCGAGCCTTTCTCTCGGGTTAATAAAGGGAATTTTTTTCCCTTTTTCCTAAATATTTTTTTGTATAGTTCGAAGAGCATAAAAAGATTAGTTACATACTGGATTTGTAACTTTAAATTAGCAGTGGATGCTACTTTTTATGGAATAGGAATTAGACATGAAAGTAGAAATGAACAAAACAGAATCGAGCAAGTTAATTATCAAAAAATGCCATATGTGTGGACACATAATGGAAGGTGCTGAAGAAATCAAAAAATGCCATAAGTGTAAAAAGTCATTTCTTCCAGTCAACTATTTTTCGAAGGTTCACTCAAAAAATCAGAAGGAATATGATCAACTTTTTGCATCTTCCCATGAACTTCACGATCAAGATCTCATAAAAGGTCTTACAGTTCTCTGGTAAAAGCTGTCAAGGCCATATTTATTTGTTATGAATAGATATGAACGAACTTCACCCAGCAATTTTACGACTTTTAGATAAAAGAGGAAAAACATCTGACGAAATCTTTGAATTTTTGTCTTGGGATTTAAAAAAGCTTCCCGATTTTACAAAGCTAAAAGATCTAGACACGGCCTCATATCGAATTATAAAAGCGATCAATGAAAATGAAAAAATTGGAATCTATGGCGACTATGACGTAGATGGCACCACCTCTTGTGCCCTCTTTTATCATTTTTTTAAATCAATCAATGTCGCAATTGAGATCATCCAGCCCTCGCGCTTTGTAGAAGGGTATGGGCTACATAATTCGTCAATTGATGATGCTATTTTAAAAGGCATCAAACTACTCATTACGGTTGATTGTGGAATCACTAATAATGAAGCCGCAACTTATGCAAAAGAAAAAGGACTTGATCTTATTATTACTGATCATCATAAAGACGCCAGAGATGAAATGCCAGATGCGCTTGCAGTTGTAAATCCAAACCGTCGAGATGAGCTTGATCTTGAATTAAAATCACTTGCTGGAGTTGGTGTTGCCTTTGTCGTCTGCATGCGAGTGCGAGAATTTTTATTAAAAGAAAATAGACCTATTCCTTCTATCTATCCTCTCCTCGAATTTGTTGCGATTGGTACGATTTGCGATCTTGCGTATTTAAATTCATTGAACTTAAAGCTAGTTCGCCATGGCCTAAAGCAAATGAAAAATTCTCAATTTGTAGGAATTAGAGCATTTTTTACTAAGGATGATCTAAAAGATGAAATAATTCCTTCAGAAAAACTTGCATTTTCAATTGGCCCATTAATAAATTCCAAAGGACGATTAGATCACCCAGAGATGGCCGTAAAGTTATTAATTTCAGACAATACCGAAGAGGCTAAGTTTTTTTACGAACACCTTGTTAATTGCAATAGTGAAAGAAAATTTATTCAAAATGAAGTATATACAGAAGCAAAAAATATTATTCAAAATGAATTAAAAACAATTCCTTTTAATGAATCTCACCACGTATCAATTGTCTATCGTCCGCATTTTCATGAAGGAGTGATCGGAATCGTCGCTTCAAAGCTAGTAGAAACCTTTAAGGTGCCAGCGATCGTTTTCACAAATAGTGAACATAGCGGTGTCATTAAAGCCTCTGTGCGAAGTGCTGGCGAACTAGATATTTTTAGCTTGCTAAAAAAATGCGAGCATCTTTTTATAAAATTTGGAGGTCATAAAGCTGCTGCCGGCCTGTCAATGAAGCTAGAAAACTATGCGGAGTTCGTTAAACTTTTTAATAGCGAAATAAAAAGAATTCCAATGAATCTTAGAATTGTTGATGAAAAATATGACCTTGAAATTCTTCCTGATGAAATTAATCCCAAGCTAATGAAAGACCTTGAAAAACTTGAACCATTTGGAATGGGGAATGAAAGACCTATCTTTAAAATTAAAGAAGTAAAACTTGATTCATTTAATATTATGAAAGATGCTCACGTTAGATGGAATTTATCCAAAGATAAGGTAAAACTCAAAGGCGTTAGTTTTAACTATATCAACAAATACAATTCTTTATTGCCAGAAGAAATCTACTCAACTCAAAATTTAAAACAGACTGATCTTTCTGTTTTTTTTAGCTTGAGTTTTAATCACTTTAATGGAAATAAATCTATTCAATTAATGGTTGATCGATTGGAATTTGGAAGTATTTAAGCAAAAAAAAGGGAGTCTTTCGACTCCCCTTCAAATTATTTTAAGATATTTAATCCGAAAGCTAGACCTGCATAAAGAGTATTTTCTTTAACTTTATCAGTTCCACCTGTTTTTTCTTTCTTTTCAGAAGAAGAATAAACCACATGGTATCTGAAGTCTTCATCTTTGTTCGGTACAACATTTAGACCTAATTCAAAAGCTGTTCTTTCGTTTTTAGTTCCGTCTACAACAGTTCCCATTGCATAGCTATCTTTACCTGTTTCCATGATGTATTTTGCAAATGGAGCAAACATGTCATGAGTATAAGCAACATGAAAAACCATTGATGTAAGCTTTGGTGCTGAACCAGTTGCTATTGCTTGTTCATGAGTTAAATAATCAAACTCAGCAGTCAGGTTGCTGTGGTTAAATTGAACACCAGCGGCCATTAATTTATCATCTTTATTCGCAATAGATCCCGATGCTTTTTTATGATAAGACAAAATTGGCTTAATCATTCCATCCATTAGATTTCCGTAAAATGCAACTCCAGTAATTTTTTTATCAGTTGTAGATGCAATATCAGAATTCTCTTGGTGTTGAATATAAAAATCATGTCCCATAAAAGAATATTGACCTGTTAGACCAACTTGATTTCCAGGAACTGCAGAGTTAAATACAGAAGTAGTATAGATATCCTTGCCGTAGTAATAATTCTCCCTTCCACCTACTAATACAAGTTGTTTACCTGCAATTACTGTAAAATTTCCAAAAGCTTTTGATAATACAGCTGTATCAACAAAATTATTGAATGATCTAGTTGCTGCATCTGTATCATTTTTAGCTCGAAGATTTAGTGAAACTTCACCAGAAGTCGTGTCATTAAACTTAGCTGTGTTTTTTACTTTTAAGTAATCAACAGTGTAGTTACCTGCAGTAACTTTAGAAGCTGAGTTCGTTTTAGAGTCTGTGTGAAGGTAGTTAAATCTACCGTTAACTTTGATCTCTCCTGCAAATACAGAAGTAGCAAGTAGTGCAGAACTTGCAATTAATGTTAATTTTTTCATTTTCTTCTCCTTGAAATATTGTGTAGATGAAAAAACATGTACAATTATGATCAGGTATTCTTTCAAGCTACGCAAGATTTTTTTAACTTCTGATAATCACAACCTCATTTATTGTAATATCAGAAACAGGACGATCCATTCTCCCTGTCTGGGTTTTGCCAATTTTAGACACAACTTCCATTCCTTCTATCACTTTACCAAAAACAGTATGGCGCCCATCTAGGTGTGGAGTTGGTACTAGGGTAATAAAAAACTGTGAACCGTTAGTGCCAGGCCCAGCATTTGCCATCGATAAAATTCCAGGACCAGAGTGACGAAGATTTGGAGTGCATTCATCTTTAAATCTATATCCAGGTCCACCTCTCCCTGAACCTTCAGGGCATCCACCTTGAATCATAAAACCTTCAATTACTCTATGAAAAATTAAGCCATTATAAAAAGGCCCTTTTTTTGAAGTTTCTTGGCGCCCTTCTGCTAGATTAATAAAATTCCAAACAGTCTCTGGACACTCTTTATGAAATAACTCTATTTTAAAATCACCTAGGGTTGTTTTAAACTCGGCCACAAGTGTATTCACGTTTTCCTTATAATCTGATTTTTTAATTTCTCCCATTCCAAACATAATCTCTCCTTTTAAAAAGTAATATTTTTTATCTTGCTAGACTCTTCTATCTTTTTCTCTGCTCTCAAATATAAATTTAAATCCACATCTTTTGTAAAGAAAGTCTCAAGTGGTAGGCTAAATTTTGTTCCACGGCTACCATCTGTCTTAAAAATAGACAGCAATTCAATTGAAATAACAGGATAAGTCCGTTCATTGAATATGCTCTCAATTTCTTTTTTAGTGTAACAATAACTAATCAATACGGCGGGAGCAAGATCAAATATTTTTGAATTTAAAAATTTTTTTAAATTCAAAATTTCATTTTCACCTTTTGAAATTGAATCAATCGAAACTAAATTAATTTTTTTAAATTGTGGCGGTGAAAAATAGGAAATTCCTGCATTGTTTTTTTCAAATGCTTTAAAAAAAAGCAATTGCTCATCATTTAAAGGAATTGGTTTTTTAGGATTTTTCTCTACAATATTATTATATTCTTCATTAAAACTAGCTTGAATGGATATGGCCTTTTTGAAATCTATGGCATAATTTTTCATCAGAAGATCAATATCAAAAAACTTTATAGCGCTATTTCTTTTGCAAACACCAGTTTCAGAAAAATTTGCCCAATCTGGCAAATCAGACAAAATATATTTTTCAGTTCCTGCCGATTGAAAATAGTTCTCAATGTCCTTTGGCCTTTCGGTTGAACATGCTGATAAGAAAATGAATATCATTAATAAAAAAAATTTCATTCTGCACTCTTTTTAAAAAATTTCATGATGTCTTCTTCAATTTTTAATATCTCTGTAATTCCATCTCTAATTGAACTTGTATGTATTGAGTAAAAACCTGGTTCTTCGTTAGTCATATTAACTTTTAAGCTCTCATTTTCTTTGTGCCCATTTTGAACAATCACGTAATCACAAGCAAGTGTTTTTAAATCATTTGTCTTTTTAACAAAACTTCTAAATACGGGTGATTCAATCGTAACAAAGATACCATTTTGGTCTAACAACTTATCAACGCTAGTTACATTATACCCTTCAAAAACATGTAACTTTTTTTCAGGCGGAACAGGCACTGGATACTTCGCTTTTTCATAATCTAAAAGGGAACGATAGTGAAATAAATCTTCTTCATATTTTTTTATTTTTTCTTCAAAATCCAATTGGTCTCGATCGAGGACGTAAGAAAGATTAAAAGCTGTTTCATCTATTTTTTGATTTTTAATCCAAAATATTTTTTTGCTTTTTTCACTAAAAAGCCAATCTGATAATTTTA
>CAZOXW010000056.1:0-8355 GCA_964583925.1 uncultured Bacteriovorax sp.
GTTCATACAGAATGGGGAAAATTAAATGAAGTTATTGTTGGATCTGTTTTCAATGCAACTGATCACAATGTCGACTTATCATTTAAACTTTTTTTTAACGATAATATTCAAGATGTTCTTCTAAAAAATTCAATTCACTTACAAAAAAAGCTTATACTTGAGAGACAAGCAGACCTTGATTCACTCGCAGAAACTTTAAAAAATCTTGGCATCATTGTCCATCGCCCTGACACGCTTCAAAATATTACCGCTTTTAAAACGCCCTATTTCACAGACCATCAATCTCCCTCTGACAATCCTCGAGATCAAGTCTTAATTTATAAAAATAAAATTATTGAAACACCATCGATATGGAGAAAGCGATATTTCGAAAACGACCTTTTAAAAAAAATATTTTACCAAAAATTTGAAGAAGGTGCAGAATGGATTTCGGCACCAAGGCCGATGATGAAGGATGAGTCCTATGATCTAGACTACGCAAGACACAATAACAATTGCAATATTGATTGGAATTATCACGATGGCATTCAGAAATCTTTTGAGATCATGTTTGATGGTGCTCAATGTTTAAAACTTGGGAAAGATATTCTCATGAACGTTGCAAATAAGAATCATGAACTCGGCTTCAGGTGGCTTTCACGCACCTTGGGAAGCGACGTCAGAATTCATCCAGTGAACTTTTGCGATCATCATATTGATAGCATGCTCATGCCTATTGAAGCAGGCACAATGCTAATTAGCAGTGGAAAAATGGAATTACTTGTAGAAAAACTTCCCACCGCTCTTCAGAAATGGAAAAAAATAATTGTGCCAGTAAAGAATACCTCTTCATATGACGTTAACCTTGCGAGTGGAAATATTAACACCAATGTTTTACCTATCGGTAACCGAACACTTATTACCTTCAATGAAACAAATGAACTAGAGCCTCAATTCAGAGACATATTAGAAAGTAATAATTTTAAAATTATTCATTGTCGCCTTAGACACTCTCGACTTTTTGGAGGTGGTGCCCATTGTGTAACCCTTGACCTAAACAGAGATGATGAATTTAAAAGTTATATATGAAAAAATGCACTATTCCATTCAATCAATTATATCTACACTCCTCTGGAGAAGTGTATCCATGTAATTTTTTACAAAACGATACCAACTACTCTCTTGGAAATATAAAAGAAAAAACAATTGGAGAAATTTGGAATTCTATTAAATTGAGGGACTTCCGTGAAAACCATGAATCAATCAATGACAAAATAAAATGCGCTCAAAATCAAACTAAATACTTTTGCAACTTTGTTTGTCATCAGGATATCTACAGCAATGACAACACACTCAAAAAACTCGACATCATGCTAGACTCAACATGCAATCTCAAATGCATCATGTGTACAAATATTTATGATGAAAGGGGGGGCTTTGATTCTTCTTTTTTTTGGGATAACAATTTAGATACTCTTAAAAGTATAAAAGAAATAGAACTTGTCGGTGGTGAACCCGTTATATCTCCATTTTTTTATAAAATTTTTGATCTAATGAGGGAAGTAAACCAAAGTTGTCGTTGGAAAATAACTACAAACTTAAATTATCAAATCAATTTACGCCTTCAGGATATTTTTAAAAAAATTAATTTTGATAATTTCACCATAAGTATAGACTCGCTAAAAAAAGAAACATTTTCACAAATAAGGATTAACTCTGATTTTGATTTAATTATGAGCAACATACCCCTTTTGAAGTCTATGCTGCTTCCAATAAGCATTAATATGGTTGTTCAAAAACAGAATCATCATGAACTCTTTTCAATTTATGATTTCTCCATAAAAAATAATTTCAATTTTTATCCAATTTTATTAACTCACCCCGACACATACTCACTCTTAAAACTAGCTCCGTTTGAAAAAAATACAATAATCAATAATTATTTGAAAAAGAACCTAGAAGTTAAATCAATTGAAATTTTTATGTTGATTAAAAAGTTCTATTACCAAATTCCGACTAATGAAATAGCCTCTGAAAATAAATTGTTATACTTTGAAAACTTAAACATTTTTAAAAACCAAATTAATCATGAAGAATAAATTCTATTGCCCTTTGCCTTGGAACTCTCTTAGCTTTGGGCCTGAAACAAGACTCAGAACTTGCTGTCACCAAACCACAGATGGGGAAAAAGTGGAGCCTCACACCGATCCTTTAACTCTTGATCACAATAAAAAAATTAGATCCGAGATTGAAAGTGGAAAAATACCATCAGAATGCTCTTATTGCTATAAACTTGAAGAAAATGAGCAAACCTCTCCCCGGCTTCAATATATCCAAAGTTTTGGTATAAAAAATTTCGTTGCAATTGAATATCTCGATCTAACCATAGACAATGCTTGCAACTTGGCTTGTATGATGTGCTCTCCTTTTTATTCTACAAAACTAAATGCATTTTACACAAAAATAAATAAAGGCCTAGCTGAAACCAATTGGAAAAATGAATACATCAACAACTACTTGATAGATATACTACCGAAATTGAAAAAAATAACATTAACTGGCGGTGAGCCGTTAATTAGTCGTAATGCCATAGAGTTTTTAGAAAAAGTTTCTCTATCACCATTTGCTAAAAATATTGAGCTAAAGCTTTTTACTAATCTTAGTGTTGTAAATTTTCCCCTTCTGAAGTCATTAAGGCATTTTAAATCAGTTGAATATATCCTAAGTATTGATTCGGTTGGTGCAAATTATGAAGAAATAAGAAAAGGCGCAAGCTTTGAAGTTGTTAAAAAAAATGTCGAAACACTAAAAAGTGAAATTAGAAAATGTGATAGAATTTTTATCCACTCTGTAATAATGGCCTCGAACTGGAACTATCTTACTGATCTTTTTGAATTTCACAATTCCCTAGGATTGGAAAACGGTCTCTCTTTTCCAATATTGATAGAAATAGAAAATCCAAACTATTTGCATCCAACTGTTTTACCGAAAAATCAATTCAATCTGGGCTTAGAAAAAATAATTTCCTATCTAAGCAATTGCACCAACATAAAAGAAGTCAGTCGAGTGAAAACACTCATTAATAATATTCAAAAGAAAAATTTTGAAAACTTGTATCTTACCTATACGTTGTTTACCAACAAACATAACAAGGAATTTAATTAGTTTTTTTAATAATAAAATCACCAATAACCAAGGCATCTACAGGAGTCTTTAAAAGAAACCTTTTAGCATCTTGAACTGTCTCTACAATTGGCTCATCCATAACATTTAAAGATGTATTTAAAAGACAAAATAGCCCGGTCTTTTTTCCAAAAGCTTTAATTAAATTATAAAATTTTTCGTTTTGCCCGGCCCTCACCGTCTGCATCCTAGATGTGCCATCTATATGTCCCACTTCTTTTAATAATTCTTTATATTCGTTTCGTATTCTAACAGCAAAAGACATATAAGGATTATTAAAACCATCTTCAACTTCGAAATATCGAGATGCCTCTTCATAAAGAACAGAACAGCCATAGGGTCTAAAACTCTCTCTAAATTTAATCTTCAAATTTAAATAGTCTTTTAATCCGCTAACGTCTGGGCGTGCTAAAATACTTCGATTGCCCAATGCTCGAGGCCCACTTTCACTGCGTCCCTGAAACCAGGCGATAATTTTTTTATCACTTAATAATTCTGCTGTTGATGAGAGCAAATCTGCTGGCCTTATTATTTCAAAATCCTCATCTTTAAATGTATCTATCACTAATTCTTCAGTAGGTATTGAAGACTTAGGGCCAAAATAACCTGATTGATCCTTAAATGGTAAGGCCTTCCATCTCTCTGGTGAATCTTTATCTTTGAGATAATTTACAATTCCAAATCCGATTGATTCATCTCCTGGAAATGGTGGAATATAAATTTTTGAAAATAATTTCGAATAATAGAGTTTGGCATTAAATGTACAATTTAGAGCACACCCACCAGAGATGATAACATTTTCATAATCAGGATAGTTTTTTCTGATCTCATTAAAAATGCTTTCAAATTTGTCTTCAAAAAGAGACTGCGTCTTAGAAGCTAAATCTTCATAATGTTTTAAATTCAAAGAAGCTTCCCAAGATTTTTTCGATTTCTCTAAAAAAGCAAGCGACCAATCTAAATTTTCTTGAATACTATATAGATCAAATTCATTAAATTTTTCTCTTTGTCCAAAAGGCGCAAGTCCCATTACCTTTCCAGAAGAATGAGGA
Organism: uncultured Bacteriovorax sp.; assembly: GCA_964583925.1. GTDB lineage: Bacteria > Bdellovibrionota > Bacteriovoracia > Bacteriovoracales > Bacteriovoracaceae > Bacteriovorax. Next base: position 4,215 of record CAZOXW010000056.1, read on the forward strand.
CTGTTAAAAATATACTCTGAAATTTTTTCATAAAAAGCACCTATCTGATCTCCAAAAGTATGCGAAATATGCTTTTTTGATTTTTTAAACTGTACCCAGTTTTTATGTACTAATTTTATTTCTTGTTTGTCTTGTAAGAAAATGCTGCATTCTTCATGTTTTTTTTCCAAACCTTGCTTTGTAATTCCAAGGTCAAAATTAGAATTACCTGCACCATCGATAACAACAATAATTGATTTTTCAAAAGGAGACATTGCATGTGCCGCCTTTGCATGACTTAAATGGTGAGATACAAATTCAACTTCAGGATTGAAGTGAGAAAAAAATTTAGTGAAATTATTTTTTTCTATATATTCATATAAAGGATAAAATTTATTTTCTAAATCTTCAATTTCCCTTGGACAGTGAACATCTTTATTTTCGCCAATAACCAATTGATCAATCGTTAAAATCCCTGATTTTTTAATCACTTCAAAGGGAAAGGCTCCCGAGCATTTTTTTCTATTAAATCTTTCAGTTAAATAAAGCTCAGTATCAAAAAGATGATCACCTTCTCTTAAGGTTGCGACAGAAGAGTTAAATTTAGTTTTGCCTATTCCGACATAGAACTTGTTAGTCATTGTTAAATTGTAACTTTAATTGACCATAGATGTAAACTTAGATAAGTTTAACTAAACATGAATCATAATTTAAAGTCGATAACGATTCTTACCACTACTCAAAATTTTGCATGGAATAGTATGCAAGAAATAATCCCAGGCATTGAGGAAGTGTGGAAAGAAATTGCCAAAAATCAAAAATGGCAGTTAACGCTAATTAATGTTGATAAAGAAAGGCCATCAAAATATCTACAGACATTTTTGACTTCCGATTTAATTGTATGCAGTGCCTTTAATACTCAAATAGCACTCTTTATCCAATTCATCCGAAAAGAATTTCATCTTGATCAACCAATAATCTTCTATTTGCACGGGCTTGCTACAATCGGACTATGGCCACTTAAGCGATTTGGCATTTTTGATTTATTAACAACTCGTGATATTTTCATCGGAACTTGTGCTGGAGATTTAGCATCCCTAAATATTATTTTAAGTGATTTCAAATATATTCAATCTCGTTTTTACCTATTGGACAAATTCCCTACAACCATGCCCAAAAAAACGACTGGATTTATTATGGTCACTCGCTTGTCTCCTCAAAAAAATATCATTCAAACAATTAATTCCTATATAAAACTAGATAGAGCTATAAAAGAAAATTACCCACTTATTATCTATGGAAGCGAGGACCATTTAGGCTATCCCAACTTAGGCATATCAGTTAATGATTATTTAGAGCAAATAACATCTGTTATAAAAGAGCATAAAGCAGAATCGCATGTCCTTTTAAAAGGCTTTGTTCCTCGTGAGGTCATCAATCTAGAAATGTCTCATGATCAAATCTTTATTTCGGTCAGTACACATTCTGACGAAAACTTTGGTATGGCAGCACTTCGATCACTTTTGTTCGGACAAAAGGCCATTCTTTCAAACTGGGGAGGACATAAAAATTTCACTAAAAACTTTAAGGGGCAAATTACCTATGTCGACGTTGAAGTCAACTCAACAGGCCTACCTGTTCCAATTGACATAGAAAATGCCTTACTTGAATCTATTAAATCTAAATCTTCTAATGAATCTAAATCACTCCCCACATACTCCAAAGAAGAAATAGCAAAAGACTTATATGACGATTTAACTAAGCGTCTAGCTGATCAAACAAAAGATGGCCCATTAAATCCTAGACCAATTTTTTCTAGCATCCTAGAAACTCAAAAAAACTTTGAAAAAGAAAGCAAAATTATGCAATGTTTTAAATCAACAGAAGATCAAAACTATTTAGAATTAATTAATGCTTATTTAAAATAATTCTCCCTTTATTCATCACAAAGCTTAAAGACAACAATCCTTCTAAACTTACAAGTGGATTTACTTTGGTCGCAATTAAATTTGCGCGTGAACCTTTTTTTACTTCTCCAAACTGATGACTTAATTTTAATGAGGCAGCTGGATTAACCGTCACCATTTGCAATATCTCCTTATTGGATAATCCTTTTTCTTTAAGACTTAATAATGATTTGATTGCCCCCCTACCTCGATCAACACTAATGTCTTTTCTTTCAAAATACAAATCAGATCCAAAAACCATTTTTACATTTTTACTTTTTAAAAATAGTATCCTGTTTCTATTTAAGATCTCTTGTGCCTTTGAATAATACTTAAACTCTAATAACAAATCTTTATGAACGTCTGTTATCGTTACAAATTTTTTCTGATTGAAGAACTTGTCATTTTTTGGCACAAAATATAAATGCTCAATATTATCAACAAGTGACCAATCAAAATTTTCTCTATCACTTATTGAATGAAAAGTTATTTTTTTGAATTGCGACTTATTAGCAGTATTTAATAATCGTATCAATTCTGAATTTTCAAGCTCTCCAATTCCAGGAGAATTGTCCAAATATATTTTTAAGATATCCACATTTTTATTTTTGGCATCTTTTAAAAAATTTCCCAGATCGAGTTGATATTCTTTTTCTACAAGATCCTTATCTATATCCTTAGCAAATTGGGCCTTTTTAGTCGCAAACCCCTTGCCACTAACAAACAGATACGGGTAGTCACTATCTGAAACAATCTCATCTCGCAGCCCTACATCTAAAAAATTTCCAGAATTGCCAAGATCACACAACTGCCCAAAACCAGATTTTAAATAATCTTTTAAGTATTTTTTCGCACGAGTTAAACGAAACTCCCCAGATATTTTTACTTCTCGGACCAGTGCCTTTTCAAAATCAACATCTTCAAGTGTTTGAGTAAGAAATACATGTGTATGGCAATCAAAAAATGACGGCATAATATACTGATCACTAATGTCAATAATTTTATATCCCTTGTACTGCTCTGATAGCTTATTAAATTCCCCAATCTCTAATACTCTTTCTCCATCTACTACAACAGAATTGGCAAGTTTTAATTTACCATTTTGAGTATCAACGATACCCTTTGAATGTATTATTTCTTTTGCAAAAATTAATTGAATGCTAAAAATACTAGCGAATAAAGCGATTAGCACATTCAAAAGGGTTCTCTCCTAGTTCTTTTATTTTTTTTATTTCCCCATCTGTTAGGAGGTTGTAAAATTGGAACATCCTTTTTTTCAAAGACTCATCTCTAAGGCTTCTTATTACAGAGGAAAAAACACGATTTCCAATAAGTAGATCACGCTTCGTCAGTTTTTCAAAATAAAAACCCAAGAGAGCTTTCTTTTCTTCATCTGAAAATACCTCAATCGAGAGGGCCTTTGGCTCATAAAGAAAAACTAAAATTGGCTCCGCTCCAAAATCATAGCAAAAATCTAACATTTCTTTAATTTGGTAAGCATTCTGTTTTTGAATGGTGAAATTGAAATAGAAATCAACCTTTCCACTTATTTGCTCTCGACTATTGCAATATTTTTTTAACTTATCAAGGTTTCTAAGTAGCGACTGAAGCTCCCCCCCCCTTCTAATCTTTCGATATGTTTCATGATCGATACTGTCGATACTTACTGAAAAAAGATTGATTTTTATTTTATCTAAACTTTCTTTGATTTCTCCAGTTAATTCCCACTGGCCGTTAGTTGTAAAATTCCATCGACAGTCTGGATTAACCCGAGCAGTAATTTCAATTATTTTATAAAAATCTTTTTGTATAAATGGCTCCCCTGATAAGGGATCCATTATTTTTAAATTAGGAATAATTTTTTTTTCAAGATTGGCCCAAAAGTTTTTCACTTTATCATACTCACCGTTTGGTTTTTTCCAGACAGTACACATCGGGCATTCTAGATTACACTCTCCATTGATGTCTGGTGAAAGTCTTAGTATGGGTGTATCTACAAATTCGTTCATTGATATAAGTGGAAGCATTTCAACATTATGCTTGAAGAGATTGCAATTCATATCGTTCATTTCTCGGGCGCATGTTTTAATTTCTCCAGTAAGAAATTCTCTTCTCCAGCTTCTAATCTTCTCACCGTTCCAAATGTCTTCAATACTTTCGTCAAAGGCATTACCAATAGAATGCTCTGTTCCCAATTCACGACAACAACCGACTTT
>CAZOXW010000057.1:0-8157 GCA_964583925.1 uncultured Bacteriovorax sp.
CTTATTTGTACTTTATGAGAGGAATTTACAATGAAATTAATTTTATAGATCTTCTAAGATTTTCTCTAGCTTGAAATCAGCTTCAGTTGCTAGTTGTTGGAGTTCCTTATCTCCAAGAATTGCCATAAAAGAAGAAGGCTTTGTAAGTTCAACTGAAACTTTTTCTTTGTCGACCATGCGAACTACAGCATTACATGGAATGAGGCTTGTGACATCCGTATTTCTTTGGAATGCCTCATAGGCAAGAGTGGGATTACATGCTCCAAGAATTATAACCGGAGAAATGTCTTTTCCTAATTTCTCTTTGATTTTTTCATGAAAATCAATTCGAGTGAGAATTCCAAAGCCCTGTTTACCTAATTTTTCAATGAGGCTTTTAGTAACCTCATCAATCTGTCCTTTTACTTCTTTTTTGAAATTAATTGATAACACAGGTCCTCCTGGCATTTTTTAAAATTGATAGAATTAATTTTTATTACCACCAAGAATCCATACAGCCGCCATGATCATTATGTCCCATCATGTTGTCATGACCCATCATATGACCTTGTCCCATCATTCCCCTGTTTCCATCTTTCATATTTGGGTATTGTGACCTCATATAGTCACGACATTCCATCATCGCTTTATTGGAGTTCAAGCACTCTGACATTTTTTGGTGCATTTCAGCCATTTGCTTTCTTTCGCTTGTAGAAAGATTCATCCAACTATCATTGCTTTGTGATGTTGGATTGTTTTTGTTCTGAGCATGTGCGCAGGAAATGAGTAGCATTAATAAAAGAATAATTAGATTTTTCATAATAATATCCTTGGTTGAAAATTTTCTCTATTATCAATTAGCAACTTTAATACCAGAAAATGTTCAGATCACTTTTTTCTTGTTGTGTAAAATGAAACAACTTTTCAATAATCGGTTTTTATAATAATCTAAATTCAACGTTACACTTAAGAGTAGTGAGGACGTTTAAGGAAAATCTCTCGTGCCGTGGCTATTTTGGCTACAAACTAAAAAGAAGAATCAATGATTACGAGGCATTGATTCAGTCAGCGGCACCTCCACCAAATTATGAGAGTGATTTTCACTCTCGTCCCTAAAACCTCCACTTTTTAAAAATCATTTTAATCACTTACTTACATTTTGAGACGAGAAAGGCCTCTAAACGGCTAACTATTTGTTCGGTCGTAAATATCATTCAAAATAATTCAAAATAATTTGAGCAACTACATTTTGTAGTTTTTGCGACTATCCTAGGTTGGCAGTGGGTGACTCAAAAAACTTTAATCATATCAAACAAGTAAAAGCCTTTTTCGTTTAAAACTTTTTTACTTATCGTTATAAGTTATTAAAAGTTTAACCTCATTTTTTGTTTTTAATTATAGCTCTCCATTCAATTTTAAAAAATTGATATACAAAAATATTTTTGGATAACAAATCTACTTTATCGGCAAGAATATGTTAACTGTAGTCAACATTTCTTTGGTTTTGATTAATTTAAAGCTAAAAAGTGCACTGTAGTTTACAATTCTCAGCATAGTGAGAAAATGTGTTAAGTTACTATTATTATGCATAAATTCTCTCTATAGTGAGAATTTCTTGCATTTATTAATGGTTTTGCTATAATTCTCACTAGAGTGAGATTTAATAGAGAGTATTCTAATGAAAAAAATAATCCGCAACGAAACTGAATTAGCAAAGGCCATTAAAGAGCGAAGAAAAGAATTAGAGATCACGCAAAAAGACTTGGCCCGTGTTTGCGACCTTTCCCATAATGGAATCAGTAGAATCGAAGTGGCGGACTCAGATATAAAACTATCTACGCTTTTAAAAATGGGTAAGTTTTTAGGATTCAAAGTCGTTTTAGATATGGATGAGTAATGAAAAGTTTAAATGTATTTTTTGAAGATAAATTGGTAGGTGTATTTTCACAAAATGATGAAATGGTACATTCCTTTAAATACGCAAAAGAATGGATTGAAGATGATACAAGTTTTCCAATATCAATTTCTATGCCTCTTCAGGAAGTTGAGTTTGGAAATAAAATAACCTTAGCTTTTTTTGAAAATCTTCTTCCTGAAGGGAATGTTCGGGGCATTTTAGAAAAGTGGCATCACTCAGAAGGGGCATTCAATACTCTTTCAAAGTATGGCGAAGACTGTGCTGGGGCACTTGTAATAACAAGTAAAAAATTACCTCCAAAATCAAAAATAAAGGAATCAAATTTAGAAATAGAACTTTCTGAAATTTATGAGTCGATAGATGAAAATAAAGGTGCAGTTGATTTGATCGCTGATAAAAATCCTGGCTATCTTTCTATTGCTGGAGCACAAGATAAGTTTCCCTGTATATTTGAAAATGGAAAAATTTATCTACCGAAAAGTGGAGAGCCTACAACTCATATTGTGAAAACTCCAATAACAATGAAGGGGATTAAAGAATCGGTTTACAATGAATATTTTTGCATGACCTTGGCCTCAAAGATCGGCTTAAGAGTTCCTAGTGTTCATGTCCTAGATGGAGTTCATCCATTATTTCTTGTAGAGAGATATGATCGACTCTTGGTTGGCAAAGTAATGAAGAGAATTCATCAACAAGACTTCTGTCAGGCCATTGGAATTTTAAGCAGTGAAAAATATGAATCAGATGGAGGCCCTAGTTTTGAAACTGATTTTAAATTAATGATTGATACTGTTTCTGCTAAGAAAAAAGTGGAAAGTACTTTTCGTCTAATAGACTGGCTTTGCTTTAATTTATTGATTGGTAATAATGATAGTCACTCTAAAAATATTTCGTTTCTTATGATTGATGGGAAATATGAACTATCTCCGTTTTACGATCTCATTTCTACGGCAATTTACCCAACACTTGATGCAAAGTTCTCTTTTAAAATTGGCGATGTGAGTACTTTTACAAGTATTGGAGCAAAGGCCCTTACAAAAGAAGAAAAAAAACTTGGTATTAAAGAGGGGACTCTAATAGAGAGAATGAACCTTGTTTATGAAAGAATAGTAAATCATCAAGATGATATTATAAAAGAAATGAATAAGGAATTTCCCAAAGCTAAAATACATAAAAGAATAAAAGAATTAATTCACACCCGTGCTAAGAATTTTAGAAGGGCCGGGCTTAAGGTTTAAAGATGAAAAATAAAAAATTAACAGTTTCAGAATTAGCAGATCAAAAAAGAAGCCAGTATTTTCCCATTAAATATAAAGATTATGTGATCGAAGAATGTGAAAGAGATATTTTTTATAAAGAACAGGATAGAATATTTAAAAAAGTATTTCCAACGGGAAGTGGGTACATGCCAACAAAAAGAGAAAATTCTCAGCTCATGGCATGTTACTTAGAATATAAAAAAATTCACTCCGAAAAGTTCTTGATTAAGTATAAGAATAAAGTAATTGGATGGTTTCAAGGAGAAATGGAAGACTTTGAAACATTTTACATGAGAAATACCGGAATTCTTCCAATTCATCAAGATAAAGGTATCTATAAGAAATTTTTAAAAGTGTTTGAAAAATATATTTTTGATTTAGGTTATGCCAGAATTTCATCTCAACATTCACCCACGAATGCAAAAGTTTTATCTCTAAAATTGAAATCCAAATATGTTATCGTGGGAGAAGAAACTCATGAACGTTGGGGGAAATTAATTAAATTGGTAAAGTTTAAAAATAAAGAGAGATATGATTATTACTTTAAAAAAGTAGATTAAAATGAAAAGAATTAAATACTCAGAAGAATATATTCAAAAAAGAGTGAAAGTGGTATTACGAGTGCTAGGATTTTATAAAAAAAGTAGAATATAAAAAAGCTACAAAATGTAATTTTCAGATTTAAAACTTTTCTCTCCTCAACTTCTTATTAACCCCAGTTCTCTTTTTGCTATCAAGTCGTTTTTTCACAGAAGATTTTGTGGGTTTGGTTTTTTTTCTTAGCTTTGGGACAATGTGTGCTTTTTTGATTAATTCTGCTAAACGTTTAACGGCCTCATCCAAATTCATTTTTTGACTGCGATGAATATCGCAACTCATGACCAGTTGCCCATCGACATTAATTTGATTTTCATTTTCTTTAAGGAAGCGATCTCGGGCCGAACCAGACAAAAGGGGAGATGTAAGAGCATTAAAGCGAATTGTTATTTTAGAATTAACCTTGTTAACGTTTTGACCGCCGGCGCCTCCGCTTCGACTGGCACTAATTTCAATTTCTGCTCGGATTAAATCTTCCATTTTGTATCTCTTTAATTTAGATGTCTTCTAATAACGGCCAGAAAATCATCTCCATAATTTTCTAATTTATTTTGACCTACTCCATGTACCATTAAGAATTCAGATGGAGTGCGCGGTTTAATTGTACACATATCATTTAAAGTTTTATCGCTAAAAACGATATATGACGGAATATTTTTTTCTTTGGCCAGTTTATTTCTGAGCGCTTTCAAGTCATTAAACAAGCTACCTTCATGCTGTCCATCGATTCGTTTTTTATCAATTTTAAGTTTAGTTTTAGCACTCGAGACCTTGTCACTTTGTTTTCTAAGTTCAAGCTTTATTTTTCCAGAAAGTATCTCTTGTGCTTTTGGAGTTAGGGCAAGATTTCGAAACTCCCAATTTTTTATAGTGATATAATTTAAATTTAAGAGCTGACGTAGTATCGAGTTCCAATACTCTTTTGCACCTTCTTTTCCAATGCCATACACTGATAGTTGATCATGTTTTCGTTCAACTATTTTGGCGTTCTTGCTTCCACGGATAACATCTATAATATGTCCTGCTCCGAAGTTTTGGTTTGTGCGATAAATAGTTGAAAGAATTTTCTGAGCATCGATGGTTGCATCCCAAAGAACTGGTGGAAGAATGCAGAAATCACAGTAGCCACATGACTTTTCGCTTTCTTCTCCAAAATACGAGAGTAGATAATGCCTTCTACAAGATGCAACTTCGCAAAGTGCCAGCATACTATCTAGCTTATAGCGTGCAATCTTTTTATAATTATCATCAGCATCGGTGCTTTCTATCATTTGTGAAAGTTTGACAATGTCTTGCAATCCATAAATCATCCATGCAGTCGATGGCTTTCCGTCTCGGCCGGCCCTGCCGGTCTCTTGATAGTAGCTCTCAACACTTTTTGGCAAATCTAAATGAGCAACAAACCTTACATCAGGTCGGTCGATTCCCATGCCGAAAGCAATTGTCGCAACGACAATGATTTTTTCTTCAAGATTAAACAACTCCTGATTTAATGCTCTTTCATTTTGAGAAAGGCCTGCGTGATATGGAACTGCTTTGTGACCTAATTTGTTTAGTGCTTCTGAAGTTCGTTCAACTTTATCGCGAGAGAGACAATAGACGATACCCGTATCATCTGGGTGATTTTTTTTTATAAAGTCATCAAGCTGTTTTATTTCATCTTGGCGTTCTAGAATCATGTATTTTATATTTGGGCGATCAAAAGATGAAATAAAAATATTAGGTGCACATAAGTTGAGCTCTTTTGAGATATCTTTTCTGGTTCGAGCATCTGCAGTTGCGGTTAAGGCCAGCACTGGAATTGTCGGAAATTTATTTTTGAGTTCACCTAAACGTGAATACTCTTTTCTAAATTCATGGCCCCATTGTGAAACACAATGGGCCTCATCAATTGCAATTAAAGAAATTTTTATTTTTTCAAAGAAGCTTGAAAGCGATGCCCCTAGAATTCCTTCTGGGGAAACGTAAACAATTTTCGCTTTTTTGTTTAAAATTTGTGATTTTGAAAAATTCGACTCTTCTATGCTTTGAGAGGAATTTAAAAATACGGCCTCAACTCCATATTCTTTTAAGTTCATAACTTGATCATACATGAGAGATATAAGAGGGGATACTACGATAGTCACTCCATCTAAGTATATCGCAGGAACCTGATAACAAAGAGACTTACCACCACCTGTCGGCATAATGGCCAAGGTGTCGTTACCTTCAAGAACAGAAGAAATAATATTTTTTTGTTCGAAACGAAATGTTTCGTAACCAAAAATATCTTTTAGGATTTGGTGAAGCTTGGATTCTCGCATCTTTAGTATTGTACAGACAAAAACTAAAAAGGCCCACAAACAATTAAGTTATTCGGGCCTTTTTAATAAAATAAATGTAAGAAATACAAAACAAGTAACTTTAAATGTCGCGAAAGCCGATTAGTTCTCAAGTTCACTAGCTACAATACTTTTTTAATTTAATTATTTATACTTTAATAAAAGTGAGTAGGAACTATATTAACTAACTACTTTTTTTCTAATTATTATCTTCGGCAGCGACGCCTTTCTTCCAATTCACACACTTTAATTCCATCGTGCATGTTCTTTCTAAATGTCATTGGTTTGACTCCTTTAGTATTAACTCTAGAGAGTGTTTCCCGGTGAATTAAATATACACCAATTTTTAATTCTCAATTATTTTTTTTCAAAAGTTTTATAAAATTTATAAAAGTGATTGAAACTAGGTTTAAAACTTTCAGATCAGTTCAAAAAAAATTATTTTTGCATGCAAAAATTTTCATTAAAACCGCCAAATAAAATTGTCGGTCCTTATAATATTATTGACTTATATAGCTTGCATAGTATACTCCCCTATACTATGGCACATACAATAAAAGACAAGAAAAAAATTATCACACGTGTAAATCGAATTAAAGGTCAACTCGATGCTTTGTCTAAAGCAGTTGAAGCAGAAGACGATTGTTATAAAATTATGCAACTTCTAGCTTCATCTCGAGGTGCAATTAATGGACTTATGGGGGACCTTGTTGAAGGCCACATAAAAGATCACATTGTAATTGCTCCAACAAAACAGGCCGCCGCTCAAGCAGGTGATGAGTTAATTGAATTAATGGGGAGTTTTTGGAAATGAAAGAAGCAATAAAATGTTGTAATCAGTCTCATGAATTAGATATGGATTTTGATGAGATCGAGCATAATGAAAAACGTACGTTATGGGTAATCCTGATTACATTTAGTATGATGATTATTGAAATTTTGGCCGGTCATTTTACTGGTTCAATGGCACTTCTTGCAGATGGTTATCATATGGCATCTCATGCAGGAGCGTTGGGGATATCATATATTGTCTACAAGTTGGCAAAATCTGAAAACATGAAGAAGAAGTTATGTTTTGGAGCAGGGAAACTGTTGCCATTAGGTGGTTATACAAGTGCACTTCTTCTGGGAGTAATCGCGATATGGATGGGAGTTGAATCAATCCTTCGATTTTTAAATCCTACTCAAATACATTTTAGTGAGGCCATTGCAATCGCTACGCTTGGATTGGTGATTAATTTAGTGAGTGCTTTTATTTTGGGTACAGGTCATCATCACGATCATGGTCATGATGACCACGATCATCATCACGTTGAAGATCATAATCATAAAAGTGCCTTAGTTCATGTACTGGCCGATGCCTTTACATCTTTGCTTGCGATTATAGCTCTTTTTGCAGGAAAATATTACAACGCTTTTTGGTTAGATCCTTTAATGGGAATTGTTGGAGCTCTCGTGATTTTAAAATGGGCCTATGGATTATTAAAAGAAACTGCATGGGAACTATTAGATGCGCATCCTAAACTAATATCTCAAAATAAAATTCAAGAGGCCATTGAAGGCACTGGAAAAAAAGTTCTCGATATTCACATTTGGAAAATCGGCCCTGCAAATCATGCCTGCCAAATAGTTGTCTCAGGCAATGAAAAAAATGGAACAGATTTTTATCGTAAATTTTTACCTAAAGATATTGGGCCAATTCATTTGGTTGTTGAAGAGAGATAAAAAATCCTTGGGAGCACATGAATATACATGTGTGTCTTTTTATTGTGCTTGCTATTTAAATAGTGTGGTTTATTTTTCTCATGAGTATACTTTATAAGATGTATAATTTTATAAAGGAATAATTGATTGCACACAACATTTTCCAGATCTGATGGCTTTACATTAGTCGAGTTAATTGTGGCATTTGGAATGCTATCATTGCTTGCACTCGGTGTAGTGAACTTATCTAAACTAATGACAAGATCAAATGCTAAAAACCAATTTGATTCTGAAGTTACTCTGATAACAAATGAAATAAATCAAATTTTATCTGATCCAAGTCGATGTGTCCAAGTTTTTGGACCGGCAGGAACAAAGT
>CAZOXW010000058.1:0-7283 GCA_964583925.1 uncultured Bacteriovorax sp.
AGGGCTTTCCATCTCTAAAAAAATACGTTTCATTATTTGTTGAAATATTAATTAAGATAGCACGCATATCTGGAGTAATATTTTTTTTATACATCTCATAGACATCGTCTACACTTTTTGCATCTAAAAATTTTACAAGGTCATTAATTCGTGAGTCTAGACGGTAATACTCATTAGGAGGATAAACCATCCCTGTATTTTTGTAGATGTAGTCAGAAAAAAATTTATAAACTTCTTCTCGTATCAAATTCTTATCCAGTTTTTTAGATCATCATTTCAATTAAAGACAGCTTGTTAAAAAGAATATCACTCGTAAACGGCTTCATAATATATTCCGCTGCATTTAAACTAAGTGCTTTTTTAATATATTCAGGTGAGTTTTCAGTCGTCATCATAACAATGGGGGCATTAGTAAACTTACTCTTCATATTAGCTTCAAGAAATTCAGGCCCATTCATGTTTGGCATATTCCAATCTAATAATATTACATCCACTTTCTGCTCTTTTTTTAAAAGCAGATCCATCGCAATTTTTCCATCTTGGGCCCAAATGCTCGTATGGCCACCAGCTGTTAACATTTGAGAAACCATTGCATAAATTGCCCGAGAATCATCGACGACTAAAATATTCATAGACTTACATCCTCTATATGTAAAATTAATGAGTCTCTCTATAATAACTCGAAATTCAGTTACTATCCTTAAGTTAAGTTTAATTTTATAAATTATAGGTCAATTTATACCAATTTTCTTTAGTCCAAAGGGTATTTTGCCGATAAGTTTCTTGAGCGTTTTAAGGGGTTATATGTCTAAATTTAGTATCCTTCTCATTGCAAATGCTAATCTAGATTGCTCTGGTCTGATAAGTCTAGCTCAAAATATGGGCCATGAAATCAGCGTACAATCAAATGAAGAGATTGCACTAGACTATATCGAAAAAAATAAACCCAATTTTACGATAAATTTTGAAGAGTTTGACAACTTTAATGCACAAGAATTTATCGTCAAGGCCTCTCAAAGAAAAGTATTTAACCACACCTCATTTATGCTTCTTTGCGATAATTACAATTTAGTAAATAAGCAGAATATGTACATGACCTTGGGATATTTTTACTTTGGTAAAGATATTTTAGACAGTGAAAATTTAGACATTATAAAAAGTGCAATCAATGAAGAAATAAAATTTAAAAATACAAATGTTGCTGCTTAAAATGAGATAATTAGTCTTAGTTCTTGATCTTTTAAGTGTTTTTTTACTTCTAGAAAATCTTGAGTTATTCCCATCAGAAAGCCACCACCACCAGCACCGCATAATTTAAAATAAAACTTATTCGTATCAATCCCAAGTTTCCAGCTATCACGATAGAGTTTTGGTATCATGGCACTGAAGTGTGTAAATTGGAAATTAGAAAGTTCTCTAAAATGAAAAAGCAATTGATCAATATTCGCGTTTAAAAAAGTGTCGATGCAATGATTTGTAATTGGCCCAAGCTCATTAATACACTGTTGATCAAAATCATCGTGAGAACATTTCTCTAAAAAAAGATTTACTAGCGGTTCAGTCTTCCTCGAACGTTTAGTGTTGATTAAAAAAATCCCACCACGCCCCTTTTTTAATTCTGGCAGTTTTACCAATTCAATTTCATTTTTACTTTTTATCAGCATGGGAGAATTTAAATAACTAATTAGTGGGTCTAAGCCTGAGCTTGTACCGTGAAAATGAGATTCCATAATTGAAAAAATATTTTTTAATTGGACGATACTCAATTCTTCTGTTGATTGATTAAAATAACGATCAAAGATTGCCGCAACCAAAGCTCCAGAACTGCCGACTCCATAACCTTGAGGGATCGTTGACTCAAAGTACATTCCTTGAGAAATATCAAATTCAAAAGAGGTTAAATCAAAATTAGAAAGCACTGGGGTCGACACCTCAATCTGCTTTAGATAAAGCGAAAACGCCTTTAATTCAGGATCGATAACGACAGTATTATCACGTCTAAAAGTTAATTTTCCTTCAAATAAATTATAAGGAATCGATAATGCCCATGAATTTTTAATGATACTGTATTCACCAAAAAGAAAAATTTTAGAAGAAAATGATTTAGATTCTTTCATAGAAGCTTATTTGGGCCTTTACCAATCTTATCAAAGATGATCTCGTGACAAATTTTTTCTTTCAAAATATGAACACGTAAAAGTTGTTCCACTTTTTCTTTGTCTTTATTTGTATATAAGACATGTATATTGGGGCCAGCGTCTATTGTAAATGTAATTTCAAGGTTTAAATCTTTTTGCCATGTGCGAATGAGTTCAATAATTTTAATCGAATTTGGTTTTAATAAAATAAAGGAAGGGTCAGACGTCATCATCATGGCATGAAGATCAAGGGCCTCATTTTCACAAACTCTAGAAAATGCACCAAATGCATTTTCTAAAATTGCAGAAATTAAGTCTTTAAAATTCTTATTCGCATTTTTTATTCTAGATTCAAAATGTCGATGATTATTCATCAAAGAATGCCCGACGGTTGAAGAAACGCTTTTTTCTGTCGATTCAACAATCATAATGGCATCGTGTAAATCAGTTAAAAAGGAATCCTTGTCAGGAGTAAAAATAGTTGCATAGTCATCACTACTAGAAGTGAAAACTTCATTTTTTCCCCAGTGAGACAGTGGGCCCATCACCGAGCGACTCGCTGATCCACTTCCAATTCGAGACAACTTTGATACTCGATTTAAATCAATTATAGTTCCATTTAATTGAGATTCAATATCGACAAGACACAAAAAAAGCGCAGACATCGAAGACGCAGATGAAGCTATACCCGTTGAATGTGGAAAAGTATTTTGGGAGCGAATAATTAATTTAAAATTAAAAATCCAAGGTAATTCATTTTCTAATTCATATATTTTTTTTTCAATTTTATCTTTAAATTTTAAATTTTCTTGGCCTTCAAAATAAAAATCAATACCAAATGATTTACTTTCTATTGCCTCTACCGATGTTATAGTTTTCGAGTTTGTTAAGCACATACTAAAAGATGGGTTTAAAGGAAGTTGATTACCTTTTTTCCCCCAATACTTAACCAATGCAATGTTTGAGGGCGACTCCCAAGTGGCCTTTAATATTTTCATAAACTAGTGTATTAAATTATGAGCGGGATGCTTTTGATTATTTAGATTAGAAATATTTTCTATCGGTGAAATAAGATCTGTATAATTAAATACGGTATTTAAATTATGCTGAGTAAAATAATCTTTTGTCTCAATTAAATTCATTTCCGTTGCCACAAGTATAAAATCCCCTCCCCATGCTCCAAGTGATTTAATTTCTCCATTAAAATCATTAAAACATGACTCCTTAACGGGTTTTTCGCCAATAATATTCGCAATAATTTGTTCATGTTTTTTAATTAGTTTTTGAAAATCTAAAAGGGTTGAAACGTTCAGAAATGCTTGTGTCAATTCTGTTATTTCATTAACAATATTTGGATCTACTGGTCTTTTTTTATTAAATTCTTTTATCGCGAGATTTGAATCTTTCTTCTTACCAAGATAAACAAAAAAAAGATTATCTTTAAAAGTTGGATTAAAATGTACCGGAGACCAATTCGGGCCGACATTGGTTTTCTTATACAAAATAGGGGCCTCCGATTGAGCACAAGCGATATCATAGCCTGACCCTCCTGAAGTTTTAAAAAGAAGCTCAAATGGTGATACGTAGGCCCACTGAGCAATATTGTAAATAAGAGAAGATGAGCTACCTAATCCCCATTCCAGTGGAAAACCTAAACGAGTTTCAACTAGAACATCTACTTCATCTCTTAAAAAATGAGGATTCTGTTTTCTCACGGTCTGCAGAAGTTTTGAAATAACATCGGCCTCTTTAGAATTATCTGAAGTAAGACACTTAAAATGCCAAAATTCAAATTTATGATCAAACCACAAATTACCTTTTAAATCATACGACTTCCAATGAAGGGTTGGGGAATAGCTTTGTGAGTATTTCACCGATAATGACTGTCCAAGTTTAGTTGGAAGTGCTAGTGAAAGTGCTCCATCTAAAACTAAGTATTCACCAGTCAAGAGCAATTTGCCATGGCCAAAATAATATTGGTCTTTTAATGGACAAGACTTTCTAAGGTTTTCATTAATTTTTTCTAAATTTGTTTCGCTAATCACTGAAGGTTCCTTTCTTTACTTAAAAAATCTCTAACAGCACTAAATGAAATCACTTCGTTTTCAAAATACTTTTTTACTTTCTCACGCTCAACTTCACTTGCTTCAAGATGATTTAATATATTCATCAAATGCATTTTCATATGACCTTTTTGAATTCCAGATGTCACTAACGATCTAAGCGCTGCAAAATTTTGTGCAAGCCCAATCACCGCGACTATTTCCATCAATTTTTTAGCGTTTGGACGCTTCAATAAATCAAGTGACAATTTTGCCATGGGGTGAAGAGATGTTAATCCACCAACAGAACCCAATGCTAATGGGAGTGTTAAGCTAAATTTAAAAATATCACCACTAATTTCAACATCAGATAGGCCACTATATTTTCCAGAGCGACTAGCATATGTGTGGACAGATGCCTCAACGGCCCTAAAATCATTTCCTGTAGCAATTACGACTGCATCAACTCCATTCATAATCCCTTTGTTATGAGTCGTTGCACGAGTCACATCAACTTTTGAAATCGTTACGGCCTTTTTAAATTTTTCAGCAAATAGCTTGGCCGGCATACCAAGAGATTCATCTTCTAATTCATCAATTTTGCAACTTACACTCGCAGTGACAATACATTTAGGAGTGTAGTTTGAGAGAATGCACATTATAATCTGTAGATCTTTTTCTACGTCTGTGAAGGACTCCTCATTCATGGCCTCAATTTTTAATTTTTTACCGAGTGCCTCTAAAACTGAGTTTATAAAATTTGCTCCCATAGCATCGCAAGTTTCAAATTCGGCCTCAATTTTATAATAATTCTCTTCCAATTCAGTACAATCAATAAGCGAGAGAGACAAAAGCCCTCCTCCCCTTTTTTCCATATTGCTAGTGAGTGGTCTCACTTCTTCCTTTAGCGATGAATCTATCTTTTTAAAAAAACTAGAAAGCTTTTTAGCATTTCCATGAAAATAAAAATGAACATGCCCAATTTTAACAGTTGATATTACCTCGGCCTTGAATCCTCCACGCTTAATCCAAAAATTAGCTGAGCGAGCAGAGGCTGCCACCACTGATGATTCTTCAATTACCATTGGCACGGCATAAATATCGCCATTGATTAAAACATTCGGAACAACTCCAAACGGAAAATAAAAGTTACTGATCGTATTTTCTGAGAATTCATCAATCGTTTTTTGTATTAGTTCATTGTCATGCCAAAACGTTTTTAATTCAGAACTAAATTTTCTGTCGCCGTTAAAAAAAGAATCCGAAAGCTTCAGTATTTTTTCCTCTTTAGACAATTTAGAAAATCCAGAAATTATTTGATTCATACTTCCTCTTTTAGGCCTAAAAACTGACGACAAAACATTAAAGTCTCTACCTCTGAAATAAACAGTTGGCGCAAACTTTCGTAATCCTTCGCATGCTTTAAAAAATGCATTCCCATCCCTATGATTGAAGGCACTTTCAATTTTGACTGTAGAAAATGAGCATAACTCATATCTTTAATCCCACCAGAAATAATAATTTCGGTGCTAATACTTCTACTTTTTCTAATCTTTTCAATATAAGAAATCATTTCCTCTGGTGTATGCCCTACATTAACCAAAGAATTCATACTTGCTGATGCGATATTTGACTGCCGCTTGATTTCAAGACTTGAAAAATTAGTTCCACCAAATCCGGCCAACTCAATTGCTGAAATATTCATTTCAATTAAAGCTGATAAAGATTTGGGGCCCATACCTTGTCCAACTTCTTTTACAATGATTGGGCATCGATTTAATTTATGAACTTCAAAAATTGTTTCAATTGGAGGTCGCTTAATAGAATCCCCTTCCGGCTGAAGCCATTCTTGAATTGGATTAACATGAATTATTAGGCCATCAGCAGAAAGTCGGTCGATTAATTTAAAAATAACTTCAACTTCATTTTTTGACACCAATTCTTCAACTTGAGCAATTCCAAGATTAATAAAAAATGGAAGGCCCGAACCAATAATCGGCCTTAAATTAAAATCTGAAAACCTGTCATTTTGATAAAGAAGTGATCTTGTAGAACCAAGGCCCATTCCAATTTTAAATTCACAACATAATTTTGCTAAATTTTGATTAATTAAAAAAGCTTGCTCTGTGCCACCTGTCATACTTGAAATCCAAAATGGATAAGAAAGTGTGTGGCCTAAAAATTTAGTTACTAATTTTTCAGATTTTTTGGGATGTGAGCTAAGTAATGGTTCATAATAAAAATGTTTATTCACAAATTTTAAATCAATTTGCGAGCTAGACGCTAAGTCAATGTGGTCACTTTTACGATTTTCTGACATAAGGGCCAATTCATACCATAAAGAATCTTAAACGTCATGCGAGAATCATCTAGTGTGAAAGCTTTATAATCCAGTAATATCGATGAGTTACTCTTGTTAATCCGGTGAAACAATGAGAATAAATTCAACTTTGCCAAATTCCGTCCCCTCTTTCAGGGAAGCTAAATTAAAAAGTGTTAAATTTTCGTTATCAGTATTTAGATTTTGAGCAAGAAAAAGCTCCTTAAATTTATACTGATTTTTATACTTTAAAAATTCACTCATAACCTTTTTTAGTCGATAAGGAGTATCCATTAAAATGCTTGTGACTTTGGAATCTAAAATTTTTTTTATTTTCAAGTCACGATCTTCATCTTTTAAAGGTAAAAATCCATGAAAATAAAATTCATCGTGCTTAAACCCACTAAGCGCTAAAGCAAGAATAACTGAATTAAAAAATGGCCCAGAAGTTACTTTGATATTATTTTTATGGCAAAGATAAACCAATTCACGTCCTGGATCACAAAAGGCCGGCAATCCTCCATCACTCATAAGATAAACCGCCTTCCCATTTTTTAACTCGCACAATAAATTTTCAGTTTCAAGCTTGGTGGTATGTTCATTAAGTTGAATAAACCTATCAATTGCTTCGCGAGGCAATCCAAATTGGATCCAGCGCCTTCGGGCCGGTTTTAAATCTTCAACTGCAATAATAGCATTAGGGTTAGTTGATGCTTCCAAAAGCGCATCAAAAGACTCTGGATTTAATTTTGATGTTTCATCGATAGGTGTGGGAATTAATAT
>CAZOXW010000059.1:0-7233 GCA_964583925.1 uncultured Bacteriovorax sp.
CCTTATGGGCCTAGGCGGATAAAACAAATTTTAGGATTTGAAAGATAGCATTAAAATGTTCACATAGGAAGTAGTTTTATTTTAACTTTAGCGTCAGACTCTTTGCACAAAAAACTAAACTGAAATTCAGAGCTACCAATTAGTTTTTCAGGTGAAAGTGGGACGCAATTTTCAGGAACCGCAACAGACGACTCCATTGGTCGAATAAGGCCTTGCTCACTAAATAACATACTGTAAAGACGATCACCTAGTATCAATGTCGAGTTGACATAGAGGCCTGGGTTTCCGCCTTTTATGATGGGAATAAGAGTTTCAGAAAAGTTTTGTCCTGGAAAGCTTGAATCACGATAAATCGGTAAATCAAAACGCTCTTTTGTATTATCGTTAAAAAATGTCACAGTATAACGGTTTTCCATGGCCATTATTTTTTGCCCATTTATTTTCTTAAACGTAGCGATTACTCCGACAATCGGATTATCCCATGAATTTATAAATTCAAATGCAGGGGCCAGGTTTAAATCCAAATACTGAACGTATGCTTTTGACCGATTCATCAAGCTAGACAAAACAGTCTCCTTTAACACTTTCCCAGAATCAGTGTCTATGATCGGGAAAATTGCCTGGTCTTCTACCGGAAAAGTAGCATCAATTTTTACAACCTTTGAGTGATTAATTAAATCTTTTGTCCAAAGAAAATATTGAGATACCTCTCCATTAAAAATTCTAAAAATTGTTTTTACAATACCTGACTTCGATTCCTCAAAACTTGATGGCAAAACCTTGATCAATTCTAGGTCAAAACTTGACGAAACTTTTAAATCTTCCTTAAGTTTTTTTATACTTAAAAAAGAATCAACAACTCTTAACTTTATTTTTACAAGATTATTTTCAAGCGCAGGTTCAAGATAATATTGATGATTTCTTCGCCCTAAAACTCTCTCAAGAATTATTTTAGAATTATCAAGCTCTGGCATTTCATAAGCTCTAAAAATTGTTGGCACTAAGATTTCTCCAAATAATGAAGTTTGAATTTTAATCCATTCAAATTTCTCCATTCCGCCTTCAATTGGAAGACCTTCAAAAGTCGACAATGGCCAACTCCACTGACTAAGATTTTTAAAAAGAGGGTTTAAATTTTGATCATAAAAGAAAAGCTCTAAATTTTCTTTATTAAATGAAAGTGCATACACCATATAATCCAAATTACCATCAAGATTTATATCCTGTCGGTGAATAGACAAAACGCGATTCAATCTTGGAAGATTGATATTTCTTACCTTAAATTCTTGTCCCAATTTACTCAATAATGAAACTGTCGTTTTTTGTTCTGTCTGGAGTGCCTTTTCAAGATAAAAATATTCGTTTGAAGATTGAAGCCGATGCTTATCCATTACTTTCGCCATTCTTGAAAGCTTTCTTCCATTGCTAATGGCCACCATCTCATCAAAATTTGCCCCGGCCACATCTAGACTTAATAATTCAAAATCAGAGTTTAAATCTCGAGTAAAAAAAACATCTGTATAATACGCCTTGTCCTGAATAGAAATTTTAAATTTAATTTGTGAATCTGCCTCGATATCCAGTATTTTTCCACGAATATCAAGATTAGCAACCTTTCCTTTTGAAATATCTATATTATAAAAGCACTCGTCTTCTAAAATAATTGATTCAAAAGAAGATGATATACAGACTTCACTCAAAACATCATTTTCTGAACCTAAGTTTTTGATAGGGAGAATAAAACTAAATTTTTTATCGCTCTTTTTAAATTTAACTTCAGTTAAGTTTTTTAATAGAGGCATAAATTTTAATTTCAAATCTGACTTCTTTTTTGCAAGATCAAAAAAATTCATCTGATCCATTCTGCCAAATTTTGTATACCGATCGTCAGATATCTTATTACCAATTGTCGTTGAAAACAAATATGACTTTATTTCATCATTTGAAATACTCGGGCTAAATACTTTTAACTTTGCAACACTGGCTGCGACATAAGGAGCGGCCTGACTAGTTCCGCGCTTAGACTCATAATTTTTTATTCTCAATGTTCTTGATTCAAGTGCCGTTGGATAAGTACTTACGATATATTCACCAGGCGCAAGTAAATCTACCTTTGATCCATGATTTGAAAATTCTGTAATACGTCCCTGATTTTCGTGGGCCCCAACGCAAATAACACTCTCATAAGCACATGGATAAGTTGGAAGATCTTTATTATTATTCCCAGCAGCTGCAATCACTGTAATATTCTTTTCCTCTGCAAGCAAAAAGGCCTGTCTAATTTTTGGTGTATCAATAATTTTAGGCCATCCCAAACTTAAATTGATAACACTCGCTCCATTCTTGATCGCAAAAATCATTGCATCTGCAATAACATCAGTAATAAGTTTTCCATTATAAACAAAAGAATTTACTGATTTATTTATAACCTTCAAGGGCATTATTTTAACTCTTCTATCTGATGCCCCCAAAATTCCTATTTTATTTCTATTTCCAGCAATAATTCCTGCGACGTGTGTCCCGTGACCAACATCATCAGATACATTATTAGTATTATCTAAAAAGTTATGGCCATTACATGAAAGGTTTTTAGCATTTGGAGCATCAATGCAAATCTTGTTATACCAAATACGTCCACTCAAGTCTGGATGAGCTATATCGACTCCACTGTCAATTACCGCAACGACAATATTCTCCTCTCCTCCATCGAATCTATCTGTATCAACATAATTAATATCAACACCAACTGTGCCAGAAATCTTTTGTCTCGATAGATCTGAATCTTGAATAAAAATTGTTTGCCCAGAATTCTTAATTCCCCACAAGCGAGGAAATAAACTATCTTCAAATGGTAAAACTTCATTTGCGTTTAGACATGCCGTAAATAAATTTAAAATCAATAGTGTTTTTATATTCATAACTTTCTCACTATAATCCTTCTCTGATCCAACCACCAGCAAACTCGCCATCTGAAATACCAACCATTCCGCGAACTACTTCCATTGGTCCATTCCAATATGCGCTTCCAATTTTCCCACTAGAATTAGAGTAAATCGTATCGTTAAGGTTTTCAGATCGTTTCCTAAAACCATCGACTGTTCCGTACAAATAGAATTGATCTTCACCAATTAGTTTTTTAAAGTCTGCAAACTTAAGCTCCTCAAGCATTTTTTCAAATAGCTCAGTTACACAAATCGCTTTCTCATTTTCTTCAAGCTTATTTTCTTTACATTTATCAATTTTAATCTTTAACCATGTTAGGTCCCCACAAAGAGACGTCCGATAATTCCTATCATTAGGACTACATTTTTTTTCTTTTCTGTAGCGTTCTTCGATTGGGTTGATTTCTGCTCTCGTTACTCTCTCAAGTCTTTCAATACCTGATTCATAGATATTTAAATGGTAACCAATTTTATAGAGCTTTAATTTTGTAAAATCGATTTGCTCTTCAATAAATAAGTTAGTATTAAACTTAAGATTAATATTTTGAATAAACTTTTTAAGCTTTTTCTCAGTCATTGTCCAACCCTGTCGAACATCGGCTAAAGTCAAAAACTTTTTCTCAAGCTTTCCACCTGCTCCTACCGCCGCTTCAAACCTAAAAGTCTCCGTGTGAGATTTACCGTAAAAAGTTTCACCAGGATTTCGATCTTCTTCGTCTGTAATCGAAACATTTGGATCAACATTTTCTTCAATGTAATAATTAACAAGCTTTTTGCTCATTGATTCAATATTAGCACCAGTTAAAAAATCTTTTTGATATGAATAAAATTGACCATTAACACCATCTTTAGCAGTAACATCGTAATAAGTTTGTCCCTTAACTTTTTTTACCTTCCACAGCAAGAACGAGAGACCTGATCTTTTATCTTTAAATCGTGCATTTAATTGAACCGGCTTTGATTCCTCTGATAAAATTTCAAAGTTTTTATTTTTTAATACCTCATAAACACCTAACGCGTTTTTAAATAAACTTGGGTTTTCCTCAACATTAGAATTTAAATTCACCATATACGACTTAATATTATAATTTCCTTTGTCGTAGGCTTGATTCAATTTTAAAAATGGGATCCCCACAGCTGACAAGTGAAAACTCAAATCTACTGTTCTAATATGTCCCTTATCATCAAAAATTTGTAATACTTGCGGCGCCTTTTTATAAAAATGAATTCTTTTTACAACTGCAACTGAGCCGCTTATACCGATACCTGCACCAAAAACACCTTGAGAGTAATTCAAATCTACTCCTGCAGTAGGAATAAAACGATCTGTTAAAATCAATGATTCACCAACTCCTAGTTTTTGATCCATTTCTTTAAAAAGTTCTGTAATTTGAATAGCTCGCTCGGCCGTACTCGCTGTCGAATTTTTTAACTCAGAAAGACTTAGATACTGATCCTTTAAAGTCTTCTTCAAAAGTGGCACAAATAAGTTTCGATAAGGTTCCTTTAATGATGTCTTTAAGCTTTTAACTGGTTTTAAGTGTGAAAAAGTTCTAACAAGACTGGTACTGGCCTTAACGCCCCCACCGACTCCCATTGGTAGCCCCTCTACACCAACCATAAATCCTAAATCAATTCCGGCACCAAAAGTATCTGCAAGCTGAACGAGATTATCAGCACCGAGATAATTTCCAATAACGATATCTCTTGATAAAATCATTTTAAAATTTAATATTGGGCTCGTCCATGTTCCAATTTTTATTGGTAACAACTCACCGGTTTCAACAAAATGTCGAAGTCCTCGATCAAATTGCTCTTTGAAATATTCTGTTCTTTTTGCGTTGAGATCAAAAGCCTCTAAGTTCTGATTTAAATACTTAATCCCGTTGTCAATTATATTAGTCTGCAACTTAGAGTATAAATAAAACCGAATCTGATCAAGTGGTGTTTCCACATCACCATATGAAAATCTAGAAGCAAAATCAGCAAACTCTAATTCAACAACACGCCCTTCTTTAACATTCGGTAATATTGAAATCTTTTGATTAAACTCAACTTTTTCGGTTTTTATCTCAAGCAACTGATTCAAAATATTTCTTCTAGAAATTAGTTTTTCTACAATAAGCTTATCAATGCCTTGAGGAAACTTTGCTCCCCTTACTATTTCTTCAAAGTCGGTACGTGACAATTTTGAAATTTTTCTTTGCATCCAAAGAACATCATCAATTGATGAATTAAATTCAGAATTTGTAAAATGAGGTAACACAATAGCATTATTATCAATTTTGCCGACGGCCCAACTAAACTGATTAACACTTTCAGACAAATCTAGGAGTGAATAGACCGGCAATATTCCTCTAACCGTACGACTTAAAATTGTTCCGCCTGGAAGCCCCATTGCCAAGTTATAAAAATCAGATTCACTTGGAGAAGTTACCGCAATATCTTTTAACGTAATTGATTGCTTATCCTCTTTTACTATCCAGCGAGATGCAGCACCTAAAGTATTTTCTGGTATCTGTCGTTTAACAAAATTATTTTTATCTTCTTCTGATTCGAAATTAATAACAAGCTTCTTTAAGTACTTCATCGGAGGAATAATATATCCAAGTCTTCTAAGTAAATTTTTTCGAAGAAGCATCGTATGAAGTGTTTTATCTAGATGAACAGTATAAATAAGTTCATCGCTTTTAGAGATTGCGTTGAATCTAAAAAGGCCAGTATTTGAAAGTAGCGCCCCTTCAAAAGTGAACTCATCACCGTCAGAAACGTTTAAATCATCACTTGAGTCTAGCAAATGATTTTCACCATCATATACTTCATTTAGTTGTGGCGAGAGCGTCGAAAGATCAACATTTTTTAAATGAATCGCCTCATTAATACTTAAAACTCTATCCTGAAAAATAAGATCATTACTTGGGAGTCTTGCATCTTTTTTAAGGGGAATAATACTTTCCCCAGAATAAGCAAGATTAATTAAGGCAATAACTAACAAAGTTGTATTTATAAATAGTGTTTTCATATTCACTATTCTATAGAAATTCGATACTTAATTCATGGCCTCTGTAATTTTGATAGAGGGGAGTTTTCAAGGCCGTCAAAATATTAGACGGCCTTATGAAAAAATTTAACTCATTTAAGATACTTATAGGCATTTAAATAGGATTTAAACTCTCGAACAATTGTCGATGAACCTCTTTCCATCTTATTTTCAAGTGTACAGCTCCCAGGTTTAAAAACCCCAGTCAAAAATATTTTTTCACACTTTATTTCGGCCTTACACTCCTTAAAATCGCATTCTATTTGAGGTCGACTAAATGGATTATAAGTATCGTCTTTTGTAAGAAGAGACTCCTCGAGCTTTGAAATACATTCATCTCTAAGATTAGATTTAGAGCTAACCGGGCAAAGAAAATCCAAAACTACTTTTTTATAATTTTCAAATGTCACATTTTTATCGATTGATATGATTGATGAAAAACTTAAAAGTGCTTGCCCCATACTTTTCAAACAAGATTCTTCAGAATTTTTGACACAAAAAACTTTGTAGAAAGGAAGTCCGCCATTGTAATATTCTCCCCAGTATCCAACGTAATGATTATTATCTGGCTTTAATCTTAGACATCCACCAAACTTACAGGCCTTAGTACTATTAAATGATAATGAATTTTCCGCCGCCCAGAGTGTATTGGGAAACTTTCCCTCTTCCGTCAAATAGAAATTACCATCACTATGGAGACGTTGAAAATTAGTTGACGTTAGGGAGCCAAATACCGGTATCTCCCATTCACGCGATAAATAAGGTGCTAAATTAAAGCCAGTATTACACCCATGCAATTGAGCATATGCATCGCCAGTGAAATTATTTTTTAAATCACTCACTCCTTTTGTATCCAAAGTGAAACGATGTGCCTTTCCATCTAAATGAATCCCATATTGGGCCGAACTGTGACTAAAAATGTCTAGCGATGCAATTTTATTAAATTTCAAAAGCTCTTTAACTAAAGATTTTCCATTAAAATCTTTACGCTCATTTGAAATTGTCTTAAATCCAACATTTTTTAATACAACTGAATTGTCACCAAGGTCTGATTCTTCTTTTGCTAAAAGGATAATTTGATCGTTAGGGTATAAATCTGAATATTTAACTGCTTTGTTTCTTGCTACAAATTGAAATTGCATTCCTAAATCATCACCTGCCCCTGTCACAAGGATTCTGGTTCTGCCTGTATAATCTATATTTTCTTTATTAAAGACAGTTACAAGATATGCACTTGAGAAGCTTGAATAA
>CAZOXW010000060.1:0-6443 GCA_964583925.1 uncultured Bacteriovorax sp.
GAGCGGAAACCGCGGAAAATCCGAATTGGCGGTGTGTTTACGAAAAAATCCGAACCTTATTCAGCGGCGGTTGCCCCCACCCCAACCGCCGCGTGTGCGGGCCGAACGGTTGATTTAAAACTGCAAAAGAACCTGGTCAAAAATACCGGCTCGAACGGTATGTTGGCCAAAAGGAACGGGTTGAATTGATTCTTACAAACAAAAGTATTACAATTAATTATTACCATACTAGTAAATAATGGAAGAAAAAACAATTGGACAGAAGATAAAGTATTGGCGGAAAGTTAAGAATATGACACAGGATGCATTGTCAAAACAAGCAGGAATCCCTTATGCTACTTTGGCTAAAATTGAGTCCGATGTGATAAAAAATCCGACGATCGATACAGTCACAAAAATAGCTCATGGATTGAACATAACAATTGATGAATTATTAAAATAATTATGGCAAAAAGAGATTATTCCAAATGGACACAAGCCGATTTCATAAAAGAAATAGAATTACTTCGAAAGCGTAAAAGATATGGATTAGTTTGGGAAGACAAGCCAGAAGATGTAGTTGAAAGGTGTAAATCTGAACTGCCAATATTAGAAGAAGTGAAAAATAATGAAATAACTACAGATAATGAAAGCCCCATTAATATATTAATTGAAGGAGACAATTATCATGCACTTTCAGTTCTGAATTATACACATAAAGGGAAAATAGATGTAATTTACATTGATCCCCCATATAATACTGGGGCAAAAGACTGGAAATATAACAATGACTACGTTGATGCCGAAGATCCCTATAGGCATACAAAATGGATTTCATTCATGAGCCATCGTTTGATAATCTCTAAAAATCTACTGGCTCCTAATGGAATAATATGTGTGACTATCGATGATTACGAAGTCGCCAGGTTATGGTTGTTAATGGAAGAGATCTTTGGAGAAAGTAACTTTCTAGGCACAATTGCGATAAGAATTAATCCAGGAGGGAGAAAATCTAAGAGAAAAGTAGCCGCGCAACATGAATATGCAATATTCTTTTCGAGAAATAAAAACACTAGTGTTGCAAAAGTTATAAAAGATCCTGATCAAAAATCGCATAGTTATCAACAAGACCATGAAGGGTTCTGGTACGAGGAGCGGAATCTTAGAAAAGAAGGAGCCGATAGCCTAGCTAAACCAGGCTCGCAGCGGTATTACCCAATTTTTTATGATCCTGAAACAAAAAGATTAAGTACTAAAGAAAAACTTTCAGTAGAGATTTGGCCTATTGATACTAAAGGAGAAAAGAGAATATGGCGGCGCTCAAAAGAGGTTATTGATCAAATGTATCTTGATGGGGATATTTTTACAAAAGACACACGGAACGGTACTCAAATATACTTTAAGTTTAAAGGTGGACTTAAGGGGGAAACACCCAAGAGTTTCTGGGACGATGTTAAATATTCGGCGAGCGAACATGGAACTCAAGTTCTTGACACTATACTAGGTAAACGAGAGTCATTTAATTTCCCAAAATCACCACATGCAACAGCAGATTGTATTAGAGTTGCTAGTGCAAATAAAGATGCCATTATTTTGGATTTTTTTGCAGGATCAGGAACGACTGGTCAAGCTGTTTTAGAGCTAAATAAGAGTGACAACGGTAATAGAAGATTCATTCTTTGTACGAATAATGAGAATAATATAGCTCAAGAAATAACTCTTACAAGGATCAAAAACTTGATTAATGGCTATAAATTTATAGGGCAAGAAAAAACTGTTATTTTTGAGCAAAAAATAACCGAGAAGGTTCTTAAAGATATTGATATTGTTCTAGAGGATTTAGAAAAAGTAAAAGAAAGCAATAGGCTAAACTTTGATAAGTTAGAGGTTAAGATTGAAGATAGCTTTTTGCGCCTTTACGGTCAAAAAAAATATAACGGAAATAGAAAGGGCATAGGTGGAAATCTAAAATACTTTAAAACTGCTTTTGTTCCTGCTGAACCAACTGACAAAAACAAGATAGCTCTTACCGAAAAAACAACCTCAATGCTCTGTATTAAAGAAGATACCTTTGAAGAGGTAAAGACAACAGACAAATATAAAATATTCCGAAATAGAAATCGATTTACTGGAATTATATACGACCACCAAGTAATAGACGAATTCAAACAGGAAATACAGACTATAGATGGGAAATTTAGCCTTTACATCTTTTCTCTTGGCGAAGATACTTTTGACGATGAGTTTGAAGATATGAAGCAAAAAGTAAAACTATCACCAATACCAGAAGCAATATTAAGAGTTTACAGAAGGATATTTAAATAATTATTTTACTTATGCGATTAAAAGACTACCAAAATACTGCAATAAAAAAACTGCTTTCGAGAACAAAAGAATTACTTGTTCAGAATGGTGAAAAAAAAGTTATCTTCAAAGCACCGACGGGCTCAGGCAAAACCATAATGACGGCAGAATTTTTAAAACAGCTAGTAGACGATAAAGAAATCCGTACACCACTATCATTTATTTGGACAGCACCACGAAAATTACACAACCAAAGTAAAGAAAAGCTGGAAAGATATTATGAAGAAACAAGAGCATTGGTGTGTTCTGATTTTGAAGAACTAACCGACAAAAAAATTGGTGAGAACGAAATTTTGTTTTTAAATTGGGAAAGCATAAATAAAAAAGACAAAAATACAATCGTAAAAGAAAACGAAAAGGAATTCTACCTTAGTAAGATTGTAGAGAATACGAAAGCAGAAGGAAGGGAGATTGTATTGATAATCGATGAAAGCCATCACCACGCTACTAGTGAAATATCTCAAGACCTAATACTAGATATTTCCCCGAGGATTACTATTGAAGTTTCTGCTACACCGATAATTACGAATCCTGACGAAATAGTTTCAGTCCCTTTAGAAGATGTGAAACTCGAAGGAATGATTAAAAAATCTGTAATTCTTAATCCAAATTTCAAAAATGTACTTTCTGGAGATAGTTTACAAACAGCACTTGCGAATGGTACAGATGCCATGGTACTTGAAGAAGCAATAAAAAAACGGAATGAAATTGCTTTGGCATACAAAGAATTAGGTTTGAATATTAATCCTCTTCTACTCATACAGTTACCAGACCGGAAAACGCAGCAAGAGGATTTAATTAAAGATGAAGTTGTACGGCTTTTGAAAGATAAATACGGGATGACAACACAAAACGGAAGACTAGCGATCTATTTATCTGAAGAAAAAGAAAATCTTGAAAACATTGCTAAGAATGACCATGAGACAGAAGTCTTGATTTTCAAACAAGCTATTGCTCTGGGTTGGGATTGTCCTCGAGCACAAGTTTTAGTGCTGTTTAGAGATTGGAAAAGCTTAACATTCTCGGTTCAGACCGTCGGGAGAATTATGCGAATGCCTGAACCTGAAACTGGACATTATAAGAACGATCTATTGAATCAAGGTTTTGTATTTACAAATCTTGCAGACATCGAAATCAAGGAAGACATGGCAAGAAGTTATGTAACTATTTATTCAAGCCAAAGGATTGATAGTTATAAACCCATTAAGCTAGATTCTGTTTACAGGTTACGGCAACGTGAAAAAACTCGTTTAAGTCCAAAATTCATAAAAATATTTTTAGATGAGGCAAAAAACTACAACTTATCTAAAAAAATCGAAACTAAGGATCAGAAGTTAAGTTTAATACTTATTTCTGATTATCAATCAGCTGGTGTTGACCTTTTAGTGGACGAAAACATCCTTGGGGAAGCCAGAGCTGATACGACAAACGAATCTGACTTGCAAAAGCTTTTTGACTATTTCGTTAGAAACAACCTTTCTCCTTTTTATCCCGAAGATCGTTCAATAGGTAGGGTTAAAGAGGCTATCTATTATTTCTTTAAAGAACAGTTAGAAATGGATTACAGCCAAGTTTTTGCAGAGATAATAAACATAGTCTTAAGCGAAAAAAACAGACAACATTTTGCCAATGTAATTGATAGCACAAAAGAAAAATATATTTCTGAAACAAAAAAAAGAGAGGCTGAATTGCAAAAAATTGGTGACTGGGAATTGCCTGAAATGCTGAATTATGGAGGAAACTTCACAGAATATAAAACACAATTTTCAGCACTGAAGCCATTTTATTATGATAATAAATGGAAAACTGAAGAAGCCTTTATAAAATTTCTTGAAAAATCACAACAAATTGAGTGGTGGTTTAAAAACGGAGACCGCGATTCGACCTACTTTGCAGTCCCTTATATGGAAAATGGTGGTCATAAGCCTTTTTATGTAGATTTTATTGTGCAATTTAAAGATGGAAGAATCGGACTTTTCGACACAAAAAGTGGAAACACCATCAAGGATGCTAGAGAAAAAAGTGATGGATTACAGAAATATATCAAAGAACATAAAAATGTGATTGGTGGAATCGTAAGCAATACCAATCCGAAAGATTTTTCAGGAAGATGGATGTTATACACAGGAGACAGTAATCTGTTAGCGGAAAATGACTTTACTAATTGGACTCTACTAGAAGTATAACTTGAATGAAACTTATCGAATTATCAATATATAACTATAGATCGATCGTAAAAATAGAACAGGCTAAAATCCATTCGTTACAGGCGTTAATAGGAGAAAACAATGCAGGAAAATCAAATATACTGGGTTCGATAGATGTCTTCCTTTCGGCTGGGACAGGTGGTGTCGAGATAAGTGACTTTAATGATCCAGAAATACCAATAGTAATACGAGGAAAGTTCAAGGTTGAAAGTAAACACCTTGAGAAGGTCTGGAAACCATATCTAATTAATAATGAACTGATACTAGAGAAGCACATCATTGCAGAAAAAGATCAAGAAAAAGAAAAGATTAGTATAAAAAATGAATATCATGGTTATCAAGCAGAACCAAAAGACTGGTTCTTGTCTATTAAGAGTGTTAAAGAAAAAAAAGGCGATAGGCCAAAATGGAAAGACATTGTTATAGAAAATAATCTTCCAGATTATTTCATAAAAGAAGAAAAATGTACCCAAGCAGACTACTTGAAGGGATTAGCTAAATACCTCCAAGAAAACGAGATTGAATATAATGAACCAGACTTAAGCAAAACACAGAGTTTAGGTCTTCAAAGCAATGTAATCGCTAATCTTCCAAAGTTTTACTTGCTAAAAGCTCAATCTAATTATTCTGATGAAACTGATAAAAGATCGAGTACTTCTACTTTTAGAAAACTAATGAGCGATCTCACAGACCGAATAATTAAGCTTGATCCAAAATACAAGGAGATTGAAGACGCTCTAAAAGTTGTAAATGGTCTACTAAACAATTCTGGTGATAAATCTGAGGATAGCACAAGGCTTACAAGCCTAGGGACTATTGAAGGAAAACTTAAAGATATACTTTGTAATCTCATGCCCACTGTTGAAAAAGTAAAATTGAGTGTAATAACTGACGATATAAAGACAATTTTTGCAAAAGGTGTGGAACTAACTATTGATGACGGTGTTGAAACTGATGTCTTACTTAAAGGGCATGGATTGCAGAGATGTATCGTTTTCTCCCTATTGCAAGCATTAATACTTAATGAAAGGAAAAAATTAGTTGACATTGATACTGATGAGTTAAGTAACCCAATAATTCTAGCTATTGAAGAACCTGAGTTATATATTCACCCCCAGTTAGGCAAACTGTTCTATGATGTTTTGATATCATTTTCAAATGACGATCAAGTAATTTACACAACCCATTCTCCAAGGTTTATAGATGTTTACAACTATGAATCTATTGCTGTCATCAAAAAGAATAGAGTAAGCGGTACCGAATTACGCAATTGTGATACTTCACAGTTTAAAGATTTAAAGGATAAGAAAGTATTCCAAGGGTTAACTCAGTTAAGCAGTGATGTAAATGAACTTTTTTTTGCAAAAGATGTGATAGTCGCAGAAGGACCAGAGGATAAAATAGCAATAACCGAAACCTGTAAAAAGTTAAATAAAATAACTAAACGAACGGAAGAGATTGATGTTACTATCGTTGTTACCGGAGGAAAACAATCCATACCCTTTTTCTTACGAGTTCTAAATGCCTTTAAGATTAATTATGTAGTTTTGCATGATGAAGATATTTATCAAGGTATGAATGTAATGGAAAAAGGAACAAACGAGACAATAAATGCAAAAATTAAGGAATTAGCAGGTGAAAATGTTGTGACATTTCCAATTAAATTAGAAAATAGCCTAGGACTTGAAAAAGGACACTTAAAAGACCAATACGATGCTTTACTTTTTTTCAATGAACCTAATAATATAAATGGGAGCCTTGAAAAAATCGTAACAGATACTTTATCGAAAATTGGAAAGTAAATTAATAACAAAAGCTTACATCAAAGAAAACCTCTCAATCGCAAATCAACCGTTCGGCCCGCACACGCGGCGGTTGGGGTGGGGGCAACCG
>CAZOXW010000061.1:0-6334 GCA_964583925.1 uncultured Bacteriovorax sp.
TAAAAAGTATCCTTGTGAAGCGTTCAATGGGGGAATTAATTATTCTATTGCTCATGACTCTATTATATGCAATAATTGCATAAATGCAACAGTTGTATTGGGGAATATTTATGACCGCTGGTAACTACTTAAAAGTATTGATATTTTTGATAGCGCTAAGCAGCTCACCTTTAGCTATTAGCGAAGAATTGGCTAAGTCATTAAATGTTTTGACTCTGCGGGAGTTGGAATCAGAAATGATAAATCAATCCTTAGATATTAAAATTAAAAGCTATGAAGTCGATGCCGCCAAAGAGAAGCGAGAAGCACTTCCATCTAATTATATTCCAAGGCTTACGCTCGATGGTAACTTTAAGTATTTATCAGAAATACCTGAAATAAACATGGCCCCAGGAAGAACTTTAAAATTTGGAGATAATAAAAATTATAGTACTGGCCCAACACTCTCTATGACCATTTTCTATTTCGATTCAAAAGAAAATTTTCAGACATCATTAGATAAAAATCTGTCGTCAAAAGAAAATGAGGCCAAAGGTTTAAAAGCAAATATTTTATTTAAAGTTCGTTTTCATTACTTGAATATTGTATTCCTTCAGGAAAAAAGAAACCTCATATCTGAATCACTCAAAGTTGCCAATAAGCAATTGAAAGATGTCATCGCGAAGAATCGTTTTGGCTCTGGCTCTAAACTCGATCTTCTAACCGCTCAAAAAGAAGTTCATGAGTTGGAATCACAGCTCAAAGAAATTGATTTCAATGTAACTGCTGAGCAAATAGAACTTTACAAGATTACATTTCATCAAAAAATTAAAAATGCAAATCTTATAGGCAACACCAATCGACTAGAAAATTTGAATGATCTGCAAAGCCGTTTTATGAATTATAAACAATTCGCCCAAGACGCTGGAAGTAATGCAAAAGTTAAATCCATGAAAGACTTATCAGATTCATTTGAAAGCCAGGCACAATCAATCAGCAAACAAAGATATCCAAAAATTAATCTTATTGCTCGAACTTCTCTTGATTATCCGAACGGGCCTGATTTGAATGCGTTTAACCAAAATACAATCGGTGTTTCACTATCCATGCCTTTGTTTGATGGAGGAGAAATTTCACACAACGTAAATGAAAAAAATCTACAGGCAATGGCCTTGAAAACTCAAGCTATCAACGAAGAAAGAAACATCAACGAATCCGTATTTTTGGCGACAAAACGAATCGAAAATCTTCAAGAACAAAATGAAATTATTCAAAAAAAGATCGATGAAACTAGTGAAATTGCCTATCTAATGTATAAAAGTTATCAAGATGGTCGAGCAACTTTTATCGAAGTTGAGAGAGCCAATGTAAAAAGACGTGAATCCAAACTAAGTCTCAGCTCAAATCAATATCAAATCATTCTTAACTTAATTCAATTAGCTAATGTGGCAGGAGAATAAAAATGAAGTTTAATAAAAAATACCTTCTTATCATACCCTTGGTAATTATCGTTATTGCCACAGTTAAATTCATTAAAGACAAACTTTCTCCAATACGTATTTCAGGGACGGTAGAGGCAACTCAGGTTATCTTATCTTCAAGGCTTAGTAGCAACATAAAAAATATCGCGTTTAATGAGGGAGATAGCATTAAAAAAGATATTGTGCTGGTAAACTTAGATTGTGAGGATATCAATGTTACCTATGCACGTCTCTTTGACGACTATGATCGTGCAAAAAAACTGCTCTCTAGTGGTGCCGGTTCAAAAGAATCTTATGAAAAATCCAAATCATTATTTAACGAGATTGAAGTCAAAAAAAGTTGGTGTTTAATAAAATCCCCTATAGATGGAGTTATTACCAATAGCTTTCGTGAAGTCGGAGAATATGTTACTCCTGGTACAAAGCTAGTGTCTATTTTAGATAAGAATAATTACTGGGTGTATTTTTATATTCCACAAAATCTAATCAACAGATTCAATACGGGAGATGCAGTTTCAACAGTTCTTCCTGAAACAAATGAATCTTTTCAAGGAAAAATCGTAAAGATTAATGAGACAGCAGAGTTCACGCCTAAGAATGTCCAAACTTATGATGAGAGAGCAAGACTTGTTTATGGGGTCAAAGTAAAAGTCGACAACCAAAAAAATCGTCTTAAACCGGGCATGTCACTCGACTGGGAGATTAGTAAATAATGAGTTTAAATATCCAAATCAATCAAATCCTGAAGAAATTTGGAGAAGTCGTAGCACTTAATCATATTGATGATTCTTTCGAGTCGGGAAAACTACATGGTCTTATTGGCCCTGAGGGGGCCGGAAAAACAACTCTGCTTAGAAATATCATGGGTCTTCTCATTCCGAACTCAGGGAATATTAATTTTTCGGAAAACGACAATTCCATTATATTTTCTGAGATAAAAAGCAAAATTTCCTATATGCCGCAGAGACAAAGTTTGTATCCTGATTTATCTATAGAAGAACATTTAACTTTTTTTAAATCCCTATATGGAATAGATGATTCCACTTTTCATAAAAAATCAAAAGAACTTTTAGAAATTACAAGGCTCAATAAATTTCTTGATCGCCCCGCAGGAAAATTATCTGGGGGAATGTATAAAAAACTAGGTCTGATGCTTTCATTACTTCAGTCTCCAAAGGTACTTTTATTAGACGAACCCACCAATGGAGTCGATCCAATAAGTCGTCGTGAATTTTGGGAACTTCTAAATCATTTAATTTCTGACAACATAATTATTATTTATGCCACGTCTTATATGGATGAAGCAGAACGATGTGATCTAGTTCACCTGCTTGATAATGGAAGGCTTTTTTCAAAGGGACCTCCTGATGAGCTTTTAGAAAAGGCAAAAGTAAAAACCTTTGATGAGTACTATCTGACTCATACCAAGGAAACCGTATGACTATAAAAAACTCTGTAGAAGTCAAAAATTTAAGCGTTCAATTCGGTGATTTTTTTGCGGTTAAAAATATCACATTTGATGTAAAAAAAGGGGAAATATTTGGTTTTCTTGGTGCTAATGGTGCGGGAAAGACGACTACAATAAAAGTATTGTGTGGCGTTCAGCGACCAACATCGGGTGAAGTCTGTGTCAACGGTGAAAGCTATGAGGATATCACGGCACTTAAAGGCCAAATCGGTTATATGTCTCAAAAGTTCACACTTTATGATGATCTCACCGTCTATGAAAATTTTTCTTTCAATTCAAGTCTACGAAAATTAGATCGTTCCTTCTTCCAGAAAAGAATTAAAGAGTTGTTGGACTTTATTGGCTTTGAGTACCCATTGCATGCTTTAGTGGCTGACCTTCCAGGGGGAATTAAGCAACAAGTATCTTTAGTCGTTTCTATGCTACATGATCCAGAGGTTATATTCCTTGATGAGCCAACAGCAGGAGTTACCCCCTACTACCGAAACAAGTTTTGGGATCTCATTAGAACGCTTTCAAAAAAAGGAAAAACTGTTTTTGTCACTACTCACTATATGGATGAAGCAGAATATTGTGATCGTATTGCCTTAATGAGAACAGGAGAAATTATCGCCTTAGATACACCAAAAAATCTTAAAAAGAAGGTTTTTCCTGAGAAATTATTGGAAATTTCAAATTTAGATAAAGCTAGCAATGTTATAGAGCAACTTAAGGAAGATAAAAATATCTTAAGTCTTCTTCCTTTCGGGTCTCGTTACCACTTAATTTTAAAAGACCTTGCTGCACATAAAGAGTTTCAACTGAAATATTCGCACATATTTAATGTTAAAGAAATTGAACCGAATTTAGAAGATGTTTTTGTACGCCTAGTTGAGGGAGATAGATAATGAATAAAGAAATCATTACCCGAGTACTCTCTGTTGCGAAAAAAGAACGCTATCATATTTTAAGAGATCCCTATGCACTCACAATCGCCATTGTCGTTCCGCTATTCATAGTTTTGGTTTTTGGATTCGTCATAGACTTTGACGTAAAGAACATTCCAATTAGCTTTCAAGATCAGGATCAAACAGCTAAATCTCGCGACTTGTTAACAAAACTGGAAAACTCAGGATATTTCAAAATTCATCAGAAACTTTATAGTGTGGATGAAGCCTTTAAAGACATCGAAAATGGAAATTCAAAAGCATTTGTACAGATACCACCAGGCCTAGAAAAAAACATTCTTTCAAAAAATTACTCCCAAGTACAGGTGCTTTTGGATGGAGCTGATAATTCTACCGCGGGAGTTATCCTCGGTTATTTATCTAAATTTACCGCATTTGTAAACGCTGAATATTTTGGTGTAAAACAGAACTATAAAATAAATGAACAATTTTACTATAACCCTCAACTTTTGAGTTCATGGTTCGTAGTGCCAGGATTAACGGCTATTATCCTTGCCTTGATTTCTATTCTTTTAACGGCTCTAACAGTAGCAAAAGAATGGGAAAATGGTTCTATGGAGCTTCTTCTTTCGACTCCAGTTAAGCCAATTGAAATCATTCTTGGAAAAATGATCCCCTACTTAATTATTGGTGTTTTGGCCTTAGTATTGGTGCTAATTGTTTCTTTTATGGTTTTTGAAATTCCATTTAATGGAAGTCTCATCACTTTTATTTTTACGAGCATTATATTTCTTATTAGTTGTCTGGCTCAAGGAATACTCATTTCAATCTTAGCGAAAAACCAACAACTCGCGATGCAAATATCAATGATAACCGGATTACTACCATCTCTCTTATTATCAGGTTTTATATTCCCTATTGAAAATATGCCTAACTTTTTTCAAGGCCTAACTTCAATATTGCCAGCACGATGGTACATTCTTATTAGTCGATCAATTTTTTTAAAAGGTGCAGATATAACAAATGTCCTTGTTCCTACATTGGCACTAATTGTTCTCTCAAGTGTACTTGTATTTATAGCATTGAAGAATTTTAAACCAAATCTGGAGAATTCATGAACAATTTATATAAATCATTCTTCACGATTCGTGGTTTTATAAAAAAGGAATTTTCCCAAATACTACGCGATACCAAGATGAGAATTGTTTTATTTGTACTTCCTATAGTGCAATTGGTTGTTTTTGCAGTGGCCATTTCAACAGAAGTTAAGAATATTAAAATTGGCTTTCAATACACTGTATCTGATTCTGAATTTGTCCAAGTCATCGAGCATATTGAAAAAAGTGGTTGGTTTAAAATTGTACCTTTAGGGTTTGGTGAAGATATCGCTTTAAAGATGAAGAATGGTGATTTAGATGCTGTTTTGATTGCCCCATTAGAAAAGATGAGCGTAGATCGCGAGCGTGACAATTTAGGATATCAATTAGTAATTGATGGTACCAATTTAATCAGGGCCCAATCTGTTGAGAGATATATAAATACAATTTTATCCAACAAGCTTATGGGGCAAACAAGCCCTCCACTCTCGCTCAATGTTCGCACGCTGTACAATCCAGAAATGCGTAGTCCTTATTTTTTGATTCCTGGCACGATGGCCATGATTGTAGGGCTCGTCACAGTACTTTTAACAAGTATGTCGCTATCAAGAGAAAAGGAAATGGGAACTCTAGAAATGATTTTAGTTTCACCCATTAGCAGTATTGAACTAATTCTCGGAAAAACTATTCCTTTTTTGATTTTAGGAATAATAAATGCCATCACAATTTTATTTTTCGCCATTGTTATTTTTAGAGTTCCAATGAACGGAAGCTATTTGCTTCTTGGCCTATCGGTATTTGCGTTTGTGTTTTCAACAGTGAATGTTGGAACATTTATTTCTACTTTTGCAAAAAACCAACAACAGGCCATGCTTGGAGGTTTTATTTTTTTATTTGTCGCCAATCTTTTGGCCGGAATCATGTTCCCAATCGACAACATGCCTATATTTATGAAGTGGCTGGTAAATTTGAACCCTTTAAAATTCTACGTTGAAATTTTGCGCGGACTTATGCTCAAAGATGCATCATCATCTTTTGTCATTCAGAATATTTTGGCTTTATTTGCAATCGGATCAGGTTTTGCTTATTTAAGTTATAGAAGAATGCAAGAATACTTATCTTAAGAAGAAAACTTAATTTCAGATTACTAAAAATATTTCAAAACTTATTCTTAAATAATAAGGTATTCCATTTTCTCAGAAAAAAAGGAAGCGTGACAGCTCCACCGAATCCTATAACGACCTTAGCTGCTGCTTTAAAAGAAGCCTGCGGAAGTAACGTGCAAAGGAAAAGGTGTTCGACTCTCTCCACCATCTGACCTAGACGATAGATAGGCGAACACCTTTTCAAAAATAATTTTCCAATGTTTTTGGGACTTTGCGAACCACCAATGGACAGTGGTTCGCTTCCGATAAATGGTGG
>CAZOXW010000062.1:0-1888 GCA_964583925.1 uncultured Bacteriovorax sp.
AAAATTGGAGGTAACAAAGTATCAACGGAGCGTCTTTTCTTGTATTGCAACTAACTAGCGGATAAGCCGGACTCAAATGCAAATTTTTCTTGCGTTAAACCAACTGCCGTTCGCAGCTCCTTTAACCTTGATTTTACTTGTGTTTCCATAGATTTTAACATGTTGTTAACGTTTAATTGTTAATAATTAACACGATATTTTATCGTTAAAGTATTGTTTGTGTCGAAACTTTAGTTACTTTTGTATCGTAACAATACAACAACAACAACAACAAATATAACAAAAATGATATTAATTACGACACTTCAGCAAAAAAGATTCAAAAAGCTATTGGATTCAACCGACAAAATGAAAATAGCCGAGGACTCAAAAGTATCATACTCCTATGTCGGAATGATAATAAATAGAAAATCATACAATGAATCCATTGTAAAAAAACTTGAAAAAGCCTGCGACAAAAAAGATAAGGCTAAAAAACAAGCCGCCTAACCAACTAAAACTATTCCTATGAAAAACATCTTATCAAAAGCAAAGGAAATAATCGGAAACATGCAATTATCTGATTGTGCCTTTAGGATTAAAGTATGTATCGAAGGGTGCAAGACGGTAGATCAAGTATACTCATGTATGAATATGATCGAAAACTTTGAACGACTAGGAGGTGAAGAGAAGGAAATATTAAGGCTAATCACTTTATCTGAGAGAAAGAAAAACGAGATTGATCGAATTAACAAGCGCTTAGAGTTTTTAAACGGTGTAGCATAATGAGCTTTTATAACACATACGAACACTATTTATCTGACATGGAACGCCCAAGGTTAATCGATTTCGAGCCAGATACAAATAAGTGCGCTTATTGCCTAGATACGTTTGAAACAAGCAAGTTATTCGCTAATAAAATAGCACCATTCAAAATAAAATACTACTGCCATGAGTGCCTTAAAGAACAAGACGTTATCAAACAAATTAATAATGAATCACAAGCAAGCGTGTTGGATCGGAATAGTGTGTCTTTTCCTGCTTGTCACTTGGGGCTATTGTTTAACGCTAAAAAAGCAAAGTAATGACACCGGATCAGGAAAACATAGAAATATGGGAGTCGTACGTAAATGAATTACACGCATTTTATTTCACTGCGTGGAAATCGCTAGAGGTTGAAAAGATATTTCCAATGCCTAAAAATGCCTTTAAGAACACCAGAAGAGAGGTTACAATGAAGCGAAAAGAATATGTTGATTTAGCTAAAGAAAAAATATCAAGAGAAATATACGAGGCAAAGTATTACTTAATGACTTTGAAAATAAAAAAAGAAGATCAAGAAACCATTAAAACACATCTCCCATGAACATTGACCAACGAATAAAAGAAACGGAACTACGCCAGGAAGTTCTACAAGTAATGATCGACGCTTACAAAAGCGAAGAGC
This sequence comes from uncultured Bacteriovorax sp., assembly GCA_964583925.1. GTDB lineage: Bacteria > Bdellovibrionota > Bacteriovoracia > Bacteriovoracales > Bacteriovoracaceae > Bacteriovorax. The sequence goes on from CAZOXW010000062.1 coordinate 1,427, forward strand.
CAAACCTGCACATTCAGAATAAGCTATTAAGCCTGATGCGCCAAAACGAAGACTTTCTGGACGACACGCTAGATGCTACCATTGCATTGAATGTTACCGAAAGAGAGCTGATAGAAGAAAGGAAAAAGAACAGGGAATTGAAGAAAGAGCTGGATCACTATAGAGCGATTATGAAAGCATTAAAAAGACAAGATCTCCCTTTACCAGTGGATCAGATTAATTAACTCATTCATCGGGGGATGAATGCCGGGCCGTTGATTTCGGTTGCTTTGGTTAGTTAATCAGTAATGAATCGGTCCGGTTTTTTAAGATGGTCGTAAATGTGAGTTCAATGGCGCCTCTGTGAACAATCAAAGGAGAACCAAGTAGACACAGTGCTAACGGGTAAGCCGTTCCGCTTCGGCGGGTAAACTTATCGAAAAAATAGAATAGTTCAATTAAAATGACCCAACGCGAAGCCAT
>CAZOXW010000062.1:1988-3125 GCA_964583925.1 uncultured Bacteriovorax sp.
AAAATAAGATGCTCAGCGATTGGTAAGATAATGGGAGAGTCTAAACCAAAAGGCGGACTCAGTGCTACTTGTATCACCTATCTGAAAGAATGGTACGCTAACGATCAGGAAGAGATCAGTTCTAAGTATACTGACAAGGGCATAATGTGTGAATTGGACGCTATCGACATGTTAGCCAGAAAGCTTGAATATGGAGTAGCTACAAAAAATACCGTTAAAATGCACGGTGAATTCATAGATGGTACATGCGACGTGATTTTACCAGATGCTATCGCTGATGTAAAATGCCCTTGGGATCGGAAAAGCTTCCATGATTCGACCGAGAAAATAAACAGCGACTATGAATGGCAACTAATCGGGTATTGCCACCTGTACAAAAAAGAAAAAGGAATTCTATTCTACGCGCTCCTGGACACTCCAGAAGAGGTAAACTACGGTGAAGAGGTAATCTATTCTGATCAGCCCGAAGATGAAAGATGGTACGCTTTTGAGGTAAAGGCAGATCCTGAAAAGGTTAAGCTGATCGAGGATAAAGTAATCCAGTGCCGGGCCTGGCTGGAAGAGTACGATAAAAAAATTAAATCACGAATCGGTAAGGTAATTAAAAATGAAAACACCGAATTAGAAAACAGGTTAAAATAATATGGCAAAAGATACATTCTACTTCCCTCACGATTACAATTCAAGGAACGATGAAAACATACAATTGTTAATGATGGATTGCGGAGCTTCCGGTTACGGTATATTTTGGGCCATATCAGAAATACTTCACGAGGAGGAGGATCATAGAATTGAATTATCTGATAGGTTTTACAAATTTCTTTCTAAGCAAATGTCAACACCTGTTGAACAAGTGATGAACATAATTGATACATGTGTTGTTTATGATCTTTTTATAAAAAAAGAAAATACAATTTACTCGTTACGTGTCGAAAAAAATATAGGATTAAGAAAAGAAATTTCAGAAAACAGATCGAGAGCCGGAAAAATAAGTGCTGAAAAAAGGGCGTTAATAAAGCAAAATTCAACAATTGTTCAACAAGTGTTAACAGGTGTTCAACAAAATCCAACAAAGGAAAGGAAAGGAAAGGAAAGAAAGGAAAGAAAGGAAATAAAAGAAAAGAAAGAAAAGGAAAT
>CAZOXW010000062.1:3225-6138 GCA_964583925.1 uncultured Bacteriovorax sp.
CGAGCCGGAGAAACTATTGCGGCAGCTTTCAGTGCCGGACAAAGTACAAGACATTCTAGCCAGTCCGACACCGACATTCGGGAAAATGGCAATATTGACCAGTGATGACGCGGTTTGTAGCTTTATTGAGTTGCTTATTATCGATGTATGTGAATTTTTCAATATCGGGAAGCCAATGACATCGTCACAGATAATTCAAACAGCAAGGCTCATTTTCTTCGATTACAGCGCGCTTAAACCGGAAGACGTAAAGAAGTGCTTTGAGCAGGGTAAAAAGGGTTTATACGGCAAAATTTACGATCGTCTTGACGGCGGGGTTCTTTTTGATTGGCTGGATAATTACAAATTGAATCGAACTAACGAGATTATACAGCACAGAATCAACGAGTTGAACAATCACAATGCTGAAATTAAAAAGCCTATTGCTATAAAAAATTCGGAGTCAATCGAAAAAATCAAAGAGATAAGAAAAAATTTAGAGCAAAAGTTAACGAAGGATAGAATCGATTATATAGAAAATAGGTTTCAGAAAAATGTTGAAAAAAGCGAGGAGGATATACTCGTACAAAAATGGCTAAGATATTTTGAGCGAAAAATGATAAAGCAAGGTAAATCATTTATTGCTACAAAGTGGGGTATAATGAACCAAGAACAATACGCAATGTTTAGATTAAAAAAATACAGAGCATGCCAACCGAAAAAGACATAGAAAAAGCATTTGACCAGATAAGACGTGAAAGCAGTGTTAACGACGATGTTATCTATTACATGAATCAAGCAGCTTTGAAACAGATTAAAGCAGATAAAGAAGCTCAGTTTTGCGATCACCCGTTTAAGCAGGTCACTTCGACGGGAACTAATCATAAATGTAACAAGTGTAATCAGGAGATAAAATGAACAGAGAAATTAAGTTTCGCGGGAAGCGAGTTGATAACGGCGAGTGGGTTTATGGGTTTTATCATTGCTTATACTCATCACATAATCACTGTATTGATGATTATAGCGGAAATACATACCAAGTAATTCCCGAAACGGTTGGGCAGTTTACCGGGCTACTCGATAAGAATGGAAAGGAGATTTTTGAAGGAGATTTGACTCAATCTAATTCCATGATAAGGAAAATAGAATGGTTTAACAATGGATATTGGAGCGTATCATTAAATGGGTCTAGTAAATTTCCAATCACATTTTTTGGAAGCGCACGGCAATTGGAAATTGAAGAAATAATCGGAAACATTCACGACAACCCTGAATTAATTAAATAACATGCAAGCACTCATAATCAAGCAAGACGGGAAGGTTTATTATATAGCGGATTTACCAAAGGAATCAGATACACTATCTGGTAAGGTTTTTTACGATGAAGCCATCAACTCCGCTATCATGGTGAAGAATCAGGAGTATTCAGAAGATTTACTTTGGAAAAAATGCCCTCCATTTGGACCAAAAGTAAATACACCTATCGAATTCCCCGATTTGAAGGTTAGGATTGAACAGCTTCTTTCAGATCCTCCTATAACTGTCGCCATCATTGAGGAAGAGAAGGGGGAGGATTTATCAGATGAAGAAATAATAAAAATTTATCGGGATTATGTTGGTGCAGCAGAAACGCATGAAGATAGGCTGCAAAGAATACAGAATTTCAGATGTAAAAAATTTTAAAAACAACAATACAAAATCACGAAGAGATGAAAAAAAACTATAGGGAAATAGAATTTATCGCTGGAGAAAATATAGAGTCAGCGGTAAGGGAATTGGATAGTTATAAGCAGCGAAATGAATTAGCTTGCGGCTCATTTAATGGACAAATGCTATATTCAGATATTGATGATATAGATTCAGCTTATAAAAAGATTACTGGTAAAACAAAATCAGAATGTGATGAAGTTTATCGAAAAAGGAAAGAAAAATCTGAAACAGAGAAGCGGAAGCCTGAAGAATCTATTCCTGAATTAACTCATAAATGGATTGAACTGGGTAAAAATATACTTGACGAAAAGTATTTGGAATTATGGAATGAATGCGTCCCTATAAGGCTTGAAGACCTGTATCGTGGTGTGGAATTGGGCGATTGCCTTGATATTGTTAAGGAATTAAATAATGGTTGTGAATTAGAGTTTGCAAAAACAATAATTAAAGGACAGGGGCATTCAGGAATGTCTTTTTCTTTGGTTTGTTCGATGGTAAAATCATTTTGCGATAGGGGTGTTGAATTTGTGAAATTTTTAAATAAATAAAATAATCAACCAATGAAAACCTTCAAAGACTGCTGCCAAGAGGTGGCGGAGAAAAATAAACTATCTTTTAGCGGATCAAATTTTTATTATATAGACGATTCTATAACAAGCGTTGGAAATCCATTAAAATTTTTTGAAGAAGCCGCCGAGATGTACGCCAAGGAGGTGGCTTTGGAGTTTTATCATTATATGAATTTAGAAGTTGACAATACTCCAATTACAAAAAACATTATGAATGATTATGTTGAATCATTCGACCAATTCAGAAAGGAGATATGGGTATGACAGACAGAGACTATAAATTATTAGAAGGTCTTCTAATTGACCTTAGAAAAGAAATAGGATTTGACTATCTCATAGTTCCTTTTGCAACTAATGACGGAGTATCAATGGCTATTTATGATAAGGAAGGAAACTTTAAGGATAGCGTATTGGACGCAACAATAGAAAGATGTGTACAAAGACTTAAAAAACTCAACCCATGAAACAAAAACCAAAACTAGGCGGGGATAATATTGATATTATAGTCGGTAAAAAATACCGATTTGTATCAAGAAATATAGATACTATAGTAACTATAACTGAAAGACCAATTAAAAATCCAGATGGATTTTATGAGTACGGAGCGAGAGATGTGAATAACGTTTACAGAATATGTTTCAATGACGAATTATTT
>CAZOXW010000063.1:0-6058 GCA_964583925.1 uncultured Bacteriovorax sp.
TTCATCATCAACTTCACTTAAATGAACTGAGAATTTTATTTCAAGAGAAAGGATTGAAAGATTGGCGATCCGCAGAATGCTTGGCAGTCGATCCAACATTTAGAAAACTAGGATCGCGTCATGTTCCAGATGCGTTTTATATAAGCAGTCGCGGAATTAGAACGGCGATTGAATATGACCGAACAATTAGAAAAAAAGATCGCATTAAAGAGCGCCTGAGTTTGTATCTGGCCGAGCTAATGTCACCTGACCGGAACATCGACCGGCTTATTTATCTAGTTGCTCCGGCCTATTTAAAAACCTATCAGCAAGTATTTGATCAGAACTTTGAAAGCGTTCAAGGAATGTTTGTCTTTACAACCCTGGACGAATTTAAAAAGAGAATTATGGGAGTCTCGCAATGAATACTAAAAACAACTCAAAGCAAAACAACAATTCTTCAAATGAAATCTATGGTGAAGTTGGAAAGTCTATAGGGATTTCACTTTTAGCAGTGGCCGCTTTGTTGGTAGTAATGCTTTTAACCTTATCAATAACAATATCTGTTATGGCCGACAAACTTCGGAACCAAGGCTTTACGGAGTGGGAAATCTTTAAAGCTAAAACTTGGCACATCGTGGGCCTATTACCATTTGTTTTAGCTATTGCATTTATTACGGCCGACTATGTTCCACAAAATATAACAATTAAAAATTTTGTTAAAGTTGCACAAGGAAAAGATCACCCAGAAACAGAAAAAGATTATAGGGAGCTAGTTGAAGATGCTAAGTCAAAACTAGAAAGTACTGAGTCTGATTTAAGGATGGAAAAATACAGTCTTGAGTCATCTGCCGAAGACAATGAGCGACTAGTCCGAGAGCATCGTCGTGCCAAAACAGTAGAGGAAAAGTCAGAAATAGAGGAGCGAAACAATCGAATTGTAGAGGATTACAATAAAAGCGAAGCCAATATTGAAAAATACACTAAAGAAATTCCTAAACTTAAAAAGAAGCTAGAGGGAGCGAGGGCAGACCTGGTGGCTTTTAGAAATGGAAAGAGAACTTCTTTTGATAAAACTCTAAATGAAGTTATGGCGACAGCGGAAACTACAAATACTAATAAAGAAAAATTCATGTTTTTTGGGCTCTTGTTTTTAGTTGGATCGCTTATAGTTTCTTACCCGATGACTTATGTAGCGAGAAGCAATAGAAAAGAGCTTAAAATCTTAAATAAAATATTTAAGTTCCTAGAGGTCGTTTTCGGGAAAATTTCAGAATGGGGACAAATACCTTTTAAATTCATCTTCTTTTTATTTTATAAAGGCGGTCAAGAAAAGACCCTTAATCCAAGTCTCGTTATGCAACTTGGTCTTGAGAGAAATTCCTATTTAACAGACAGTAACTTAAATTATCACACGCAAATTATTGGTGGGTCTGGAGCAGGGAAAACGAATCTTTTGAAAGTGATGCTTGAAGATCGTATGGCCAAAGGTCACTCGATTATCTTTTTTGATTTTAAAGCTGATATTGAGCTTATGGACTGGATGGCCGGAGCAAGTGAGCAATGCGGTCGAAAAGATGATTTAGTTATTTTATCAATGTCTGATCAAAAATTGTCTTATGCTTATAATCCAATTAAACATGGATCAGAGACAGAAATTTCGTCGCAAATAATGAACTCTCTCACTTGGTCGGAGCCATTTTATAAGAGCAAGGCAGAAGGGGCTTTGCTCATTATTCTTAAGGCGTTTTGTTACCAAAGAGACATGGGAGGGCGAGAGTTTCATCTAGGTGATCTTTACCAGTTTTTAAATGATGCAAGCTTTAGGATGGATATTGTATCAGCGGTCAGTCTTTTAAATTATCCTGAAATGTATCGAGGGGATTTGAAGCGTATTTGCGAAGAGTTAACAATTCCAAATAAAAAGGAAAACTTTAGCAGTTTAATTACTCAAATTTCAAAAATATTAAATTCATCGGCCGGTGATATTGTCGTCCATAAAATAGGAATCGATGAGGAATTTGAATTTAGAGAAGTCATGGAGACTGGAAAGATCGCCTATCTTTTTATGAACTCATTAAAACTAAAAGACACCGCAAGTATTATGGGAAAACTGATGCTTCAGGATTTAATGAAGGCCGTCGGAAATATTTACGATGACCGAAATGCAATCAAGCACCCAACAACTCTCATTATTGATGAGTTTGCTTCTTTTGCCACACCTGACTTTGGAGAATTTATTGAGAAGGCAAGAGGTGCAGGAATTAGCATTGTGATTGCTTATCAAAGTAGAAAAAGCTTAGACCACATAGAAGATAATCTAGCGATCAAGGTTAATGAAAATACCGCCAATAAAATAGTATTCCAAGTGCAAGACTCTGAAGACGTGGAATGGTTTTGCAGTCTTTTGGGAACTAAAAAAACTACCAAGGAAACTTATCAAGCGGAAGAAGGGATTTTTTGGGATAGCAAAACAGGGCAGAAGTCAGTTAGAGAAGTAGAAGAATATGTTATTCATCCAAATCAGATAAAGAATCTAAAGCTCGGTCAGGCCCTTTTATATTGCTCTAAGGTGGATCGTCACCACGCGATTATGAATATCAAAAGAGCCAATAATTTTATTGGAAGATATGAAAGAAAAGAAATCATTAATCGTAATACTGCAAATGTTAATATGATTAAGGTAGATCAATCGAAAGAAAATAAGATTGAAGCAAGTAATTATTTCTAAGAATTAAAAGATTCTGAGTTGGTGAGTCAAAGGGATTTTGAATTTTTTGTTCTTTAATTTGAAGGTCTGATGTTTTTTATTTATTACGGCGCCCTTCGACGGTATGTACAAGATTTTGAACTATGGTGTTAAGCATTTCTGCTTGATTGGAAAGTATTCCAGCCTCTTTAGATGATTCAGTCGAGCTGGCAGCATTTTGTTGAGTTGTTAGATCTAATTGCGCAATAGCTTTTGTGATTTCCTGAACACCTTGTGCTTGCTCTTGACTGGCCGAAGAAATATCAGTAACCATTTTTGAGACACTTTCTACAGATGCAACTATCTCATTTAATACTTCCTCGCATTCATGCGCAACTCGAGCTCCAGTCGATACTTTCTCTTCACCGATCTACTGCGTGCTATATAGTTATTAAAAAAATTGGTTACTAGAATCATATCGTTCAAAAAAATAATTACATAAGATTTTTTTACACCACCAAGTTCGTCGCTTCGGCGAAGGTTTTAGTACTTAACATTGAAAATAAAAAGAAGATTGCGATTCTCATAAGAAGTGAATCGGCAAACTAAACAAAATAATTAAATAATCATACTGGGGTAACAGGCTCAGGTACTGGCCACAGTTTGTTACCCGTTAAATAAACGAACTAAATTATCCACTGTCGACCTTAAATGTTGAGCTTCAGATTCAACTTGATTAGAAATTGATTGAGTTTCAATTGATATGCTTGCACCCTTCTCAGTTGATTGACTGATTAAATGCATTGCTTTGTTTACTTCATCTACACCTATCGTCTGTTCATTTGAACTTTTTGATAATTCTTCAACTAGGGTTTGAATCTGATTTAATGAAGAAGCAATTTCCTGAAAAGAAGCATTACATTCAGATGCTCTTTGAAGACCTTCTGAAATACAACTTTGGGCCTGAATTGAAATTTTAGAAACATTCTCTTGTCCAGATGATGCCAAGTTTGAAATTTGATGACTTCCACTTGTTATTAAATCTGCAATTTCTGCTGCCGCTTGACCGCTTATTGTTGCCAGCTTTCCAACTTCATCTGCAACAACTGCAAATCCTTTTCCATGCTCACCAGCGCGAGCTGATTCGACTGAAGCATTGAATGAAAGCAGTCTAGTTTGAAAAACGATATCGTTAATAACTTTTGTTTTATCCTGTACTCTCAAAAATACTGATTCAACAGTTTTAAGGTTATTTCCCATTTGTTGCATTTCTTGAATTACATTTGTAATTGTTTCATTAATTTTTTGGATAGATGCAAGCATTCTTTCTACAACTTCAGCTCCATGCCTAGCTGAATCGTTTGATTTTTGAGCATACTCACTAGATTGAATAGCGTGATCAGAAGTAATTCTGACCATATTGGCGATTTCTTCTAATGAGCTAGATGTTTCCCCTACACTCTGACGATTTGAATTCGTAATATCAATTAATTTATCAGATGCCGATTTTACGTTTTGTGAACTTTCTAATAATCCACTTTCAACAAATTTTAAAACTTCAATTGCAGAATTGGATTTCTTTTTAAATTGGAAAATAAAGTAAATGGAATAACCGGAAACAAATAGTGAAAGTGCGATACATAACAAAATGATCTTTCTGTATTTTGCAGCTGTATTAGCAGATTGATCATATGTTTCACCAATCGCTTTCACTTGCACTTCTTGATATTTCGCAAGTGGGTTTAAAAAATTAGTGATAATTACCGGCCATTCATTATCAATCATCTCACTGATCTTATCTTTATCGTCTTTATCTAAAGCAGAAATGGCATCTTCAACGAATTTGTTAAATTCTTTTTTACCGGAGTTAAGTTTTTGAATCAGATCTTTTTGTTCTTGATTCATTCCATCCATCTTAAGGAGTCCAGTAAACTTCTCCCAAGATTTATTAATAGTTTCTAATCTCTCTTTAATTTTCTTTTTTGATCCAGTTGCGGGTAATCGATCTGCCAACACTCCCATTAATCTAAAACGAATGTCCTGTGATTGATCGATAATTGATGTTAGTTGTTCAGATGGTTGAACGTTTTCAACATATACTCTTTCAAGAGATTTTTTCCACTCAGAAGTACTGTTTAAAGAAATAAATGAAATAGCAAAAATTGCACAAATGAGTAACGAAACAAAAACAAAAAGTTTCTTAATTAAATTCCGATCTTCATTTAATATTTTTTTATACCATTTCATTTATTCTCTTTGTTAAAATTTAAAAAAATTATTTTTCTACTGGAAGACCAGCTGCTTTCCACTCAGGAAATCCGCCTCTGAACCAATAAACACTTTTCTTCCCTTTACCAGTCGCCCACTTTGCAGCTTTGTATGATTTCCAGCAATCTTGTCCATTACATTGGAAAATCATATTTTCAGCTGGGAGTTTTGAATCATCAAACTTATCTTGAGTTGCATCGAATGTAACTTCTTTTTTACTCTTCTCACTGTATGGAAGAGATATAGCACCTTTGATATGTTCTTCTGCGAATTCATTTGCTACACGTACGTCAAAAAGCTTTACTCCTTTTTCCATAAGATCGTTTGCTTCTTTTGCTGTAACAATCTTTACTCCTTCCAATGAAACAGGTGTGTCCACTGCTAAAGATAAAGTCGAGAAAAGCATTGCTGTCGAAATAATTAACATTTTCATAACTTTCATAGATGAAATCTCCTTGTTGTAATCAAGTTTAAATTAGTTACTAGAATCATATCGTTCAAAAAAATAATTATATTAGCCTTTTGAAAGCTAAATTAAGATTTTTATTTAAAAGTTGACTTAAATCCTTTCGCCTATAATTACAAACAATTAAGATTAACTTCAGTCAGGCAGGTCAGTTCTTTAAAAGGGATTCTTCGCTTAATGGTGTTATATTTAATTTTTTAGACCGCAGTAAATCACGAAGTGATTTCAAGGGATCACATTCGAGCCTCTAGTTTGCGTTTTTAATGAATTTTAATCGAGAATGTAATTATCTGAGTCCATCAGTCAGAGAACCTTTTAAATAGAGCAATAAAGACTTCTGATGGTTATTACTAGGTCTGCTTAAAGATTTCCCCCTTCCTAGATTGATTATATCTAGAAGTAACTGAATGAAACGGTTGTTTTGGTCATGTGCTGATATGATGCGATCTGTGGCGATATGTTCTTGATTGGCGGCGAGTTGTAAATGTTCTCGACCTGTATTGATGTGACTAGATATGTTTTGATGTTTAGTGATTTAAGTTATTGTTTTATTGGGTATATCGAAGGATCGATTTCAACAACACGTACTCCGGCATTATTCGATTTTAAAATTTGAAACCAACCTTGTTTTTCCAATCTCAACATTTGAACTGATA
>CAZOXW010000064.1:0-5957 GCA_964583925.1 uncultured Bacteriovorax sp.
AAAAAAGGGCCAATTACTTGGCCCTAATTTATCATCTCTACATTTCAAGGATTGATTAAAGAGTAATACCAAAAACCTCTGGTAATACTTTTTGCTCAAGATTTTGTGCACTTGTTCCAATTTTAGCTGCAACTTTTTCTAACACTTCTCTTTTTGTTTCAGCATCTGTTGCTGCTTTTTGTAGATCTTCAAGGCTTGCCCCTGTTAGATTTTTCATATCAGCTAAAACTGCTGCTTGATCATCAGAAGTTAACTCTCCGTTACTTCTAGACATCATTTTTTCAAGTTTAGCTCCGAGTGTAATCATTGACATTGAAGTTTCCAAACTTAAGTTATAAACAAATGAAACTTTAGCAGCTTTGCTGAAAAATTTCTTTTGCTCTTCTTCTTTAGCAAGTAATGATACGTCAGTAGTTCCTGCTTCATCTTCATATAGGTATCCAGAATTTCTACCTTCAAAATATCCACTTGAAAGTCGATCTACGACTTCATAGTCATTACCAAAATAGTCACCATTAATATTTCCGGCTAAAACATCAGATCTTTCAATTGATCTAAATTCAGAAGCAACAGCGCGATTATTAGAATAATAATCGTAGTAAACAATTGATCTAACATATTGCAGGCTTACGGCCTTGTATTCGCCAAACTTTGCATCCCAAATTACAAACCATTGCTCTTGACCAACTTGTTGTGATCTCAATGTTTCATTTGTATAAAGCTCAACTCTTGTTGAATATGTTCCATCAACGTTATTTAACGCTGAAACAAATTCAGAGGCAAGAATATCTGGAGAAACATGTGCACCATAAGTTGATCCGCCTCCACCTGAAGATGAACCACCTCCGCCACCGCCCCCGCCGCCACAGCTAGCAAGAGTTAATAGACCAACTAAAACAGAAAGCTTAGATAATTGTGATAATAATTTTTTCATTTCAAGTCCCCTCTACAAAATGAATAATGTCGAATACTCGACTACATTTACTGGTTTAACCTAAAACTTATTTAGTTGTCGATCTTTTTGGTCAACTGTAAGGCTTTTCTTGAAAATCTTTAACTTTCCAGTCTCTTTTTGGCACTAATATGTAAAGTTGGTGTCACTTTATACCGTAAAAATACTGTGGTTTGACCCATGGGACACAAAAATGATGAAATTTTTACTCATTCTCTTTATCACCTCTAGTGCTGCATTCAGTACTTTTGCCCAAGAAGATAAAAAAGAAATCGACAGTATGTCGCTAGTTTTACCACTTAGCTACTCACGAACTCCAGGAAAATTCCAAGATTCAAAGTCAGGCTCTGCAATCTGGTTTGGTGACTTATTTGGAGCCGCTGATATTGGCGATAAAATTAGAAAAAGTCTCGCTCCGTATAAGAGTGACCTCGCCTCATTCTACCCTGCCCCAGGAGAACTAGACACTTTAGTAACAAACTTAGTAAATAAAGCAAATCGAGATATTGTTAAAGGCGATCTAGATGATACTAAGGCAATAGCAGTTAATCGTTTTTTTGGTAATAAGCTAATTGGAAATATTATTGATCGAATTTTAGATAAAAAAGGAATCAGCGATAGTAGCAGAAGAAAAATTTGGGTTGATAAAATTTTAGCGCCTTTTAATTCATGCATCGGAAGATCTACTAATGCACTTTATGCAGCTTCTCATTGTATGGATGCTTTAACAAATTCCCTAGTACCTAGTGCTGGAGTTGCTCTAATTTACGAGCAAACAAAAAGTAAATTAAGTGGAGTGCTTCCCGAATCAGACAGGGCCAAATTTAACAAAGACCAAGTACAAATATATATTGATTGTATTAATTCTATCGCTAAAACTTCAGCAAATGTAGAGCTATGTGCAGTAAAAGCAATGAAGGCCGGAGTTTTAAAAGTAACTGATTTTCAACTAACTCACACATTAAAATCAAGTGTTGATTCACTTCAAAATGTAAAAAATATAAAAGAACTAGTGTGGCCAAACTTCAATACTTGTATTGCTAAAGTTAGTGAAAAATCAAAAACTCCAATCGATGAACAATTCACTCTATGCATCGATGATGTAATTAAAAAAACTGGCGCAGAAGTCGTCAAAAACAAAATATATACAACTGAAGCAATTAAGCTACAATTTACCAAAAAAGAACTCGATGCTCTTGCTGCAAATAAGTCAAACGATTTTATTAAATGCATTGAAGATAATATCAAAAAGAATATTAGAAAAAATGGCCTCGTTGACAGTTCATCTTGTGAAAATAAAATTACAAATGATATTACTTATCAGGTAATACTAAAGACCTTTAATTCAAATGCATCTAAAATGCTCAGCACGACTCCACACTTAATCCCAATTGTCTCGGAGACTGCCAAGACAGCACTCGATCGTTGCTGGAAAGACGATCAATCCCCAAAAGAGAAAGATCAATGCATAAGTAAAAGTTTGATCATATTTTCAAAACAAATTGCTTCTTTGAAATTAGATGCCGCTGTTCCTGATACTATTCCGACAAAAGCAGACATCATAGAAAATGCATTAGCAACCCTAGATGACTGTCTTGTAAAGAATTTACCTAAAAATGTTACTGAGTCACCAAATACTGAGAAAAAAATCACCGAATGTTCAGACAAACTAACTCGCGACGTGGCCTTAACAGTGGCCGAATCAGAAGTTAGAAATACAGTAAAAGGAAAAATGACAAAAGACGAAACAGATCAATTTATTAACAAACTCATTCATAAAGATTTTGCTAACTGCTTAGGACAAAAGCCTACTGATACTATTATTAACAATTGTACCGATCAATTAAAAATTGCCGCTTCAGAAAAAATATTAGATATCAACCTAAATGCTTATCTCAAAGATCGCCCTGGACAAAACTTATCAACAGATCGTGCAGATATAAAATCTAGCTTAATTAAAAATCTAAAAAACTGTCTCTCTAATTCTAAAAATAAAGACGGATGCACAGATGAACTTCTAAAAGAAGCAAATCGTAAAATCGTCCTCGCCTATGCTCACGCTGAGACAAAGGTTCAGTTATCAACAGATAAAACACCAGAAAAATTAATGCCAATAGAAAAAGAATTTATAAATTGCACTGCTACTGAATTAAAAGGTGAGAAACTAAGCCAACATCTGGATGAGTGTAATAAAAAATTTGCAATCGAATTCGCTCGTAATCTAGGAACAGTAAAATTAAATTACTTGTTAGATAAAGCTCTTGGAACTGATACTCTAAAGGCCCAAGAAGGTGCATTAAAAGATATTATAGGACGGTATAATAAATGTCTTGATGAACTCTATAAAATAAAAATGGATGATGGATTAACGGATAAGATGACTCTTTGTACGAAAGAGCTTGAATCGCGAGCACTGGGACTTGTTCGAAGAAACTTAGCAGACTGGATGAGCAGCGAACAAAAAGATGCAACAACTGTTGCTGTTAAAAATGAATTTGCGGGCATCATTCCATGCTTAAGTGTACTTCTACCTTCCCAGCCTTATGATGAAAATTTAAAAAACAATGCTGACTCAATTTTAAAGCCAGTGGCCCTTTTGGTGGCACAATATATTGAGTATTCACCCGAAAATGCGCGTGTTTCGTTAAATGAAATTATTGCAAAACTTGCTCGAGACTTATCTGAGACAGGGGGAACAGAAAAAGCGAAAGCAGAGCTTTTAGATTTGCTCTATCAAAATGGAGCTTTAGACCAATTTATTCGTTCGATGGTTCGTGGAAAAGTAAAGGAAGCATTTAAAGACCTTTCTGAAAAGGACTTACCAAAAAATATTAAAGACATGCTTGTTACAAAAGACAATTTTGATCAAATCTTTAATACTCCAGAAGGGGCTGCGATTAAAGATTATGTTCATAATGCGATATTAAAGCCACTTCTAATCGAAGGTGCTGATTTTAATTCACCAAGAGTGAAAAATAGTATTGAACAAGTAAATAATAAAGTAGTTCGAATGTTGGTAGACTCTCCTAAGTTTGGTGATACAATCGTTAAAACTGGAATCCAAATGCAAATAAATGAGATGGGGGGCTTCTCTCGTTTTATGGCAAAAATTTTCTATGGAAGTGACAATTTAAATTGGGAAAAAGTTCGCACAAGTGAAGCTGGAAAAAAAGCAGAACAGTATATAAAAGAAAATGTCTTACTTCCTAAGTTTGAAGGACGCACATTAACTCCAAAAGAAATTGAAAAAATTAATGAAGAAGCAGAAAGACTCGTAAAAGAAGCAGTAAAAAAGTACTAATATGCAAATCGTAGATGAAAAAAGTTTTAAGATTGTCGTGGCCACTGAAAATCAGACCTATCGCAACCAACTTGGAGCCAAACTTCGCTTTGAAGGTTTTAATGTTGAATACACAGAGGGTGGATTTCACCTCATGCATCAATTAGAGCGGGAAAATGATTATCACCTAATCATCATCCATGAAAATATGAATGATATGCCCGCCTATGAAATTATTTCACTTATTCGCAACACTAAAAGTAAATCTGAATTACCAATAATGTATATTTCCAAAACTAAAAATGATGAAGACGTATGCGACATGGTTTTCGTCGGGGCCAATGAATTCATTGTCCAAGCACCAAACTTTGCCCCTCTTGTGGAAAGAGTGCGTAAATATTTTTTACTGCAAAAAAATACCTTAAAATAGCCTTCTCTATATCTTCAAAAATATGTATTATTTTTTTTAATTATTTCAAAAATCCCCAACAAAAGGAATCTACGTATGAAAAAGATTAAAGTTGTTAATCCAGTTGTAGAATTAGACGGCGATGAGATGACTAGAATTATCTGGAAGTTCATCAAAGATAAACTGATCCTTCCCTATCTTGATATCGATATAAAATATTACGATCTCGGAATGGAATACAGAGAAAAAACAAAAGACCAAGTTACAGTTGATGCGGCCGAGGCAATCAAAAAATACAACGTTGGTATCAAGTGTGCGACAATCACTCCTGATGAAGCCCGCGTGAAAGAATTTAATCTTTCTGAAATGTGGAAATCACCAAACGGCACGATTAGAAATATTCTTGATGGAACTGTTTTCCGTGAACCAATCATTTGCAAAAATGTTCCGCGACTAGTTCCAAACTGGACAGCACCCATAATGATCGGTCGTCATGCTTTCGGTGACCAATACCGTGCAACTGATTTTGTTGTTCCAGGAAAAGGTAAACTAACAATTACATTCGTTGGCGATAATGGCGAAAAAATCGAAAAAGAAGTTTATAATTTTAAAGGAGCCGGTGTTGCTCTTTCTATGTACAACACTGACGAATCAATCCGAGGCTTTGCTCACTCTTGCTTTAATATGGCATTAGCAAAAAAATGGCCTCTATACTTCTCTTCAAAAAATACAATCTTAAAAAAATACGACGGTAGATTTAAAGATATTTTTGAAGAAATTTATAATAGCGATTATAAGAAAAAATTTGAATCATTAGGGATTGTTTATGAACACAGACTAATCGACGACATGGTTGCTTCAGCACTTAAGTGGAATGGAAATTTCGTTTGGGCCTGCAAAAACTACGACGGTGACGTTCAGTCTGATACAGTTGCTCAAGGTTTTGGTTCTCTTGGTCTTATGACTTCAGTTCTTGTCACTCCAGATGGAAAAACAATGGAAGCAGAAGCTGCTCACGGAACTGTGACTAGACACTTTCGAATGCACCAACAAGGAAAACCAACATCAACTAACCCAATAGCATCTATCTTTGCTTGGACGAGAGGTTTGGCCCACAGAGGAAAACTAGACAATACTCCAGAATTGATTAACTTTGCTGAAACTTTAGAAAAAGTCTGTATCGCAACAGTTGAATCTGGAAAAATGACAAAAGATTTAGCAGTTTGTATTCACGGAGACAAAGTTGGTTCAGAACACTATTTAACAACTGAAAAATTCCTTGATGCCTTAGATGAAAATTTAAAGAAAGCTCTTAA
>CAZOXW010000065.1:0-5874 GCA_964583925.1 uncultured Bacteriovorax sp.
TTTTAATGATTTTAGAAATTCACGAGAGTCACCTAAATGAAATTCTATTGTTCTATCATTTTCAATTGCTTCCCAGAAAATGGCCCTTGTTGTTCTATTTGAGATGTAGTGACCTGAGTCTAAGGTCATTTCACTTTCTTTGTATAAGGCCTTATCTACTGGCAATTCGTTGCTATGACCTTTTACTGATTCTGTTATAGTTAAATCGATATCAAGTTTGCTAGGAGTTAATGTAAAAGCTTCATTTAGTTTATTTCTAAAAAAATTATAGTTCCATTTCAGTTCTTCTTTTTTTAGTGAGCCAACGAGATTTTTAGATTTTAGAATTTTATAAATAAGGTCATCATATTTTTGAGCATCAGATAATTCAGCTTCAGATAATGACATTTTTAAAAGATCTGTGGGTTTGATTTTTCTAAGTTCTGAAATTATTTCATCTGGAATTTTTCCTTCAAATGCGATCGAATATTCATTGATGTAGTATTTAAATTTATCAATAGATAAATAATAAGAGATTTGATCTGTTTCGCTTGCAGGAAGTCTCGTAACAAAATGGTTGTGTGAGGGGAGTTGAGAACAACTGCCAAGGAGGAGTGAAAATATTAGTAGTACAAGTGATAGTAGTTTCATCAATTCACCCAGAAGGCCTTAATTAAAGAGTCGCAACCTAAATCTCCATCAGGACTGATATTCAGTGCTGGAGTTTTTGGAGATGATTTAAAAAAGCCTTTAAAAAATTGTAGGACTGATCCTTTATATGTGGATTTAGATTTAGAGCCTGTTGAAAAAACAGGCTTAAAAAAGTCAGCAGTATTTTTTTCAATTTCTTTAATAATCGTATCTCGATCGGCCTTACCATATTCTTTTTCAATTCTTTCAAGAAGTTTATCTTGAAAATATTTTTTAGGTACAGTTGCTTGATGAAATTCACTACTCCAATATCCAAACATATCCTCTGGAAAAGTAGTTAGGCCAAGTAAAAACTCTTTTTCATTTTCAAAGCCAGAAGTGAAATTGAATTGAATGGCGCGTGGATCAACTAAATAAGCTGAATTTCTACTAGAGCCAAAAGAACTTGCAATGTCGACATTTGGAGTCATTGATAAAAATGGAGAACCAACTGGATCTTCTGAATGATTTTTAAACATAGTTGTAATTCTAGCGCTTCTGGAAAATTCAGACTCGCCATTTACTGTTCCTATTGTTTTTTCATACATTGCTTCAAGTGATCTTAGTCGGCGGTTATATGAACCTTGGTTTTTAGTCATGATGGTACTCATAACAAATGCTTTACCTTCTTTTATCGCAGCTTCTTTTTCTAATTCTTCTCCATTTTCAACTGCGGCATTAAAAAGATCATCGTCAATTCCTCTGTATACAATTACTCTTTGATGAAGTGGAAGTGGCTTTCTGATGATCTCAAGGTAAGTATCCCAATATTTTTTTTCAAAAGGTGCCATATCTTCATAGGGAAGGTATTTTTTCAACAATTGTACAATTCCTTCTCGGTCGTTCTGGGCAGCGAGTGCTTTAAATTGCTTGTCTTTTGCTGCATCATCAAGTGCATCTAGCGCAGCTTTTCGTTTTAGTTTTAGGGCCTTTCTCTCTTGGTTTTGCTTTTTAATGAGAGGAGCAAGGGCCTTGATCTGCTCATCTACCTCAGATTGAAGTGTTTTCATGCTAGATTCAATTGATGATTCAAGATCACTTGGTAGATAAAGGTATGAACGTATTTCTTTTTTCATTTTGAGAAAATTATTTAAGGATTCAAGATCTCCTTCCTTCGCATTTAGATACATTTCAAAAACAGAAAGGTTGGTGTTGACATTGTGGCCCTCAAATAAACCTTTAAAAAAGCTTACTACGTGCACGATCGCTTCGGGATCTGACACTCCTGCACTTGAATGGCGGATTTGAAAAACAAAATTGTTATCAATAACTTTTAACTCGAGTTTAAAGGCAATATCTTTTGGCAGTGAAGAATCTAATACAAGCTCTGCACGACTTGCAAATTTTTGAGAGCTCCCATGTTCTTCAATTAAAAGTTTTATATCTTTTGTATAGTTTTTGGTTTTTTTACCTGATGATTTAAAGCTAAATATTTCGTCTATCGTGATTGGGGCATTTGCAATTGCTCGTTCGATGGAATTTTCATTCTCAACGATCTTGTGAGAGCATGATGTCCACAATAGTGCAAAAAACAATAGTCCAATTAAAATTCTCATATTAGGTACCTTTAAAAAATAAAGAAGCAAATTACCAAGTTATTCATCGGAAAATATATTTAACTTTTTAGCATTTACTGTGTTAAAATTTCATTATTCACAAACAATTCCCGACAGGATTAATCATGAATCTGACAAATAAACTTGATTTTAATGGCCTAAAAAAAATACAAAAAAATGTTAAGCGAGTGTTTTTTTATCGCGTCTGTGGAACAGGAATGGGGGCAGCTGCTTGTCTCTTGAAAGATAATGGCCTAATTGTGGAAGGTGGTGATACTAATTTTTATCCACCAATGTCGACTTATCTTGAGTCTACTAAAATACCACTGCACAAACTTGATCAACTTACTCAAGATTTTTTAAAGTCTTTCGACTTGATAGTTGTAGGAAATGTAGTTCCAGGTACGAGCACAGAAGCAAGAATGATAGAAGAGTTAGGAGTTCCATTTGTTTCTTTTCCAACGGCCATAGGAGCTTTGGTTTTAAGTGATGTGAATGTTATTGGGATTGCAGGCACTCACGGGAAGACGACAACTACTTATCTTGCTACTCAAGTTTTTGAAAATTTAGGATTAAATCCAGGCTATTTTATAGGAGGAGTTATTGAAGGACGTAATTCTTCAAAACTTGGCGCTGGAAAATATTTTTTTATTGAAAGCGATGAATATGATTCGGCTTATTTTGAAAAAATTTCTAAGTTTAGATCTTATTCATTAGATAATTTAATTTTAACGTCACTAGAATTTGATCATGCCGATATTTTTAATTCGGTCGAAGATATTAAAGATCAATTTCGAGCAGCAATACCTCATATTGAAAAAACAATGATTATATCTGGAGACTACATCTCGTCTGTTGAATTGTTCCACGAATTTAAAGATGACAGTAAAGATCGTTGGATGCTATATGGAGAGAAGACAGAGATAGGTCCAAAAATTACATTTACTTCTTCAAGCGAAACGCATTTTTATTTAAAAAGATTAAAAGAAGAATATAAATTTAAAACTAACTTAATTGGCCGCCATAATATTTTAAATCTTTCTTCCGTTATTTTGTATGCTTTATCTGAAGGTTTTTCGGCCGCAGATATTCAACTTGCGATCATGGATTTAAAAATGGTAAAGCGCCGTCAAGAAGTTAGAGGCAGTTTTGGTGGTGCTATTGTTATTGACGATTTTGCTCATCATCCTCGCGCTGTAGAATTAACTTTAGATGGAATTATTACAAAATATCCAAATCATAAAGTTCATGTTGTGATGGAACCAAATTCAGCTACTGCCAGAAGTGCTATTTTTCAAAAAGAATTTGAAGAATCTTTAAATCGCGCGAGCTCTGTTATATTTACAAAACCGACAAGGCCAACAAGTGTAAAAAATGTAGGCGATCTTGATATTTATAAAATTGTGGATGAAGTTAAAAAAAGTGGGCGTCCCGGAAGTGTCGTCGGAACCCTTGATGAATTATTATCTGAATTAAATAAAGTAAAAGGCCGAGAAAACTTAATCCTTATTTTAAGTAATGGAACTTGTTTGGGGCTTTGGGAATCAGATTTTTTAGACAAATAGATGAAAAGGTTACTTACTTTTTTTATACTTGGTATTTCTTTTTCTTCTGTCTTGGCGCAGACGAGATTAGACCAGGCCACGATAGATGAGTATTTAAAAATTCAATCTGAATTTCGTGAAAATCTTTGTACTCCAGGAACTGAAGAAAATTACAAAAAACTTCTTAATGAATATATTGGGGATGGAAATTACCTCCCAACCTTACTTGATGAAAAAGTAGATTTTTCTGCGATAAAGAGCATTATTCCTCTTATTGATTCAAAGATTAATTGGATAAAAAAGCAAAAAGATTTACTTTTAAAAAAAGAAAACTTTAATAGAGAAATTGAAATAGTAAAAAGAATTAAAAGTAATGTAGAAAAAATTTTAATATTAAAGAACGAATACTATATAAATAAATCTAACCTTGAAAAAAAAATCACTTCAGCTCGCGATCTTTTTAATCTCGTGATTACTGACTTTAAGGCCCTTGAAGAGACTGGTAGTTTTCTTTTAAGTTTTAAATTTCCAATAAACCATTTGGCGCTACGATATGAATACGAAAAAGTTAAAGATGTAAGAACTGTTCAAGGACGAAATCGAGCTAATCTAATCTTCTTTTTTAGAAAAGTTGTGCAAGATGGGACACTAGATAAATTATCTAGATCAGATGCTCACTTTCGAGCAAGTTTTGATTCACTTTATACTTCACTTCATAGACCGCTGCGATCTAAAGAAGAATATTTTTTTTCAGATAGTGAGCGTGTCGATTTAAATTATTTTTTTAGGAATATTGATACAGTTTTAGAGGAAGGCCCGCAAAATATGCTTGGGAAGTTTGATGAGTGGGAATCGCGCACCGTTAGAACAAGAGAATTTTATTTAAGTTTGTTTGACAATAAAAAAATCAAAGTTGGGCATGACTCTAGTTTAGAATATGTCACATCATTGCTTGAGTCGCGTGCTAGAGCACTTTATAATCTAAAAGAGTTTTCTCTAAAAAAAATGAGCAGTAGTTATGAATTTTGGTCTAAAAAAAGTGAACTTTTTCAAAGTTTATATGTGCTTGAGACCATTTTGTATGGTGAAGTTGGAAGCCATGATGAGAATGTCGGTTTTTTCAGACAAGATGTCTCTGCAGTTGTTTTAAATCGACTTTTAGATCAGCGATTTAATCAATTTGGTCTAAAAGATCCAATGCTTAAATTTTTAGGCACTAAAATTGAGCATACAAAATATCCATGGCTTAATCTTTTTTTTAAAGAAGGAGAATTTTCTTTTACGTATTTTTATATTCCCGGAAATGTGCATATTTATTGTCCTGATAATACTCCTTATGGGAAATTTTTACGTAAAGAAAATTTAAAAATTGCGATTAATGCTCTTTCAAATAAGCGATCTGATTTTTCAGGTGTCAGGTATTATTCAAGAGCAAGTATGTTTGGAAGAATTCCTATGGATACAATTTGGGCCGGTTATAAATCGATTCCCGAGGCTCCAGGTATAGAAATTTTAAAGAATAGGAAAAAGCTTTTAAAAATGTATCAGAATCAAAATTTCAAATATCATTACAGCTTCAAAACCTCTGAAGGTTTAGGTTATGATGTCATTGAGATCGACTCTAAAACAGTGGTCGTGTCTCAAAATAAAGAGAAAATTTTTTATACTTATAGAAATCCACATCTTTTTAAGTTTTTTTCTTCTCTAAATTAGTATATAGTCTGCCGACTAGAGTAATATTTATTTAGTTAAATTTTATTTAATGAACTTTTTTAGGAGATAAGTTATGTTAAAAGATTTTATCTTTACTTCGGAATCTGTTACAGAGGGGCACCCTGATAAGATAGCTGACCAAATTTCAGATGCAGTGCTTGATGCGATGCTTGCACAAGATGCTCGATCTAGAGTTGCCTGTGAAACAATGATTACAACTGGTCTAGTTGTCGTGGCCGGTGAAGTTACATCAAAGGCCAATATAGATTTTCAGTCGGTAGTAAGAAATACAATTAAAAATATTGGCTATGACGACTCAAAAAAAGGATTTGATGCAAATACTTGCGGCGTAATGATTGCCCTTGATAAGCAATCTCCAGATATTGCTCAAG
>CAZOXW010000066.1:0-5829 GCA_964583925.1 uncultured Bacteriovorax sp.
TATATTTTCTTTATTAAAGACAGTTACAAGATATGCACTTGAGAAGCTTGAATAAACTAACAATAAAAAGGCTAAACTCTTCTGAAACATAACTCCCCCTAAATCTAAAACATAGATAGCATTCGTTATAATTTTAAAAGCGTGATATTAAAATGAATGATGTAATTTTTATAATACCATGGCGTGGAGCTTGATAGGTTCTAGAAATACTTATATTTTATATTTACGACTTGCCCCTTACCGTTTTGATCTTCTAGGTTAGAAGGGCCACTATAAAAAAGAAGCCGCTTATCTGCCAAAGAATACTTCATCTTTATCTCTTTAACCAACTGACGTAACACAATGTTTTTTGGAAAGACAACAAATTCTACCTCATGTTCATTCTCTGATTTTTTTTCAACATAGAATTTGTAATAATCAGACCGTGCCGTAATTGCAATATTGACAACCATTCGCTCTTTTCTTAGAGACTCGAAATGAGCTATCAAGAAATTGTGAAAACCTTGGCCATGTATTGCCGGATTATCAATATCAATTTTTAATATTTCTCTTCTGCTCATTTGAGTGCGAACGACATCCAATTTTTTTAACTTATCATCATATGAAATTCGCTCTTCCATTCGAAAGCGTTCGTCAAAAAAATACACATCTGGAAGAAAACTACTTTTTGTAAATGAAGATTGAATTTCCGCAAAGCGATCTTTTGAATTAGGATAGAAATATTCTGTTTTCAAAAAAATATAACGCCCATCTTTATCAACACTCGGAAAATGCTTTTCTATATAAGCAAGCTTTTCATTAATAAACGCCTCACCCACTATAAAATCCGCTCTAGCAAACGAAAGAAGTGATAAAACTAATAAAATCATTCTTTTTTCCTAATACTTAAAACGACTTCCCCAATATCGAATCCAAACTTTGAAACATATGATTGATTCAAAATCGTCTTTTGATCTATTAAATATATCCAATCATCAAATTTAACTCTATATATCCTCGATCCTACCTCTAAATCTACATCATAGACCCAATGAAGGGCATTTCCTGATATTTCCCCAACGGCCTCGCCAACAACATCATGAGCTGTTCCTCGAATCTTTCCACCTTCTGATGTAAGATTCCATACTCGTTTAAATTTTGTTCCATCATTATATGTAAAGTACTCTGTCAATATCCCCTTATTGCCAGTCCAAATGCAATTCATGTCTACTACAAATGTTTTTTTTACTTTATTAAAGCGATCTTTAAAAAAACCATGTGCCACCAACTGTCCATTAAAAAATTCCATAAAATTAAGCTTGGGGCCTGAATCTTTGTAATACTCTAATGAGGTTGAGCAACCAGAAAAAAATATTAATAAAGAACCTAATAAAAAAAACATCTTAATCTTCATTTTTTTCCTCTATTTGCTTAAAACACAAAAACAACACTCCCCACAACAACGAGTGCAAAAAAATTTCCCAATACATATATGGGTAAACGACAATCGCAAACTGTCCAGCAGTCCAGTAAGAAAAAGGGCCACCGATGGCTCCCAATAAAAATATAAAAACACGATGAAAATTAAATATTCTCTTAAAAGAAAAATGCATAGTCGTTGAGAAAATTAACCATACAGCTGGAAGCCAAATAAAGTATTCAAAATTAAATTTTACAATTCCAAAAAAATTCAACCCCAGATCAAAAGCCACTCCCATCAAAGCTGTTCCCAAAATATTTATTATACTTTTAGATGTAAATCGAGCAATAAATAAATTATAAGCCAAGAGAAACAAGGCAACGGTTACAACCACTACTAAAGAGCGATTATTAATTACATTATATACTATCGACCACCACGATACATAAAAAAATAGAGCGCTCAAAATATTTTTACCCATAGTCATACTTTCAATTATAACTTGAAGATGATTAAAAGAATCCAATGAATTTTAAATATCTAAGTTTTGTCTAGCACGCTTTTTTTAAAATCAATGTTAAGGTTGATCATGGAAATTTTACAAAACAAAAAAATAGCAGTTATAGGTTCAGGAATCGCTGGTCTTGGTTTTGCTTATATTGCTCACAAAAACAATTTAGATATAACGCTTTTTGAGAAGAATGATTACTTTGGTGGCCACAGCAATACAATCGATTTAATTCTCAATGATAAAACGATTCCAATTGATACAGGTTTTTTAGTTCATAACAAAGTTACATATCCTAACCTAATTCAACTTTTTGATTTGCTCGATGTTGAGATTGTCAATAGCGACATGTCTCTTAGTATAAAAGTCGATGACTATGATTTTGAATGGGGGGGGACAAATTTAAATACAGTATTTGGTCAAAGATCAAACTTAATAAAACCTAGCTACTATTTCTTTCTTAATGAAATTTTAAGATTTAATAAGGAGTCTGCCGATTATTTAGCATGGGCAAAAGAAGACCATAATAGAACATTAAATGACCTCTTAACTAAATTTGGTTACAGTTCCAAGATAAAAGATTGGTACATAATACCAATGGCAGCAGCAATTTGGTCGCCCCCTGCTAATAAGATTTTAGCGTTCCCTGCGCATACATTTTTAACTTTTTCAATCAATCATCACTTGCTGCAAGTTAATAATCGTCCGACATGGAGAACTGTGCGAAATGGCTCTAGAAATTACGTCCAAAAAATTGTATCGACGATAGAGAAAAAAAGACTTAATGCTCACATAAAAAAAGTTGAATTTAGAAATAACAAAAATTATCTTGAAATAGATTCTGAAGTTTTAGAATTTGACATTGTAATATTTGCCGGGCATGCAGATGACTCATTAAAATTAATCTCTCATCCCTCAAGCGATATCATTGATATACTAAGCGCTTTTTCATATGAAACAAATATTGCTCATGTCCACTCCGACACTTCACTTTTACCGAAAAGAAAGCGTCTTTGGTCTGCATGGAACTACGTTAGTTCAAAATCAAATGAGTCTGTAACCGTCAACTACCTAATTAACAAGCTCCAACCCTTAGATACTGAACTTCCAATAATTGTAACTTTAAATCCACATACTAAAATTTCGCCAGAAAAAACTCATCGAGTGATAAATTACTCTCACCCTCTCTTTGACTCGAAAGCAATTCAATCTCAAAGCAGACTTGACATGATTCAAGGAATTAACAATTCGTATTTTATTGGTGCTTGGACTGGGTATGGATTTCACGAAGATGGGCTAAAGTCAGCGGTTAAAATTGCAAAAAAATTAAACTTAAAGGTGCCATGGAATGAAGTACTTTAGTCCGCAACTTTTTATTGGAGATGTATTCCATAAACGTTTTAGGCCAAAATTCCACGCCTTCAAATATAGATCTTTTTTTATTAAAATATCTTTACTAAACCTTGAAGCATCAAAAAATATTTTTTTTAGTATTAATAAATTTAATCTTTTTAGTTTTAATTTTGCCGACCACGGCATGCGCGATGGAAGCTCTCTTGTCGATTACGTAAATACGACACTGACAGCAAACAATCTTCATATACTTTATGACGATATTGTTATTCAAACCTATCCAAGAATATTAGGCTTTGTATTTAATCCTGTTAGTTTTTGGTATCTTTACAAGGATGGCGAGGTTGTTTGTACTTTTGCAGAGGTAAATAATACCTTTGGTGAAACAAAAACCTATGTCATTTTGAATGATCAAAAAAAATCTAAATGTTTGGCTGATTGGTGCAAGTTCAGGAATTGGAAAAGCACTTTCAATTGAACTACTGTCACTTGGAGCAAATATTTACTTATCTTCAAGACGTACAGAATTATTAAGTGAGATATATAGCTTAGCCCCGAATCAAGTAAAACTTTTTCCACTCGACGTCCTCAATATAGAGGACTTGAAGAATGCATTTGATCAAATGGAGAAAGTAGATTTAATTATTTATCTTGCAGCTGACTACAGTCCTCTCTCTATAAAAACTCTAGATGCTAATATTTCGTCACATATTATTGATGTCAACCTCAAAGGCGCAATCAACCTAGCTGCAGTTGTGCTACCGAGGATGATAGAGGAAAAAAATGGTCACCTTTCTTTTGTTGCCTCTATTGCAGGATATATTGGGCTCCCAAGTTCATCTGTATACGGTGCAACCAAAGCAGCACTCATAAATTTTTGCGAAAGTATTTATAATGAAGCTAAAGACTATAATGTCGACATATCTATAATAAATCCTGGTTTCGTCAAAACAGAATTAACAGCAAAAAATAATTTTAAAATGCCTTTTATTATGACGCCAAAGCAAGCTGCACTTGAAATAATAGAAGGATATAGTTCTGGCTACTTTGCCATTGTCTTTCCAAAAACTTTTTCATATTTTTTTCGTCTTTTAAGAATTCTGCCCTATTATTTTCATTTGAACCTATTAAAAAAGTTGATTAGAACATGAACAAAACTACATCTGATATAATTTCATTTTACGAAAGTCTAACCCCAGAAACTCTTGCACAAATTAATATCTATTATGCAAATGATTGCTACTTTAAAGACCCATTTAATACACTTACAACCGCCCAAGAATTAACTTCACTGTATGTAAAAATGTTTGAAAAACTAAAAAAACCTAGCTTTAAAATTATAAACTTTTTTGAAAAAGAAGATCAGATCATTCTTATTTGGGATTTTAATTTTAATGATGGTTTTAAAATTCATGGTGTTTCCCACTTAATCTTGAATCATAGGCATCAAATAATATCTCACATTGACTACTGGGACACTGTCAGCGAAATATGGCTTAAGATTCCTCTTTTAAAATCTATCATTCGCTTTTTCTATCGACTAGTGTAGTTATAGTATTTTTTTAGCACTTGTCTTGTGATTAATATCACAATTTAGTTCATAAATATCTTGAATATATCTCCCTTTATCTGCTCTCAGGCCTAAATGAATCACATAATCAATATTTGTAAAAATTTGCCTCCTGGCGATGTCAACGTTGATTTTCTCTGCCTCAAGTTGGTAGTTACATTCTAATTTTAAAATTGCATCAGTTACGCTATTCGCATGGATTGTTGCGATACTCCCCTCTATCCCAGAAGAAATTGACTCAATAAAATGATACATCTCCTTGCCTTTCGATGCTCCTAAGATCAACCTATCCGCTTTCATCTTCGATACGTTTTGAATTATATATTCCAAAGTTAAGTGTTGATCATAGTACTTACTCGTCGGATGAAGAAATGCAGCACTCTGATTCTCAAAATTTAACTCTGGTATTTCCTCTACAATAACAATTCGTTCTCTCTTGGGAATTTCATTTAGCAGCATATTTAAAAAAGTAGTCTTTCCAACGCCGATTCCACCAGAGATAATCAAATTTGATCTTTTAATTATTAATTCGCGTAGCAGATTTTTTGTATCACAAGTTAAGTTGAAACTTTGGTCTTCTTCAATTTCTAAATTTAATCTGGAATATTTTTTTAATGTAATTATTGTATTGTTAGCAATTGGAGGAAGAACAATATTAATCCTAGTTCCATCGGGCCAGACACCATTAATGATAGGATGATGCTGATTTCTATCCTGGTGAAATTTTAATGATGTCTCTCTAACAAAAGTTTCAATATCAACTTCGCTAATTGAATAGTCTGACTTAATCAAGTCGTTGCCTAAAATATAAAAAATATGATCTGGAGAATTAATTAATATTTCATTTACTCCATACTTTTTTTCCAACTCTGAAAAAATTTTCCAAACACTGCCTTTCATTTATAACCCCAAATTGACTTTAGGTTTATTTTATATCGAGTAAAAAAAAAGGGCCAATTACTTGGCCCTAATTTATCATCTCTACATTTCAAGGATTGA
>CAZOXW010000067.1:0-5799 GCA_964583925.1 uncultured Bacteriovorax sp.
TCCCGAAGAAAAAAATTTAATAATTAACCCCTTTCACACTGAATTTCAAAGTGTGGTTACTAGCATTACCAACCTCGGAAAATTTATTGCGCCAACCAGATAAGTTAACTTTGGTTGCAAGAGATTAAATTGAAACTTCACCTTATTTGTTCAACCTCATAACATATATTCGAAAAAATAAAGTCTCTCAGATTGAGCTTTCTAAGCAATTAAATATTTTGAATGGCCTCTTCGGTCCGTCCATAATGAGAAGCTAATTGCTTTCGAGACCATCCATCTATATAAGTTTTTAGTTATAGTGGGCAACTATTTAAAATCATGTAAAATTTTTAGATTTTCTTTTTTTATCGGATAGCTATTTCATGGTACTTGTATTTCTACGCCCCATAGGTCTAAAATCTCTTCGCCAATAAAATTTATATAGGCTGGTGTATGTTTAAATTAATTTTTTTATTTTCATTACTTTTTGTTTTTTATGGATGCAAGAAAGGCGTCGTTGATGAGGGGACAGTCTATCGCTCGCCTCAATTAAAATCAGAAGAGCTGTTAACGGCGATTCACCAATTAAAAATTAAAACAATTATTAATTTAAGAGGTGAGAATCCAGACGAAGACTGGTTTAAAAATGAAAAAAAAATTGCAGAGGAAAATGGAGTTCAGCTCGTTAATATTTCTATGTCCGCGAGAAGATTACCGCATCGAAAAGATCTTATTAAGTTGCTCGACACCTTTAGAGATGCACCAAGGCCAATATTAATTCATTGTAAAGCAGGAGTTGATAGAACTGGTGAAGCGTCAGCAATTTATCAAATGCTCTATATGCAATATACAAAAAAAGAAGCACTCGATATGTTAAGTGTAAAATGGGGCCATGTAGAAAAAAGATTTCCTGCAAAAAAATATTTTATAAAAGAATTATGGGTCGATGAAGAATGGGCAAGAACTCAATATTTTCCCTGTGCTGCTAATTATAAATATTACGATAAAAACAATACAGAGTGCATAAAATCTGGCGATAAAAAATTGATCATAAATGAAGAAGATGATTCTTAAAAAAGGAGATTAATATGAGTGCAAATACTAAAAGAAAAGTGCCTGAACTTAGCTTACTAAGTTATGTTAATGGTACAACTCAGGATCAAATTAAATTTGTCGATGATATCATGTATGGCCTTAAAGAATATGGATTTATTATTTTAAAAGATCATACCGTTTCTCAGACAAAAATTGATCTTGCGTACGAGCTTACAAAAAATTTATTCAATCTATCTCTAGATAAGAAGATGAATTATAAGCAAAAAAATGGGGGCCAACGAGGATATACCCCATTTAAAGTTGAGCATGCAAAAGACTCAACTCATCCTGACTTAAAAGAATTTTGGCATGTGGGACGCGATCTTGCCCTTGATTCAGAATATAATGGAGTTTATCCTGATAATATTTGGCCTTCAGAAATTTTAAATTTTAAAGAAACTTTCCAAGAATTTTATCGTTCGATGGATTTAACTTCTGGCATACTTTTAGAGGCCATTGGAAAAGGACTAGATACTCCTACAGGATTTTTTAATTCAATGATTAAAGACGGGAATTCTATTTTAAGAATGATTCATTATCCTCCAACAAAAGGTGAAGATACTTTAAACTCTGTTCGGTCAGCGGCCCATGGAGACATAAACTTAATTACAATGCTTGTTGGTGCAACAGATTCAGGTCTTCAATTATTAGATCGAGATGGAACTTGGCTAGATGTAAATTCTAAACCTGGAGAAATAGTAGTTGATACTGGTGATATGATGGAGCGTTTAACTAATGGGGTATTACCATCAACGATTCATAGAGTGATAAATCCTTCAAATGATTCGTCTGCAAGGTATTCGATGCCATTTTTTGTTCATCCGCATTCTAAGGCCTCTTTAAAGTGCCTTCCGACTTGTATCGGCAAGGGGGAAAAGTACTCAGAAATCACTGCTGGAGATTTTTTAATCCAGAGGCTTAGAGAAATAGGGCTCTATTAACTTTTTGTAAAAAAAATAGACAGATACCAAATTATTACACACTTATAACTACCGTGGCGAATTTTAGGCTAAGATTCTTTGAGTCTTGGCCTAAATACGATGGAGGTTTGAAATGCTTGAAGGAATTTTAATGGTATCTGTTCTAGCGGCAATGGGTGTATATTTCGTTAAATCAACCGACCTTCCGTCAGAATTAAAAGAGCGACAAAAAATAATAGAACTTGAAGGTTCAAATAAGACAACTTCTAAAAAATTTAATTTTGAGCGCCGATTAAATTCGATAAAAGAATCTGACTCACTAGATTTAGAAATTAATGATCTTACTTTAAGAATAACGACTCTTGAGCAAGAGCTTTCAGAAGCTAATTCCAAAACTCGAGAGATTGAGGCCGAACTTAGTCTAATGTTAAATAAATTATCGGTATTAGTGGAAAAAAAGAACTCGATTAAAAACGTATAGTAATAATAGGCCAAATTAGTGGCCTATTATTTTCTTTATATCTGATCTTTTATTCTTATGATTTAATTATACTATAATTTTAATCATGGGGTAAATTTGAAGATTATTAGCTTTTGTTTGTTAATCATTTTTGTTCAAGTCTATTCGCTTGATTCATTTGCAGGCAATATAGATCAAGAGAAAATGCTGGCCATTTCGATAAGTAAAACTCAGTTATTGGCCGCTAAAAATCGGCTAAAACTTGTTGAAAATGATCTTAAGTCTGAAAAAGATCCAAAAAGAAAATTAATCCTTGAATCTGAATATATAAAATCAAAAGAACGCTATAATAAGACCAAGTTAAACTTGGTTGCCATTATAACTGATATAAAAATTGACGAGGCCAAGGCCCCGATCTCAAATAGCAAAAGAAACTATATCGAAGAGGCACAAGAACTATTAGGGCCTGCTTTTGATACAATTCAGAGGATTTCGGAGAGGCCTAGAAAGATAGAATCTCTTAGAAAAGAGATTAAAATTTATGAAGAGAGAATTCTAAAGGCCAAATTAGCGTTGGCAAATATTGAAGAAATTGAAAAAAATAGCGAATTAAAGATAGTGCTTCCAGACCTCGTTGATTTTTTATCTGATGCTCGATTCAATATTAATGATCTAATAACAGAGCTTAATATGAAGCTTCAGTCACTTAAAAATGAGCTAGCTTTTTTGACTAAAGATGATGAAAGCTTAATTAGTGCGAGCACTAAATTACTTAGAGAGTTTTTCTTAAGTCGAGGGAAAAATCTCGCGATATCAATTGCCGTTTTTGTTTTTATTCTCTGGGGGCTGTCTTCATTTAAAAATAGTCTCATCTTAAACCTTATAAAAAAGACAAAAATTGCTTGGCTTTATAAACCGATTTCAGCTTTATACGGGCTTTTTAGTTTTTTTATTGCCTTTATTTTTGGGCTTCTCTCACTCTATATTCTAGGCGATTGGGTTCTCGTTACGCTAACCGTTTTAGTATGCAGTGCTATTTTGTGGGGATCAAAATCTTATTTGATTCGTTATTTAAAAGAGGGGAGGCTCATTTTAAATTTAGGTACAATAAAAGAAGGTGAGTTGGTTATTTTTAGAAATATTCCATGGAAAGTTAAGTCATTAAACTTTGTGACAATTTTAGAAAACGAATACCTAGACTCCTCGCTTATACGAGTTGAAATTTCAGAAGTTTTTAAGATGCACTCACGAGTTATTTTAAAAAATGAAGAATGGTTTCCTTCAAAAGTGGGAGATTATGTTTTCCTCTCGGATGGTAATTTTGGTGAAATAAGAATGCAAACAGTTGAACAAGTTGTTGTCGATGTAAAAAATAAGGGACATGTTTATTACACAACTCAAAATTATCTTAATCTATCCCCAGTTAATTACTCTCAAGGTTTTATTATTAATGAGAAGTTTCAATTGAGCTTAAAGTACTCAAATGCGATAAAAGATTTAAAAGAGACTCTTCATGGAATTTTAACTCGTAATTTAAAAAATATGCATTTTGATTTTAGTCAAATCGCAATTGAACTTGACTCAATGACTACCAATAGTGTTGTCGTGTCTGTAAAACTAAAATTTAATGGAGAGATGGCCTGTCGCTTTTATGAAATCACGTCGCTTGTGAATACATCAATTTTAGAATGCTATGCTTTAAATAAGCTTGAGTCACCTTTAATTCCTGTAACGGTATTAACTCCAGATACAATTATTTGAAATTTTTACATGGGGATATTTTCAACATGATCTAAACTTATTAAATCATGAGTATGAAAATACAAAATATTATTGTCGCGTTTTTAGTATTAGCAAGTAATCGAATTTTGGCCAAAACATCTGTAGAAGTTTGGCAGCAATTTCAGAGAAATACTGATTGTAGTGCTTCCGAGTGTGCCAAAAATGTGCCATCAGTTCCCTTGGAAATGGCCTTGAGTTACTACCAACGCAATCGTGCAAAGTTTTCAAATCATCACCATATCGGGATAATCGATTTCACTAAAAACTCTAAAGACAAGAGGTTTTACATTATCAATTTAAAAAATGGCTCTACTAAAGTAATCCATACTACTCATGGTAAAAAAACAGAAGGTGGCCTTGGGGTTGCAGAATTTTTTTCAAATATTGAAGGCTCAAATATGAGCTCGCTTGGTATTTATAAAACAGATGAAGAGTATTATTACGGTAAATATGGAAAGTCGTTAAAATTAATTGGACTGTCTGAAAGTAACTCCAACGCCTATAAACGTGCAATAGTGATCCATTCAGCGCCTTATGCAGAGGAGTGGTTTATTTCTGAAAAAGGTCGATTGGGGCTAAGTCTTGGTTGCCCAGCAGTTTCTAGTGATCATATTGAATATGTAATTGATCGTCTTATTGGAGGTGGACTACTTTTAATCTACCACTCAAGTCTTGAATCACTGTGATATTCGATCTATTTCATTCTGGATTCTTGCAATATTATGATCCGATAGAATATCTTCTAGCTTAAAGTTTGTTGGATATTGGCTTGGCCTAACCCAGTAGGGAACAATTAGAGCTTTATCTTCATTAAGGGAATTATTTATAATACTATTTGCAGCTTCAGCATTAATAAATCCTTCATTTTTAAAAATATAAGCGAGCTCAGATGCGACAACGAAAGGAATCTGATCGTCAAAAATAATGCTTCCACCGGAATGGAGAGAATAATTAATCTTAATATAGCTTAGTACTTTGATATCCAGGTTATTTTCTTCAATAAAGTTCTGTATGTTTTTATAAATTTCTGGGTCTTTCTCGCCGTTATCTCCAATTAAGATGAGGGTGTCCATTTTTTTTGTCGAAATGATTTCTCTGATTGAATTTAACTTATGGTTTTGAGAGTTAAATAAACTTCTAAATTTAATAACTCCGTCTGGAAAATTATTTTGAATTAAAAACCTAGTATGCGATCTCTTCATGATTTTCTGAGGGGCACTTGTTAGATAATAAAATTCAAGGCCATTTTTCTTTTTTAATGCTTGGTATACTTTAGACATATTATGAAAAGCAGTTTGAATTTTCACAGGAGCAATTAGTCGCTTTTTTGAGAGGACATGCGTCTCTCTAATGGTGTCATCTATATCTGATATAACGACTGTTTGCGCCCAGTTTTTAAATGGGAATACTGCGATAAAGAGCATAATAAAAAAGATTTGATTTTTCATATCAACAAATTATGACACACTTTGGAGGGAGCTATTAAAAGCATGTAAAAATTATAGATGGGGCCTAGACTAAAAAGGATGACTCAATGATTTCTTCAATACTTACTTCCTTGTC
>CAZOXW010000068.1:0-5446 GCA_964583925.1 uncultured Bacteriovorax sp.
GGAGTTGGAGTTACTGGCGTACAAGCCTCACCCTGAGCCTGAACACCATCTACATCATATGCGTCAGCTGATCCCTCTGAAAAATCCCCCACTGTACTTGTATCGGTAATTTTGACATATTTAGCGCAACCAACACTTTCAGGAACATTTACCGAACCATCCTGGCTTACATTTCCAGCATTAACAAATGTAACTCCGTCTGATGACACTTCTACTTTAGCTTTTTCAGTTGGATATGGAAGATTCGTAGCCTCAACTAGTAAAACTCCTGAAGAAATTCCATTATCAAAGCCAAGAGTTATTACTCCTCCAAAACCCAAGGAATAAAATGTTCCATCTGCATTTGTATTCTCTGCAACTCCAAGAGCTGAGGAAGTATTAGATCTTAAAGCTGGAACAGCTGAACCGTCTTTCGTAAGACCCTGAGTGGAAGAAACTACATTATCAGCCCATGGACCAGCTCCATCAGGAGCGGCAGCAAAAGCAGGAGTTACGACTAAAGAAAAAAGTGCAGCTGAGGAAAGAGAAGTTGTAATTAATTTTTTTAACATGGGCAGTTAATCTAACCCATAATATCAGCGAAAAACTTATTTAGAAATATACATCTTTTAAATCAAACTAAATACGAAGTAGATCAAGTTAGATTATTGTGACAATATGTTAAAATAATTTCAATGATAATTACAAAGTCCACTCCTTTTACAAAAGACGAAATAGAAAAACTCAAAGAAGTATTTGATACATATATTAAAACTGTAATTGATCTCGAGAAAAAGATTTGCTCGGCAGGTGCTGATAGACATTTTGAATCTGAACAAATTTTGCTTGAAATGGGAAGCAATCAGAAAGATGTTTGGGGTGGTGGAATTGATCTTGAAACAAAAGAAATTGATTTTAATTCATTTATAAATATACGGCCAACTGATAATAATTCTTCTAATGATTTGCTGGACGAAAATAAGAGAAAGTTATATGCTGATTTGAGTAAATATTTTTTTAAAGAAATTTATGAATAAAAATAAAATTGCAATTGAAAGTCTTTCCATGGATCTGATGAGAGTTGCGATGGGATATCACAGAGGATCTTTTAAAATGGCAAAAAGGTTTTCCCAAGAGGCTCTAAAGAGAAAAGCTGAGATAAATACTCATGATGTGAAACCACATTTTGCAAAAGTTCTAAATAAAATTTCTGAGACACTTAGTAGTCCAGACGAGAAAAGAATTGCGGAGGACGCTTTAATGTATAGTATACTTTGCAAAAATTACGCAAAAGTAAACCTCAGCTAGTTGATCACGCTTAACACTTTTATCTTCTTTTCATTTTTGGGGTCCATGATAAATTTATTTAAAATTTTATATGTATCATAATCAAACCTGTATTCTTTTCGAAGCGACTCTAAATCAAACGATTCATCCTTAATGCTTCCTAAATAACACCACTTATCTACTAGATGAGCTTCTTCCCTATCTCCTAATTCTTTAATAATAATTGGCGAATCAAATCTCCATGGTCTAATTTTTTTATTATAAAATCCTTCGTCAAATCTTAAATTATATTTCAAACTATTTTCAAGCCCATCACATGCTCCTTTACATTGACCCAAATGATAATAAAAACAAAGTCCCTTGCTTTTTTCAAGACCGAGCAATCTTGGACACAGCGAATATTCCTTTGCTACGCGATGCAAAAATTCTTTTGTTTGCTTAAGCGACTTAAAAACTCCCAGAATATTTTCAATTTCACTTATATCTATTTCATCGAGAACTTTAATTTCGACTGAATTAAAACCATTTGCATCAGTAATTTTTAAGAGGATAGGCATTTTGCGTGATTCACGAAGCAAACGATTAAATAATGGTTTTTGCTCTTTAATAAGAGTTGATTCGAGAAGAAGAGCGCCAAGTTCCCCCGCTGTTTCCACAAATTCTATGCTTTTTACTTCCTGACTAATTTTCATATCGGTGCGAGAAAGATGATCATTTGAAAAATGAGATAAAATTCTGTCTCTAATATTTATGCTTTTTCCTATATATAGCACTGAACCCTCTTCTCCATAAAAAATATAAACTCCAGGATTTTCAGGGATAGTATCGAAAAATGCGGGATCAATATTTGAAGGAAGAGTTGGTTTTTTCATGACAATACCAATTGCCTGCTCAAAAAGTTCTGGCTTAATTGAGTCTTGGGATTTCTTATAAAACTCCCACAAAACTTTTGCATCATCAAATGCGCGATGGCGATTCTCACACTTTATATTAAAGTTCTCGATGATTGAATCAAGGTTATATCTTTTCTGATTTGGATAAAGAAGGCGCGCAAGCTTTACTGTACAAAAATGTTTGGAAGAAAATTTAATGCCACTTCTCTTAAATTCATTCCTTATAAATCCGTAATCAAACCTAACATTATGCGCGACAAAAATAGAATCTTCAAGAAGTGCGGAAAGCTCATCTTTTATCTCTTCAAACGTAGGAGCTTTCTCTAAAGCCTCCGGATTTATTCCAGTCATTTGCTGAATAAAAGGATCTACATAAGTCCCGGGATTTACGAGAGTTTTAAATTCTTTAACAAGCTCTCCATCTACAACTTTTAAAACTCCAACTTCAATTATTCTGTTATAAGAAGCATTTAATCCGGTGGTTTCAGTATCGATAAAGCAAATCGACTTAGGAAGCATAAGATATTTAATTTAACACTTCTATTGTCTTTTATTCAAGCAGATACTTCTTTAAGCTAAAATTACTTCTAAGTTCGTGCTTTTTACTCCAGCCAATTAGATCATCATATACAGCCTCTCTATTCATTTCTGCATACTCTTTTTTTATTTCTGAATCTGAAACCCCACTAAGATTTACAACAGGAAGTCCTCCTATTCTTGTTACCGCTTCACTATCATCACAAACAACCTCAGGCACACAATTAACCGCTACTTTTATGCCATCTGGCGATTGAACTCCTATGTCTGACATAACTAAACTTAGTGGGAATGTAAGATTTCCATTTTTTGCTTTCAAATCAAACAAAGAAAATTTTTCTCCTGGGTATCTATTTTGTAAATCCATGATCGGAGTATTAAATGTTTCTAAATTAGACACTTGGACTTTATAAATTTTTCGAAGAATTAAAAGATTTCCAAAAACTGCCAAAACGATCACAAAATAAACAAGATATCTAATCTTATTTTTAGCCAGTATTTCAAGTAAAAGATTAAAACCCCAGCTCACGAGAATAATTACAAATGGCAGAAAATAAAGAAGGTATCCCTCTGATCTCTGTCCATGATAAAAGCGGTTCATAAGAAATAATCCAAAGTAAATAATGAAAAGTATAAATATGGGAAGTTTGATTTTTCTCTTAAATATTCCAAGCAGGAATGCAAAACCTAAAGAAAACATGACGATAAATCCAGCGATCTTACTTCCTCCAATTACATTTCCCATAAAATAACTCATATCCTGAAATAGAAATATTTTCCAGCTATTTGGAACATAAATTCTGTACTGAGCAATAAGGAAGTAATCTAAAA
Organism: uncultured Bacteriovorax sp.; assembly: GCA_964583925.1. Classification (GTDB taxonomy): domain Bacteria; phylum Bdellovibrionota; class Bacteriovoracia; order Bacteriovoracales; family Bacteriovoracaceae; genus Bacteriovorax. Next base: position 3,528 of record CAZOXW010000068.1, read on the forward strand.
TATTATTTATATTTGCGAAACCTTGATGTGAATCCCAATAAAAAAGCGGCACAAGAGGAATAATAAATCCTAGCGCAAATAAGACTGCTCCAAGTAATCTATTTCTAACACTTATCCCTCTAACCAAAAGAGTAAACGGCGCAAAGATTAAAAGATTTATTGCTTGATAATGCATATTCATTGCTAGTCCTAAAAAAATTCCAGTTAAAAATGCATACTTAAGTTTTTTCTTTTGAAAGAAAAGAATAAAAAATAAAATTAGGAAAATTTCTGTAATAAGAATAAGAGTTGGGTTGCTTACATTTAATGACCAATTAACTGTAATTATAGATGTCGCTCCAAGTAAAGTCGTAATTAAAGACATGCGTTTTCCACCGAGAAAATAACCTACGAGCGTAAAACCCGCTAATGTCACCAAACTGAGTACTAAAAAAAATGCCCACAAACTATAAATTCCCAGCGGAAAAAGAATGTGGCCTACCATAAGAATCCAATAATAAATTGGGCCTGTCACAAATGGACCAGCTGATGAGAAAGGACCTATAAGTGGAAGTTCATGTCTTTCAAGGGCCACTGAAGAAATAATTACATCCCTGGTATTATCTCCTCCAATAAAAAGATTTGTAAGCATTGGAAGACGAAGCATGAATCCTAGAAAAAAAATGAGAAGAATAAAAAATTTGAAAGGTGTGGGCGTTAATGCTTTCTTTAGTTTTTCAAGCATGAGTGGTTATTTGAGGATACTAATAAATCACGCTTAAAGCAAGCACTACGAATATGCCTTTAATACATTTCGCATTTCTTTAGTTGTCCTACATTCCATAATTTTTTCTCGAACAATTGCTGCGTCAGAAAAATTATTTAAATATGTTTTACAAAATTTCTTTAGAAATGCAGGATTTTTCTCAGACCAGGTTGCATCAAAAAAATCAATATGACGCAAAAATAAATCAAATCGTTCTTTTACAGTTATCTTTTCAATATCTATTTTTCTGTTAAAAATCCATGGGTTTTGGAAAATACCCCGCCCCAACATAAACCCATCACATTTATATGTATCAAATTTTTCTTCGATTTCTTCATAAGTTTTTAAATCACCATTTCCAACTATTAAAGTTTCAGGGGCAATTTGATTACGTAGTTTTACTATTTCAGACATCAGATCCCAATGCGCTGGAACTTTTGATAATTCCGAAACAGTTCTAAGGTGAACTGTTAAAACAGCTACATCTTGCTTGAGGATAAATTCAATCCAGGATAAATCAATTTCACTAAAACCAATTCTGGTTTTTATGCTAATTGGCAAACCCCCAGCTCCCTTTTTTGTGGCTTTAATAATTTCAGCAGCAAGTTTTGGATTATTAATGAGCGCTGCGCAACTTCCCCTATTTACGATTACTCTGTCTGGACAACCCATATTTATATCTATTCCAGAAAAACCCTTTTCTTGGCACAATTTCGCAGATTTTGTGAATGCTTCTGGATCTTTCCCCCAAAGCTGCGCGACAATTGGTGATTCATGTGGATCAAATCTTAAAGACTCTTCTACTTTTTCTGCAACTTTTGAATTAAGACCTTCTACATTTGTGAATTCTGTAAAGAAAACATCCGGTCTTCCAATACTAGTAATAATTTCGCGAAAAACGTAGTCTGTAACTCCCTCCATAGGAGCTAAGACGGTAAAAGGTCGCGGCAAGTCTTTCCAAAAATTAAACATGCCTAATTATACCTAAAAACTTGACAAACACCTAAAAATGGGTTTATTCTAATTATGTCTCATATTAATGCATGAATATGGACTTGCCGAAGAGAAAACTAGTGCTCAGAGGGACAAGAAATCGGAGTATTTTGCTTCAAAATAGCAGAATAGCCAATAAGTAAGAAGACCTACTCACAAAGCGGGTCTTTTTACTTTTTAA
>CAZOXW010000069.1:0-4505 GCA_964583925.1 uncultured Bacteriovorax sp.
GAAATAAAATTCTCAGTTCATTTAAGTGAAGTTGATGATGAACTAAATCTTTTGACACACCTTGAACTGGTGTCGGATAAGCTGAAGACTCGGCGGTAATGATCCGAGCTTTTGGTGTTGATGTAACAATTTTCATTGTCGTGTCATTAATTTTAACCGACTTCAAAAAACCAAATTTCTCCAAACTTAAAACCCGATTATATGTATATGAAGAATTCTTCTGATCACTCCATGCCACCTTCCAAAGCTGCTCAATCGTCGCAAAACCCTGCTCTACAACAAACCGCACACACTCCTTATCTCTTTCCGTAATCCTCATTCTTCCTGTTTCTATTTCCAAAACCACTCCACAAAATTATTTTAAATCCGCCGCATCACTACCATAAAAAAATACTTATTAGCAACCATGCTTGACCTCCATCACTCAACTTGTTGGGGGAGGGAGGTCAAGCATGGTTGCCCCTACTTAGAATTTAATAATTTTAAAAAGATAAGGCGGAAATTTTACAAAACTCGACGCACTGAATGTTTTGTACTTTATTTTCACTTTATTTTGCAGAATACGCAGAGAGTAAGGTTATGTTTGGATTTAAGTTCATAAATGAAATGGAGAGAGCCTATACTGGCTTTTGAATTAAAAAGCTGTTTGATCTTTGTTTTAAATAAACGCTCAGGGCCTCATAATTGACCCAATGAGCGTTTTTTTAATTAACTGAATAGGGTTTTTTGTTTTTATGTGAAGCAAGGCCCAAAATGGCGATAATGAATTTATTTTTTATCGGAAAGAAGCTTTTCAAGACTAAATATTAAATCTGGCAATCTGTCTTTAACATCTTGCAGTATTTTATAACAACTCACGTTATCATGCTTTTCAAACAACTCATCACCCAGAACAATCAAAGTCTTTAAAATTTTTTTCCTCTATTTTTTCCGGTAAGACTAGCTCAATTCTTTTTAGTGCTTCAGATAAAATAATTAAAATATATTGTATTGCTGACATTGCTAACGCATCGTTACTTAACTGCCTAAAATCCACGTCTCCTGTGTACGATTGGCAATTTTTTGCAAAGCTAACTGCATCGTGAATAGATGTTTTAAGGTCAAACATTTTCATAATTCATTTCCAATTAAAAAAGCTATGAAAGAAATGCTTTTATTGAAATATCTTCATCGAGCTCAGGCCAATGTATCCCGTAACCTGATGGTGATATTTCAAAATGATTTAATTTATCCTGAGAAGCCCCTCTTAGTCTTGGGAACCATACAACAGGAATAGAAACAATACGGCCATCGCTAATAGTGGCAACAAGCATGTCGTTTTCAACGCTTAGTTTGATAATTGAAAGTTCATCGATTGATAAAATTTTATATGCTTCCATGAAAATTCTCCCATTCTTTCTTAAATAATTCGACATTGGCAGCAACAATTTCTAGAACAACTCTCTGCTCTTTTGGTGATAAATTATAAACTTTAGAGATACTTAAAGTATTAAGCCAAACTTTCATTTCTCCGCCCTTTCCGATAACGTGAATATGTGGCGGTTCACCACCTTCGTGGCTATAGAAAAAGAATCTAAATCCGTCTTTAGTTAATATTGTTGGCACTATACACTTCCCTTTTAAAATATTCTTTTAACTCTTGTCGATGAAGAAGTCCCATGAACTCCCCTATTGGCTTCACAAGATTTCTTTTTTCTTCATTTGAAATATTTTCTAGCCATTCTTCAAACTTAATTTCGGCCATACGTGATTCTAATTTTAATTTTTCTTCTTTCTTTTTTTCAGCTCTTTCGATTAATTCTCGATATAACCGATCTTCTTCTGACTCATAACCTTTTTCTGAAATATAAGTCTGCCCATTTTTAAGAAGCTTCATGATTAGGCCAATTGGACTTCTCACTTTTTTCTTTACGTCTTCAAATCCAAGATCAAAAGCAAAAGCATCAAGAGAGCTTTGAATAAGTTCAGAGTTTAATGAACTATCGCGAATGAGTTGATCAACATGGCCTTGATTAAATCCTAATTGAACTAAAGCTTCATTTAATTCGATCTTGGCTAACGCATCTGCTTTATAGTTAGTAGTAGTATTAATATAACTACTACTACTACTAGGAGTGCTTGTCTCTACTTCTGACTCCACTTTGGTCTCTAGTTTGTCTCTAGTTTGACTCCACTTTGTCTCTAGTTTAAATCTTCCCTGGTAATTTCTAATTTGATCATACATATCTTTGGATAATGAATAAACTGTCCAACCACCGCGACCGTTTTTAAACCTTATACGCTTAATATGCTCTAGCTCTTCCAGTCTTTGAATTGTCTTTTTCACTGTGGTTGTTGGCATTTTTAGACAGCCAGAGATAAAGCTTACTCTTGTCTCTTTTGTTTCCAGTATTCCGTTTGTCATGCAGTCTTCGTATATAAAATACGCAATAGCTTTCTCTGCATCCGACAATGTCGAAAACGATGTCTTTTGTCTCCACTTTGACTCTAGTTTGTCTTCACTTTCCTCTTTTTTTGTCTCTACTTTGGTCTCTACTTTGTCTCCACTTTCTATTTTTTCTTTATTTTTTGTCTTCACTTTGACTTCACTTTGTCTCTGGTTTGACTCTAGTTTTGTCTCCACTTTGACTTCACTTTGTCTCTGGTTTGACTCTAGTTTTTTAGTGAGCTCTAAGTCCTTGTCAGCTATAGAAAGATTTAGCATGGGAACTTCTTCAATACGGCTTTGCTTGCGAAGTGGTCTCATTTTCTATCCATTATTGAATTGTCTTGTTTTCATTGCTTACCAGTGGGCAAACAAAATCTGCCAACATTGCAATTGATTCTTTTATTATTTTAGGTGAGCGAATTTCAAAGAGTGATTTTCCATCATTTATAGAATTTTGGAGGTCTGCCGAATCTTTGATCTGAAATGGTAAAACGTAACTACCAAATTCTCTCATCATCATTTCCCAAGCATCTTTAGATGCTGTTCTGTCGGGCCGGAACTTGTTTAATATAACTTTAATCTCAGGTGTTTTAATTTGCCATTTACTAGATTCTTCTTGAATGTCTTCAATTGTGAGCATGACGGATTCAAGTGACCATGAGTCTGGAAATGTAGGTATGACAACTACGTCGCTTGCAATGTAGGCACTTGCGATAATATTTGAAAAAGTAGGAGGCACTTCAAAGAGGATTAAATCATAAACTTCAGTTAATCCTTTAAGTTTGCTTTTTATCAATGTCCCCAGGTTTTCATCTCGCACATACTTTTCTGCACGTCGAGCTTTTCCTCTGCATGGTACAATGTCGAGATGTTCATATCGAGTAGGGAGTATTGCATCTTTAAAATTTGCATTGTTCTTAAACACCTCAAGCATTGTGAAAAAATCTCTATCAAAATCTTCCTCTTTTAAAAGAAAATTTGTCGCACACGCTTCTGGATCGAGGTCAATTATTAGAACTTTTGCACCTTGCTGTGCACGTTTAATTGCTACATTGATAGTGATTAGACTTTTACCAACACCGCCTTTTTCGTTCCCAAAAGTGGCAATCGTTGGCCTAAAGCTCATATTTCTGTGTTCTATTATTTTTCTTGTTTGAGATGCGGATAATTTAATTTGACCATGCTCTGGTTTTGTTCGATATATTTCGCTTTCTGGAATAACTTCCTTGAGTATTTGCTTAACTCTAACGTCAGTTAAAGATAGTAATTCAGCGCATTCCGTTGGCGTAATCATAAAAAAACCTCATTTTTGTTTTTACTTATTGTTTTATGATAAAACCGAAAATAATCACTTGGCCATAAAATCTTAAAAAAAAGTGTTATTTCACAATTCTATTAATCGATCTTCTGGATACATTAAATTTTAATGCGGTTTGTGAAACATTCTTTGATTTTTTGTAAAAAGCACGGATTTCACTTTCTCTACCTTTGATGACTGAAGGCCTTCCTAGTTTTACTCCTCTTTCTCTAGCCATATGTAATCCGGCCTTAACTCTTTCCCGAATTAATTCTCGTTCAAATTCAGCAAAAACAGAAAGTAGGGAACTCATGGCCCGACCGCTGGCCGTTGTGAAGTCTAGTGCTTCTGTAATGGAAACAAACTTAATTCCTAGCTCTCTTAGTTCTTCAAGAGAAGAAACTACGTCTGATGTTGATCTTCCCCAGCGATCTAGTTTCCAAACAATAACAACATCAACTTCTCTTCTTCTTGCAAGTTTCAAGATATCGTCTCTTTGGGGCCTTTGCTTGGCCCCCGAGGCGATATCTTGAACAATTTTTGCTACTTTCCAGTTTCTTAGTTTTGCAAATTCTTGGCAGTGCTTAACTTGCATCTTAATTGTTTTTTGATCGTGAGTAGATACTCTTGCATAAATGGCAACTCTCATATTGTCCCGTGGTGGGCAAAAACCCATTAAAAATTTGAATTATTTATGAGAGGGGAGATATCACACAAAACCGATATGGGCAAAAACAAGTGTTAATGCTCATGGCTAAATATTGTTTATTTGTTCTTTGG
>CAZOXW010000070.1:0-4493 GCA_964583925.1 uncultured Bacteriovorax sp.
TTTGAACCAAAGAACAAATAAACAATATTTAGCCATGAGCATTAACACTTGTTTTCGCCCATGCTGAATTGTCATGCCTGATCTCCTATGAAAGACTGATCAAAACTTTAAGGGGTTTTTGCCCACTTCCCCGACTAGCTTTAATAAGGAAATAATGAGAGCAGTAATTTACGCCAGAGTTTCGACCCATGATCAAAATACGATTCCAATGCAAGTTAAGAAGTGTCGAGAATACGCCAAGGCAAGAAACTGGATAGTCTCACACGTAATGAAAGATATCGCCTCGGGGGCCAAACAGAAGCCCCAAAGAGACGATATCCTGAAGCTCGCAAGAAAAAGAGAAATTGATATTGTTATCGTCTGGAAGCTTGATCGCTGGGGCAGATCAACTGCGGATGTGGTCAGCTCTCTTCAAGAGCTGCAGGAATTAAACGTAAAATTTATTTCAATTACCGAGGCACTAGATTTTACAACAGCCATGGGCCGAGCAATGAGTGGACTACTTTCCGTATTTGCAGAGTTTGAAAGGGAACTCATACGAGAGCGCGTAAGGGCCGGACTCGAACAGGCTCGTTCAAGAGGAGTTAGACTTGGCCGACCTCCCCTCGTTCAATTAAAAGAAAATGAAATTAAGGCGCATTTGAAAAAAACTAAGAATATTTCCGAGACAGCCCGAAAATTTAAAGTTTCAAGAAGATCCATTGGGCGAATTATAAAAACCAGCTAACGCTGGGCGTACAAAAAATTTATTGCATGATTGCTCTTGCTTTGTAACAATAATTTTAAGTTATCTTAATTAGAGGGAATCGATATGCAAAAAAAACCTATTTCCATTGCGGTGTTAAATCATAAGGGGGGAGTTGGAAAAACAGCTACTGTTTCAGGACTGGCCTCAGGCTTGAAGCAGATCAATCCTAATTACAAAATTTTGATCATTGACGCTGACGAGCAGGCAAATATCAAAACTATTTTTGGTATCAAGCTTAAAGACTCAGAAGGATCTCTGGCATCAGTCCTTATGGATAACGCCGACCCAAATAAATGTGTAATAAATGTTCGTGATGGCATCGATGTGATTCTATCTGGCGGAAGAAAACTTAGAGATTTCAATGTTAAACTCGCAAATTTTCCTCGTGCCGAAGAGTTTATGAACGATAGATTTAAAGACCTTGCAGGCTACGATTTTATTCTTATTGATTGTCCTCCGGCCCTAAGTTTAATTAGTTCAAACGTAGTCCTTTATGCAAGCTACGTTTTAATTCCAACTGCCCCAGATCTTCTCTCGATTGTTGCAACCAAGGCAACTGTTACATTCCTTGATGAATTAGACTCTTTATTTGGCCATGCAGCTGAGGTGCTGGGAGCAGTTCCAACAATGCACGATACTCGTCGAAATATGGATCTTGATATTATTGATGACCTTGAAAGACTAGCTGATTCAGGTCTTCTTAAAAATGGAAAATGCTTTTCAGAAATAAGAATGGATACAAGATTCAAGACTGCGCAAGTTAAAAGAAAATTAATCCATGAAGCATTTCCGAAGTCAAATGTAGCAAAAGACTATACAAAACTATCTGAAGAAATTATTGAAAAAATAAAAGAACTTCGAAGCCAATCAGCAACACTTCCCCACTTACCTAAGAAAATTTTAAATTCAGAGTTAAGGGCGTAATTAAATGAGTGGAGCAATAACAAGTAACAGACGAGAAAAAAGGAAAGCTTCCGGAAAAGGAGCGTCCCTTCTAATTGATCTCGAAGGTGATTTTTTAGACATAGAGAAAAACTTTAAACCAGAGTCCCGCTCACCTTTAATAAATGAAGCTAAGGCCGAAGCTAGCTCGATCTCGAACTGGCCAAAAGAAGATAGCGAAGTAGATCAAAAGCAGGTTAAAAGTAGATTAAAAGTAGGTCAAGCGGGAGACCATAAAGTAGGTCAAAAGCAGGTCAGAAGTGAGTTAAAAGTAGGTCAAGAAAATCAATTAAACTCAGAGCATAAACATGAAAGTAGGTTAAAAGTAGGTCAGCAAGTAGGTCAAAGCTTTAACCATAAGCAGGTTAAAAGTGGATTAAAAGTAGGTCAAAATCAAGATATTTCACAAGTGATAGGATTGCAAAAAAATCTATTAAATTTTATCTTCAATAATTGCGTAAATAACGGCTCAAAAGAAAGTCCATATTATAGCGCTGGACACTTGGCTCATTATCTAGAAGTCTCCAATGATTCTATCAAAAGCGCCATACGACAATTAAGGATCAAGGGACTACTTGAAAAAACAAACTTTAAAGACGGTCGCGGAGGTGGAACAAAGTTCTTAATTCCTGACCTGATTTACAGGGACCTTTTAAGTGAAAGTAGGTTAAAAGTAGAGCAAAAGCAGGTCATAAGTGGGTTAAAAGTAGGTTTGGAAGTAGGTCAACAAGTAGGTCAAAGCCTTCCTAGTAGTAGTAGTTTTAATATAACTACTACTAACTATAAAGCAGATGCGTTGGCCAAGATTGAATTAACAGAAACTTTGACCTCAATTGGATTCAACCAAGGACATATCGAACAATTGTTAAGAGACAGCTCACTCACCCCAGAAGAAATTCAGAACTCCCTAAATGCCTTTGCTTTTGACCTAGGATTCGAAGACGTAAAGCGAAAGGTAAGAAGCCCAATTGGTTTAATTATGAAGCTTCTTAAAAATGGGCAAGCTTATATATCCGAAAAAGGATATGAATCAGAAGAAGATCGTCTTTACCGAGAACTAATTGAACGGGCCGATAAAAAAAATGAAGAGAAGAAAAATTTAAAGGCCAAGCTTTTTGAGGTTAAATTTGAAGAATGGTTGGAGAATATTTCAGATGATGACAAAAGAAACATGGCCGAACCAATAGGGGAGTTTATGGGCCTCCTTCATCGTCAGGAGCTAAAAGAATATTTTAAAAGGGAAGTTTATGAATAAAAAATATCCAGTCGAAATACCAATAAATAAAATTAAAGAATTTTGTCATAAATGGAAGATAAAAGAATTTGCGCTATTTGGCTCAGTAATCAGAGAAGATTTTAATCCAAGCAAAAGTGATGTAGATGTTTTATTAACATTTTTCCGTTCGAGAGATTTAAGCTTATTCGATCTTGTTGAGATGAAAGAAGAGTTAGAAATAATATTTCAAAGAAAAGTAGACCTGGTTAACAAAGAATCAATTGAGAAAAGTGAGAACCCATATCGTAAAAAAGAAATTCTTGAACATTACGAGGTGATTTATGACGAAGCCGCGTGATCCATACTCATCATTGTTCGATATACTAACCGCATCAAAAAACATTATGCAATTTGTTGTTGGAATGAATCTTGAGCAATTTGAAAGCGACATTAGAACATCTTTTGCAGTTCAGCATCAGTTAATGGTAATTGGTGAAGCTACTAAAAGAATTTCGTCTGAGTTCAGAGAAAAAAATTCTAACGTGCCATGGAAAAAAATTGCAGGGCTAAGAGATGTACTAATTCACCAGTATGATAACGCAAGCAGTAGCCAGGTTTGGATTGCAATTCAAAACGAATTGCCGACTCTTATCGCAAATATAGAGAAAATATTAGCTGATAAAAAATGAACTCATTAAAACCTTTTTGGGTCTTGCTTCAATTAAAAACATCCTGATCTGTTCAGTTAATATTTTAAACGCTCATTGGGCCAATTATGAGGCCCTGAGCATTTATTTTAAAGCATGATGAAGATTTATTTTTATCTTTGCTCATTGATTTTATTTTCTTAGGAAATTTAAAAATAAATTCAAGCATTAACTTACACCTCGCGCATTGTACCGAACAAAGTGCTGAACAATGTACCGAATCGTGTGTGCGTTACGTTCGGTACTTTATCCGCACCAATTACATGTTTTTATTAAGTTTATATCTTGTCGCAACCCTACTTGACCTCCTTCCCCCAACGAGTTGAGTGATGGAGGTCAAGTAGGGTTGCTTAAGTTGAATTAGTAATGATAAATGGTGCGGAGAATATATTTTTATTAGGATTTAAGATTTGAAGATTTTAGAATTAGAACATGGAAGAGTAAGGATAACGGAACGAGATAAGTTGTGTGCGGAGTTTGTAGTAGAGCAGGGTTTTGCGACGATTGAGCAGCTTTGGAAAGTGGCGTGGAGTGATCGAAAGAATGCGTCATATGTTTATGACCGAGTGTTGATTTTGGAGCGAGCGGGATTTTTTCAACAAGTTAAAGTGAATGGCGTTACGTTTAAAATTATCTCACCGACAGCAAAATCTCGCCAATTGGTCGCCTCATTTTCTCACCACCCGACACCACTTCAAGGTGTGTCAAAAGATTTGGTTCATCACCAACTTCACTTAAATGAACTTAGAATTTTATTTCAGGAAAAAGGATTAAAGGGTTGGCGATCCGCAGAATGTTTAGCAGTCGATCCCACATTCAGAAAATTAGGATCGCGTCATGTTCCAGATGCGTTTTATATAAGCAGTCGCGGAATTAGAAC
>CAZOXW010000071.1:0-4351 GCA_964583925.1 uncultured Bacteriovorax sp.
TTTTACTAACAACTCCATCTGCTTTAATATTTGTACCTATTGGTAACAAGTATGGTGTCAAAGAGTCCGCTTCTTTTTCTTTAGGGAAAACTTGTGAAACAAAGTCCTTACTTGTTAATTTTAGTGAGAGCATTTTCCGAGTCCCTATATCGATTGAAGATTTTAGGCCAATGCCCCAAACTGCCCACATTTCATTTTTTAATGTTTTCCCATTCAGTTCTTTGCTAGTTTTTTGTACGTTCGATAGTAAAATTGCATCAATTTTTCCATTTATGGCCCGTTTATAAGCCTCATCATCATCCATAACTTCTAAATTTATATTTGGGCGAGTTTTATCAATTGAAACTAGGAGAATATTTTTTGCACTTTTTATTTGTGGTTGATAATTCGCAGTAGAGATAAATTTTCCATTAGCCATCTTGTATATTTTTGAATTTGCGCTTGAAAGAAGACCAAAAATACTTGGATCAAAGGCCTTAAGTTCCAAAATAAAACTATTACCTTTACAATAAGTTTTTCTAATTCTTGAATATGCAGTCTTCATTGTATTTTCAGGTGAAAGTATTCGTTTAAAAACTGCCTGCACGTGATTACATTTTAATTTTTCACCATCTGAAAATATTTTATCTGATGCAATATCAAATTCTATTATTTTCTTCTTAACATCTATTTTCCAGTTTTTCGCAATTACTCCCCCGTAACCATCTTTACTTGACCATTTCACAAGTCCTTCAAATGAATTGTTTATCACAAATTGAGTATTTGTATCTACGCTTTTAATAGGATCTAGAACATTGATCCCTGACTGTAATGGAATATTTATTGTGTCAGAATAAACTTTTTGTAATAATAAGGAGAAAATTAATAATTTAAACATAAGACACCCAAATAAACACATGTTACTAAAAATTAACGATAGTTTTTCAATTCAAAAAATAGGTACTACGGGAAAACCTCAACTCATATTTGTACCAGGTGGCCCAGGGATTAATTACAAATACCTAAGTCCAATATATAATAGCTTTTTAACTGACTTTGAAATTATTTTAGTTGATCACAATTCATATTTACAAGAAGATCCTTCAGAAATTTTAAAAAATTGGCAAAAGGGCCTACAATGGTTAACGAGTAATACTAAAAAGGAAAAAGGAACTGGCCCTGGAGTTTAGTTTGTGAAAACAAAGCTTTTTTCAATATCAATTATTTTAGCCTTAATAGTTCACTATTTTTTTAATAGTAATTCTTTTACTACTTTCTTTTATTTATTACTTAATTTAAAACTTATAATTATTATTAGGAACTATATCATTAGAAAAGAAGCATTAACCACAAGTCAGCCTCTTCAAAAAATTATTAGTCTTTTATCAACATTTACGCCGTTTTTCTATGAAATAACCCAAAAAAATGAACAGTTCTATTTATTTAAAATTATATTTTATCTTGGATTTCTTTTGTCAATAATTGGATTAATTAATCTTGGCGCTTCTTTTTCAATCGTTCCAGAAAAAAGAGTCAAAGTATCGACAGGAATATATAAGTATTTAAATCATCCCATCTATACAGGTTACTTTTTATCTGAGTTGGCATTAACTTTAATGAATTTAGACATTCACAATATTCTTATTTTTATCATTTCAATCTCACTTTACTATTATAGGGCCAAAAAAGAAGCAGAACTATTCTCCCCTGTTTACGATCAAAAAATCTACCTCTAGTCCAATAATAGTTTTTTATACAACAAAGCCTATGTCTTCTATATTCCCCCCCTCCCTTGACCATACTTCGAATTTGGCGTACAATTTCGAAGTATGGTTAACCGAACTCAAAAACTCAATAATAACTGTAACTTATTCTTATTTGGTGCACGTGGAACGGGTAAAACAACGCTCCTGAATCAATTATTTGGTACTAGAACTGATGTGCTTTGGATTGATTTATTAAAAGATCAGGATGAAGAAAGATTTGGTAGAAATCCTGATGAATTATCAAAACACTTGGCCGAAAAAAAATATTCATATGTAATCATAGATGAAATACAAAAATTTCCTAAGCTTTTAGATGTCGTTCATCTAGAAATTGAAAAAAATAATCGAGGCCATCAGTGCTTTTTTATCTTAACTGGATCGAGTGCTAGAAAATTAAAACGAAACTCTGCAAACCTACTTGCAGGCAGGGCCGTAAATTATCAACTATATCCGTTCACTCACATTGAAATGGGTGAAACCTTTGATCTTGACCACACACTTCGCTTTGGAAGTTTGCCATTAACATATTCATTTACTGACAATGAATTAAAAGCTGATTTCCTTAGAACTTATATTAAAAATTATTTAAAAGAAGAAATTCTAGAAGAACAGTTAATTAGAAGAATAGATTCATTTCGGGATTTTTTAGAAGTCGCTGCGCAAAATTCCGGAAAAATAATTAATTTTTCTAAAATTGCTAAAGATGTTGGAACCAGTGATCAAACTGTAAAAAGTTTTTATCAGGTTCTTGAAGATACTCTTATTGGTTTTTTACTGCCATCTTTTCATCGCTCAATACGAAAGCGCCAGCGTGAAGCGCCTAAATTTTACTTATTCGATTTAGGAGTTAAGTCTGCACTTGAACGAACATTAAGACTACCTCTCGAAAAAAGAACAAGTTATTATAGATATGCCTTCGAACATTTTATCATTCTAGAAATTCATAGAATATGTGAGTATTTAAAAAATGATTATCATCTTAGTTATTTAAGAACTAAAGATGATGCTGAAATTGACTTAATTATCGAAAGACCAGGAAAACCAGATTTTTTACTTGAAATTAAATCAACTTCAAAAATTACAAATGATGACACTAGAACTATTTCAAATTTCCTTAAGTCTTGGGACTCTTCAGTTGAAGCACAAGTTTGGTCACTTGATACTATTTCTAAAAAGATTGATGATATTACCTGTCTGCACTGGCAAGAAGGTTTTAGACGTTTGTTTTTGATTTGAGGCTCATCTTACCAAAACTTTTTCCAAAAAATAATCATATGGCATCACCTCAATCCCATCGACAACTCGTTTTACTGGATCTCTTGATATTAAAATATGACGTTTAACTAAACCTTCTTCTTTAAATGCCTTTAGTCCTTTTAAATATTTTTCTTGGAACTTGTCACTTGATTTAATTTCTATCGCCATTTCATTGCCTAAAATACAATCGACTTCAAACTCACCTTTTTGAGTTCTCCAGTAATACATTTTTAAGTCTTTTTCTGCATAACTAATTCTTGCACGTATTTCCTGTAGACAGAAATGTTCAAAGGCAGCTCCATATAATTCAGATTTCGGAGTGATTAAACCTCGATGAGACATATACCCGGCAACCCCAACATCAAAAATATAAATTTTACTTTTGCTCGCGGCCTTTCTTTTTATAGTTGCTCTAAAAGGTTCTAACTCAAACGCAAGTAAAGTGTCTTTCAACACTTCAATAAAATTAGCAACAGTCCTTGCGGGAACGCCGATATCGCTTGAAATGTCCTGATAATTTAATTCCTGCCCCGAAATCGTTCCAAAAAAATCTAAAAAACGTGCAAACTGATCTATGTTTCTAACTAAGGCCTCGGCCTGAATTTCCTCTTTAAAATATAAATTAACATAGGACTTTAAATCCAAATTGGGCCTCGTTGAATTTAAAATAAGAGGTAACCCTCCTGTCTCTAAATAAGAATCCAAGCGAAAATTTTCCATCTCACTCATTGTTACTGGAAACAATTCTAAAGATCGTGCACGTCCTGCTAAAAGATTTGCTCCTCCGCGCTTCAATTTTCTTGCACTACTCCCAGTAAGTAGAAACCGAATCCCCCTTGTCTCTATCAAGCGGTGAACTTCATCGAGAAGTTTTGGAATTTTTTGAATTTCATCAATTACAACGAGGTTATTATTTATTTCTTCGCTTAAAGATTTAGGTCGAATCAAAAAACGCTCATATGTTTCAAAATCAAGTAAATCAAAAACCTGAGCCCCTTCCAATTGATTATTGATTAGCCAACTTTTACCTGTGGCCCTAGGCCCAAAAAGAAAATGAGACCGTTCGCTGACTCTCTCTAATAAGTTTAATGTCCTTCTGTAATTGCTTGTACTCATAAAGCGATATTAGCATTTTTCTCAGTTAATTGCAAAAAAAGCGTCATTTTCGGCAGATGTACAATTAAAAAGCGTCATTTTCGGCAACTAGACACCCTATCTATTTGAAATCTCTCCCCCTAACTAACTCAAATTCTTCTCAAACAAAAAGGCCGTCTTGCAAATGAATTCAAGGTCATTATGTTTTGGCTCCCACGAAAGCATTCTTTTTAACTTCGATGGATTTGAAACGA
>CAZOXW010000072.1:0-4253 GCA_964583925.1 uncultured Bacteriovorax sp.
TCGGTCTCATTTTCTTTGGTTTGACCTATCTTAATCACATTAACATTGGCGGGAATTTGATTAGGCACAGATTTTCTTTCATATCTTCCAATAAACGGATTAGCTTTCTTAATATTCATAATAGCGTGGTGCCGATCAACCTTGGAACAATATAAAAGGGCCTGACCGAGCTTTAAATTTTTTATCTGGTTTGGATGAATCACGTATTCTTCAACTTCACGAACAGACTTCATTCCTGTTTTTGTATCTCCAAAAATTCCATCTTCCGCTTGGTAAGTTTCTTTGGTGGTTTTTTTAGTTCCTAGGAGACTGCAAAACCATTCAACGTCTTCAGAGTCTTGAACCTGGAATACTATTTTATTAGCGGTGTTTTCATTAACCTTGATCGCTAAATTATCTTCGATGTGGTCTAAACTTTTTCTACTTTGATAAGCAATCACAATACTAATTCCAGCACCACGAGCTTTTTCGATAAATTCTCCAAAGTCAGGTGTAGCAAAAGAAGCAAACTCATCAATAATTAAAGTAGTAGGGTGCTTGATTGCATTTCGATCATCGTAAATATTTCCGACGGCCTTCATTAAGTCCTGAAGCATCAGTTTTCCCATAATGCTTGCGGTGTCTTTTAGCTTTAATGAGTTCATAAAAAGATAAGCAATCTTTCCCGTCTCCATGACTTCGCGAAATTCAAATTCCTCATCGTTTCCAATTTTATGGACGACAATATCACCTGCTGATGAATTAAGAATTTTTGAAATTTGTGTTATTAAGCTGTTAAAATTTTCTTTTTTATTGGGAACCGTTAATTCTTCACAAATGCGCTTTAAATCCCCTCGGTGCATTTCAGGATAATTTAAAAGACTGACTGCCGAGACAATATCCATTCTAAAGCTTGCATCATTTAAGAATTGGTAAAGATCACCAAGGTGGAAATCTCGTCCTCCCATGTCTCGTTGATAGCAAAGTGCTTTAAGAATAACCAACAAGGCCCCTTCTGATTTACTTTTATAAAATGGCTCTGACCAAGTCAGAGAGTTCATAATCTGTGATGAAATTTCCGTTTCTGATCCGTGTTTTATCGGGTTATAGGCATAAGATAATTTGGGATCGGACATTGATAAAATAACTAGGTCTTCCTTTCGACCGTACTGCTCACTTGCTCCGGCCATCCAGTCCATAAGCTCAACATCAGCTTTAAAGTCAAAAAAGATAATCGAGTGACCTTTTGCCATTCGATCTTCAAGCATAACTTTTAAAAGATTTGTTTTTCCGGCACCAGATCCACCAATTATTTGGGTGTGATAATTTAAGTTACTGTCTGTTAAGTAGGAGTTTCGCTCAAATCCAAGTTGCATGACGAGGCTAGGATTTAGAGGCTTTTCTTTACCTTTATAAAATAGAAAGATGATAAATCTAAATGGAACTTGCCCCCATTCTGAAACTTTCCCGAAAACTATATCTAAGAACCGAATGACTTTATTGAATATTTTAAGTTCTTTTCTATCGCTTCTAACCGCATAGATCATTGGGTATGAAATGATAAGCGATCCAATTAAAAACAAGAGTCCAAAAAGCATAAATTTTTCTTTATTGGCATTAGTTGTTTGTGCTGGAGCACTTGCTAGATACTCATTAGTAGTTTTATCAAAAGACGTTTTCCCACCATCTCTAAAGGCCTCCAGGTCTGTTCTTGTTAACGCTAACTTCTTTTTTAATTCTGGAATTTCTTTGGAGTATTTTGCGATATTGGCTTCACTCTTTTTATAATCTTCTACGGCCCGTTTATTTTGCTCTCCAAGCTCTGACTTTTCCTCTACCGTGCGTGCCCTATTGTAGTCTCTAATGATTCTTCTGTTGTCTTCGACTGCTGACTCAATACTATATTTTTCCATCCTCAAATCAGACTCTGTGCTTTCTAGTTTTGACTTAGCATCCTCAACTAGCTCTCTATAATCTTTTTCTGTTTCTGGGTGATCCTTTCCACGGGCCACTTTGATAAAATTTTTAATCGTAATATTTTGTGGAATATAATCGGCCACAAAAAAAGCAATGATTAAAACAAATGGCAATAGGCCCACAATGCGCCAAGATTTAGCTTTAAATATTTCCCACTCCGTTAAGCCTTGCTCACGGTGCTTTTCGGCCATTACTGCAATCGTTGCCGATAGAGTTAGGGCGAAAATAACTACCCATGCAACAAATGCTAGAAATCCATAAACGAGCATCTTGGCTATGTCTCCATAGATATCATTTGAAGAATTGTTGTTTGGTTTTGAGTTGTTTTTAGTACTCACTGCGAAACTCCTGTTATCTGCTTTTTAAATTCGTCCAAGGTTGTAAAGACAAACATCCCTCGAACACTTTCAAAGTTCTGATCAAATATCTGCTGATAGGTTTTCAAATAGGCCGGAGCGACCAGATAGATAAGCCGGTCGATGTTTCTGTCAGGTGACATTAACTCGGCCAGATACAAACTAAGACGCTCTTTAATCCGATCTTTTTTTCTAATTGTTCGGTCGTATTCAATCGCCGTTCTAATTCCGCGACTGCTTATATAAAACGCATCTGGGACGTGACGCGATCCTAGTTTTCTAAATGTTGGATCGACGGCCAAGCATTCTGCGGATCGCCAATCTTTCAATCCTTTTTCTTGAAACAAAATTCTCAGTTCATTTAAGTGAAGTTGATGATGAACTAAATCTTTTGATACGCCTTGAACTGGTGTCGGATAAGCTGAAGACTCGGCGGTAATGATCCGAGCTTTTGGTGTTGATGTAACAATTTTCATTGTCGTGTCATTAATTTTAACCGACTTCAAAAAACCAAATTTCTCCAAACTTAAAACCCGATTATATGTATATGAAGAATTCTTCTGATCACTCCATGCCACCTTCCAAAGCTGCTCAATCGTCGCAAAACCCTGCTCTACAACAAACCGCACACACTCCTTATCTCTTTCCGTAATCCTCATTCTTCCTGTTTCTATTTCCAAAACCACTCCACAAAATTATTTTAAATCCGCCGCATCACTACCATAAAAAAATACTTATTAGCAACCATGCTTGACCTCCATCACTCAACTTGTTGGGGGAGGGAGGTCAAGCATGGTTGCGGTCTTAGTAGAACTGAACAATATTAAAAAGATGCGGCGTAAATAGTGCAAAATTCAACGCACTGAATGTTTTGTACTTTATTTTCACTTTATTCACAGAATGCGCAGAGAGTAAGAAGTTGTTTGAAGATATTTAGAATTGTTTTGAATGAAAGCTCATGGGCCCCATAATAGGCCCGATGAGCGATTTATTTTTTAGCTAGGTCTTTTGCGTATTGATTAATAATGTTTTCCATAAGAGTTAAATATGGAATACCAAGCCTGTCGGCTTCATCTCTTATTGTGCAAATTTCAGTTGCATAAATCCGAAGATTAATTGGAATCCATCCCGCATTAGGATCAACCATGCTCGGGTCAACTCTTTTTCCTTTAGAAAAATCATATTCATCTTTCATGTTTTTTATACGCAGTGCGATTTTTAAACGGCCATCAATGCTTCATCGGACTCATTAAGATCAATAATAAATTTGTCATAAAGAACTTTCGGAACACTTCTAGTCCGACCAGCATCTTTCACTGACTCAATTTCCAGAACACCAAGTCCTTCCAAAAACTTTACTTCTTTTTGAATGTATCCTTGATCCTTATCTAGTATTTGGGCCAGCTCATAAAGTGATTGCGGATTATGTTTCTGTATGGCCCGTATAATTTTTGCCTTCATCGGATTAATAAAAGAATCTACCAGATCAAGGCTTTCAAAAAATATTGTGTCCTCAAAAACTTGCGGTTTTCCAGCAATAGCTTTTTCCATATCAGCTAACGATTTCTTTTTATTGTTTGGCCTATATTTAAAAGTCATGGTCTTCACTCTAATACCTCCTCAAGTTTTCCAAATTCCGCTTCTACAAGTTTCCAAAATAAATCATCAGCACTTTTTAATCCGACCCATTCAAATGACGACTCTACGTCACCAATATGATAATGAGGGCCTTTGGGTGGATGACAATCTAATAAAACTCGCTTTTCTGGATCGTCGTCGCGGAAAGCAATCATTGATACTTTGTGGCCATCTGGGAACGCGTGGGCTTGCTCGTCTGGAATCTTAAAAATTTCCCTAATGACGGAAACCCTAAAAATCTCCCCATTTTGGGAAGTTTTAAAAATAAGTTTTTCACTGAATATCTTTATCGCCTTCACTATG
>CAZOXW010000073.1:0-3919 GCA_964583925.1 uncultured Bacteriovorax sp.
TTAATCCAAAATATTTTTTTGCTTTTTTCACTAAAAAGCCAATCTGATAATTTTAAAATAGCTATATACGCGGCCACATCATCGCCAACCACGACTAAGACTTGAGCATTTTTGATAAGGTCAAAATTTTTAAAAAAATCTTTTCCATAAAAAAAATGAGAATGTTTTTTTAGATTTAATTCATTGATGGCCATTGCACCAGATGGCCCCATATAAAAATCTTCTTTTCCAAGGCCAGTTGCTTCAATGACAAGATCGAAATCCTCATAACTTTCAATGGCCTCATGAAGTGAAGCAATCACGTTTTCCCCAAGGCTTGAAAAAATGTCTTTATTTTCTTCCACTTGTTTTAAGATTGCTTCTTTGGGATTTACACTATAAACCACTCGAAATAGGTCAACTAATCGAGAGCGATCAAAGACCTCTTCATTTGCATGTAAAAATCTCTTATGAACTCGTAGGACTGTACCTTTTTTTCCAATATTGTTACTTTGAATAAATTCAACTAACGGAAGCAAGTCTTCTGTATAAAATTTTTCATAGTTTTTTTGGGCAGGATAATCTACAAAACCATGTATATTAAAATGATTACAAAATCGAATATTACCACCCAACTCATTTTTATAAAATAATACGACTTGCGCACCAAGATCATAAAAATGCTTTGAAGCATAAAGAGCGATGGGACCTGAACCAATAACGGCCAATTTCATTTCTGTATCCTATTTACTAGGATACATTTCTATCACAAATTAAGGCCTACTTGAAGTAAACTTTTATATCGCCACGATCTATGGCCGAATGCTCTGCAAACTTATAAAGAAAATCAATAAAGCTTTGCATAGCTTCAAAAGTTGGAACTGATTTATCAAATTCACAACCATATTGCATGTAAGTGTTACCATCTTCACCTAGGACTTCTTTGCCGTGGCGAACATTCATAATGACTGGTATATATGACGCTTTTGTAAAATACATCCTCATTGAAATTTCAGTTCCGCCAGGTATTTTTTTGTCATGCTTAGCATCCCAAGGAACCATAAAAGCACAACCATCACCTGCGATATCCACCATTGTTACTGGATAAATTGACCCACTTTCCTCTATGACTGAATACGCACCTAAAAAATTTGTGAAGACAATACGATTAAAAGCTCTTCGTTTCATTTCGATTGTCTCTGCTTTTTTCTTATTAAAATCTAAAACTTTGAAATCCGACATACGCTTCTCCTAAGGACTTTTATTAGGTATCGGATAAAAAAATTATTTTTTTAGATAAGCTGGAATTTTTGCAATTTCTTCCTGCATTTTTAAGTAAGATTCAAGCCTTGAGGCTATTAACTGAGCTTTCCTGTCGGAATAATCTAATTCTTCTGTAAAATAGCATCCAGTGGTCGAAGGTGCATGATTACAATTGGTAAATTTGCATTTTACTGCTAATTTTTCGATATCAGGAAAGTAACTTAAAAGATCTACTTGCTCTAAATCATCAACACCAAAAGAGCGAATTCCGGGAGAATCAATCATTGAAAATTCTCCAACATTAATAATCTCACTCCAAGTTGTAGTATGAGTTCCTTTCCCTTTTTTACCAATTTCATTTGAAGGTAAGAATAATTTATTATCAGTAATTAGTGAGATCGTTTTAGATTTTCCAACCCCTGACTGTCCTAAAAAAATAGAAGTTTTATTTTTTAATAAAGCAACTAAATCTTCGATCCCTAAATCTAAAAAACGTGGTTGATACTGGCGATTAATGGCCGAAATTTCAAAGCAAGAAATCCCTAATTCCTTTAATCTATCTCTCTCAAAATGGATATCAAATGCACTTGTGTCGTATTGATCCATTTTATTAAAAACGACAACTGGTTCAATATTCCACTGGTGAGCACGAACTAAAAAACGATCAACAATCCCTCTTTTATAATCTGGTTTACTGGCTGAATTTAAAATTACCATTAAATCGCAATTAGATGCTGTCACTTTCTTTTTTTGCTCGCGAATAATTAAACGAAAAATTTCATTTTTTCGAGGTAAAACTTCCACGATGACACCATTATCTATTTTAACGTAATCTCCAACAACGATGGTATTTTCGTCGCCCTTTAATAAATTTCCTAGCGCTGGAGCAATGATAGAAGAATGATCCACTTCACTTAAGCACTCGAACTCTCTTTTGCCTGATTTAATAATTCTTGCCATTAACATGACATAAATCCTTCAATAAAAAATTGCCCAAAAGGATCAAAGTCATTTTTTAATTTTTTAAAAACTCTTCTTTGATTATCTGAATAAAAATCAGTAATAAATTTTTTCTTTAAAAGCCCAATTCCATGCTCAGCAAATGGAGATCCTCCCCATGCTTTAATCACTTTATATAACTCATCTAACTGATTAATACAAAATTCATTTTGATTAGGAGTTGGCATAAAATTAAAATGTAAATGAGCATCACCAAAATGGCCAAATAAATTATAGTCTACTTTCAATTTTGATAATTCTCGATATTTATCTAAGAGGGATTTGATGTCTTTTGATGAAACTTGAATATCAGTCCCTTTTTTCGTTACTCCCATTCTGGTATTAACTTCAAAAATGGCCCTGGGAATACTAACTCGCAACTCTCGAATAGTACTTGAATTCATTTCAAATATTGAATCTTCATGAATAAATTCAAAATTTGAAAGTAGATCGTTGTAAATATCTTCAAAGTCATCTTTTTTAATTTCTAAAAAAACTAAATCTTGATTTTTTCCAACTCTTTTTTCTTCTGAAAGATAAGAAAGTGAATTTGCGTCTATAAGCTCACACGCACGAATTTTTCCGCGCAGACCTTGAACTTTATAAAACAACTCAAGATGAGGGCGATAATCTTCTTCCCACTTTGGAAGCAAAAAAAACATATACGTCTCAGGTTCATAGCGAATTGTTTTTAAAGTTGCTCCAACGATAACTCCAAGCTGCCCTTCAGTTCCTGTCATTAAGTCCGTCTCATACGCCATTCTAGGAAATGGGGCATTTTTAAAATTTGAAAATAAACTAAATTCTTCTTGATAAGAAGTTAGATCTACACCGAGAGACAACTCTTTACAGCTTTCTAAATGTATTTTTTCTGCATTAAAGTTTAAGTAATCCAAAGATATAATTTGAGAACGCAAGTTTTTAAAACCAAAACTACGTTCCCCCGTAGCGCTCGTAGCTATTCCAGACAAAATACCGGCCAATTCCTCAGTCGGTGAAGTCATAACCTCACGGCCATGCTGTCGACAGAATTCCTTTGCCTCTTTCCACGTTACAAATCCAGAAACTTTCAAGTTAAACTCTGAATCAAATGATAGATTTCCTTTTAAAAGGGAAAGGTTCCCAAGGACTGTACTTTTGTTTAATAAATTTTCCATTTTTTCAAAAGGAATCACGGTTGAAGTTTGAGAGCTATGATAAAGCGTAGGTTGTCGAGTTAAAATATGCTCTTTCAATTGATCTTCTGAATGAAATACTAATTGTTTATTCATGGCTAAATTTTATGATAATCAGCTGCAATGATAAAGGATTTATTTAAAATATTAATAACTTAGACCGTGTAAAATCTTAACTTTACCTTGACAAAAAAGCGCAAGTCCTTTAGTTTTCACCTTACACCAATTTAATGCACCCGTAGCTCAGTTGGATAGAGCAACCGCCTTCTAAGCGGTAGGTCGCACGTTCGAGTCGTGCCGGGTGCGCCATTCATCATTTCCCTTCATTTCCTTCAATATCTCAAATGGCTTTTTCAAATCATATTGTATATTTATCCCATCTAAAACTGGGTTCGAGAGGATCATATCTAAAACTTTCTTCTTTTCTTCGACTATCCTAGGTTGGCAGGACTATCCTAGGTTGGCAGTGGGTGACTCAAAAAACTTTAATCATATCAAACAAG
>CAZOXW010000074.1:0-3807 GCA_964583925.1 uncultured Bacteriovorax sp.
ATGCGGTTGTCACAGACATGAGCGAAAGCGAAATGAGTAGTGAAAAAGTTATCAAGTTTTACAGACGAAGATCTCAGGTGGAAAACAACATAAAAGATATTAAGAATGGTATGGATTTTCATCATTTCCTCTGCGGAACTTTGAAGGCAAATAATGTGTGGGGATTGATGGGGGTAATCGCGTACAACTTAATGAGGTTTGCTTCATTTGCAGTTGTGCCCGACAAGGGATGTTTTGTAGAGACAACAAGGAAAAGAATTGTAGCGATTGCCGGAGAAATAGTTACCAGTGCTCGCTACATCGAAATAAAAATGATGAACTACATTTACCTGGAGGTGATGAGAATAAAACAAATGATGAATTCCGTGAAAACGGTAGATGCAAATCGCCTGAGGCCACAGAGTGACTTCAGGACATAGTTCTTTAACAATTAAATATTGTAACAGGCACTACCCGACGGAGTTACGGACACCCGCGAATTGGTTGAATGGAGAGCTTTGTGCCCACGAAGTTCTCCACTCCTAAGAAAAAGCTGTAGGAGTGAAAAATAGGTGTTTTAAAGTGAGGATAAAAAGTATTTTGACCTAAACATAGGCCAGTTTGAAAAAATTGGTTTTGAATTTTGTGACTGAGTTGTCACGAAATGGTTTTTGAAGAGCTTAATGACGGATTTCCGTTCCCAACAACGCCGTATTTTCTATTAAGCTTGTCACTGGATACTATTGGAAAAATTTCCCAATTATTATTTGTTATTGCTGAATCTTCTTGTTTTCCATACTGTGAAGAAACTTTTCCAAAGACATACCCCATGGCTATTCCCAGTGGATAATCACTTATCCAATGAACGCTGTTGTTAACCATTTGAAAGCCGAGGATTGTTAGCCATGTTGCAGCTACAGGTCTAATCCATGATCTATATTCAGGATAATTTTCATCTATAATTGTGAAGGTCATAGTGGCAGTCATAAGATGGCCCGTAGGCATGGCATCGTATTTTGAAATGTCATTATTATATGTTGAGATACTAGGAAATGGTCTCCAGGCACCTCGAGCTTTTGATTTCCGTATTGGGCTTTCTCTGCCGAAACTTCTTTTTAATGCTTGGTTTGCGATGGTCGAACTTACCATTCCATGAAAAATTTGATTTCCTGTTTGCATCGCGCGATTATTTTCAGTAAGTGCTCCACTAAGGTAAAAAGAAGCGCTAATACCAAAGTTAGTCCAGCCATCTCCTAAAAAATAAAAAAATGATCCCAGATCGGTTGGACCTCTGAAAATGTTAATTGAACCTATGCTAACCATGTCCCGTGTATGATCATCATTGCCGAGACCAGCTTTTCGTCCCCATCGCTGAAATTCAGCGAGAATCTCTTCGTCATAAATATAAAAAACGACTGTTGATGTAATTACACCACCCCAAACCGACAGTGTTTCTGGTTTAGTATTAAAAGACATATTCCATGAATCAACCATGGTGTTTGGGATATTAATAACTACATCTTTGAACGCCGGTCTTGTGTATTTAACTTCAGCACTAAACAAGCAACTTGAGAAAAGAAGTAAAATGCCGCAAGTATGTTTGAGTCGCACTTTCACTGAAGTTCCTTGTTTATCGACTAAGGTCTTAGAATTACTTGATATCAAGGTTTTTATGAATAGAAAAACAAAAAAATTACCTAGAAATATCTTTAATACAAAAGACTGTCATGGAAAAGTCAAATTATCCTCATAAGGATAAAATATAAGTGGCTAGTGCTGGCCTAGCAATAGACCGATGAACCCGCGAAGGGCACTCCCCTCGGTGTAAGCCTCGGGGAGTTCCAGACTCAGACTCAGACTCAGACTGCTAGCACAATGGTCAAGAAATCAGGTAAACTGCAAACTACTTCAATAGTAGAGAATCAGCCGTTTTAATAATAAACTGAATCAGATAAATTCAGCCAGGATTTAGAAAAAAACATACGGTTAATCTGCAAAAATAGATTTATAAACCACACCCAGCAAGTTAGAATTTCTTATGAATATTAAATGGACTCAAACAAAATTAATTCTCTTAATCTCGTTTATCTATACGTGTCTTTATAATTATACCTTTTTCAAGAAAACTCTACTTGTCTATCCACCCACAACTACAAATATTTTTTTCATAATTTCTTTAATTATTATTTTAACATCGGCCATAAATATCTTTTTAAATATTTTAAGAATTAAAAAAATATTCAAACCATTTCTCATAATAATTTTTTTACTTTCTTCAATGGCTGCTTTTGTTATGGACAGTTACAATGTAGTCGTCGACGAACATATGTTTGCCAATATTTTCAACACAACAACTGATGAAGCTTTTGATTTAATCACTCCGACTTTTTTTGGTTATTTACTATTTCTAGGTATTCTACCTTCTTACCTCCTCTTTAAAGTTCAGATCTCTTACGAGGTTTTAAAGAAAGAAGCTATATCAAGATTTTCTTCAATCGCAGTTTCAATTATCATTATAGTTAGTTTAGTATTTACCTTTAGTAAAAATTACGCTTCTTTTTTACGTGCCCATAAGCCGCTTCGATATTACAGCAATCCAACTTATTATATTTTTTCTCTAGGTAAATATGCTAGTCTTTTTGTTGATGAGCATAAATCATCATTCAAACAAATTGGCGAGGGCGCACGGCTTCCAGCTGATGATAAACACAGAGAGTTAATTATCTTGGTCGTAGGTGAAACGGCACGAGTCGATCGTTTTTCATTGAATGGCTACAATAAAAAAACCAATCCCTATCTCGAAAAGGAAGAAGTCATTAGCTTTCGAAATATGACTTCGTGTGGAACTTCAACTGCGATTTCGGTTCCCTGCTTATTCTCTAATTTTGGAAGGAACGATTTCACTAATAAAAAAGCAATCTCCTCTGGGAACTTGCTAGATGTGTTAAACAACACAAAAAAAGTGAATATACTCTGGCGTGATAACAACTCCAACTCTAAGGGTGTTGCTGATAGGTTTACTTATCAAGATTATAAAAGTTCGCCACCAAATACGATATGTGATCCGGAATGCCGAGATGTGGGTATGTTGGTTGGACTGCAAGATTTTATTGATAGCAAAAAAGAAGGAGATATTTTTATCGTCCTTCATCAAATGGGAAACCATGGCCCAGCTTATTATAAAAGATATCCGGAAGAATTCGAAAAATTTAAACCTGTCTGCAAAACGAGCCAACTTGAAAATTGCACTAACGAAGAAATTGGAAATGCATACGACAATGCTATTTTGTATACTGACTTTTTCCTCCACAAAGTTATCGTCCTACTAAAAAATAATTCGAAAGATTTTGAAACCGGTATGTTTTATGTCAGTGACCATGGGGAATCGCTTGGTGAAAATGGGGTGTACCTTCATGGGCTCCCTTATTTCATGGCACCTGATGAGCAAAAGAAAGTCGCGGCCATCATGTGGTTTGGTGGTGAACTGGCAGCCGAAATTGACTATCCCAAGCTTCGCAAAAGAGTTGATCTCTCATACACTCACGATTATGTCTTCCATACTATTTTAGGACTTATGGAAGTTGATACTAACTTGTTCAAAAAAGAGCTTAATATTATGGATGGAGTGATTGTTGAGTAAATGATCTATATGAATGCACGAATTAAAACCTTTTTAAAATACTTTTTCAGTCGCTACCAATGCTCCAAAATTATGTTCTGGCTTGCCTGTGCACTCTTTTTCATGGGTTTATTTATTGAACTCACTTTCGAAGTTATTAATGGAACATTTCAAGCAATCGATGAAAAATTATTGCTCAATGTAATTAA
>CAZOXW010000075.1:0-3748 GCA_964583925.1 uncultured Bacteriovorax sp.
TAACTTTTCTTATCGGGTAGAACCCTTTTTTAACTTCTTGTTAATGGCATATTCAATTTTTTCTTCAAATTCGCGTTCATCAAACGGCTTGATTATTTGATCATCCACTTTATATTTCAAAAGGGTCATCATATCATCGATTTCATTTCGACCTGTAATCACCACAATAATCGAATTTCTCGTTTTTTCACTGGCAGCATGAAGTTTAATTGACTCTAGAAGTTCTAGACAAGTTCCATCGCCCAAGTTCCAATCGACCAAAATCATATCATATTCGCCATCGGATATTTTTTCTAAGGCCGATCGATAATTATGGCACTTTTCAAAACGATCATGGCCTAAATTTTCTAGGTGCCCAGAAATAATTTCGACAATGTCAGGGTCATCGTCAATAATCAGTATTTTAAAATATCCTGGAATCAGCCGAAATTGATGACTAGATACCGTTTTTTTATATACATTTTGAATATCATCTAATGAAAAATTTAAGCTAATGGCCAAATTAATTTCTTTTTCTTTTAAATCCATCGCCTGATAAGATTCAGGTTTTGCCGTTATAATTGAAATGATCGATCTATGAAATTTTTTTGTTTGTCGTAGCTTTTTAATTAAATCAAAAGTATTAATCTCAGATAAGCTTTCATCCAAATAAAAGCAATTATAATCAAATTCGTTGATTAGTTTATAAAATTCATCAAAATTTTTGGCCAATGTAACTTCAGCAATTTTTAAATCGTTTTCAATTGTAGATTTTAATCTTTGGCCATCTTTTATATTATTTAGAAGGATAATATCTTTTGTCTTTTGCACATGAATTTCCTATGTAAAACATAACCGTTAATATCAGTTATTTAGATGTATTTATTTCCTATTCTAAAAATGTTTTCTTCTATTCGGTTTCTTGTAAAATTTAATTATGAAATCACTTGTTAAAAACAATTTTAACACAAATGAATTAAGCTCTGATCTTAAGAATTCCTTTAATTACAAACTAGAATATGAATTTTTCCATAATTTTGAGTCCCCCCATACTAGAAAATCCTACAGAATTGACCTAACTCAATTCTTTGAATTTTTAAAAGACAATTTTTTGGAAGTTTCTAGCTACAAAGATATTGAACGAGTCCACGTCGTCGCCTTTAGAAACTGGCTTTCTGATAATGACTGCGCTCCTAAAACTATTAATAGAAAAATTGCAGCAACATCTAGCTTTTTTGATTTTTTAATTGAAAAAGGTTTCGTCGAATTTAATCCATGTATGTCGATTAAAAGGCCTAAGCAAGTTGTAAAAACACCAACAAATGATTTAAGTGATGAGCAAATTGAAAAACTTTTCGGATTAATTGATACACTTTCTGGCCCAGGGCTTTTGCATAAAGCAGTTATTTATACCCTCTTTACAACTGGAATTAGAAAGGCCGAATTAATTAATATCAAGCTAAAACACCTTTGCGAAAAAAATGAGCACAAAATTATTCAAATTAGAGCAAAAGGTGGAAAAGAATTAATAAAAGTACTTCATCCAAAATGCTACGAAGTCATCATGGAGTATATCCACTATATTGAATCTATAGGTGAAAAAATGCACCCTGAAGACTGGATATTTAGGCCAAGTAAAAATCCTCTTGAGCCCGATAATATCATAAAACCACTAGACCCTAAATCAGTAGATTATATAATTAAAACATGGTGTAAAAAGGCCGGAATCGTCGAGCGAATCTCCCCTCACTCGGCCCGCGCAAGTTATATTGGTTCTGCATTAGATAACGGAGTTGATCTCTATAAAATATCAAAAGATGTTGGCCATTCTTCAGTTAAAACGACAGAAGAATACAACAAACGAAGACAAAAACTTTCTGAGAGTCCCGTTTTTGGATTGGGCTTTTTAAAGAAGAAAGAATCGTAAAAAATGGTGCCCAATATTTTTGTAAGGCCATCGATACTATTTTATCTCCGATAGACCTATTAAGCCATTGATTTCAATGAAAAATTAAAGTTCCCCCCCTTAGTTTCCGACAAGTAAGCTAGGATATAAACTATGAGATGCTCAACTTTTTTATTAAGTTATTTGATCACTTTTAATATGCTTGTTTTTGCAGCAAACGAGAAAAGCACAAGCACGGCCTTTGAATCAACTAGCTCTAATGATGAATTAAATAAATTAATTAAAATACCAGGTGTACAAGAAAAAATAGATGAATGTAAAAACGAAAAAAAATCATTAGAGGAACTACCTGATTGTATTTGGAAAAAATTAGATGATAAAACCAAAGAATTAGTCTCGGCCGAACATCAAAAAAATTTAAAGGTTAACGGAAATACTGATCTATCTAACAATCAAACAAATATTCAAACGACCTATTCAAATGAAAAAAATCCTGCTTACCAAAAACTCTCCGAGATTATTGGAAAGAATTTAAAGAAGTCACTACTTGGTGAAAACTCTGAAGGAAAGTTGATTGCAATTGACCATACAAAATTTCACGATCTCTATAAGGCCGAACTATCAAAAACAGTAGTTGATGCATTTTCAAGTTATTGTCTAGAAACTAATTTGACTATTTCCCTAACCGACGATGAGCGCGCTTGTCTTGGAGAGAAAAAACCTGAGAATACAAAATGTGCCAGCATTGCTGATAAGAAAAAGCAAAGTGAATGCATGGAAAGCATCAGTGAAAAATGTGGTGTCAACATCTCAATGGACGTAAAAGATAAAGATGAAGCTAAAAAATACAGAGAAGAAAATTTAAAGGCCCTAAATGCCGGAACACTAAGTGAGGAATTGGTAAAAAGCTGTATGACAAGTGTCCCAAGTACTTGCGATAATAAAGATGCAAGCGCCTACAGCAAACAAAAGGCCTGTACAGTTGTTGAAACGATGAGTTCTATTAGAAAAAATTTAGCAATGACTGAAAAGCTTGGAGAAATTTATAAAGATCCAAGCTTGAGTACTGGCGGACTGCAAGTTTCAAATCTTGACAACTCTCAGGATCAAAAATTAAACACAATGGAAGCAATTACTATTAGTTCGAAAGATGTGGCCGATGCCACTAAAGATTCAAATGAAGAGCTCAAAAGCATTGCTGAAAAATGCTCCGAAAATCCAAATGATCCAAACTGTAGCAAAATTTTAAATACAAACACAAAATCAAAAGAAGACGCTTTAATCGAATTTGGAATGAGACAGTATGCTCAGGAAAAAGAAATGGAGAGTGCTCTTGATTCTAAGGATAAAAACCTAGTCATTGAATATTTAAAAAAAATAGGAATACCTGAAAATGAAATTAGTGAGTACTCTAAAGATGAGAATCTAGAAAAAATAAAAGATAGAATTAGAAATCGATTTAAAGATCAAAAAGAAGCACTTATAAAAGAACTTGCAGAGCGTGTCTCTAAAACAACAACAACAGAAGATGGTAAAAATTCTGATCAAGACAAAAGCAAGTATAAGTCCATCGCTGAAGAATTAGGGAGTAAAACAAACAACCTCAAGAATCTCGTTCGATTTAATAATATTGCATCTTCCTACTTAGATGTTGAACAAAAAGGTGCATCGAGAACTCCATCAAGTCTTGGTTCAAATACAACTTCGATTAAAAAGGAATTTAATTCTGATAAAGACAATAATGAAAACCAGGTGCTCAAAAACAAATATAAAGACAAAATTTCTGCTAACTCTGATGGAAATAGTGTCACAATTGAATTAAAAGACTTAAATGAAATGCTGGGTATCAGTTTAAAATAATTC
>CAZOXW010000076.1:0-3446 GCA_964583925.1 uncultured Bacteriovorax sp.
AAATTATTGTGGAAAGTAACCTGTTATGTAAAGTAATTGACTGAAGATCTTGATAATCAAGGAGGCATGGGTTTAAAACTTTACATAAAGCTGTGCAGTTATTTTTTGCATGCATCCATTTCATTTCTTATTGGCTTGTCTGCTTGCTTGGTAGTCTCTTGGTGTCAAACCCTCCGCATCTTGCATGTCAAGGTCAGCCCCCAAGCTAATGAGCGTTGAGTAAGCGCTTTCAGATCCATTTTCAATAGATAAATGTAGCGCTGTTTTTCTTAGCGAGTTCACCGATTCATCAACCATATTTAGAATTGATGCGCCATATTGCTCATGCAATATCAAAATATCTTCTGAATTATCCTGCATTACCGCTTGCCTTAGCATCTCAGCGCCCACCTTTGTATTATTAGATATGCCATATTTTTCAAATAATGGCAACAATCTTTGGAGATGCGATAGTGATTCAGTTTTTTGGAGTGGAGTAAATACAGCACTGCTGCAGGAAGGAGACCTTCTGCCACTGCTATCGGAACTAAAATCTTCAGCGCTAGTCTGAGTTCCTTGCTCTATTGTAGGCGTATAATATTTTGCTAAATCTTTATTTAGTAGTGCATCCATTAAAAAATTAGTTATTTCATGTTGTAATGCATTATCTTCTGTAATCGCTGTTATTGCTGCTGGCGCACGTGTTGTTGGATCGGTTCGATTTCTAGTAAGCCACTCATTTATAGCCAAAAATTCATAATGAATCTTAGGATTGGTGGTTAAATATGCCGGCCTTTCCATAATTGAGTGATTAATAGCACATAAAAATCTTTCGGGAATTCTTGTTGCTTCAAGATGAAAAGCTTCTAAAAAATCGTTATTAGGCGTTGAGGGATGCATTGCTTCAGGAAAATATACGGTGTCGCCATGCATCCAATCGCTCCTTACAAATGTAATTTCTAAAAGTCTTCCAAATGGGGTTCTAGATAACAGTGAGTTTACCTCATTTGCCAAACGAATTTTAGCTGGATCCGTTAAAATTGCTACGCCTGGCATAGTTATAGTATATATGCCATTATGGATTGAATAGGTGAGTTCGGCATTGAAAATAGGAAAAGCTTTAGTAATAATTTTCATTACTGATTCAACAATTTTTTTTTGATCTTCTTCGGTAATTTGTCTTAAAATATTTACATGCTCTTGTTTAAAGATAAAATTCATTATGTACATAAATTGTCTCCTAATTAGTATATTAATTTGTATTCTTTAGATTATACGCACGAAAATTCTATAAATTATAGCATGTAGTTAATTTAATGCACGTGCCACCAAGGCATCTAACGATAATTTCTTGGATATATTTTTTCACGGTTCAGTATCTTCAATATAGTTACAATAGCTATCTCAAGAAATTATTGTTGAACGAATTAGCTGCTGGCATATCCCGTTCATTTAAATCTGCTTTTTTGGAAAAAAAGTATGCTCAATTAACGCAAAGTGTACTTTATTTCTTCCTTGCTCAATTTTTTTAGCTGAGCCACTGTTTTTAAAATAGTTTTATTCTGCTCTTGATTAAGTGTTTTATCACAATACTCTCGATTGACAAATAACATAGCATCAACGCCATCAGGATCAGATCCATAAAGAGGATGTGATTTTATTTCTTCCAATAATAAGTGTGTAACAAGCAGCATATGGAAATGGCAACTAAATCCTGGAGAAAAACATAATTTGACTGTTAGTACTTTATAAGGTGAGTACACTAAAATAAGCAATTTTTCAGTTATTGCTAAAACATTCCCTAATTCATTAAGTGCATTTTTACTAAGTTGATGAAGATCGCTTGCTGAATCTTTTGATGAGACCATTAAATATCCACAATACCATGAATCCACTCGATGAGAGATGCGCCAGTAATTTGTTTCAAATATATCTAACATATAAAATTTTTTTAATAATTTTCTTAGAGTAACGAAATTTATTGCATTTCTAAATTAACCGCTAATAAATTAAATCGATTTCCCGTCATAATGTTATAAGCGGTTTCTATAAGTCTAAGTGCATGAATATTATTTTTATCAGTGGCACTATTGAGTGCAGTAGCAATCGTGATTTGTTCATTAGGCCAGTAATAATAGAATACATTGTAACCAAGTGTTCCTCCGGAATACCAATAAATCGTTTCTGTAGGCGAATAATTTGCTGCGATGCCTAATCCAAAGCCAACAGGATCATCTTGCGTGGGCGCTGTCATGGGTTGGCCCGTACGAATGGAAACTAAAGATTCTAGCTCATCACGCTGTTGTGAAGGCAATAATTTTTTTGATGTGAATAAAATTTCTGCCCATTGTATGACATCGGAGGGCGTGCTAATCAAAGCCCCAGCAGCTCTTGCCCAAGATAAAGTCCAATCCGTGACATCTGTTTTTGGCGGGATCACCCAACTATTTAATTCATACGTATAGCCGTGAACCATGCGCTCATAAAATAATCCAGGATAATAAGGGAAATGATCTTGTAAATAATAGGTATTCTGTAAATGAAAGGGATGTAAAAGTCGACTATTAATCTCGTGCGCGAAGGAATGGCCTGTCAACTTCTCAATGACCATACCGGCAAGAATATAGTTCGTATTCGAGTAATGCCATCGAGTGCCCGCTGGAAACAATAATGGTTTATCCATAACGTACTGGATTAATTGCTTAGATGAAAAATTCAAATACCGGCCCGTTTGAGAAGTTGAATCTCTTAAAAAATCAGGATCATCCGTATAATTCGGAATTCCACTTGTCATGTTGAGCAATTGTTTTACGGTGATACCTTCCCAAGTTGTGGGTATTTGTTCAGGTAACAACTCTCCCAGAGTTTTAT
This sequence comes from uncultured Bacteriovorax sp., assembly GCA_964583925.1. Lineage (GTDB taxonomy): Bacteria > Bdellovibrionota > Bacteriovoracia > Bacteriovoracales > Bacteriovoracaceae > Bacteriovorax. Next base: position 2,851 of record CAZOXW010000076.1, read on the forward strand.
TGATAGTAAAATTACTAGCATGTTCCGCTTCTAATTGTAGCAAAATAATGGCAACAAATGATTTTGTTATACTTCCAATTTGATAAAGATTTTCAGGATCAATGGGCTTTTTAGTTGGTTCTGAAAAGGATGTATAGCCACTATTGATGTTAATTATCTTGGGCAGTTTAATTGAATTCACTGATAAACTAACGCCAGAAATATATTCTTGTTGTCCGTAAGTTGCCAAGTAATTATTTGCTGCATTCTGTAATTGTTGAACGACAGAATCGGAAAATGCAAAAGAAAACTGTGCTGTTAAGAAAAACAGCAATGATATTGATAGCCCGGTAATATAACCATGAAATTCTTTATCCATAACTACAACTCCTTATTTAAAACTTACTTAATGCAGTTAAAAATAAAATTCATTATATACATACACTACTTCTATTATTAATGCTAGCTTGTTTATTTTTTATATTATACACAGCATAAAGTATGCCACATTAACTAATTGTCGAGGATCTTATGTAAAGTTTTAAAGGGAAGGATCGTTGATTATCAAGGCTTGTAGAAGATTACTTTGCATAATCACCTACTTTCCACAATAAACC
>CAZOXW010000077.1:0-3332 GCA_964583925.1 uncultured Bacteriovorax sp.
TGAATAATAAAGCGATCCAAAACCACTCCACTCAATACCATCAGCAAATGCTGATACTGAACTGCACATTAAAAGTGCTGCAATTACCTTTTTGGTAAATCCCATAAATCCTCCATAAAAAATGTACGTAAATAGAATTCTACAGAGGATTCATTTTTTTTAAATACTTAAAACCTTAATTATTCTTTAAATAAATCTTGAGAATTTCACTATAATTTATGAATTGCGTTTTTATTAATTTGAAAAATGATTGCCATAGCATCATAATTTAAGAACAATCCTGACTTATTTTTATAGAGTTCAAAGAAAAACTCATTAAGAAAATCACTAACTTGATCAATATTTTTTTCCTTAATGAATGTTAATAGATTTGATTCTTTCTGAAACAGATTCCAATTTTTAATTGCTCCTTCTGATAAAAACAGAAGTCGATCATCTCTATTTAGCTTGAACTTTCCATTTGACTGAATAGATTTAGTCTCATTGTTTAAAAGAATCTTTCCAAGCCCCTTATGAAAGTAGTCAACTGTTAAATCTATAGTATTTAATACTGCGATTTGATAATTTACATTCGTTTTATATTCCGACTCTATGGCCAGTATTTTATTTATCAGATTAGGCACTAACTCCAGAGAAGGTCCTCGTTCTTTAAAAATTTCTAGTTCTGAAATTAGAAGTGAAGATGCAACATAAGAATCTGCTCCTAATTCAAAAATGGCCACATGTGAACCAAACTCTGAAAAATCAAAGAACTCTCCGCCACTTTTTTCCCCCGCCATAAATTTAATCGTAATCGTCGATGATTTTGTTTTCTCTTCACGCAATTTTACAATTCGATCATGCAAATTTTTAATACGGCCAAGTTCAGTTTGAGTATGCTCTAAAATTTTTTCAACATCAGAAGCTAATTTTTCAATACTAATAGTTTTCTTTGAAAAATTTAAGTTCAAATAATTTTTTACTATTGGCAATGAATACTCATAATCTAGAGTCAAATCAATAAAACCAAATATTTTATCAAGACTCATTTTAAAAAACTCTAACAGCTTAAAGTCTGATTTTTTATTAAACATTACAATGATAGGTTTTGTTCTCGTCTTTAAAAAATCAAGTGTTTTTTGAATACTTCTTTCATCAACTTCTATAACTAATGGTATATCAACTAAAGATTTATCAACACTATCTTTTATAGTTGCATTAATTTTTAGCTCGCTTTTAATTTTAATTAAAACTTCAGGCAGTGTTTCATTTTTTGAAAAAACAAATATTTCACTCACGTTTATTCCTTGCAATTTTTTAGCATTATCGACAAATTTCTCTGTATTTTTAGATAATAAAAATTATAGTAAAAATATGGTAAAATTGATCCATAACGCTGCCCGCTCCGTATCGGACTAAATGACTAAAGTATATAGTCGTCGATATGAATTATTTAGCGGCATCTGAAAAAAAATATAAGACTACATTGCGGCACTACTTTAAATCTGATTTTTTTAAAATCATGTCTAATGCTAATCTTTGCACACAAAAACTAGAATTAGATAGTTTTAATATATTTGAATTACAAATTTTAATAATTGAAATTCAAGTCTTTATTTATTTTGGTTGTAAGCACCATATACTCAACCTTTTTAAGCAAATCATAACCTATTTAAAGAAAAATCCATCAAAACTTAATATGGAACTTGCATGTACCATTCATGCTATAGGAATTGATTTAGGCAAATATAAGGCCACTCAAAAATCGGCAGAGCTTCTTCTTAAAGAAAACATAAAAATTCCAAAAGGCTACAAGATATTTTTTCAATACGTCATAGAAATGAATAAAATTTACAATGGAGCACCAGTTTCCCCTAAAATATTTAAACTGCTGCATTTTCTTAGTCAAAACCAGACGAACCAAGAGATCAAAGAATCATATTCCTATACTAGCATAGAGTTGAAAATTTTCTACCTGAAAACCAAAAATCCGATTAAAGAAATTGATCTTCTAATTTCACAAATAACATCCCCAACAAAGCAATCCATTTTACAACTTCATAGGACACTTATCCTACTAAAAAATGGAGAAGTAAATCTCGCAACTGAAACATTCAATGTAATTAGTCCAAGTAATGTTAAAATTGGAAAATTACATCTATATTACTTAGCGATGAAATGTGTATTAAATTTACCTTCATCTCTCTCGCCACCTGAAGCATGTGCTCTGCTTTCCAACTTTAGTGATCTAAAGAGCCTACCATTTTTTCAATATTTAAACAGACTGATCAAAAATAAATTTCAGCTTCCCAATAACACTAAGAGCTTCTCAATTATTATTAATGGTAAACAACATTCAGTTGTTAACTATTTAACCGAGTTTGAATCTTGCAATAATACACTTGATCTGTGTAGTGGCCTTAGGATTGTTAATCAAAAAGTTGTAGATATCATACCACGTAAAAGAGTGCAGATTCTTATGATTTTAATTTCTAGAGGAGAGCATGGAAGCAATATTTTTGAAATTACAGACTATGTTTTTAAAGATGAAAATATACCGTTCAAGGCAAAATATTTAAGGACTCAAGAATTAATTACTCAATTAAAAAAAAGTGGCTTCCCAATAACGAGAAAAAATAAATTGATCTTTATAAATTTTTCAAAATTTGATACCTCTATCATCCTTCCACTCAATAAAAATTTTTATCATCCACTGCGATATTTATCCCGAACCACTACTGTTTTTACTCTTGCCGATATTCAAAAAACTTATCACCTAAAGAAGACGGCCTCATATAAATACTTAAATGAATGGCTTGATCAAAATATTATTTGCCAATCTAAATCTAATAAAAGTTTTTTTATAAAATAAGATTTTGCGAACAAATCATTATTTTAATGATTAGAAATGTCGTTTATTTCATAATTGCGATATGAAATGCATCACCAAAAATTTTGGTTTTAGTCTTATTGAAATTATCATAGTTTCTGGCTTGATGAGCGCTCTCGGACTTGGTCTAGCAACTCTGATGAAGAACATGCACAAAGGACAAGTCTCGGCCACTTCCAAGGTAGAAGAACTAGAAATTCGACGAATAATTATTCAAAACTTAACAGATAAAATTGCTTGCACTAATACTTTTTCAGGCCTCTCAATTGGAAGTGATGTTTTAGAAATAAAAAGCTCTGCAAATAATGTCCTATACAAAGTAAATAACTCCTATGGTGACAATAGTATCAAAATTTCTCGAATGTATACCTCTGATAAAAACCAACTTTTCTCTGATGGTACACGAAATGTTGATCTAAAAATTGAACTAGCAAAAACTAAGCAAATGGCAACGCCAAAGCTC
>CAZOXW010000078.1:0-3269 GCA_964583925.1 uncultured Bacteriovorax sp.
CTTCTTCACTTTGTTTCACTTGATTTAATAGCGTTTCATCGAAAAAGTCGGAATGGGCGGAATAAATTTTAGTTTTTCCTGGTCTTATACTTGGTCTCAAAATCTTTAAAATAGTTGCATATCTGAACACCATCCAATGCTGGAAGATCTATTTTATCGCCACACATTTGTAAAAGTTTATCTACATGCTTTAACTGTTCATCAATATTTGGATCAGCTGCAAAAAACAACCCCGAACAACTCATAAACTCATTGAATGAACATCCCTTTTTTAGAAGCTCAATTTTCTTTTCATTGTTGCTCGAAAGATCATACAAATAACCTGCAAGTCTGCAAAAATGAGGTGTGGTGGAATTACATTTTTCTTCCCACGTCTTCGATATGGCAAAATGTGAATCCCTCCCTTTTATAGCATCAAACTGTTTTAAATCACTAAACCTCAAAAGTTTTTCATTTTTAAAGTATCTCAAAAAGCTTTCAAAATTTTCCTGTGCTGGTGCTTTGACTTCATCAATATATCTTAATCCCAATATACCTTTGTTAATTTTAGCAAATAATGGATAATCGAGCTTTAAACCTGCATACTGATTACTGCAGAAACTAAACTTTGAACTGAAATCAGGAATTCCTTTTACGTCATAATCTAAACACCACTCCATTTTATTATCTACCCGCTGTTCATGCGGATTTTTTAAAATGAGCTGAACATCTTTAGACTTGCTTAACGCAAAAGACTTATTAATCAAAGGTATTAAATTTGCAAAAACTCCAAAATTTAACAACCCTAATACAACCAAAGCAGACCATCTATTCGATGGCAAAATTGCCCTTTTTGAATCTTTGGTTAATTTATTCATCCATGCTATGAAAAAAAATGCCATCAACGCCGATAGTATTAAAATCAGATTTTGATGCTCAATAAGCTCTAAGGTGAAATCTGAGTTAAGAAAAATCACAAATAAAATTAAATTTAATAGACCGATACCAGCGATATTCGATAAAAATTTTGACTTAACTTGGGAGCATTCTTCAGTTAATAAAAAATCATTGTTTTCAACTTTAAATTTATTGTCACTTATATTTGAGAAGATTTGAGCTAAATATCCCAATAAAATAATAAGACCGATTCCTAAATATTTAAATAGTCCATGCCTGTCACTAACGTTTCCATAAGTGACTGCAAAAATAAGCGGCAATAAGCATGACAATAAAACTGAGCCCCATAAAATATATTTCCTCGTCTGAGGTGAGAGATCTCCTGATTTGCCCATTAGTCCTCCAAAGGTAATATCTTTTTATCGGAAAAGACTTAGATAATTTAAATATATTACGATTAGTTTTTATCTAAAATACGCAGCAAAAAGGTGGATAAATTGAATCAGTCATTGGAATACAAATACGAATTAAGTTGGAAATTTTTATCCTCATTAATCGTGTTCTTTTTACCTACATCCCTTTGGATAATGACACTCCCGTTTCAAAATCCTTGCTCTGTCGATCGAAAGCATGGCAACTGCACATTAGGCTCTCCACAAGCTGAAGTTGCTTTTAAAATTTTTATGATATTTCTTGGTATTGCCGGCTTAGCTCTTTGCATTTTCGCTTTATGGAAGAAGATTTACCTTAAGCCCAAACTAATTATAAGAGATGGCGAAATTTTTCTTCCAAAAAGTAATTCAGCAACTAATTTGGAATCACTAAAACTTAATGAAATAAATAGCGTTGAACTTGGAATCGCTGGAATAAATATCACATGTACATTAAGGACTAATTCTGATTTTATCACCATACAATGCAACATGCTTCAAAAAGTAGAATTCGAAACTATTTATCAATATTTAAAAGAAAACGCACCCAACGCTAAATTTCAGATTGATGATCTTAGAAAAAATGCTGAATACGTTCGTGTTACAACGCTGCAAAAAGACAATCCAGCAATTTTTATTACGTTATTTTATGCAATTATTAATCTTATAAGTGCTAATGAGATAAACAATTATCTCGATAATCAAATTGATGCTTATAAAATTTTACCTATAGCCTTCTTTACTTCAATTTTACTATTTTCTATTATTATATTTATCCTAAAAAAATTGGACGCTATACAGTTGGGAACTCTGAAGAAAACTTTCTGCATTTTTTGTCTTATTGCTGGCTTTCTATCTAGTGTTAAGCTGAATGCTGAATTTCTCTCAAAAATTAATCAAAAATACGATTCATCGTCAGAGACACAATCAATTGCAGAATTGTCTAATGATAGTGGTCAAATCCAAAAAGATAAAATAAAGAATGGCGATTGTTATTATTTAAAAAGCGAGCAAAATACTAACAACATACTCCAATACACTTTTGGAGATGGGAAAATCTGTAGAAATAATTTCCTTGAACTAGATCCTAACATGAAAGTCCATTTTTATTATAAAAAGGGACTACTCGGTGATAGGTGGATGACGAGTAATGAGCTTCAGAAAAAATAAACCAAATCCTCTTAAATTTTTCTAATAATCTAGACGATATTTCTTCGAATCTTGCTTAACTTTAACAATGCAAAGCATTTGATCTTGCATATCTGAATTTATAGAAGTTTTCCCAAATGACCAATTCCAAAGCAGTCCTATTTTCTTCATATTCGCACTTTGTGACATTTAATATCAGCAAGTTACGTTTTGCATGAATTTTAAATAAATATTCATGCAAAAAAGCCGATAATATGTTAAAATGAATCCAAGAGGCTAATATGCTTAAAAGAGAATTCATTAAAAACCAGCTTGCCCCAGGAACGCTCTATAGACGTAGTGAGCTTGAAGAATTCAGCACAAGCGTTGATCGCCACCTCGCTCAACTGGTAAAAGAAGGAACTCTTAAAAAAGTAGGACCCGGCCTTTATCTCCATCCAGAGAAAAGTAAATGGGGCGAAAAATCTTCTCAAGATAAAAAGCTAGTTGAAGCTTTTTTGAAAGATGATCGCTTCTTGATGTTTTCATTTAATGCTTATAATGGACTTGGCCTTGGAACTACCCAACTCTATAACCAGACCATTGTTTATAATCACAAACGTCACGGAAAATTTAAACTTGGAAATCGCACTTTTGATTTTCGAATGAAGCCTGATTTCCCATCTGAATTCAACAAAGAAAGCCTACTTGTTGATATGCTCAATAACCTATCTGAACTTGCTGAAGACCCAGAAGTTGTAGTTCTGGCATTGGAAAAAAAACTTTCAACCTTTGATCGACAGTCTCTAGAAAATGCGGTCAAATTGTATGGAA
>CAZOXW010000079.1:0-3228 GCA_964583925.1 uncultured Bacteriovorax sp.
TTGAAGATATTTAGAAGTGTTTTGAATGAAAGCTCATGGGCCCCATAATAGGCCCAATGAGCGTTACTTTATTTTTCTCTTCTTTGTTCTTCTGGTTGATTGTGTTCATCCATAAAGTCCTCAGAAAAATTCTTTAAACTTCCTCTGAAAATTTCAATGGTCTTTCTATCTATCAATTGTTCACTAGCAAAGCGATGAACAATACTTTCAATAAGCATATGATACGGTATCCCTAATCTATCTGACTCATTTTTTAATTTTACAATATCAGCTGAGTTAATGCGCACTGGTATTAAGTTTTCCTGTTTGTCTATTGCTAAATCTACTTGGGTCTTGGACTCAATAGTTTCGTCGACAACAGCTCCTTTAGAAAAATCATAATTGCGTTTCATAATTTTTTTTTCTCAATAACAGAAGCTAGGATCCTATTTTGGATATTTTTTCCCGAATGGCCTCATTGATCCAATCATTAATGCTCTTTGATTCTTTCTGTGCGTTGACGGCCAATTGCTTGTGATTCTCAGGTGGCATTCTAAGGCTTAAGGTTCCAGAAAAAGCTTTGCATGGATCTTTCTTTTTTTCTTTGCAAAAATCCAAATAATCTTCAATGGAATTTTTTAACTCCGCTTCTAATTCTTCAGGTGTAGTTCCCTGAAAGGTAACGACATCGGAAATACCCAAAACTTCACCGTGAAAAAACTTATTTTCTGAATCGTATTCTACGTTTGCAACATAATCTTTGTACTTCATCATGGATTTACTCCTGCTTCTTTTAAAAATCGTCTCACTGACTTTAAAGCACCTTTATCTGTTTCTTTTTTAGGGTGCGGCCTATGAAAGGTAGCGATAATGCTATTTAAATAAAACCTTACCCGTGAACCGTTACCCGAAGTAACTTCACCACCAAGGGCGACAACCAACGTTTCTATATCGCTCCATTTCACATTCGACCTGACAGGGTCGAAAAAAATGTCACTTAGTATTGCCTTGTTCTTGCTATTTATCGTCAATTTATTCCCTCTTTTGAAATGATACCACAAAACGATACCACTTGCAAGAACTAGGCATTCTCATGTTTTCAATTATAGGACTTGGTCTGTCGGCCATTGACCACGTTTTTCGGGATAAAATAGGTAGGCAAAGTCCTCCTGCCCTATAAGTGGTCTTATCTCCAATAAACAATTTAGGAGTTTGACTTTTTAATTAATGGCTGAAACAATTTAAGAAACGAATTTAAAAAATGTTTCAAGGAAATATCTTATGGAAACAGTACAAGAATTAAAGCCAGTTGAGCTATCTCGAATTGCTCAAATCAACAAAACAACCCTAAATAGAATCTTGCAAAAAGAACAAGACCAGCTCTCGGTGATCAATAATCGAATTAGAGGGATATCGCCAGAACTTGTCGAAGAAATATTGAAAGAAAAACACCCTCACCTTTATAATTCTTCAATTATTTTAACCAATACAACAACTGGTGGCGTTGGAAAAACTTCCGCTACAATCTCTCTAGCTTATTCTGCAAGAAGAATTACATCGAGAAAAACACCTATTATTTTAATTGATGCCGATTCACAATCTTCTTTAACAACTCAATTAACAAAAGAAGTTGGTGAATATGCCCTCATAGATTATTTTGAAGGGAAAGTTTCAATAAGAGATTTAATTAAACCTGTAAGCGGAACAGATAATATTTACCTAATTCCATCAAACTTGAATAATATTTATCTTGATAAGGCACTAGCAAAACCATCAGCAATCAAGTCATCAATGAAAAAATTATTTGATGATATTTTTGAAAATTTCAAAAATGAAGGAAGTGAAAAAGTAAAAATCTTTGTAGATTTTCCTCCGCAACTTAGCTCGATTTTTTCATCGGCTGTATTGGGAATAGCTCAATATAGCAACGAAATAACAAAAGTACTGGCAATTCCTTTAAGGGCCGATAATTTTGGAGTCAGAGGAGCAGAAATTACAATTTCAGAAGTTGATGAGTTGTTAGAAACTTTCTCTATACCCAAGAATGCGATCAACATAACTACTTTTTTCTCTTCACTAGATAGAAGGGTGAAAACTACAGCTGATATTTTTAAAATGGTTATGACCAATCCGGAATTGTCAAAATATTTGAATCCTACGGCCATAAGATACTCAAGTGAACTAACTAAAACATCATTTAGAAATGAAACCATTTACACAAGATTGGAGAAGTCTGGTGTCTCAGATGATTACACTGATTTACTTCTATCAATACTGGGTTATCAGTTAGAGGCATAGGAATTTAAATGGCAAACCTTCTAGATTTAGCACAGAAAATGGGAGTAAGTACGGTTTCTAATGAAGCCGAGAGGAAGACTAGTGCTACATCGAAAAGAAGACCATGGCTTGAAGAAGAAAATGAGGTTGAAATTGATAATTTAAAAATCAAAAAAGGTGAGCTTAAAAAGCCCATTGAACCACTTAAAAAGTTAGATGAGAAATTAGAAAAAGTAGAAATTAAAACAGATCGATTGATAGAAAAACATAAGAAACAGGAACTTAAATCAGCACACATCAAGAACAAATCGGCACGGATCGAGACACATCAAGAACATAATAAACACATTGCAAAAACAAAAGAAGCATCGCTAATTGAGTTTCATTGCTTAAAGGGTCTACCAAAATCAATCATTAATCACATAAAAGAAAAGGCTGCCCATGATGTCCAACTTCAAAAATGGATATCAATAATAGATACCGAAGAGTTGAAATTAATCACAAATAAAACTGCCTCACATTTATCAGTTCAAATGTTGAGATTGGAAAAACAAGGTTGGTTTCAAATTTTAAAATCAAATAATGCCGGAGTACGTGTTGTTGAAATCGATCCTTCGGCATACCCAATAAAACAATAACTTAAGCCACTACATGTCAAAACACATCAAGACATATCGACACAGGTCAAGAACATTTTTAACTCACTGCCAATCAAGAACATATCGCCACAGATCGCATCATATCAGCACATGACCAAAGCAACCGTTTCATTCAGCTACTTCTAGATATAATCAATCTAGGAAGGAAAAAGTTTTAAATAGACCTATTGATAACCATCAGAAGTCTTTATAGGTCTATTTAGAAGGTTCTCTAGCTGATGGACTCCAGATAATTACATTCTCGATTAAAATTCATTAAAAACGCAAACTAGAGACTCGAATGTGATCCCTTGAAATCACTTCGTGATTTACT
>CAZOXW010000080.1:0-3004 GCA_964583925.1 uncultured Bacteriovorax sp.
ATCACCATCAACATATGCGCTCTTATCTAGATTTTCAAATAAAAATTTGGCAGTACTGCTCTTTCCAGATCCTGGTGCACCATTAATAATTACAAACATAAATAATACGAATTTGAATCTTAAACTTCAAGTGAAACCCTTCCTGTGTGATTTTGAGAAACGAATAACCCTTCATACTTGTTCAGTTCAGGAAGTTGTTCATCTAATGAAGAAAAATAGATGCTCGTGTTAAAAGATTTTTGAAGAATCTTCTCTTTAAAAGAACATTTGTTAAGATCTCCTGAAAATATAATATTTTTAAGATTTTTTACAGTATTAAAAACTTCTTCGCTAAAAAATTCTATATTTTTTACCAAGACAATAGCATCATCTATGTCTGGCATTTTTGAAATAAAATTGAGAAATTCCTCTGTCTTTTCCTTTGTAAAAAACTGCATATTCTCCTCTGAACCGATCTGCTCCACAAAAGCGTCTCTTGCCATTGGATACCCAGTAAGAGCAATTATTTTTGACCCTTGTGCATAAAGATCTGCAAGAACGCTTACAGTAAATAATGACGCACCCACATGCTCTTCTCCATGAATAAGAATGGGAAGATCAGGACGCGTGAAATGGAATTCTTTTCCGTCTAGAAGAATCTTTTTAAGCATTAGAGAAAGTATAGCAAAAACCTGTGACCCAAATACTTGCCCTGAGCTTATCAAAAGGTTTTTGAATTACCCCGATGAACGGGGTTCTTGCCCTGAGGATCGAAGCAACGTAGGAGAACCAAATATGAACTCTTAGAGGTATGGAATCAAGTCATCCAGTCTAGTATTAATCCAGATCTGCTGGCCTAAACCATTCTTTAGATAAATATATTATATCTTTCAAGAAAGATTGTCTACCTTACACAAAACTCTTTTATTAACTGAGGTACAAAGCAACTTAACTTTTTTGCCTGCTTTCCTTCATCATTTAGATCAAAACCAAACACACTATAATAATGGTAATCTGAAATAGCCTGCGCTTGTTCTTCAGGATTCCATTTCTTCCAAGGCGTATTTTTTTTCATTTCTGCTTTCCAGTTGTATGCCCCGTTACGAGAACCTGTTACCTGCTGAGCAATAAATTGAGCATAAAGACTTTTTGGAACATAGCTCCACCCTTCGTTTTGATACTGGTATACATGTGCTAATTCATGAATTAATAGATATTGCCCATCAATGGTTTTTGAAAAATCTCCTAATAATTTAAGATTTTCATGAGAAGTTTTAATATGTATTCGATTCCCCAAAGTTACTGAGGAGAAAATAGAATAAATTGTATCAATAGCCACTCTCACCTTAGATAAATCTAAATTTTCAGAATAGTACACTCTAGCAAGATCTAGTTCGCTATTTGTAAGCTCTCTGCCGAATATAAATCCACCCATGACCAAAAAAAGAGTAATTCCTGCTGGTACTAACACTAAAGCCACTACTGAATACTTAAAGAATTTAATTATCATTAGCTTTTATTAAATCATAATTGATAATATTGCAGAGAACGCTCTGATGAAAAACTGTGAGCCCACGAGATGGTTAGACATGAGCGTATATCATGCCATTTTCGGCTTGCCCAAACCTGTTACTAAAATTTTACTAAATTCCAGTGACCCGAGAGTTTGGAACCATATCGGCCTCATAGCGTATACCTACTGTCTCACCTTAAAAATCGTTGAAACAGTAGAAAAAGCCAATCCTGTCAATAGATACAAGCATTGATGACAAAAAGGTACGTTCTGAAGTTATGATCAGAAAATGCGCAACACATAATCGGGCAGCAGTTATTAAGGCAGCAGATATCTTAGATAATATCCATTATTATAGAAAAATAGAACATGCAGAGAATTTAGCAACGATGATTGAAAGAGGAAAGTTATTGCTTAGAGAGAAAAACGTAGGCTTTCAGAATAAAGTGTTCAGCGAACTAAACAAAGAAACAACCTCCTAGCCATCATTTTGCGAAAACCATATACTTTTGCTAGTTGAAAGGTGAGATAGGCGAGTCTGAATCCGTTTAGTCCCATAATCGTTGTCCATCCAAGAGTGTCATCCTCAAGCTAAACGAGACAAATGAACCCCCTGAGTCACGATATTTTTTTGGCCCCTAAAGCTTCTGGCATTAAGGTTGGATGAACAGTTTATTACTGTGCTGTTTTTTTATTAGATTTTTTAACCACCTCATTGATTATTATTCCATCTCTAAGCTCAATATTTCTCTGAGCCAATTTAGCGTACTCAGATTCATGAGTAACCATAATAATTGTTTGACCCTGCCGATGCAGATCCAGAAAGATACCTAGCACCTTTCCAGAGGATTCGGAATCAAGATTTGCGGTAGGCTCATCAGCAAAAAGAATTTTTGGATTGTGAACTATAGCCCTTGCAATACTAACCCGTTGTTGTTGACCACCAGAAAGTTGACTAGGCAGATTGTCCAACCTGTCTTGAAGATCCACTTTCATAAGAGCATCTATAGCTCTTTTTTGAGCCACACCCTCATCTATGCCCTGCATGAGAAGTGGCATCATGACATTTTCTTTGGCAGTAAGCATGGGAAGAATAGCATAGTCTTGGAATATATATCCCAGATTTTTTAGTCTAAATGATATTTTTTCCTCATTCGTCAATTTAGAGGTATCTATATCGTCAATTGTAACAACACCCTGATTTGGAGTATCAAGTAAGCTAAGCTGATACAATAATGTGCTTTTGCCGGATCCTGACATTCCAGTAATTGCTAAAAACTGTCCACCCGGCACAGCAAAGCTGATTTTTTTCAACGCTGTTAGTGTATTGTCACCGATTGTAAATATCCTCGTTATGTCTTTTACTGTGATCATATATTATCTCCCTAAAATTGCATCTAATGTATTTTGTTTGGTTACCATCCTTGCCGGAACATATCCTGATATAAAAGCAGTCAAAGTCAGGATAAGACCTCGTATAACAAGACCACTTGTGGTAACTGCTAATTTTCC
>CAZOXW010000081.1:0-2967 GCA_964583925.1 uncultured Bacteriovorax sp.
GGGGGGATTCGATCGATTCCCTTATGGAATTATTGCTCTAATCCTTCCTATCGACGCTTGTAAGTGCATTACCATCCCTTGCAATCATTATAATTGGTTTTATATATTATTCGAAATCAGCAAAATTAATTAAAGATCGAGAAATGCTATTTTTATCTTTGCTGCATTTACTTACTATCCTGACTATTTATCGTCTCGCATTCGATTATGGATCTTTGGCCGTATCGGCCGGGTGGGCACTATATTCTGTCATTGTTTTAGGCCTTGGTTATATTAAAAGAAATGAAGTCACTGCAAAGTCATCACTTATTATTTTAGCGGTCACATGTTTAAAGGCCTTTTTCTATGATGCTAGTCAGACGTCTTCGCTTGTAAGAATTAGTTCACTAGTCTTAACAGGTATTATTCTTTATGGGGCCGGCTACTTGTTTCAAAAAATTAATAAATGGGAAAAGGTTACTAAGTAGAATGTTAGGGAAAATAAGGGACAGAGGATTAAGGCCTTGGCCTTTTACAATCAGGAGTAATCCAATTCAAGTTGTACATGTAGTACGTTGAAATTAAAGGATTTTTTCTGAGAGATGATTTTTGCTACAAATAAAATGAAAAAAATTGTAGCAAGGTGAAGAGTAGGTGAACTTATTTTATATACCATTCTAAGGTACTGATATTGAATAGTTTTCATTCATTTTCCAATCTACAACACTTTCCTACAAAAAATGCTACAATAATTGTAGCAAATATTGTAGAAAAGACCGATGTGGCCTAAGGACAAAATATGCATACAGCAAAAGAAGACTTTGAGTTTTTAAACTCCGAAGTATGGTTGAAATACACTCATGAAAAGTACTTGAATAGTGAGGAAGTCAAAAGAAGGATTTATGGTTCAGCATCTACTGCTGGATGGAATGATTTATGGCAAAGGATTTACCTTAATAGAAAAAGAGGAGCAGTCCCTGTCTTTGTTCCATCTATTGATATGAAGTTTTGGTACTTTCCCTCAGACTCTCTACAAAAAAAAATAATTGAGATTGAGCGCTTTGGTGTCATGCTTTATGACAAAATTGTTCACGCCACATTTAAATCTGCTTTTTTGGCCGATGCTGCGATTGAAGAGGCCATTACATCTGCAATCTATGAAGGAGCTAACACAACAAGGGCGCAAGCAAAACAGCTGATTGAATCAGGAAAGAGGCCTGCTACGAAAGATGATTGGATGCTATTGAATAACTTTGAAGCTATGAATTGGATAAAAGAGCATAGTAAAGAAAAAGTAACTACAGATTTAATCTTAAAACTTCATCAGATCGTAAGTAAAAATACTCTTGATGAGGCAGATGCTAACTACAGTGGAAAATTTAGAGATGATAAAGTCTTTGTCAGAAATGCAGCGGGAGTAGCAGTGCACGAGGGAATACCTTATTTGCAGGTACCTCAAGCTCTTGAAGAAGCTATAAATGTAACAACAAGCAATCCAAGATATTTGCACCCTTTGATCAAGGGGATCTTGTTGCATTATTTGATTGCATACATTCATCCATTTTTTGATGGTAATGGAAGAACGGCCAGGACAATGTTTTACTTCAAATCTATGAAGCATGATCTAAAATTCGTTGAACTTTTATCAATATCAGCTCATTTAAAAAATTCAGGGAATATGTATGAGCGTGTATTTGAAGTGATCAAAGAGCATGATTGGGATCTAACGTACTTTATAGATTATTGTTTGGAATCATTGCTAGCAGCTTTAAAAATCGTAGATGGAAAAGTTAGTTATTTAGTTAAAATCAATACACTAAGAGATCTATACGAACTTAACGAAAATCAGATTGGGTTACTGCAAAAATTAGCACTTAATAAATACAGAAGTATAACTATAGAAAGTTATGCAGATGAAATATTAAAATCAAGAGAAGTTGCGAGAAAAGAATTAAAGCATTTAGTTTCAAACGGTTTATTGATAGAGCAGAAGCTTGGTAAGAAATTTGTCTACTTGGTAGATGCAAAATTTTTAAAAGAAAAAGTTCAAGAAGATTAACCCGGCTTTAATATGATCGAGTTCTTGCGAAGGTTTTCACTGAGCGTATTTGTTACGAAAAATGGGGTGGCATATAGTGGTGGGGACAACTATATACAAAGAGGTGTT
The DNA here is from genome assembly GCA_964583925.1 of uncultured Bacteriovorax sp. Classification (GTDB taxonomy): domain Bacteria; phylum Bdellovibrionota; class Bacteriovoracia; order Bacteriovoracales; family Bacteriovoracaceae; genus Bacteriovorax. The sequence continues at coordinate 2,147 of CAZOXW010000081.1, forward strand.
TTTATCACGGCCGAAGCGTATCTAAACATTTAAAAAAAAGGGAGGATTTCTCCTCCCTAAAACTCTAAAAATGACCCTTCAGTGAACCTAAAATTATTGCTAGTAATTTTAAGATCAGGATTAAGATCTCTAGAATTTTTAACGCCTTAAGCATCCTTGCCTCCAAAAACAGGTCTTCATTAACCTGGAAGGTGAGCTCTCGGCTTGAAAATCATTTTCATTGTGATAGGATTCATCATCCCTAAAACTCCGGTTTGCTAGACCGTTGGGAATTTTTAATGCCTTAAAACCCCTCTTATCATGAGGGGTTTTTTATTGGTGTAGCTTTATAAATTTGTAAGTTAGATATTTCAGAACTGAAATGCGAAGAATAGGTGCTAAAAATTGCTAATTTAGCATTAGAGAAATATGGAAAGCAAAAAGATGGCACTTATCTACAAATCCGAAATTCTGAAATACGTTTGTTATACTGAGCTGGTCTACGGGCGAATCAATAAAAAATTGCAGAAGAATCTTTTAAAATCAGAAGTAGAAAAAATGGTTTTTAAAATTATTTCTGTCACAAATGAACGCCACTTCAAAAAGATTGGTAAGAATATTTACATCACAAGTCGTGAGCATCAGATCAAAATAACCATTAACTCCAATACTTTTCGAATCATCACAGTAGACAGAATTTGATCTCATAAAGAGATTACATCTCGTTTTTTTAGAGACCCGAAAAACTTGGTGATTCAGATGAGCTTGCAGAGGCACCCACTGTCAAAAGAGTAGAACCTGATTACTTCTTACGAAGGTCCTCAATTTGAATTTTAGAACAT
>CAZOXW010000082.1:0-2924 GCA_964583925.1 uncultured Bacteriovorax sp.
ATGTTTTTACGATATTTTCTAATGGTTTTAGAAAATTCAAGAAAAGCTTTAAGTTTTGATTCTCTGACAACCAGATACCAAGTTTGAAGTGCTTTACGAAATGATTTGATATTTTTTTTATCTAGTAACTTATGGAAATACTCTACTAAAAGCATTGCTGTATGGATGTTTTTATTAACAGATCTTAGTTTATCTAGAAGTTTTTGTTCCGATTTTGATAGATCTTTTTCCCGTGTCACGAGAATAAATCTTCGATGAGGTTCTAGCATATTTTGATTAAATTGATCTTTATTTTCTTTTGCTAATTTAAACTCTTGTCGTCTGACTTTATCAAAAGTGTTGTTAATGGTGGATAATTGCATGAAACGGGAGCCACCTAGTTGCAAAAGTGGGATCCACTTGATTGCATGAACGGGATCCAGGTGTTTGCATAAACGGGAGCCAGTGAATTGCAGATTTGGGAGCCACCCTATTGCATAAATGGGAGCCACTTTAGAAACAACATGTAACCCTTCTTATTGAACAATAAGGAGGCACAGTTGGGACTAAGTATGGCGCAGTATGAAGACATCAAACAGAAAATTAATCAGGGTCTAACCGACCGCCAAATCGCAAAAGCTGTTGGCAAACGCAGATCAAAAATTTCAGAAATCCGTAAAGGTTTGTTTGAATTCACTGAGCAAAAAAAATTGCCTGATTGGATGGAACAAGTTCACTGGGATGAAGTCATTAAAGACATCAGCCTTAAACATCCGCTGTCACTGATCTGGGAAGATTCAGTAAAACACTTAACATCGTATTCTAATTTTACACGCTATTTATATAAAAAATTTCCACAAATAAAAATCAAAGACTACACACATCGCCAGTTTAACCCAGGTGAGCGTGTTGAAGTAGACTGGGCAGGGCTTACGCCAGAGTGGATCGATCCACGTGATGGCAAGATCCATAAAGCTTATATTTTTGTAAGCGCACTTGGGTACTCACAATTAATTTTTGCAAAAGCCTATTCATCAATGAAAGAAATTGATTTTTTATCAGCTCATGAAGCCATGTTTGAATTTTACGATGGTGTCACAGAAGTTATTTGTCCTGACAACACAAAAACTGCGGTGATAAAAGCTAATAAATATGATCCTGATTTAAATGAAGAGTACAATCGATTTACAAAACATTATGGTGTGACTGTAGCCCCTGCTAGAGTTTATTCACCCAAAGATAAGTCTTTGGTAGAAGGTTCTGTGAAGCTGGTGCAAAGATATTTTAATTGGTTAACTCGAAAGACTACATTTACTTCGATTGCTGAAATAAATAAATTTTTAAAACAAGTCATCGATACAATAAATAATAAAAGTCATAGTAAGTTTAAAATCTCAAGACAAGAGATGTTTAACTTAGAAGAGAAAAATAAATTAAAACCACTGCCTGTAATTAAATATGAATTATCAGAAACAAAGTTTTGCAAAGTGCATCCGGATGGAACTATTTGTATAAATTTTAGATATTACTCTGTCCCATATTTATTAGTTGGCAAAACTGTGTTTATAAAAATCTATGCAAACATCATTGAAGTTTATCACGAACTTCAAAAGATAGCAGTGCATCCAAGACTTTTTAAATACAAGGGTGAAAAAAGTATTTTACCAGAGCATGTACCAGAAGCTGCACAGGCTTATCGAAGCACAACGGCCCAGAATTTAATACAGCAGTCAAATTACATTGATCCGATGCTAAAAGAATTTATAGAAAATTTATTAAAAGAAAGTCCAACTGGTAATTTACGAAGGGCTCAGGGTTTTATTGTAGCAGCAAGACAGGTTAAGAAAAAAGTAACTAATATAGAATTTAAAATAATATTAATGAAATCATTAACTGATTTGCAAAAATACAATCGAGTCAGAGTAGATAATTTTAGAAATTATTTAAAGCAATATTTAGATGAAATTATATCAAGACCAAGTGGTCAAGTAATACAGCGAGATCACAGTAATCCGATGTTAAGAAAAAACCAAACAACACTTCACTAGAAGGAGGAAGTTATGTCAGTGGTTAGTATACAGCAACAAATGCAGGAGTTAAATTTACTTGGAATGAGCCAAGTTTTTGAAACAGATTTAACAATGGCAAGTAAACAAGACTGGAGTCATGAGGAGTTTTTATCAAAACTACTTCAGGCAGAAAAGTCCCATCGTGATGATAGGTTTATTGAGAAAAAAATAAAAGGTGCGCAATTTAAAAGAAACGCATTTTTAGAAGAGTTTGATATGACAGTCAAACGAGGTGTTACCAAGGCCGTGCTGCAAGAGTTAATGAGTCTACGTTGGCTAGAGAATTCAAAGCCCGTTGTGTTTGTTGGTCAAACAGGAATGGGAAAAAGTTATTTAGCAGAAGCACTTGGAAGGTATGTTTGCTCGCACAGAAAGACAGTATTTTTTAAAGAATCGACTGAATTATTTTTAATGATTAATGAGGGCCGCAGGCTAAATCGCTATTTAACGACCAGAAAAAGACTAGCATCATATGATGTGTTGATTATCGACGACTTCGGAATGCGAAAACTAAACTCAACAGAAGCTCAAGACTTGAAAGAATTACTTGAATTAAGATCAATCAATAAGTCGACATTTTTTACAACACAGCTTCCAATAAATCACTGGAATGAAGTTATAGAAGACATAGTCATTTTAGAGGCAATAGTTGATTTAGTTCAGCACTCTGCCATAAAAATTGAAATGAAAGGTGAAATTACTTATCGAGAAATTAGAGCAAAAAAGATTGACCAAAAATCAATATCTCACTAAAAGATTTTAAGTTTTTAAAGTGGCTCCCAATCATGCAATCGACTGGCTCCCGCCGCTGCAATTATCCAAATGGCTTGAACCAAGTGGAATCTATCCACACAAACTTGAGCATTAGGGCATTTT
>CAZOXW010000083.1:0-2715 GCA_964583925.1 uncultured Bacteriovorax sp.
TTTGTATTTCCTCCCATCGTTCCCGGTGGACTTGTATATATGGCAGATATGATAAATCTTCTTTTCATTTTTTTGATAAAAAATAACCAAACCCTCCGGCTGCAAATTCTGATGTTTTCATAATAAAAAGTCCTACAGCGTGCTTAGGGTTTTTAACAAGTAAATCTGGGCGTGACAAAAATATCTTATATCTTCCTAACAAATTGCTTTGCTGCCTAAAAAGATTCGAATTCTCTTTTTTGGAAGCATAAACACGAAGTTTTTTTGAATAATAGTATTTTTTTTGAACTGTTTTTTTCAGAGATAATTTACCTTCATTGTGCTTTAGAGGAGTGTTAATTCTTGCGACAGATTCTTTCCCATATTTATATTTTATCCTTTGAGGGAGATCAAAATCCTCTGTACCTGTATTTTTTACGTCATACCCCTTAAACTCCTTAAAAACTTTATGGTGAAAAAAGCGTGGAGCCTCAATCCAATCTACACCAAAGTAAAAACTCCTCTCAAGTCTTTTACACTGTGCCCAATAACCCTCGCCAATTGATTCTTCTGGTATGGTAACTGCTTTTAAATCTAAATTTGAATTGACTTTTTTTATACAATCTCCAATAATATTTTTTCTCAAGATCATATCGCAATCAAGAAAAAGCAGATACTCTCCGTTCGCTTTAGATGCACCAAAATTTCGCTGTGTACTTCTTTCTGGACCTTTATTAAAAACTTTTGTGGTAAACTTTTTTGCAAGCTCAATGGTATTATCCGAGGAATTATTGTCAACTACGATAATTTCTATCTTTTTATAACTTTGATCTTGAATACTTTTTAGACAATTTGTATTATTGCGCTCTTCATTTTTGGTCGTAACAATAACAGAAACCATGAGTGCTTTCATGAATACGATTGTAACAAAATTATAAATTTAAATGAAATGATAATCTCGTTATATAATGCAATTTGGAAACCTTTATGAAAAAACCCACCAAACCCAAGTTATATAAACCTTGGAGACTATTTCTAATTTTTGTACTCGTTCTAATTTTTACTATTTTGTTCTTTCGATACAATAGAACGCCAAAGATTGCACCCACTATCATGATAGGTTTAATAAGTTACGTAGATCCTTTTATTGGAACGACAGGTAATAAATGGACTGCGGGAGGCAAGGTCTTTCCAGGCGCGGTTCTTCCTTTTGGAATGATTGCCTGGAGCCCAGATACAGAATCCCATTCTTATTCAGGTGGCTACGACTATAAAGACAAAAAAATTAGACATTTCAGCGTGAATCACTTTAGTGGAACAAGCCTTGCTACTGCTCAGCAGATACCTATTATGCCCTATGTCGGAACGATTAATAAATCTCCTTATGAGAATACTTCTCTTTATTATTCAAATTTTAGTCATAAAAATGAGATTGCAAGACCCGGATACTATCAAGTTTTTTTGAGTTCAATATCTACAAATATAGAACTCACTGCAACGGAACGAACAGGTTTTGGAAAAATAACATTTCCCAAATCGAAAGAATCCCAAATACTTATTAATAAGAACGGCACAGGCTACAAGACTGGTCTGACAGATGCAAACGTAACAATGATAAGCGACACAGAACTGTCTGGATTTTCTGAACAGTTTATTGTTGGTAAGGAAAAGGTATTTTTCTACATAGTCTTCGATAGACCATTCAAGTCGATCAATACCTGGAAAGCAGATTCAATTTTCCCCAATTCAAGATCAGTAAGTGGAACACAATCTGGTGCATTTGTAACATTTGATACAAGCAAAAAAACAATCATACAAATGAAAATCGGGATCTCTTACGTCAGTTCTGAAAATGCAAAAGAAAATCTTATAACAGAAAATCCGAGTTGGGATTTTGATGATATAAAAATCAGTGCTCAAAAAAAATGGGAAAGTAAGCTAAAAAAAATTCTCGTAAAAGGGTCTGAGGAAAATATGAAGATCTTTTATACTGCACTCTATCATGCATTCATGCATCCAAGCATTTTTAGCGATGCTAATGGTGAGTACAGAGGGTTTGACGAAAAAACGTACAAAGCCCCAAAAAACCATAACCAATATCATTATTTTGCCAATTGGGACTTGTATCGTTCGCAAATACAATTACTTTCAATTCTAGAACCATCTATCACAAGCGACATGATGCAATCACTCGTAAATCTTACAAATCAAGGAAGTATTGGTATCCCAACCTGGCAAGTAATGAATAGAGATTACAAAATCATGAGGGGAGACAGTGGAATACCGGTTATAACGTCATCATATGCCTTTGGAGCACGAGATTTTGATGAACAAGATGCGCTTGCTAAAATGGTGAGCGGCCAAGAACATAATCGCCCATGGGGCTATAAAGAGTACATAAATCAAGGGTACATACCAGGCGAGTCTGATATGTTCTCAGCTTCGGCATCTTTAGAGTATTATTTAGACGACTATAATATTGCTATTTTTGCAAAATATTTGGGAAAGAAAGATATTTGCGAGTTTTATCTTAAAAGATCAGAGAATTGGAAAAAAATTTTTAATCCTGATAATGGATATATTCAGGCAAAACTACAGAATGGATCCTGGGCAACTGAGTTTTCGCCCTCAAATCCTACAAGTTTTCAAGAAGGAACATCTGAAATCTATACATGGTTGATCCCCCATGACATTAAGGAATTAGTCCAATCAATGGGAGGAAATAAGAAAGCAGTA
>CAZOXW010000084.1:0-2584 GCA_964583925.1 uncultured Bacteriovorax sp.
CCCAAACCCCAAACCCCAAACCCCAAACCCCAAATAATTATATTTTCTTAATGTCAATAAATAATTAAAGAGACTTTGATTTATAATTTTAATGAACATAGAATAAGCTTTAGACAATGCTATACTTGAACCAAAAAAGGCTCTAAATTGACTAATTGCAGAAGATTCAAAAAATGACCATAATTTAATTGTCACAATGCATGAATCAAAAATGAAAGAACTCAAAATAATAAATGTGGATCCAGTGATTCTACGTGGAAAAAGACGCAATGAGACTCTCTGTATTGCTATATGAGATAATACTATTGACACAAATAAATTAGGTATTAACAAAGTAGTTTGAAGTAATATTCGTGTGAGGTTAGGTGACTTGGTAACTGTCAAACCAGCCCCAGAAGTCCCAAATTTAAAAAAGATACATATTCTTCCATATAAAGACACAATTGAAGGACTTACAGGAAACGTTGCTCATATATATTTGTAACCCTATTTTAAGGATGCAAATCGACCTTTGAAAAAATGATACTTTTGTAGTACGTGGAAATTTTCGTCCAGTTGAATTTAAAGTTATTGCTACCGAACCTAGAGATTTTGGTATTGTTGCATCTGAAACAATTTTATATATAGATTGAGAACCAATCAATCGTGAAGACGAAGACAAAAATAATGATGTAGGTTATGAAGACGTAGGAGGATGTCGAAAACAAATGGCGCTTATTCGTGAAATGATTGAACTTCCATTAAGACATCCTACACTTTTTAAAACACTTGGAGTAAAACCACCAAGAGGAGTTCTACTTTATGGTCCACCTGGAAGTGGAAAGACTCTTATTGCTAGAGCGGTTGCAAATGAAACCGGAGCATTTTTTTTCTTGATTAATGGTCCTGAAATTATGTCAAAAATGGCAGGAGAGTCTGAGTCAAATCTTAGAAAAGCTTTTGAAGATGCAGAAAAAAATGCACCAGCCATTATTTTTATTGATGAAATTGATTCAATAGCACCAAAGTGAGATAAAGTAAATGGTGAAGTTGAAAGAAGAATTGTTTCATAGTTATTGACTTTAATGGATGGACTTAAAAGCTGAGGCTAAGTTATTGTAATAGGTGCAACAAATCGTCCAAATTCCATTGATGGTGCTCTTAGACGATTTGGACGTTTTGATCGTGAAATTGATATTGGAGTACCTGATGAAGTAGGTAGAATGGAGGTTTTGTGAATTCATACAAAAAATATGAAATTAGATGAAGACCTTGACATTGCAATTATTGCTAAAGAAACATATGGATATGTTGGCGCAGATCTTGCATAGTTGTGTTCAGAGGCTGCATTATAATGTATTCGTGAAAAAATGAATCTTATAGATATAGATTCAGATACTATTGATGCAGAAGTGTTAAACTCTATGGCTGTAACACAAGATCATTTCAAACACGCTCTTGGAACTACAAATCCATCATCCTTAAGGGAAACTATTGTTGAAGTTCCCGATGTTACCTGGGAAGACATTGGAGGATTAGAAGAAGTAAAATGAAATTTACAAGAAATGATTCTATATCCAATAGAACATCCAGAAAAATTTCATAAGTTTGGAATGAATCCTTCAAAAGGAGTTCTTTTTTATGGTCCACCTGGATGTGGTAAAACATTATTAGCTAAAGCAGTTGCAAATGAATGTTCTGCTAATTTTATCTCTATCAAAGGACCAGAGTTATTAACAATGTGGTTTGGAGAATCAGAAGCTAATGTTTGAGAAGTTTTTGACAAAGCAAGAGCTGCTGCACCATGTGTTTTATTTTTTGACGAATTAGATTCTATAGGAACAGCAAGAGGTGGTTCTGGAGGTGACGCTGGTGGAGCTGGTGATAGAGTAATGAATCAACTACTAACAGAAATTGATGGAGTTGGAGTAAAAAAAAATTTATTCTTTATTGGAGCAACAAATTGACCAGATATTCTTGATGAGGCCTTACTTAGACCAGGAAGATTAGATCAGCTTATTTATATTCCACTTCCAGATAATCCTTCTAGACTTTCAATTCTTAAAGCTAATTTGTGAAAATCTCCAATAGCTAGTGATGTTGATTTAGGCTATATTTCTCACATTACTGAAGGCTTTTCAGGAGCAGATCTTACTGAACTATGTCAGCGTGCTGCTAAAGTTGCTATTAGAGAATCCATTCAAGCTGATGTCAAAATAAAAGCTATGAAAGAATTAAACCCTGATTACTAGGTATCTCAAGATCCAGTTCCTGAAATTGCAAGAAAACATTTTGAAGAATCCCTTAAAAACTCAAGACGTTCTGTAACTGGAAGTGACTTAGGAAGATATGAAGCATTCCGTCGTAAATTTGACCCTAATTTTTCTAGCGGCCAAACCAATAATGGTGTTCGATTTGACTGGCCAGGACAAAATAATTCTGCTCCAGCTACTGCATTTAGTAGATCTCAACAACAAAATTAGAACAACGAAGATGACGATATATATGGTTAAGTAAATAAAATTGATTTATTGATAATTTGACAAAAATAAAATTAAATATTTATTTATATCTTTATTAGGGGTTTGGGGTTTGGGGTTTGGGG
>CAZOXW010000085.1:0-2470 GCA_964583925.1 uncultured Bacteriovorax sp.
CCCAAACCCCAAACCCCAAACCCCTTATTATAGAAAGTAAGTAATCTTTAAAGAGGTTTTGTAAAGACATAAATAATACATGATAAATTTCATTCTGTTGGTCAATAAACTTGGTCAAACAAGAATTGCACAGTATTATGTTGATCTTCCATTAGAGGAATGATGAGTGCTAGAAGCTGAACTAGTTCGTAAATGTCTTTCACGCAATGAATCAAAATCAACAATATTTTCTCATCAAAAGTACAAAATTGTTTACAGGCGCTATGTTTCTTTATATTTTATTATAGGGATTGATTCAGACGAAGAGGTTAATTCAATAGAATGATTATACTTACTTTTCGTTTATTCATTTACTAGTTGAGACTTTAAATACATATTTCGAAAAAGTCTGTGAATTAGATATCATAATGAATCTAGAAAAGACACATTTTATTTTGGAAGAAATGATTTAAAATGGGCAAATCCAGGAAGCGTGTCGGTAGAGAATTTTATATCCGCTTCGACTACTTGACAAAACACGACACTAACTAATTTTTTTGAGTTTTTATCATTTTTGAATGAAACTTATTTTGTAGTTTTATTTTTATAAAAATAAGATTCTAATAAATTTTAACTTTAATTAATTTTTTTCGTTTTTCGTTTTATCATCTAATTTTGAATTTAAATATAAATGAAAGTATAAGCTGGTAGAGGCTATAAAGATTTTGAGGATAAGCAACAAGTACGAGCAGGTGTTTACTCTCCACAAATAGGAGATTGAAAAAATATAAATTAGGTGTGAGGTTATTGTACACCAAATATTGGAATCAAAGAAGCAAACCAGGGAATTACACATAACGCATATCTCAAACAGAAATACACTGGAAAGCCAATTGCATTTGATGAAAAAGTTAAATTTTACAATGAACCTAGAGTTAACAACAAGGAAAATGAATATCCGTTTTAAACATAAACTAATCAAAATTAAGAAGAAAATAAAAAAATTTCAAAGATTACTTAGCTTTTCATAAAAGAAAAAATCGAAAGTTGTGACATGAACTCAATAACCAGATAATGGTTTGAATTGTTAGATTTGCTTTCAGAAAGTACAGATGTGGTTACGCTTGTCTCTCGCGGAATTGATATTTTAAAAAATTTTGAAATTTGTGCCATTGATTAGTTTTTAAGTGGATTTTCAAATTATAACGATATTTGAAATCGTATTCTTCCACATTTTAAACTATAAATTTGGTTTTTGCTAACATTGTTAACTGTTGCACAATCAGATGAATTTAAAAATAATTTTAAGGTTTATGAAGTTCTTGAACAAGCTTTGAGAGAATTACTTAAAAGCTGTTATTACCTTTCTCTTGTAATAGTAAAAGCTACAAAGTATCAATGTATCAATATTAACGCCAATTATGTTAATGAATTTAGCAAAAGAGCACAAAGATTAAACTTTGAAACTGGAATACCTTTAATGAAAACTATGAAGATAAATAACGATGAATGCTTTGGATTTTTAAAAATGATGTAATTTTATTAGCCTTGAAACCGTAAAACCAGCTGGTGCTATGCTTCTTGAAAAATCATTACTTGTTCAAACACCATCTATTAGTGTGTTTTTTGATTAATTATACAATCAAAAATCAAATGGATTAAGTTCTTTTAGTTTATCGATACTTAAAATTTCAATGTCAAAAGCAGGTAGAGCAATGAATATTGAAGAAACTAACAAAACCAATGAACCTCAGCAGTCATATAATCAATCAAAAACACAAGTTTAACAATCAACGTCTTATACTAATACTGACTAATCTTAAAAACCAATAATTTCAGGATATTGTGAAAATCCTATAATAACTACAAATAGTCATAAAGAGTATACATTAGTACTTGATTTGGATGAAACACTTGTGCATTTCAAAAATGAAAATGGCAAATCCAAGTTTTTAATTCGTCCTTATGCGTACTCTTTTATTTGAAATTTGAGTTTGCATTTTGAATTAATAATTTTTACTGCTGCTTAAAAGGATTATGCTGATTGGATTTTAGATAAGATAGATACAAAAAAAGTTATTTCACATTGACTATATCGTGAACATTGTGAAATGAGTGACAATTGACATTTAAAGGTTCTTTAAAAAGAGTCTTGATATAATCAACAGAGATCTTTCCAAAACACTTATTGTTGACAACTTTGCTGAAAATTTTGTTCTTCATAAAGATAATGGAATTTGCATTTGATCTTGGTACGGTGACCAAGAAGATAAAATTCTTATGGTTCTTGAAAAAATTTTAATTAGTTATCTAATTAGACATGGTACAACTCCAAGTGTCAGATGTGAGACAATACATTAAACGAGCAATAGCTCAATCTTCAAACGAGGGGTTAATGGTTTTTCAATAATTTAATAACCTCTAATAACACAATTTTTAGTTTATAAAACGCTTATTTATGGGGTTTGGGGTTTGGGGTTTGGGCCTGCCC
>CAZOXW010000086.1:0-2353 GCA_964583925.1 uncultured Bacteriovorax sp.
CTGAATATGCTGAAATACTCGAGCATTTATATTCAGGAAGTATTACGAATCTTGATCAAATTATTGAGAGCGGATATCAAAAAGTAAAAAAGAATTTTTCTCTTGAGAAAATGTTAATTACTTTAAAAAAATTGTATGGAATTAAAAATTAATATTCACCCTTTCATAAATTTTCTAAAAAAAATTGATAGCAGTAGTGTTAAGTATTGGCTATTATAAAGAGAATGGAAAAACGATTAAGCTCAAACTATACAATCCACTTACTTATTTTCTCTGGCGTATTTTTTGTTTTTCACCACTTAAATCAATTGGGCTTTTTTATGGATGGCCTAATTTATAGCGCCATAGCAAAAAATATGGCCTTAGATAATTTGTTTTTGCACCCCCATGTCTCTAATACCTATTATGCTAGTTTCCATGATCACATTCCTTTTATGCCAGCATTGATGGCATTGTTATTTAAAATTTTTGGAATTGGATTTTGGCAGGCAAGACTTTTTATTTCTTTATTTTTATTTGCTCTTTTTATTTTTCTGCTATTTTTAAGTTTTAAAAATGGAAAATCTAAACAGGCCATTTTGTTAACATTACTTTTTTTTCTTACGCTTCCAATGTTAAAACATGCTCGCTCGCCAAATTTTGATAATCCACTGGCCTTAACAGTATTTGTGTCACTCTATTTTTACGGATTGGGTGTGTCGCAATCAAAGCTTCACTATTGGTTAATATCTGGTCTATTTTTTGGTTTATCAATGCTCTTAAAAGGGCCAATGGCCGTCTTTATTCCTATGACGATGATTATTCACTTAGTTGTTTCAAAAAACTTGAATGTACTTTCAAATATAAGGCCTTGGTTGGGTTTCTTATTTGGTTTTTTAGTTTTTAGCATTTGGCCATTTTTTTTATATCATGACGGTAAAATTGAGATTTTTTACAAATGGTTTCAGTTTACAATAATCGACACAATATTTCATTCAAGAGGAGCATTAGAAAAAGATTATTTCTTATACCTAAGACATCTTCTTTTGTTTACACCTATTCATCTCATATTATTTGGAATGGCCATAAAAATGAGGAAAATAATAAACAACATTTTCTTTGATGTTTATTCCATTTTATTTTTTGTAGTTTTAGTTATTACAAGTTTTATGACCTTTAAACTTTCACACTATATTATGTGCCTGTATCCACCACTTATATTTTGTGCAAGTTTTTTCTATTTGAAAATTAAGAGTGAAAAAGTGTTTTCTATGGTAACTGCATTTATTTTGATTTCTTCTTTGGTCGTTTTTTTTCTTCCACAAAATCCCAAAAAAATAAGAGACTATGAGATATTTGAGATCATTAAATTAATTAAAGAAAAAAATTACCAGCTTGAAGGATTTACTGTTGAACGTGGAGCCTATCCTTACTGGAGTTTAGCATCACTTATGGCCTTTATAGATAGTATTGATGTATCTGAAGTAACTGAATTTAAAACCCTACCTCAATTCAATTCACTTTATATTGTTTCAGAAGCGACATTGAAACAAAAGGGTACTTTTAAAAACTGTGAAGAACTATATGTGCTCTCACGTTATCAATCTCGTGCATATTTTTGCAAAAATTAAAACTTGTATTTTAGGCTTGTCACAAATAATAAATCGCCATCATTCAAAGATGATTTTTCATAGACAGCATCAATTCCTAAGCGAAGATTTTTTCCTCCAGTTTCAACACCAACACTAAAATAACTTGTAAATTCGCTATTGAACATTTTAGTCTCATGACTTTTTAGAAATGCATAAACGCTATCATCTTCTTTTTTTACAGACTTAGACTCTTTAAGAGGAAGATTGGCCCCCAACTCAAAATTGAGAACAAAAAGAGGGCCTTGTCTGGTGAATCCGCCAAATGTACCTGAATCAATGCTTGCTTTAACTTTACCATCGGCAGATAGTGCAGAATTTGTTTTTGCAGTGAGGCCACTTTCAATTGTTGCACATAATCCCAATTTCCCTAGTGGAAGGTAGATTTCTTCCCCAACTCCTGCACGAGCACTAAAATATTTTTCATCTTGAAAATGATTGACGTAAGTGTTTTCTCGCGCACCAAATGCTTTATGCCACCACTCACGGTGGGAAATGGCCCCCATTTTTCCAATGCCCTGATCAGAGTCAATTTCGTATCCAATTCCAAGTTTTAAATATGGCGCACTTGAAACATCTGACTCTGAATATTCTAATTTATTGTTTAAGTAAATCTTACTACCTAATTTAAAATAGGTGTGCTCGATTCCTGATTGTAAAAATTTTTTATTACTAGATCCATCAGTGTAGTAATAGGTCTTTCCATTGATTGTGGTTTGAAATGG
>CAZOXW010000087.1:0-2323 GCA_964583925.1 uncultured Bacteriovorax sp.
CTGGCTTCGAACCAGTTGGTCGGGAGTTCGAATCTCTCAGGGTGCGCCATTCGTATAACAATATTTTCCAAACATTTTTTGAAAGCCGAATTTGAGAACATAAGCTCTCAAATTTATTTATAATAACTGTGAGTTACTTATCTATTAGAAATCTAAATCTTGTATCTTCACTATTACCTGACATTACTTAAAATTACTCTAATTGGCTTTTTTTTGGCTTCGATTCGGCTTTGAGTTTTTTTAAATTTTGTCGGCTATCCATTATCCAGTTGAACGAGACTTCTAAATTATTATTTTAAAACAGCTACTCTATCTAGCTTGGGGTTCGAAACATTCCCATCTAGTGCTTTGAGTAGCGGCAAAGGAAGTTGATTATGGGAAAGAGATTTCAGCAAAAAATTATTACTCGCGAAGTTAAAATTATTAGGGCCATCAGAGAAAAAAAGAAAATGTCGGTGCAAAAAGCAGCGGAGCTTGTAGGTACAAATAAATCGACGCTGACGGCTTTGGAGAACGGGCGCATTGATTTAAGTCCACTCTGGATAAAAAGAATTTTAAAAGGGCATGGTGTATCCGAATTGGCCTTCAAACAGATGATTGAAGTGAAGGATATGTTAAGGGAGGAGATCGTTTTGGAAATTGGCGAAATGCTGTTAAAGCTTTCATATGATCGACTTTTGGTAATTAGGCAGATGCTAGCTAGTTTTTCTAACTCTTGAAGTAGATAAAATTCCCCAGATATTGTTGTATCTGGGGAATTGGTACAAAATCTTTATCTTTGGAGTCAAGGAAGTGCGGCTTTATAGGTTTAAGCAATTGGGGCTTTTGGATTGAATGGCAAAGGTCTGATGAACAAACGAGCACTTAAAACCTTTAGGTTTTGATTAAGGTGACAAATTATAAGGCAAGTGTTTTGATCATATTATGTACTTTGAAAAAGCGACAAAGACCTCACATTTGAAAGATTTAGTTGAAACAACCTGGCAGTCTCAATTGAATGCTGGTGATTCGGCATTTGTAGTTCCAGATGGAACATGCGATATAATCATTAAAGCTAACTCATCAGGCGCAAGTATTTTTCTTTGTGGTGTAATGACTCAGCCTGCTCACTTTCACTATGACGAGAATAAAAAGTACTTCGGGATTAGATTTAAGCCGGGATTTTCAAGTTTGCTTTTCAAGTTTGGTGACATAAAAAATCAATTGATTCAACTAGATGAAACTTTTTCAAAAAAAAATCAAATTGAAGATTTAATGCAAAAGCCAATAGAGAATCATTTTCATATTGAGGACTTAATATTTGATCAACTGCTGAAACAAGTGGATGAAATCGATCTCAGAGAAAAAATTAAAATTGTTTCTGAGTACTCAAAGATTCAATATGGTGAGGTAAACGCCTTCGCAAATAAATTGAATATTTCGCGGAGACAATTTTCTGCCAATTTTAAAAAGTATTTCGGTTATGATCCAAGATATTTTTCAAAAATAAAAAAATTTAATGAATTCTTAAAACGAGTTTCGTATAACAGAAACGCGTCCTTATCTGAACTCGCTATTGACTGCGGATTTTATGATCAGTCAGATCTTAGTCACACAATAAAGGAAATTTCTGGCTTGACGCCAAAAGATTTAATTTCCCAAGTGTACAATACAAACATTTAGTCTGGATTTAATCTATTTTGGGAGGATAACTATGAAACTTACTTATACGATTTTATACGTTGAAAATGTCCATAAAAGTGTTGATTTTTACCAAAAAGCTTTCGGTCTAAAGCATAAGTTCACGCATGAAGGTGGCGATTACGCCGAGATGGATACAGGTGCTGTAACTTTAGCCTTTTGTGGGCATACATTGGCTGGTCAAATTGTAAAACGAGGGTATCAGAAAGCAACTCAATCTACTCAGATCGGCAGTCAAATTTCGCTTTATGCTGATAATATCCGTTCTGCATATGAAGAGGCCATTAAAGCAGGTGCAAGCCCGATTGCTGAACCTGAAATAAAGCCTTGGGGGTGGGAGAATGCCATGGTGCTGGATATTGACGGCCACTTTGTCGAGTTTGCTAGAGAAATAAAATAACAAGCTTGAATGTATTTAAACCACTAGAATTCGAACCTAAGCTTGTATTTTAAACTATATTCAATGACTACATAGGGGGGCTTTATTGGCCCCTTCCTAATTACCAAATCACATTTAATTTCATTGCATTTATAAAAAATAATCGATTTTAATTATTTGAATTTATTCAAAAATCAAAAATGACATTCGGGGGCAATGCATCTCGGAGTTCTTTATTGAAATTTTTGTGATTTTCTTTTTGAT
>CAZOXW010000088.1:0-2284 GCA_964583925.1 uncultured Bacteriovorax sp.
TCGCCGATTGTTTATGACGGAACCCTTAAGTGAAGCAAGTGCATTTTCAGCTTCTTTACTTGAAAAAAATTTTACATACCCAAATCCTTTTGATTATTTATCCATATTTTTGACAACATATACATCTGCTGGTACAAAACCTTTTGTTTCAATATAAGCTCATAGTTCATTTTCGAGAACTTCAAATGACAAATTAGAAATAAATAATTTTTTGTCATCTTTATCATTGACACCTTTAGGCTTTTCTTCAATTGAATTTAATCTATTTAATGGTGCTCGATAATTAGTCTAACTAATGTTTGTAAATGAATTTTAATTCATTCCATTGTTTACTTGTGATTTTGAATTAAAAAAACCTTCTTTTCTTTATAATCCATGAACTTCATTAAATGTTTCAGATCATCTTAATACTTGATTTCCATAAGAATTGCCAGTATTAGAAGTAGGGTATTTTTATTCGCCATAATAATTTTCTTCTAATTCCGGAAGCTAACGAGCTTTATATAATTTTATTTTATTTTTTCTGATAGATTCAACCATTGACTCAACTTCTTATTGACATTCAACATTAATATCAAAAACAGCGCCTTTTCTTGATTTTAGCAATGTCACATTTTTAATATTTGAAACAAAAGTTGTTGAGAAATAAGTTTTTAATAATCCCCAAATATTTCCAGTGGAATTAACAAAATAGTCAGTTTCAATAATATATGTAATGTATCCTTCAGATGAGTTTAAAAGCGATTTTTATTAAATTTTTTTTGTATAACCAGAAATTATAGCGACTGCACGTGCAACTGCTTCAATTGGGGAATAGCGTTCTAAAATTTAGTTGGCGTTTTTTGTAAAATGTTCAACTACATCATCTGACACATTTCCAAAAGCTTATTCCACATCTCTTGCTGCTGCTTCCATGATATCTAATGGTTATGGAATTCCTATTTTTTTAAATTTTATTTTAGCTCATATTTCAATTTTTTCAATAAATTCTTGTTATTTTCATGTATAGAAAGTTACACATATTCCACTTTTACCAGCTCAGCCAGTTCATCCAGATCTATGAATATATGTCTCTACATCTTATGGTGGAGAAAGTTGCACAATTAAATCTACCTCAGGAATATCAAGTCCTCAAGCTGCAACATTTGTAGCTATTAGACAACGCAATGTTCCATTCCTAAAGGCTTCATATGTAATTTCTCTTTACTTTTGTGGAATGTCTCCATGAAGCACTTAAGATTCAATTTTTAATTGTCCATGTAACATTACCTCATTTGCTTCTTCCTTTCAATCTGTAAATATAATAGTTCAACTATGTGCTCCTCCATAGACTTAAACTATATCACCAATAGCTGGAATTTTCATGTCTTTAGTAGGAATAAAAACTGATAGATGCTCTACAGTTTTAGATGTTTTTGCTTCTGAATGTTTTATCATATCTATAAAAATCAAATCTCTCTTCATAAACTTATTGGCCATTTTATCAATCCAACTAGGAATTGTTGCAGAAAATAATAAAAATTAAATTTCTTCAATTCTTCAATGGTTTCTAATTAAATCATCAGAAATAAATTTTAAAATACGTTCAATATCATCTTGAAAGCCAATATTCAACATTTAATCTGTTTCATCCAAAATCATATGCTTAAGATTTTCAGTAACCAAAGCCTTTCTTTCAAGTAAATCAATTATCCTTCCAGGTGTACCTATAACAATTTCAATGCCTGCCCTTAACTAATCAATCTATCCATATATGTCAACACCTCCATATAGTGTTGCTATTCAATATTCATTATTGTAGTTTTTAAAGCGATCAAATTCTTTCGACACTTACATAGCTAATTCTCTTGTTGGAACTAAACAAAGTATTAATGGCTTTTGTCCTCATTTAAGTTATTTAAATTCACCTAATGTTCTAAATTTCTCTAACAAAGGAAGAGAAAAAGCAAGAGTTTTACCGCTTCCGGTTCGATCTTTACCAATAAGATCACGACCTTCTAAAATTGGATTAAAAGTTTTAATCTAAATGGGAAAAAGATAAGTAATTCCTTTTGAAATGAGATTGGATTTAGATTCTTCAGATATTTTAAATTATGCAAAATCTCCAAATGCTCAAGCTTCTTCTTCTTCCTCCTTTCTTTTTTACTCTATTTTTTCTGTGTTGAAGTTTATTTATTTTTCACTGTTCATTTATAGTAATTTATTTTTAATGGAATGTTGTATAGTATAAGAGGTTCTTAAGTGATTTAAACTTATATGGGGTTTGGGGTTTGGGGTTTGGGGT
>CAZOXW010000089.1:0-2269 GCA_964583925.1 uncultured Bacteriovorax sp.
AACCATAATGGTTGGACTAGACGTGCGTATGCTTATATTAAAAAATTGGAATCTTAATATAGATAAACAGTTCAAAAAAGCCAAATTTCCTTAAAAAATCCTAAAAAAAGAATTTTATAAGCGGCCATTAGGCCCTCATTTTTCTCTACAAGGGGGGATTCGATCGATTCCCTTATGGAATTATTGCTCTAATCCTTCCTATCGACATTCATAGTATTTTTAAAAAATTGATTAGCTTTTTCTATTTGATCTCCATTTTTTGCAATAGCTTGGGGAGCATTAATTAATAAAAATAAAGCTAAAAAAACAGATTTCATAAAAACTCCATTAAGATCTTTACTTCAAATATTCTATCAGAGTTTGAAGAAAAATAAATAGAGGGATTATTTTAAAAAAAGGGAGAATTTCTTCTCCCTCAAATTCTAGAGCCAATCCCTTTATAATATTGTAGCTCTATAATTTTCAATGTCTTGAGCATCCTTGCCTCCGTAGATTGGCCTTCATTGGCCAAAGGAGCTCTCGGCTTGAAAATCTTTGAGAGTTTGTGTTAAAATTAATAATCCCTAAATCCAGGTTTACTAGACCATTTAGGAGATTTTTAATGCCTAAAACCCCTCATTTCACGAGGGGTTTTTTATTGAATCATTTGAGTGAGTTTTTTAAATTATTTTTCTAAATTGAAATAAGAATTGATAAAGAGCTCGCATTGGTAGCCAAAAATTATGAACTACTTTGAAGAAAAAAAATTCAATAACGATTTATTTTTATCCTTAAATCCCTTTAGTGCTTCGGAATTTGTTAATTGTTCCTTTGAGTTGGTGGATTTTTCAGAAATCAATTTGAGTTTGAGCAAGTTTATCGATTGTACATTTAACAAATGCAATTTAAGCAACTCTCGGATAAAAAATGCAACTTTTCGAGATATAAAATTTTCCGAATGTAAAATGTTGGGAATAAATTGGAGTGAAACGCAAGTATTATCAAATCCAATTTTTTTAGACTGCATTTTAGATTATTCGGTATTTCAAAATTTAAAATTAAATGGTGCGATTTTTAAAAATTGTTCAATTAAAGAAGCAGATTTTTATGAAACCAATTTAGCTAAAGCTATTTTTACTGGTTCTAATTTAAGCAAAACAAATTTTAATAAATCAAATTTGTCTCAAGCTGATTTTAGAGATGCTTTTGATTATTTCATTGACGTGAAAGAAACGAACGTTAAAAAAGCAAAATTTAATTTGCCTGAAGTCCTCAATCTACTTAGAGGCTTAGAGATCGATTTAGATTAAAATCTGTAACCGATTGCGAATGAGGCAGTTGTAGCAATAGGGCTTATTTTTGTATTATTTGTTTTAAATGTTAATTGATCTGAAGTGACTGCCACTGATGTAATGAATGATTCACCATTATATCCAATTGCAGCTCTTGCGAGTGCTCTAGCATTTTCCCTTGTTCGTTTATCATCATTTGATGTTGAATAATAAAATGTTGAACTATAATGAATTGGGCCAGCTAATGCCATCAGCGTAATAAAAGGTGATCCAAAAGCGAGAGTATAAGCTCCACCAAACATATAAGAAATACCCAATGATTTTCCACCTTTCAATGTTCCAAAAGGAGTTTGATACGAATTAGGGATTATTGTATTTGGATTGCTTAAAGAAAATTGCGAAACTGATAATAAAGAAATCCAACTTCCTCCTGATGTTAGTTGACGCTCTGATTGTGTAAAAGAAGCATTGTAACTAAATCCATCTGGATTTGATAAATAATATAAATTAATTGTTTTTCGTTCTAAAGACATTGAAGAATATTGAAGATAAGTTGAAACAGATTCTCCTGTAGTCGGATAGGTAGCATTAGTATTAAATTCAGAATCATTGAGATAAAATCCGGTATATTTTTGATAAATTAAATCGATACCTAAATTGCTGGTAACAAAAGTGAATTGAAAATCGGTTGATTTAGACTTTCCTTTTTTAAAATTATCTAAATCAGAAGCATGTTGTAATCCAATAGGAAAACTAAATGAAAAACCATCTTTAGCAAGCATTATGTTGTTGGTCGTTTCTATATTAGGATGATAGCTTAATAATTTAGTAGTGCTTGAGTTTGTAAGTTCTAAATCAGCAGAGCTTTGCTGGTTGAAGTATTTAATAACATATCCTTTAGACTCTGCCTTGGCATAAATGTTAAAAGAAAATAGTAAAAATATTTAATATAGATAAACAGTTCAAAAAAGCCAAATTTCCTTAAAAAATCCTAAAAA
>CAZOXW010000090.1:0-2257 GCA_964583925.1 uncultured Bacteriovorax sp.
GGATTTATGATCCTGAAACTAAGCTGACGAGATTTGGAGTAAGAGATTACGATGCACGAATTGGAAGATGGACGAGTAAAGATCCGATAAGATTTAATGGTGGTGATACGAACTTATACGGGTACGTATTACAAGATCCGGTGAACTTGATTGACCCAGACGGAAAAAATCCACTACTAATGGTACCAATTTATACAGGTGCGATTGGAGCTGTTGTTGGTGGTATTTCAGGGGGCTTTTTATCTGACTCTCATACAATTGGTGGAGTACTTTCTGACATAGGTTCTGGAATTGTGACAGGAGGGGCTGGTGGCTTTATGGCAGGAGTTGGAGCAATCGCACCGGGAGGAATTCTTACAACACTCGGAGGATTGGCTATCGACGCAGGAATAAATGCGTGGGGACTTGGTGATGTTGTTAATGGCGGTCATAATAATAGCAACTCATGTAAATTAGGAAAATAATGGATAAAAAGGATTTGTTATTTGTTAAAGTCGCATTGATAAACTTTGTAATGTGGATTTTATTACTTATTAAATTTTTTACATTAGAAGCATTTCAAGAAAAATGGTTAGTTTATTCGTTACCAGCTCTTTTAATGCTTTTATGTGCTTGGTTGTTGTTGCGTACTAAGGACATACCTATAGTTTTAGTAAAAATATTACAGTATTTAATGCCTGTAGTTTTTTTAGGAATTATTTTATTATTTATTAAGTTCGCCAATTAATGAATGTGATTTTAAATGGCCTTAATTCCGCTTTAAATGGACTTTTAGCTAAAAGTGAAGGCAAATGTAGGGCTACGTCTTTTAAAACACTTTTAATGAAAATTTTTTTAACCGATTCGCTTTGTGTCGTGGAGTTTTTGAAGAACTTCACGACTTCCAAAAGCAAAAAAAATGGCCACAGTCGTACAGACATTACGATGCGAGAATTGGTAGATGGACGAGTAAAGATCCGATAAGATTTGATGGAGGGGATACAAATCTTTATGGATATGTAGTTTCTGATCCGGTGAATTTTATTGATCCGAGTGGGTTGGTAAAAAAGGATATAGCTGCGGAGGCCGGAGGTGGGGGAAGTTTTCCTATCACTGGATATACGAGACATGGATTAAATCAAGCTATTGGAAGAGAGGGAAAAGGTGTACACCCAAAAGCGATCTTAGATGCTGTGAAAAATCCTACAACGGTAAAACTCTTTGAAAATGGTGTGACAAGATTTAATGGGCAAGATGCAACTGTAATATTAAATGACACAGGAAAAGTTATCACAACTTTTCCTTCAAGCGGAAATGGAGTTCGTTGCGGAGAATAAGATGGAAAATAAAAAATTAATTAAAATTTACAACGAAGCTTTAAATGAAAAAAATTTTCATTTAAAAATATCTAGCTTTAATGATTTTGAAAAACTGACGACAAGCGATTTAAAAATTCTATTCACCTTTTTCTCGGATAAGCTTGCCTCAGAAGAAGTTGATGCCAATGGAAACGTGACTGAATTTGGATGTGCAATAGATGAGATTGCTGGAAAAATAAACAATGTTATATTGGTTAAGAAATAGGATGTATAAGTGTGGCTTATTTTGGCTTTAAAGAGGTTTTTAAATAAAAATGAGGGCCAACACTCAAGGCTTCAACCTAAAAATGTGTTTAAAGGCAATATCGTCCCTCAAATTCTCCAGAGGCCCACATTCAACCAACTCAATGTAAGTAATCACAGGAGAGGATATGGAACAAATAGAAATGGCTAATAAAATTCTTTCATCTATAGAGTATCCCATATCTGCCAAGTACTATTTTGATGAATCAGGTGCGAGTCTGATAAGTTCAGATGATCAAAACTATAAGATAACACTCGGTAAAACTTTTTTTATAAAAAATGGAAATAGTAGTTCACTGATTAATAATAACGAAGAAATTATTAATCTAGAGCTAGCAACAATATTTAGCATTAAGTCGATAAAAATAAACTCTTTTTTTATTATGGAAATTTATCTTGATAGCTATTTAATTTTAAATTTTCCAGGAATTTATTTTGGATGGGGTGTATATAAAAATGGCAGACAAATAATTCAGCATGAAGGTTGGAAGAATGGTATTGAATTGGGCGAAAGTATAGACGTGTAAAACTTAAAAGATGCATTGGTTACAGACGTCTAGGTAGAGTTGTCAATGGAGTTCTTACAAAAAAATACGCTTCGTTGTAAATTCACAAACAGGTGAATTAAAATTAAAAATGAACCACGATGAGTTTGG
>CAZOXW010000091.1:0-2182 GCA_964583925.1 uncultured Bacteriovorax sp.
AGAAAAGCTTTACCTGAAGACGCCTTTGGTATTCATGAAGCTCATATGAGATCTATTCAGGAACTCTGCTCAAAAGATTACACTGAAGCAGAAATCAAGGCATGGGGACACCGACCTTACAATGAAGAGCATCGTCTATTCGCTATCACTAATCAGATTGTCTATGTTGTTGTGATCAATGATTCAATAGAAGGATATGCTCAATTAAAATTTTATATTGAGAATGACGTAAAAAAAGCTCATGTAATGGGGCTTTATTTAACTCCACTAGCTTCTGGGAAAAATATCGGAACACAATCATTACAAAAATTATTATGTGAAGCCCATGCTAATAGAGCTCAGCAAATCACTCTAGAATCTACTCTCACATCAAAGGCATTTTATCTTAAAAATGGTTTTAATGAAAAAGGCACAATGGAAACTATTTCAATTAATGGCCAAGCGATCCGATGTATTCCAATGGTTAGAGATCTCTAGTATCTCAGTTCGATATTCGTCAACAAATAGTCCTTCATACATCAAAAATGAAATAAATTAGTCACGGTATTTGACAACGTTCCAAATAAAAAACCCCTCATGATAAGAGGGGTTTTAAGGCAATCAAAGTCTCTCTCGACGGTCTAGTAAACCGTTTGACCGAGGGATATTTAATCAAGCTTAGCATTTCTATAAAAAAGAGCAAATCAGTACTTGTTGTACCTAAGCTTCTAAGCCAATGAAGGCTTTTTCTGGAGGCAAGGATGCTTAGGGCAATCAAAGTCTTGATCCTAATTCTTAATGTTGTGAAATCACTAGTAATGATTCACAGACTCATTAAGGGTTAGTTAGACTTGGGGGAGGAATAATTTCCTCCCTTTTTCATTAAATTGCATCACTGTTCGATATTCTTCAATTAAGCTTGTGCTTTAACATTGAATTATCTAATTCAGTATCAGCAATAGAATTTGAAAAATTTGATATAAGTTTTGCAGCAAGTCCTATTAAAATTTCTAGTATATTTTTTTCTGTATAGCCGGCATCAATAAATTGTTTCACGCTATCTTTATTTACGTGACCACCAGTAAGAATTAATTCTTTAGTAAATGACCTCAGTGCTTCCAATTTAGGATCATTTATTTGGGTTCCATTTCGAAGTGAGTTTATAATGTCCTGAGGAGTTTTCGTTAGCTCAAGACCCCAGCTATGAGCTGCAATGTCATACTGGCACTTATTTTCAAAGCTTGCTGTCATTAGAACGATTTGTGCTTCAAGCATTGATAGTGTCGTTTTATGGAAAAAAATTTCAAACAATGTGCTGTAAGCTTCATAAGTTGCAGATGAGCCTGCAAGAACTTTAATTGAATTTGGTATAAACCCGTATTTTGCTTCTGCTTCTTTTAAAAAATCTTTTGATTCTTCAGGGGCCGTTTCTACACTATAAGATTTTAACATTAATATTCCCTTTCATTAGTTAACCCAGTTAATAAAATTTTTACGACACTACTCAATCTCTCTGAAAGAATTGGAACCATCTTTATCATTTCTGGATCATAAACCATTTCACGAATTTTTTTGGTGAGTATATATGAGACTAAGCTTGCAGGGATATCGTTTCGAACATTCCCTTTATTTTGTTCGTCGGAAACAAATTTAAAAAAATCCCGATCTCCATCAGTAATCTTTACATTTATAAAATCCTTTATTTTTCCTCCTTGTTCAAAAATCTCAATGAAAAACTTAGCCTCTGATGAACCGAGCAGTTTAACCTTGTCTTCAAGAATAGATAAAATTTTATTTTGAAATGATAAATCTGAATCTTTATATTTTAAAAAGATGTCATTTTCTTTTTTACAAAAATCAGTAAGGATGGCGATAGCAAGATCGGATTTGTTAGCATAATGCTTATAAAAAGTCCTTTTACAAACATTAGCCTCCAAACAAATCTGTTCAACTCTGACAGCTGAAAAGCCATGTTTGAAAAACAAATCCTTTCCATTTTTTTTAATACTTTTCTTTTTAGAAATCATTATCTGATTTTACTCAAAAACCATGCATACGAATATGTAAAAGAAGTTGAAATCGTATACCGCAAAACCTAGTAAAAACATCTACTTGAGCGATCACCAATTAAGGACTCTCTATTTCATAAGTAAAACTTTGAAATCTTAAAAATAAAGAATATCGTGCAAACTATTTATTATAT
>CAZOXW010000092.1:0-2178 GCA_964583925.1 uncultured Bacteriovorax sp.
TGATGAGCTAGTTCGGCGCGAAATTCTTTTGATTGATGATCTATTTTTTCGTGAAATTCTTTTGATAGATTTTGTATTTTTTCATTAAATTCTTTTGATTGATGATCTATTTTTTCGTGAAGTTCTTTTGATAGATGCTGCATTTTTTCATTAAGTTCTTTTGATTGATGATCCATTCTTTCGCGGAATTCTTTTGATTGATAATCCATTTTATTTCGTAGTTCTAAAAAGTCAGATTTTGTGACTAGCTGATGTTCTCTGAAATCTGACTTTGTCATTAAGTTTTCATTAATCATAGTAATCCATGCGTTTACTGAAATTTGCGCCTGCTTTGGTGTAAATCCAGCCTTTTCAAGTTCGCTACTAAATTTTAAAGCATTTATCATATATTCTCCAAGTGAATTTTAAGTCTTATGGCCTTTATTACAAGCATGAAGCACACTTCTAAAACTTAAGTGATTAAATTATTTAGTATTTAACGGGTGTTGAAATAAATATTTGGTTAGCAGTAGGAAAGTTATTTTCGCATCCAAACGTCTTTCTACACTGTGTACTTTTATTGGCAGTTTAAAAACGAAGATGTAGTAGGATATCTGATTGTAATTGTTGGGATTGGAATTTTATTCCATAGGTAAACTTAGTAATTAGATAGAGGTAAGATAAAATAATACTATTAGAATACTAAGGGCAATTTTATGCTTAAACTAATTTATAAAACCATTCTCGTTTCAATTATTTCATGCGTACTTATGGTCGGAGAACTTTCGAGTTTTGCCGATTCGAGAGGAACGCTCACTAGAAACAATGATGGTTCTTATCAACGTACAAACAGCTATGATATGAAGGCCACAAATAAAGAGCCAGTCATGGCGATTATTGCGATGTTGGCGGTAGGGTTACTTGGAACTCAGTTATTGTTATATGAAAAATGGACCACAGATATGACTGTTGCAGCAGCATCTAGTGGAGTCTATATTGCTGGCGAAATTTGGAATCTTATAAATGCAAAAAAAGAAATGAACAAGCTTGAAGTCCAGGCAACGATCAGAAGCGATGGGGTGGTAGACTCAAAACAAGTTGAATATATAAAAACGCTCCGTGAATCTTATGAAAAACAAATAAAATTTTTAAAGACAAAAAAGACTTTGCAAATGGGAGCAATGGTTGGATTTCTTGCTTCTGCCGCTGTAGCTACTTGGCAACGTTTTAATGTAGATGGCCAATATGCAAGTTGCGAGGCTTCGCTTGCTCAGGCCCTTGCTGCAATTCCTCCATTGTGTTCTGCTGAGACCCCAGCCCCAGTAAGCTGCCTAGAGTGTTTGGCACGTGCTAAATTTGTTTCAGCCGGAGTAAAAGCTCTTAAGGCAGGTGAAGAGGTACCCGCTCCTTCTTTTCCTAAAGAGGTAAAAGAGAAACCGCAAGTACTTTCGTTAAAAACAGCACTCACAACTCCATGTGTTGGGACCACTGGGCCTTCTTATTCACTTGTTCAAACAGCATGTCTTACTTTTTTAACAAGAAGGGAGTTCGAAAAAGCTTATGGTGCTGACCTTTCGACTAAGACAATTACTAATAATGACAATTTATTTAATCTGGATAAATTATTTGAAATTAACCAGCCAATACAAAAAATTAGTCAAATAGAAGGACATCAATCACAAACTGGACTAAAAAAATATTTGGCTAACATTTTTCATACTTTTATTCCCAACGCAAGAGCTGGTTACTTAAGTATGCTAGGACTTGCAGGTGGTATCCTTGTATCATTGCTTGCGACTAAAACAGCACTTGGAAACTATATGGATACATTAATTCATACGCCGGGAGGGCGAATTGTGGTTTGGCTTGCTTTTGCAGGTATCACAAAAGTTGCAATTTCATTTACAGAAAAGAAAATGGAAGAAGTTGAAGACAACATTAAAAAAATAGATAAAATTTTAGCAGAAACAGCAAAGCTTCAAAGAGGTGTTAAAAGTTCACTTGCAAAAGTAAATAGTGTTCAATTAAATTTGGATCAACTGTATACAAGTGATGAAGTGATTTCGACTAATGATAAAACAGGATGCCTTTCATCAGGTGCAAGCTCAACACAATGTCAGTCTTTAACCTCAATGAATGCAAGTACAGTTGGACTTCAAAACCTACCTGAAGGATTACAGAGTATTGTAAATTCTACAA
>CAZOXW010000093.1:0-2142 GCA_964583925.1 uncultured Bacteriovorax sp.
CGTAAATATTTCCGACGGCCTTCATTAAGTCCTGAAGCATCAGTTTTCCCATAATACTTGCGGTGTCTTTTAGCTTTAATGAGTTCATAAAAAGATAGGCAACCTTTCCTGTCTCCATGACTTCGCGAAATTCAAATTCCTCATCATTTCCTATTTTGTGAACGACAATATCTCCGGCCGAAGAATTTAATATTTTTGAAATTTGTGTGATTAGGCTATTAAAATTTTCTTTTTTGTTTGGAATGGTTAATTCTTCGCAAATGCGCTTTAAATCTCCTCTGTGCATTTCAGGATAATTTAAAGAACTAACTGCAGATACAATATCCATTCTAAAGCTTGCATCATTTAAAAATTGGTAAAGATCACCAAGATGGAAATCTCGTCCTCCCATGTCTCGTTGATAGCAAAGTGCTTTAAGAATAACCAACAAGGCCCCTTCTGATTTACTTTTATAAAATGGCTCTGACCAAGTCAGAGAGTTCATAATCTGTGATGAAATTTCCGTTTCTGATCCGTGTTTTATCGGGTTATAGGCATAAGATAATTTGGGATCGGACATTGATAAAATAACTAGGTCTTCCTTTCGACCGTACTGCTCACTTGCTCCGGCCATCCAGTCCATAAGCTCAACATCAGCTTTAAAGTCAAAAAAGATAATCGAGTGACCTTTTGCCATTCGATCTTCAAGCATAACTTTTAAAAGATTTGTTTTTCCGGCACCAGATCCACCAATTATTTGGGTGTGATAATTTAAATTACTGTCTGTTAGATAAGAGTTTCGCTCTAAGCCAAGTTGCATAACCATGCTTGGATTAAGTTGCTTTTCTTTGCCTTTATAAAATAGGTTGATGATAAATCTAAATGGAACTTGCCCCCATTCTGAAACTTTCTCGAAAACAACATCTAAGAACCGTACGACCTTGTTAAATATTTTAAGCTCTCTTTTGTCGCTTCTAATTGCATAGATCATTGGGTATGAAACGATAAGCGATCCAATTAAAAATAAGATACCAAAAAGCATAAATTTTTCTTTATTGGTATTCGTTGTTTCTGCTGTTGCTAAAACTTCATTTAATGTTTTATCAAAAGATGTTCTTTGCCCATTTCTAAAGGCATCCAAGTCTTCCCTTCTTAGCTCCAATTTCTTTTTAAGCTCAGGAATTTCTTTGGTGTATTTTGCAATATTGGCTTCACTCTTATTGTAGTCATCCACCACTCGATTATTTCGTTCCTCAATTTCAGATTTTTCCTCAACCGTCTTTGCTCGTTTATGCTCACGAACCAGCCTTGCATTATCTTCGGCCGACGACTCAAGACTATATTTTTCCATTCTTAAATCAGATTCTGTGCTTTCTAGTTTTGACTTAGCGTCTTCAACCAGCTCTCTATAATCTTTTTCTGTTTCTGGGTGATCCTTTCCACGGGCCACTTTGATAAAATTTTTAATCGTAATATTTTGTGGAATATAATCGGCCACAAAAAAAGCAATGATTAAAACAAATGGCAATAGGCCCACAATGCGCCAAGATTTAGCTTTAAATATTTCCCACTCCGTTAAGCCTTGCTCACGGTGCTTTTCGGCCATTACTGCAATCGTTGCCGATAGAGTTAGGGCGAAAATAACTACCCATGCAACAAATGCTAGAAATCCATAAACGAGCATCTTGGCTATGTCTCCATAGATATCATTTGAAGAATTGTTGTTTGGTTTTGAGTTGTTTTTAGTACTCACTGCGAAACTCCTGTTATCTGCTTTTTAAATTCGTCCAAGGTTGTAAAGACAAACATCCCTCGAACACTTTCAAAGTTCTGATCAAATATCTGCTGATAGGTTTTCAAATAGGCCGGGGCAACCAGATAGATAAGTCGGTCGATGTTTCTGTCAGGTGACATTAACTCGGCCAGATACAAACTCAGACGCTCTTTAATACGATCTTTTTTTCTAATTGTTCGATCATATTCAATCGCCGTTCTGATTCCGCGACTACTTATATAAAACGCATCTGGGACGTGACGCGATCCTAATTTTTTAAATGTAGGATCGACGGCCAGACATTCTGCGGATCGCCAATCTTTCAATCCTTTCCCTTGAAATAAAATTCTCAGTTCATTTAAGTGAAGTTGATGATGAACTAAATCTTT
>CAZOXW010000094.1:0-2123 GCA_964583925.1 uncultured Bacteriovorax sp.
CTTCTTGTTCTGCCTTGCGGTGATAACGGCGCGAAGATCTTTTTTAAAAAGTTTAATATCTTCGATAATTATATCTTGAATGCCTAAAAACTGACTGATAACGTATTTAAAGTCCATCCTTGGTTCCTTTGTTAATCTTTTGTAGTAAAAAAATTAAACAATAGGTTCGCCAAAAGGTGGACTTTTTTCTTTTTATCTTCCTTAAAATTTTACCAAAATAACAATTATTGCCTCAACGACCCCTGGTTGTTACGGGGAACCATTCTCTTTGAACTTAAGTAATGATTTCTGTCTCTAAGCTTAGAAAATTTTAAAATTTACATTTAAGCAATTTGAAGACTGTATCAGAATAAGTCATTAAACATGGGCTCAAATTGATTTTAATGTATTGTCTGTAAAAGCAAATTAACTATTAAAGTTTATATCGAATTTAATCGATCTATAGAGGGAAGTCGTAATCGTTGTTTAATTCAAATTCCATTTGAGGTGTAAAAATGGCTAGTACCTATATGAAAGATAGATTTTTCTTGCTAAAAAATAACCTTTTTGCAACTTCATTGTATTTGCTTGTCGGTATAGTTATCTTTTATTCTGGAAATATTCAATTTTCTAATCAGGCTTTATGGCTCATCCTGCCAATATTTTTAATTGGCTTGCCACATTTTGCTGCCAATATATTAGGTGCTTTATTATATTTTATTGCTCTGTATTCACAAAATGCTATTGAATTTAGCTTAATGGATATCCCTGTTCTGTTAGCATCTGTTGTTTTGGGGTTTATTTCTGCCAGTATGATGCACAATGCGGCCCATCTGAATTTTTCTAAAAGATGGATATCTGAATTGGTGGGTTTGCTCTGTGGTTTCCATCAGGCCATGCCTTTTAAAGCATGGCAAACTAAACATGTGTTATTTCATCATAGATATCCAGATCATCCAGAGTTGGATCCTCATCCGCCAATGAACGATAGTTTTTTAAAATACTCAATGCTTATGAAGTACAGGATCGCTAGAGCCTTAGAAAAAAATTACTATCATCAATGGGGACATACAAATCAAAGCCAAAGAGATATGGGGTTAACAGGCTTAACTATTTTACTTAGTATTTATGCTGGTTTTTTTGTTTGGTTTGAAGTTTTAGGGCCAAAGTATTTTCTTTTATTTTTCACGACATCAAACTTTGTCACTTTGAATATTTATCATCACTTTAATTATTACACTCATAGACCGTCTGCTGATGGGAAAGTTGAGATTATAGATAATGATAAAGGAATATTTAAAGTGTTAAACTTGATTACCTTTGGGTCTTATTTTCATCGTACCCACCATAGATCGCCAAAAATATTCAATCCTGGAAAAATGGATAAAACAAGGCTTAAACCCGCGATAGGTATTCCCCTTGATATTGATCATTCCGATGTCGCCTAGTAGTTATAAAGTTTCTAATATAATATAAAAATAGTTAAGTTTTCTTTTTGAAGAAGAAAAAACAAGTAAATTACTATATTAGTTTAATTTGACTTGTTGGTGGTATGGTTTTGTGTGTAAATAGTAACATATCACAAGGTTAAATTTATGAAAGCTTACAATACCGAATCAAAAACTTTAGTTCAGATTGTTTCCGAATTGTCTAAAGCGCGATCGCTAGAAACTATTGTGGAAATAGTGAAAGAACGTTCGCGCCGTTTAGTAAATTCAGACGGGGTAACCTTTATTTTAAAGGAAGGATCTTCATGTTATTATGTGGATGAAAATGCTATTAGCCCATTATGGAAAGGTAAGAAGTTTCCTATGCAATTTTGCGTTAGTGGATGGGCTATGATCCATAAGAAGCCGGTGGTTATTCCAGATATTTACCAAGATAATCGTGTTCCTATTGAAGCATACAGGCCAACCTTTGTAAAAAGCTTAGTTATGATTCCGATCAGAGCATCAGATCCTATTGGGGCTATTGGTCATTATTGGGCAAGTACTTATCAGGCCAGTGAGCAAGATTTAGAGCTTTTGCAGGCCCTAGCAGAGACGGTTTCTGTAGCTATCGAAAATGTGAACTTGTATAACTCACAACAGAGGCTAGGGCGGACAAAAGCCTAGTTGAAGTAAAAATCAAAGTATCTAGTCATC
>CAZOXW010000095.1:0-1877 GCA_964583925.1 uncultured Bacteriovorax sp.
CCCAAACCCCAAACCCCAAACCCCCAACCCCCTAGTTATAACACTCTTTTTATCTAAAATATCAATTTGTATAAATTAAACTGCAGGTCCTTGTTGATTAAGCATTGATGTTAGAAGCTCTTTTGTGTATTTTAATCTTTTGGTTAATTCCCAGTTTTCCGATTCAAGAGCACTTGCTATTGGACACTTTGTTCGTTCGCCTTTTTTATTTACAAATGTTACTAACTTGCTTTCAGATGAAAGAATAATTTCCGTATTATCCATAAAGGCAACTTAAACAATTTTATTACTCAATCTAAAAAGAGAAGCATACTTTTGTTTCATCCATTTTTTTATAAATACCATAGGCGCTTATCCTTTGGGATGTCATATAGGTTCGGCATCATCAGAAGGAACAATATTTGAATGTTTAACGCCTTCCAAATAAGATCTAAAATGACATAATAATGTTACTTTCTTAACAAGTTCACTTGGAAATTTTTTAAGACTATAGGAAATACAAACATCTTATTTTTCTTGACCTTTTCTCTCTAGATAATCAAAAATATCTTTTGACGGATCGTAAATAATCTTTGAGCAATCATTAAAAAATACTCCACTATTTCCATTAGAAAGAAGATATCCCAATCCATATTTTGATGAATAGTCTACCCATTTCTTAACATAAACTTCTAATCCAAGATCTGGTTTTTAATTAGAATTATATTCCTCTTTTTTAAATCCTTTTCCTTCACCTGCAATAGTTCTAACTTTTCTTTCATTATCATCACATTGTTCAAAATCGTAATAATGATCTTGCTGGTTGTTGTTTTACTACTAAGCTATAGTTTCTCATATCATTCAGTCCATCATGTCTTTGTTTGGAGCCATAGCTAAAGTAGAAATGTGCATCTTTTTAGTCATTCCAAAACCACTATTTAAAAATGGGTGATCATATATTTCATCAAGATTTGGTCTTTTTGATGGATCTAAATTAAATATTTTAGTGATTAAATTTTTTACATTATCTGAAATTGAAATTTGTTCAGGAAATGAATAAACACCTTTTCTAATTTTTTCATAAGTAAGTTTAACTTCCGGTGTTTCAAAAGGTGGTTTACCAATAATCATTGCATAAAGAACAACTCCAAGAGACCATACATCAACTTCAAATGAATGACCAGTTTTATTTGAAAGTACTTCGGGTGCTAAGTAATTAGGAGTTCCACAAACTGTATGCCGTTTTTCAGAATCAAAATCAAGCTTTGCTGCTAATCCAAAATCTCCAAGTTTAATTTCAAGATTTTAACTAAGAAATAGATTTCCTAATTTGAGATCTCTGTGAATTACTCTATTTTTATGTAAGTATTTTAATGCACTAATTATTTGTAAAATATAGTATTATGCCTCAAATTCAGTTAATCATTTACGTCTTTTACATAAATCGTTTAACGTTTAATTGGTACACATTTCCAGTAAAATGTAAACGTTATCTTGATCTTCAAAAACATGTTCAAATTTAACAATATTATTATGACTTAAAGCTCAGTGAATTTTAATTTCAGATAAAAGTTTCTATCAATGTCTAGTTTTTTTTAAAGTTGATTTAGGAATGATTTTTGCAGCCATCGTTCTATTGTTTTCTAAATTTGTAAATTCATAGCATTTTGCAAAACCTCCCTTTCCTAAGAATTTTCCTTTAGAATATCTTTTAATAATATCCTCGCCTTTTGCATTAACTAGTTTTTCTTCAACAATAGTACACTCATCAATAATTCGGCGACTATCCGCTGGTGTTTCGTTCATCTTAATTATGGATTATTAATTAATTCACTAGGTCTATTAAATTTAAATCAAATAATTTTCAATTTTTGGGGTTTGGGGTTTGGGGTTTGGGG
>CAZOXW010000096.1:0-1859 GCA_964583925.1 uncultured Bacteriovorax sp.
CCCCAAACCCCAAACCCCAAACCCCTTATAGTTTAGTTTCTATGAGTAGTTTATAGAAACTAATTGATAGTAAAATGAAGGTGGCTCTATTTATAATAGTTTGATGGTAAAGAAAGCTTCCTCACAAAAAAATTCTAATAGAATTGAGACTGAAGAACTTGAAATGGATGAAAGCACGCAAAGAGCTCAAGTAAACATTCAATCAGAAAATATATCCAATGCCCTTATGTAATGAAAAATTAAATGAACTGCTAAAAAAATGAATGAAAAATCTAAAGCTGCCTAAAAAGTAAAAGAGGATTTAACTAAGGATGAATTACAATCTGAAGGTACGTCAGCTGTTGAAGTTTTGTAAGATATATTTGCCAAATGTGAAGTGCATCCAGAAAGATAGTTGGATTTTATTTGTCGTAATCGTGCATGTCTTAAAGAACTTTGTGCATTATGTCTTTTAGGTCATCACAATCATTTTCCAGATATTTAGCCTATAAAAGAAATTATTGAAGAAAGCCTGAGATCCTACTCAGACGAATAACTTGATAATATTTAAAATTCAGTTTTACATAACTAGTCGCGATCACTTTGAGAGTTCGAAAATCTTGCAGATTGACTTAAAGAAATTTTATATGAAAAGCTAA
Organism: uncultured Bacteriovorax sp.; assembly: GCA_964583925.1. Taxonomy (GTDB): domain Bacteria; phylum Bdellovibrionota; class Bacteriovoracia; order Bacteriovoracales; family Bacteriovoracaceae; genus Bacteriovorax. Next base: position 639 of record CAZOXW010000096.1, read on the forward strand.
CTAATTTTAAAGAAAGACTAATTTGAGAAGACGCACTTGTAACAGATTCTTTGAGCAGTATAGTCAATTTTCGTTCATTTTTTGATAAATGTCATTTAGAGTGAAAGAGAGGGGGATATAGTAAAGCAGTGATTCAAATGCTAAAAGACTGTCTGAAATCATGAGATAGAAGTTTGGATAGTATTTACTCAATTGAAGATCAATTGATAGAAAACGAATTTGGTAAACTATTAGACAATAACATAACTTTTGCATCAGGTGCATAATCTTATAATTCAACTGCTAAAGGTGTACCTAAATATTTACATTGGTTTGAATGGGAAAAAAGGGAACTTCATCTTTTTGATGTAGTTAATTACAGCTATTAATCAGTAAAACTTACTATTCCATTTAAAATTCCACCATTTTCTAGATCAATAATAATACCTGATGGAAAAATTTTAATAGCTGGAGGAGAGGATCCTGAAAGTGGCGCAAAAAGAGAAGTGTTTACTTTTAATATAAGTACAATTGAAAATGATCATACTCTACATCCACGTTGTCCTATGCCTTTTAAAAAATATGATTTTTCCTTATGTCATCATAAAGGCTTTGTTTATGTAATTTGCGGTAAGGACACTGAATCATTAGTTGTTGATACATGCGAAAGATATGATATTGTACGTAATTAATGGTCTTTGATAGCACCAATTAACAAGCGTTGATATGCTGCAAGTGCAGTTGTCATTAAAGAAAGCGATTGAATATACTTATTTGGAGGTCGAAGTGATCATTAAAATACAATGATGGAAGAAATTGAAGAATATGACATTGTTTCCAATATCTGGTGAATAATTCGTATTAATCCAGTTCACGAATGGACACCTGTAGAAGTATGTTCAGCTATTTAAATCAGCCCGGGTAAGATTCTTATTTTTGGTGGATCAGATGCTAGCATTGAAGACTCCAAGAATTCATATATTTTTTATCCAGAGAATTATAAACTTGAAAAAACAAATTCACTTAAAAAAGCTCATGTTTTTGTCAGTGCACCATTTTTACATGGCAACAATGTTTTTGCAATAGGAAACGAATACTACGTAAAGTCTAGAAACATTCATCGTTTCAATATTCAAAAACTTGAATGGGAAATTGTTTATTAATTTTACTTTAAATACTCTATTGTATTAATCTAACTATTATATATTAATTTTTAAGGGGTTTGGGGTTTGGGGTTTGGGG
>CAZOXW010000097.1:0-1788 GCA_964583925.1 uncultured Bacteriovorax sp.
CCCCAAACCCCAAACCCCAAACCCCTTTATTAAAACTTATGCAATTATTTTTTTAATTGATAGCTCTATTTAACAATTATCTTAAATTATATTAATTATGACATCCAGTTTTATCTCTTTGTCTTGGTGCACAATAGACAATTTTATCAACTCGTAAAATCATTTCTGCTGCTTCAGTTGCAGATAAAACAACTTATTCTTTAACACGCAAACACTCAGTAATACCTAGCTCTTTCATGCAACCAATTTTACCTTCATTCATATCTAAACCTGATGACTCACTTCCTGATCAAACTTGATAACTTAAATTTTAAACTAAATCTGTTGCATCATATCCTCCATTCTCGGCTATAATCATTGGAAGTCTTTTGAGAGCTCATGCATAGGATTCAATTGCCAAAGCTTATTTTCCACGAACTGTTCTAGAAAGATCTTCAACAGCATTTGCCATTAATATCTCACTGTTTCCACCTCCATAAATAGTTTTCTTGCTTTCGATAGTTTTTACAAGAACGCATAATGCATCATGGAGTGATCGTTCAGCTTCATCAAGCAAATGACTTGAGGATCCACGTAAAATTACAGAACATGCCTCACCTTGTTTGCAACCACTAAATTTAATTACTTTATCTTCGCCAAGCATAACTTCTTCAACTAGTTCACATTTTCCCATAACAGCATCAGCAGAATCTGGTGAATCAAAAGTGGACAAAATAACTGCACCAAGACTTTTTGCCAATCTTTCTATGCCTTCAAAATCTGCATGTTCAATAACCATAACTCCTTTGTCGCTAAATAGTTATTCAGGGTAGTTATACACTAACTGTCTATTAATAAAAATATCTGGTTTATATGCTAACATTTTTTCAACTTTTAGTCTCATTTTTTCTTTTTCTGCAGCTTCAATTTCTGCCACTTTATCCATAGAGTCAACTTTTACTCTAGTTCCAAATATTTTAATTTTGTCATAATCCATTGGAGTATTAGCCAATAAAATTCTTGGTTTTTCTTTTCTTCATGGACAACCAACTGAAATTGATTTTTCTAAAATAAAGCCATCATCAAGATAAGAGTCTTTTAAACTTCCACCAAGTTTTTTAATTATTTGAATTAATTCTAAATTATTTGCTCCTTTTAATCACAATACAGAGTCTACAGCAAGTTTGGCAAAATGTTCTTTCTCATATGTAAGTAATTTTGAGCTTATTGTTGTTTTAGCTATGTTCATTAAATCATCCTAAAATTTGTCTTGGTTTAAAGAATTATCCTAAGCTTTTTGTCTTAAAATTTCTAAAGCTGTGTCACGTGCTTTTCGCCATCCATCAATAATTACTTAAGGATGAATTTTTTAAGCTAATAGTTTTTCTGCTTCACGAAGTAATTCTCCTGCTAAAACACAAACTGATGTTGTTCCATCACCAACTTCTTCATCTTGAGTTTTTGAAATATCTACTAGAACTTTTGCTGCACAATTATCAATATGAAGAAATGACAAAATTGTCGCACCATCATTAGTAACTATAATTTTTCCATCTTTAGGTCCTGCACCATATGACTTCAAAATCTTATCCATTCCCTTAGGTCCTAAAGTTGTTTTTACAATGTCACACAATGAATAAGCTCCAAAAAGTGCGTTCATGCGAGCTTCATCTCCCTTTTGCTCATAACCTCCTGGTTTTAAATACTGATTCATTAAGCTTTATAAAATACATTTATTTTATTTTGTTTTAAAAAATCTTAAGGCGGCATTAAATAAGGGGTTTGGGGTTTGGGGTTTGGGGTTTGGGG
>CAZOXW010000098.1:0-1772 GCA_964583925.1 uncultured Bacteriovorax sp.
CCCAAACCCCAAAACCCAAACCCCAAACCCCTATGCATATTGATTACTTAAGCCTCTTTAAAATAGAAATCAAATTAATTCAAAATAATTAAGCTTTCATTAAAAGTCCTGATTGAGGCACCCAGTCCGATAAAATTTTTCCAAGGCGTTCATCATTTTCTTTGGATAGTTTACCAGTTGATCTAATATCATCAACAATATCTTTATGTGAATTTTTCATATATTCAAGAAAAATCTTCTCAAATTTTGCAATTTCTGATGTAAGCATTCAGTCAAGATATCCTCTAACTCCAGCGTATATTACACAAACCATTTCTTCTGATGCCATAGGCTAATACTATTTCTACTTTAATAACTCTGTCAATTAAGCACCTCGGTTAAGTAAGGTTTGCGTAGAAGCGTCTAGATCAGATCCAAATTGTGCAAATGCAGCAACTTCACGATATTGTGCTAAATCTAATTTTAATGTTCTAGCTACTGCTTTCATTGCATGAATTTGTGCTGCAGAGCCAACTCAAGAAACAGAAAGACCTACGTTAATAGCAGGACGAATTCCTTTATAAAATAATTCAGCTTCTAGAAAAATCTATCCATCTGTAATTGAAATAACATTTGTAGGAATATATGCTGACACATCACCAGCCTAAGTTTCAATAACTGGAAGAGCTGTTAGAGAACCACCACCATTTGTTTTATTCATTTTTGCAGCACGCTCTAATAATCTAGAATGTAAATAAAAAACATCTCCGGGAAAAGCTTCACGACCAGGAGGTCGACGTAGTAAAAGAGACATTTGTCTATAAGCTACTGCTTATTTAGAAAGATCATCATAGATAATAAGAGCATGTCTACCTGTATCTCTGAAATATTCACCAATTGCACAACCTGCATATGGAGCTAAAAACTATAATGGGGCAGCTTCACTTGCTGTAGCTGCTACAACTATAGTATATTTCATCGCATCATGATCATTAAGTTCTTTAACAATATTAGAAACAGTTGAACGTTTTTGACCAATTGCAACATAAATACAATAAAGCATATTATTTGGATCTCCTTTTTCAAAATTTTCTTTTTGATTTAAAATTGTATCAATTGCTATTGCAGTTTTTCCTGTTTAACGATCCCCAATAATTAATTCTCTTTGTCCTCGTCCAATTGGAACTAATGCATCAACGGCCTTTATTCCTGTTTGCATAGGTTCATTTACAGACTATCATGGAATAATTCCAGGAGCTTTAAGCTCAACTTTTCTTCATTTAGTAGTTTTAACAGGTCCTAGTCCATCAATTGGATTACCAAGTGCATCAAATACTCGACCAAGCATTTCTTCTCCAATTGGAATATCAACAATGGAACCTGTTCTCATAACAATATCACCTTCCTAAATTTCTCTATCGTTTCCAAGAACAACAATACCAACATTATCAGCTTCTAGATTAAGTGCCATTCCCTTAACACCTGAAGCAAAATCTACCATTTCTCCAGCTTGAACTTTGTTTAATCCGTAAACTCAGGCTATTCCATCTCCAATTGATATAACTTTTCCATATTCTTGAATATCCTAAATTTAAGACATTTTTGAAATTTTTTCTTCTAGAACATTAAGAGCATCTCCTATAGCAAGTTTTTGAGAAAACTTGCGTGATACCATTCTTCTAGTTGACTATTAAAAGAGTTTTGAAAGCATCTTTTATAATTTATATTTGTTATTTTTGAAAACAAATTTTGACATATTTCTATTAGGGGTTTGGGGTTTGGGGTTTGGGGTT
>CAZOXW010000099.1:0-1758 GCA_964583925.1 uncultured Bacteriovorax sp.
ACCCCAAACCCCAAACCCCAAACCCCTAAAAACTTTGAATTTACAGTTATTATTTAATAAATCAATAAGTTTAATTACTCCATGGTTTTTTCAATAAGATCATCAATTTTAAGGATCATTTTGACAACTTGAGTAGCCAATTGGATTTGTAGTTTTTTAGAAGCCAAAGTCTCAAAAACCTCAATTTTACGCATATTTTCAATACGTCCATCTAAACAAGAAACTCCAAAAACATGTGAATTTTCAGCAAGTTGACGAGAGCGAGCTTCAGATAAACATTGGAGTGGATCAAGACCAGAATTCTCTGATAGAACACAACAAATTTGATCAAGAGCATCAGCAAATCCTCAAATGGCATATTGTTCAACTGTATGATATTCATCTGCTTTTTTTCTAAGAAGTATAGCACAGTTTATTTCACAAGCACCGCCACCAACAATAACTTTTGGTTCACGAATTAGATTACGAATTACACAAATTGCATCATGAATGGAACGATGAGCTTCATCAACTATTGTTTTTGAACCACCACGTACAAGAATAGTTACAGCTTTTGCTGCAGACAAATCTTTAATAACAATCATATTATTTGATGTTGTTCCATAATTAAATTCTTCAATTTTTCCAGCAAATCCAAGTTTTTATGGATGAAGTTCTTCAAATCTTGGTATGATTCTTGCACCTGTTGCTACAGCAAGAAGCTCAATATCAGTTCCACTTACCCATCATACGGCTTTTAAATCATTCTAAAGTAATAAATGATTTGCTTCATCATCAAAACCCCATTGACACATAACTATATCAGCACCACTTTCTTTAACTCTTTATACCATATCAACAAAATATAATTGTTCACGTTTAGCTAAAGCCTAATAACTTTCTGCATTTGTTATGTTTAGATTGTATTTAGTTTTTGGTTTTGGAGGTTCAAAAGGACATGTTAAAATAGCTATTTTAGCATTAGTCAGTTTTTTATCCATTTGTGGATGTGATAATTCTTTATCAATAACAATACCTTTAATAAGTTCAGTGTTTTCTATAGAAAGTCCAGGCTTTCCTACAATTTTAATTAAATCAAAGTTTACGTCTTTGCGTTCTAAGTCTGCTACTGATAGAACAGCATCAACAGCAATTTAAGCAAGCTTTTGCTTATACTTAGCTACTACTTTAGAGCTTAAAGATGTCATAGCTGTTTTAATTAAATCTTCTGATGTGGACTTATAATCCTGTTCAATTAGAGTTTCTAAATGTTCGGAAACTATATCAGCTGCTTTTTCAAAACCTGAAGCTATTTTTAATGGATGAATTCCCTTTTAAAGAAGTACTAAAGCTTACTCAATAAGTAATCCCGCCAAAACTACAACACCAGTTGTTCCGTCACCAATTTCGTCATCTTAAGACTAAGATAGCTCAACCATCAAATGTGCAATTGGATGCATAATTTCCATTTTTTCAACAATTGTTGCTCCATCGTTTGTAATCAGAACCTCTCCATCAGGTGAAACAATCATTTTATCCATTCCCTTTGGTCCTAAAGAGGTTCTAAGTGTGTTTGCAATTTCCAATGCTGATTGTAAATTAATTTTTACTGCATCAAGCCCTTTAATTCTTCTTTTTTTTTCTTGTTCTTTTACTATAATATATGGTCTTCCAAACTCGTCAAATGCTAGACTCATTTATAACTATCTACCGCCATACTTATAAAGCATAATAAGAGGTTAAGTTAAGGGGTTTGGGGTTTGGGTTTTGGGGTTTGGG
>CAZOXW010000100.1:0-1714 GCA_964583925.1 uncultured Bacteriovorax sp.
ACACAAGTCGATTTTGTGTTTTTGGGACGGGATTTTTTAATTTAACTCACTATGAAAAAATCTAAAGAAAATATTGTACTAACTGGCGATAGGCCGACAGGAAAATTACACCTCGGCCACCTTGTCGGTTCTATGCAAAATAGGGTCAAACTTCAAAATGAATATGACCGCTGTTTTTGTATGGTCGCAGATATTCAAGCATTAACCGATAACGCAGATAATCCCGATAAAGTTAGAAAAAATGCTTTTGAAGTTGTCTTGGATAACTTGGCAGTCGGCCTATCGCCGGAAAAAACTACTTTTTTCATTCAATCTCAAATCCCAGAGATTGCAGAATTAACTGTACTTTTTCTAAATCTAGTAACTTTGGCGAGATTACGCAGGAATCCAACTGTCAAAGATGAAATGAAACAAAAAGGTTTTGGCGAAAATGTTCCGGCTGGATTTTTAGTTTATCCAGTAAGCCAAGCTGCCGATATTCTGTTTTGTGATAGCAATATAATTCCTGTTGGAGAAGATCAGTTGCCAGTTATCGAACAGGCGAATGAAATTGTGGCTAAGTTTAATTCTATTTACGGGGAAACTTTCAGAAAAATCCAGCCGATTCTTTCTCAAACGCCGCGCCTAGTAGGAACTGACGGAAATGCCAAAGCTGGTAAATCGCTTGGTAATGCCATTTATCTCGATGATTCGTTAGAGGAAATTAAAAGAAAAGTAATGGATATGTATACTGATCCAAATCATATCCACGCAAGCGATCCTGGAAAAATTGAAGGCAATGTTGTTTTCACCTATCTCGATATTTTTGACGAAAACAAAGAAGAAGTAGAAAAATTAAAAGAGCAATATCGGCGCGGCGGTTTAGGTGATGTCGAAATAAAAAAGCGACTTATTGATATACTTGAAAATGTTATTTCACCGATTAGAACAAGACGACAAGAATTTGCTAAAAAACCTGAATATGTGGAAAAGCTCTTACGCGAGGGAACAGAAAAAACACAAATTATTGCAAAAGAAACTATGAAAAAAGTCAGAGAAGTAATTAAAATTAACTATTTCTAATTTTATGAAAACTGTAGGAATAATAGGAGGATTAGGACCCGAAACTACTTCTGAGTTTTATCTGGAAGTAGATTTTGGATGCAGGAAATTAAACAAAATACCTGAAATAATCATCTTTAGTGTTTCGGCTGATTTAGAGGTTGAAAGAGAAGCAATAGTGGAAGGAAGAGGAGAAGAAAGATATATCCCGATTTTAGTAAATGCCGCTAAGAAACTTGAAGCGTCTGGAGCAGACTTTATTGTAATGCCTTGCAACTCTCTCCACGCTTTTATTAAAGAAATAAGAGAATCAGTGAAAATTCCCGTTCTTAGTATTGTTGAAGAAACTACTAAATTTTTGAAAGGAGAAAATATTTCCGAAGTAGTAATTATTTCTACGGCAATAACGATGAATAAAAAGCTATACGAAAATGTATTTGTTGAGAACGGAATAAAACAAGTCTCTCCCGACGATTTTCAGCAAGCCAAAATAGGGAAAATGATTCACAATTTAGTCTCTAATCGGCATGACAATAAAGATCGCGAGGAATTGTTAAAAGTTATAGATGATTTTGAAGCAAAAGGAATCAACCATGTTATTTTGGCTTGCACCGATTTACAGTTGCTTATTCCACAACATTCACACTTGAAAATTTATGACACGATGAGAATT
>CAZOXW010000101.1:0-1698 GCA_964583925.1 uncultured Bacteriovorax sp.
GGGGATTCGATCGATTCCCTTATGGAATTATTGCTCTAATCCTTCCTATCGACAGGGTTCGAGTCCCTTCGCTCCCGCCATTTTAGAATCAAAATTTTAAATTAATCAAGCCACCGAAAGGTGGCTTTTTTATTTTTAACCCTTAAAATTGATGAGATATATCCAATGACCAATAATGATTACCTAAGAAGCCTTCGTTACTTACTCAATGTAAACGACTCAAAGATTGTAGAGATCTTGAAGCTTGCTGGCATTAGTGTGCCGCTTGAAGATGTCAAAGCATATTTAAAAAATGAAGAAGATCCTGATTACATGAATTGTGATGATGAAGTAATGGCCCATTTTTTAGATGGAATGATTTATTTTAAACGCGGTAAAGACGAATCGAAACCACCACTTCCTTTTGAATTTCCGATCACTAATAATCTCGTGCTAAAAAAAGTAAGAGTTGCGTTTGCTCTAAAAGAAAATGAGATGTTAGAAATTTTAGATAGTGCAGGATTTAAAGTAGGCCGTGCAGAACTAAGTGCACTACTTAGAAAAAAAGGACAAGAGAATTACCGTGAATGTGGCGATCAGTTTCTTAGAAACTTTTTCAAAGGCTTATCGCTTAAAGTTAGGTAGGCTTTGAGTGAATGCAATTAATTCTAAATTAATCTAAATCGATCTCTAATCCTCTTAGAAGATTGAGAGCTTCAGGCAAATTGAATTTTGCTTTTTTAACATTTGTTTCTTTCACATCAATGAAATAATCAAAAGCATCTCTAAAGTCAGCTAGAGACAAATTTGATTTATTAAAGTTTGTTTTGCTTAAATTAGAACCTGTAAAAATAGCTTTAGATAAATTGGCTTCATAAAAATCAACTTCTTTCATCGAGCAATTTTTAAAAATAGCACCATTTAATTTTAAATTTTGAAATACCGAAAAATCTAAAATGCAATCTAGAAAAATTGGATTTGATAAAACCTGAGCTTCACTCCAATTTATTCCCAACATTTTACATTCGGAAAATTTTATATCTCGAAAAGTTGCATTTTTCATTCTCGTATTGCTTAAGTTGCATTTTGAAAATGAGCAATCAATAAACTTACTCAAACTCAAATTGATTTCTGAAAAATCCACCAACTCAAATGAACAATTTACAAATTCCGAAGCACTGTAGGGATTCAAGGATGAAAATAAATCGTTATTGAAATTTTTTTCTTCAAAGTAATTCATATTTTTGGTTACCAATGCTTGTTCGTTATCATTTTAATATTTCAATTTAGAAAAATATTTTAAAAAATTCACCAAAACGATTCAATAAAAAACCCCTCGTGATAAGAGGGGTTTTAAGACATTAAAAATTTCCCAAAAGGCCTAACAAACCTGAATTTGGGGGTAATAAAATTATATCACAAATTTAATTTCATTCAACGTCGCGAGTATTTCTTGGCCATTGAAGGCTAGCTTTGGGAGGCAAGGATGCTCAAGACATTGAAAATTATAGAGCTACTTATCCTGATTTTAAAACGATTTAATTTAATTCTAATTTCATTGGAAAACATCGAACATCACTTCCACCAATTTGTACATTAGCTTGCACTCCGTCATTTACAAATCCAAACTTTTTATAAAAATTATGTGCTGTAATTGTTGATTCTAATATAGATAAACAGTTCAAAAAAGCCAAATTTCCTTAAAAAATCCTAAAAAAA
>CAZOXW010000102.1:0-1694 GCA_964583925.1 uncultured Bacteriovorax sp.
TGGGGTGTATTTGATAGATAGTTTATTCATAAGAAGGCTTTGGTTCGAGTAAGGGATTTTGTAGTAAAAAAACTTTAATCGAATGCAAAGCCTTTTTCATTCTGCGGGGCCATTAACGCTCTTACAATTACCCACATCTTTTGAAAGACGCATTTTTGTTATACATCTTTTTAATTTTATATAGGGTCATGACTTTTTTTGTTTTTATTAAGCTAGGCTGATTTATTTTGTGTAGGAAATAATTGTTTTATTCCATTTGTGACAATGAAAAGCCAATTTCGATATCTTGTAGTCTACTAAATCCTTTCCATAATGTTTCAACGCCAGGTACACCATCTCCTTTTCTATTGAGATGTCCTCCAAGCCTTGCAACCCATTTTATTGCCAACGATATATCAACTTTTACAAGAGTAGATTTATTTCTCTTTTTGAGTATCTCAATTTCATTTGCAGAGAGAATTGTGTCGGCGGGAGCGTTAGGTGAAATTTCAGAGAAATACTTTACCCAATTTATTCGCCAAGCAATAATTGATGCTAAAAAGATAAACTTACTCATTCGTTCAAATTTTGAGAGTCGACATTTTTCAATTCTACAACCCGACTTAAGAGTTTTAAAAAATAATTCAATTCTCCATCTGAGTGAATAATACAATGCTACCGCCCGAGCTTCTTCAAGGTTTGTTATTTGAAGTGTCGTTAGTAAAGTCCATTCGAGTCTATCAACAGAAGTATTATCTTCTTCAAATATCCTTACGATACTCAGAGGAACATTTTTCTTTAGACCATCTAAATTTATTTCAATACTTATTGGAAGAAATTGATAACTAAGTTTAACGAGGCGCTCATACTTACCATCAGTGGATTTTATTCTCAGACTTTTTCCTCTATTGTCAGTCCACTTATTTGTAATAAAAACTTCTTCACTACCTTTTACTTCTGACTGTGCAATATAATCATAAGAATTTAAGTGACTCTCTAATATTTTTCTAGCACTCGAATGTCTGATTAAAAATTCAGAACCATATTCCAGGCAATTTAAAATAAAACTTTTTGAATCAGCTTCTCGATCGCAAACGTATAAGATTTTTGTTTTATTGTTTAATGCTGCAAGCGAGTCAAGAAGCCCTTCATTCCATTTTTCACTTTCTCGTTCTTCGCCTTCGAGATATTCTGAGCGGCCATCAACTTTTTTTACTCGTTTCTCATCTCTTGTCCAAAGAAGATTTGATAGGACACCAAGAAATAATCCATTGGGAGCGACGGCTATTGTTGAATGTAGATGACATCCCCAAGATCCATTTCGGATTAATCCCATGCCATTATTTTTAGAATGTCCTTTGTAATTGATTGTTGTGGTGTCTTGGATGCCTAATATGAAAGGATATTTTGATGCCCTTTCAGAGGTTTTGAATTGATGAGAGGAGAAAAAATTATCAGCATTAACATTATCATTTTTAAAAAAACGATAAGCTCCTTTTGCTTCTGCCCAATCTTCAGCTTGCTGGGCAAGAGAAGCTGATGGTAAATTACAAAATGAATTTACTACTTTTAAAAATCTATTTTCAAGACGTTTATCTTTAAAACTATTGTTTTTAAATTCTTTATTTATCCAGTTTTCATCCACGGCTTCAGAATAAAGCTAAAATTATCACTGGCCAAGGGCGATGCAACAAAAGATGTGGGTAATTGTAAGT
>CAZOXW010000103.1:0-1668 GCA_964583925.1 uncultured Bacteriovorax sp.
CCCAAACCCCAAACCCCAAACCCCAAACCCCTAATTTGGTAATATTTAATATTATAAGTGAATTCATTGAAATAAAAGAGGATTGAATTAATTGATACTTAACTGATGATCAAGCATTTGATTTTGAATTTCTAGTGATCGGATCTATTCAAAAAGTTTTGCTTTCATAAGTTCTTCGTCGGGCATTTCTACTGTCTTTTTTTTCTAAGCTTTATCCTTTTTCTCTTGGGCTTATCTATCTAGAGTTGCTTTAAAATTTGCGTTTTCTTCAATTTATTTAGCTTCTTATTATTTTTTCAAACGGGAATAAAAGTCTTCTTCTTGCTTCCATATTTCAGCTTGCTCGCGGTTAAAGTTCTTTTCTTCAGTTTGACGTTTTTGCCTTTCAACCATTTAAAATTCCAAAAATTTTTTGTAACTTTCTTTGTTTTCTTTTTCAAGTTTAGCCAATCGCTTTTCTTTTAAATCCATGGCGCGATTTTTTTTTTCCTAAAATTCTTTTATCATTTTTTCTTCCTATAAATTTTTTTCACGCTAATGTTGAACAACTTTTTCTCCGACCAATAACATTTAATTAATTTTGTCAGTTTTTGCTTTAAATTCAGCAGTTCTCTTATTTTCAAGTTCTATTGCTAGTTAGTCTGAAAGTCTTTACAGCTCGATTTCTTCTCGACGTTCTTTGTTTTCTTGTTCCGTTTTTTTTTTCTTTCGAATTTCATTTTCTTGACTTACACGAATCATTTCTTTTCTCTTTTCTTCTGCCTATTATAGCTAAATTTCTTTCTGCCGAATCAAATCTTATTCAACACAGAATTTTATCTATTAATCAATTTTACTATTTTCATCACGCTCCTTTTTTAATTAAGCTTCTCTTTCTTGTATCATTCTTTGTTGCATATTCATTAACATTTTTTTATCCTCATTTCATGCCTTCTCTCGTTATTCATCTAAAGCTTTTTACATTTCCAGCTAACGCTATTCAACAGTGACATAAGATTCATGCTCAGCTCTATTATTTTAAATTCTTTTTTGTTTGTCTTCAATTTGTCAATTCAACTAAATTTTTACAGCTTTTTGCTCTAATAATTTTCTTTTTCTATCAAGTTCTTTTTCTTACTTAAGAATATAAGCCTGATAAGCTCCAAGTGAATCCCAATCATTATTTTCATCATCATCATCGTCATCTTAACAATTTTAAACATTAGACTTAGCAACGTTGGATTATGGAGCACATTGATTCGCATCGGTTACTTCTTCAGTAAATACTGCATTATTTTTACCGTTATCTATATTTTCTTTTGACGAATTTTGTTTTTTAACTAATCCACTTTAAGATTTAAAATTTAAAGAATTTTGTTTTACTCAATTTTCAAGTTCCAGTAAAGTGATAGAGTTAATTGGACCACCAGCTTAAAAAAATTTGTTAACTTCATCCACTACTGCTTTTGGATTAGCCAAACCAAAAAGTTTTGTAAATTTTTCAATTAGCATTTTTTAAAGTTCTCACTTTTATGCAGGGTTCATAAAGTCTGATCTAGCAGGTTTTGGTACTGCCTTGTAATCACGAGTGATTGCAATTTTTTGCATTATATTAAGAATTGAATTTAAATTAATAATTTTTAAAAAACGAATTTTTATTTTTAGGGGTTTGGGGTTTGGGGTTTGGGG
>CAZOXW010000104.1:0-1624 GCA_964583925.1 uncultured Bacteriovorax sp.
AAAGAGTTTACGGGGTGGAAGAATAGTAAGACAGAGATTGATGAGGGTAGTTTTAAGTATAAGATAGTGTACTAAAAATATTTCTTCGGCGTGGTGGAAACAAATAGTTGAATTTTCAAATCAGAAAAATTAAAAATAAAAATGTATTTGAAAATTGAAACTGTGACAAGTTCAAAAAATTGCAATGTTGCAAAAATTGGCGGGTTTTATGGAAAAAAATCAGAAACCGTTTATTACATTCACCCGGATTTTTATTATTTAAAGGATTTCCTACCCTTTCAATTGCTTCGAACAGATAATACATCATTATTTAAAAATGATCCCATCTTTCAAAAGTTGTATGTAAAACTGTTTGACGCAGATACCGCACTTTTGCCAGAAACCACTGTTAAAGTCAAACTGACATCTGGAGATAGAGAGATTCTAGAAGAATTTAGTACACTTGCAATACTAAATGGTGTTAAAAAACGCTATTTAGATTGTATATTGGAATTAGATATTATTCCAGATTTAAAAACCCCACCATATTTTTTAAAATCGAATATGACATCTGGTAAAAACAGCAATGCGATTATTCCGGTAACAACGCGCGAAGCAGCTGCGCACAAATTGCTAACAACTGTTGAATGGAACTCTCAATACGCTCATGACGATTCAATGGCCATGTTTTTTATACCATGGCGCGATTTTGAGGAGCAGTTTGAGTTTAGAATTTTTGTCTACCGAAAACGCATTATTACACTCTGTTCCCAGAAATGGTTCAAAGTTTGGGACTTTACAGATAATTTCATACAAAAAATCGAAAAGGCTTTAAATAAATTTCAAACCGATTTTGTTGATACATTTGAACACGAAAATTATTCCGCCGACATTTATGTTGATGAACAATCAACCAGTATCCAACAGACGGGATCTGGTATACACTTGATAGAAGTAAATCCGTGGGGTAACTCTGGACCGGGATTGTTTTCTTATGAAGAACTCACGACCGAAAACAACTTTTCAGAAGTAAGGTGGAAAATACTCTCTTTGCCAGATGATTAATCTTCCAAAGACAACCAAGTTCAAACCGTTCTTCCCTACGAAACAACTAAATGATTTTTAAAAGATAAAAAATCTTTTAAAATAAAAAAATGAAGATAGAAGTTGTTCAAGAATTTTTGTCCCAGCGCGGGTTTAAGGAATTTAAGGAAGTCAAAAAGAGGAAAGGTGTGCTGATTGGCGTTCGCCAGAGTGGACACACCCCCGAGTATATTTATATTAAGATGTTTGAAACAAAGTTCGAGCTAAACACTGTAAGGGATTTTGTGTGGTCGAACTTTGTCATAGATTCGTCTGGCCAGATTTTAGAAAAGACCTCAAACAATGTAATATGCCAGCTCGTGATTATTTGCCTGAGTTTTCAAAACTCTCATGTTAAAGAGTTCCGCGAGGCCTCTCCAAACATCCAGATTATCCGATCCGACTTTTTTAACGTAAACATTACCAAAATCGTACCACACCATCAAAAGGTGTTACAATTTGAATTTAGCAAAAAAGGTCTGCCAGTCATTAAAGAGGATGATCCGATCTGTGTTTTTTATTTTTTCAAAAAAGGCGACCTAATTCGCGTGATTCGCAAGAA
>CAZOXW010000105.1:0-1615 GCA_964583925.1 uncultured Bacteriovorax sp.
CCCCAAACCCCAAACCCCAAACCCCAAAATTCTCCAAAAGAAATTATGCACAAAATTAAAAACCTCTATTTGTAATAAATAGAATAAATGGGAATCAAACGTCTATACACGTTCTTGAAAAATTCTTTTAAGAAAAAACACATTAGCGAATTTAAAAACAAAAAGATTGCTATTGATTTTATGGGATGGCTGTATCAAGCCTACTTCTCTATGTTAGAATATTGTGGAGATAACACAATGCTTGTTTTATGAACTTTTGAAAGAAAAATTAATTCACTTGAAAAGGAAGGCATCAAAATAGTTTTTGTAATTGATGGAAAGGCTTTACCTGTAAAAATAGTTACTGATGAAAAACGCGATATTAAACGTAATTACTATGTAAATAAACTTGAAAATGGTATTATGATTAGATGAAGAATGTCCAATGGAAAAAATGGCTGTTTATGAAAGATACTCTTAGGTTATTCCAACAAGTTTAACTTACGAGCTTATTGACTTTTTAAAATATAGAAATATAGAATTTATAGTGGCGCCCTATGAAGCAGATTCACAACTAGCATATTTACTTCATTCAAATTACGTAGATTATATAATGTCTGAAGATTCTGATATGATTGCTTATAATTGCTTTAAAATTATTAAGGGATACAAAATTGATGGTCGATGTGATGTTCTTTATCCTTCAACTGCCAAAGAAAAAGCAGCAGGAGACATTGAAATTTTTGATGAATTTATGAGTTTTAGTAAATTTATAAGCAGAAGATGACAGAAAAAGAGTTTGTGTGCTTACTGGTTGCGATTATTTAGATAACATGAAAGGTATCGGTTACTTAACAGCACATAATGCATTTTTATGAGAAAATGGTATTGCTGAGATGAAAAAAATTCTTAAAAGAAAAGGATTTGACAAAAAACAAATACTTGATTATTTAGAAACGGTTGAAAAAATGATTCTTGTATTTAAATATTAATTTGTATACTGTCCTATATAAAAAAAGATGGTCTACCTAACAGAACCACAATCTAATGAAATAAAAAAATTGTTGGCAAAGAAAGATATGGAGCATTATATTGGATCAATTATTCCAAACATTGAAGAGTTTGTACAGGGCAATTTAGATTTTGTTACATTATAGCCAAGATTTAATTGCAATTTAAATTTTGCTAAAATTTTAAATTTTTTTGCATGGAAACCAAAACCATAGCTTGGCTTTTTAAACAATTTATGTGCTAAACAAATAACATTTGATAACTTTGATCAGATGAGTTATGAATCACTAATGAAAAGCATTCGTGAAGAAGCAAAATCAGAAACTGATAAGCAAAGAAAAGAACTAGAAAATAAAATTTAGTCTGAAGGAACTACAAGCGATAACGATCTCACCAATTCGGTTTCCACAAAAATATCACCAAAGAAATCCATGACAAAAGCCAAAACTGCCGCTCTTGCAAAAAAAATTCGAAAGATTAATCAGAACAAAGCACGACGTACCTTAGCTCAAAGCGATTAATTTATTTCCTATTGATTAGTTGATGCATTCTAAATTATTTTTATAATTTTAAGCTTGCAATTAAGTTTAAAATATAAGTAGGGGTTTGGGGTTTGGGGTTTGGG
>CAZOXW010000106.1:0-1575 GCA_964583925.1 uncultured Bacteriovorax sp.
CCCAAACCCCAAACCCCAAACCCCAAACCCCTTTTATAGAAACTTATAAATAGCGGGGAAGAGATATGTAAATTATAAATGGACTACCAAGAAAAACCAGCTTTTTCTTCGGATGAAGAAAATGATCACAAAGTAGGTACAAAGCTAACTGTTAAAGGTAATTCAAAGATAAAAACCACAGATAAATCATAACCAACAAAGTTTTCTCAGTAGATCATCTGCAATACATGGCTCAAGTTTTCGTGATTTTTAGTTGAAACAAGAGTTACTTCGTGCTATTGGAGAAGCTGGCTTTGAGCATCCTTCTGAAGGTTTAATCAAAAGTTTAACAAGAAGGAATCCCTCATATATTACTTGGTGAAGACTTACTTTGCTAGGCAAAATCAGGAATGGGTAAAACTGCTGTATTTGTTCTAGGAGTTCTTCATACATTAAAAGTACCTGGGGATTCAATTCAATGTTTAGTTATTTGTCACACTTGAGAACTAGCTTTTTAAATTTCAAAGGAATTTGAAAGAATGGGTAAATATATTCCTGGTCTTAAACTTGCGACTATCTATGGTGGTGTAAATCCTGAAGCATAAGCTTTAATGATTGAAAGTAATCCACCACACATAGTTATAGGTACTCCAGGTTGAACTCTTGACTTTGTTAAAAAGGGAATTATAAAGCTTGATAATCTAACGCATTTTATTATAGATGAGTGTGATAAAGTATTAGAAACAGTAGATATGCGATCAGATGTATAGGAAATTTTTATAAAAACAAAACCTAAAAAGCAAACATTAATGTTTACAGCAACATTAAACGAGAAAATGAAAGAAATTGCTCTTAAGTTTATGAAAGATGTACTTTAAATAGACTCGACAAATTATATTTATTGATGATTAGAAGTGATTAACTTTACATGGACTTAAGCAATTTTATGCTCATTTAACAGAAAATCAAAAAATGAAAACTTTAATGTAGTTATTGCACAAGGTTTCATACAATCAAGCAATAATTTTTACATCAAAAGTTGATCGTGCAAAATATCTTAACAAAATGATGATTGAAATGGATTTTCCTTCTATGACTATTCATTCGGAAATGAGTCAAAAGGCTCGGTAAATTAATTAGCATTGACCATTATGATTAGTTCAAAAAAGGAGAAAAACGACTAATGATTGCTACAAATCTTTTTGCACGTGGAATAGATATTGAAAGAGTTAATTTAGTAATCAATTACGATATGCCAGAAAGTTCAAACACTTATCTTCACAGAGTTGGACGTGCTGGACGTTATAATACAAAAGGTATAGCTATTACCTTTGTTACCACAGAAGAAGACAAACAAGTTTTAGAAGAAATTCAAAAACGATTTGAGATTAAAATTGAAGAACTTCCATCAACAATTGACGAAAACACATTCGGTTACCTTATTAGCTCATAACTAATTTCACCATGATTCTTGATATCTATTACGTTTTGTTATAACTACAAACCGAAAGAAACTTTTTAATTTTAATTTTAATTTTAGTTACCTCTCTTTTACAAATTTAATAGGGGTTTGGGGTTTGGGGTTTGGGGTTTGGG
>CAZOXW010000107.1:0-1562 GCA_964583925.1 uncultured Bacteriovorax sp.
CCCAAACCCCAAACCCCAAACCCCAAACCCCGAGTTTATTAATTTTGGAAGTAATTAATTTTAAGAAATTAAACTAATTACATTTTCTAACAAATTCGCAATATTATAAAGATGGAAACAAAAATTGCTGAAGTTAAAGACATTACAAGACTCGAATGAATTGATGCTCATTCACATATTAGAGGATTAGGTTTGGATGATGCATTAGAGCCAAGACATATTTCACAAGGAATGGTAGGACAAAAAAGAGCCCGTAAGGGAATGGGAATTGTATTAAAAATGATTAAAGAAGGAAAAATTGCAGGACGAGCAGTATTAATTGGTGGTTAACCTGGAACCGGAAAAACAGCAATTGCTTTAGGTTTAGCAAAAGCTCTAGGTGAAGAAACTCCATTTACCATGCTTTCTGGATCTGAAATCTATTCTTTAGAAATGAGTAAGACAGAGTCTCTTACATAAGCATTTTGACGTTCTATTGGGGTTCGAATAAAAGAAGAAGCTGAAATTATAGAAGGTGAAGTTGTTGAAATTGAAATTGACAAAGCAGTAGCTGGTGCTGGAAAAGTTGGTAGATTGACTTTAAAGACTACTGATATGGAAAGTGTTTATGATCTTGGAACTAAAATGATTGAAAGTTTACAAAAAGAAAAAATTACGGCTGGTGATATTGTTACAATTGATAAAGCAAGTGGCTGAATAAGTAAATTAGGAAAAAGCTTTGCAAGAGCATCAGAATTTGATGCTATGGGACCGCAAACTAGATTTGTTTAGTGTCCTGAAGGTGAAATTCTCAAAAGAAAAGAAGTTGTTCACACCGTTTCTCTACATGACATTGACGTTATTAATTCATGATCACAAGGATATATAGCTTTATTCTCAGGCGAAATTGGAGAAATAAAGCCAGAAGTTCGTGAACAAATTAATCAAAAAATTGCTGAATGGAGTGAAGAAGGAAAAGCTGAACTTGTACCTGGAGTTCTTTTTATTGATGAAGTTCATATGCTTGATATTGAATGCTTTTCCTTTTTAAATCGTGCCTTAGAAAGTGAGCATGCACCGATTGTAATACTTGCAACTAATCGTGGAATAACCGGAATTCGTGGTACCGAATATAAAAGTCCACATGGATTACCAATTGATTTACTAGATAGATTAGTTATAATTCACACAGAAGCATATTTGAGTGAAGATCTGGGTCATATATTAGACATTTGATGTGAAGAAGAAGATGTCGAAATGACAGAAGAAGCCAAAGAGTTGCTTGTACAAATTGCTTAAGACACTAGTTTAAGATATGCAATTTAGTTAATTACAACAAGTAATATAGTAGCTATTCGTTGAAAAGTAAGCCAAGTAGATGTGGAAGATATTCGTCGTGTTTATTCTCTTTTTGCAGATGTAAAACGTTCTATAGAATATCTAAATGAGTAGCAACAACTTTATCTATTTGGCGAGAACATAGATAAAAATGGAATGATAGTCGAAAGTTAATTACTTGTTAATATTTAATAATGACCTCCATAAAATATTATACCAAGGGGTTTGGGGTTTGGGGTTTGGGG
>CAZOXW010000108.1:0-1558 GCA_964583925.1 uncultured Bacteriovorax sp.
ATGATTTTTAGAAGAGGTTATTATAAAAGAGAATGCAAAGCGAGATTTTAGTCAATCTTGGAAGAGTTGTATATGTAAACTATGGACCTTTAGCTGGTAAATTAGCAGTAGTAGTAGACATTATCAATGGATCAAAAGTCGTTATTGATGGACCTGGCCTTGGTGTAGAGCGTCAAATGATCTCTAATAAACGACTTACTTTGACAGCATTTAGAATTCCAGACATTGTTCGGGGAGAAAAGCAAAAATCTCTAGCGTTTATTAATTAGTTCCAAGATTTCAGATTTTAAGCTTACAGAACGTTTTGACAAATCTGGCCTAGGAAGAAGAATTAAAAAACAAAATTGTCGTAAATCTCTTACCGATTTTGAAAGATTCAAAGTTATGACACTTAAAAAACAACTTGGCAAACTTGTTCGTACTCACGTCAACAAAAATCGCAAGGCAATCATAGCTAAAGCTAAATAAATTTGTTTATGATAGTATTACCAATTTCAAAGTTTTCTATTTTAATATTCCATAAAATACCACTAAAACATCATTTAGATTTTTTAAAATAAATTTCCTTTAATTCTTTGATTTTAATTCTAAAAACCTTTTCTTAATCTACATCTACTGGATTATAACAGCTTCTTGTTACCAAGTATAAAATAAAAAAAATTGAACCCTGAGAGAGTATATATAAAATCATATAATTCTATATTGCTTGCATTTTTTCAAAGATATTTTATGAGTTATATTAAAATATAAGTAATACAACTTAAAAAAAATGTAAAAGTTTTGAATGACTTAAATCTTTAAAAGTTTACAATGAGCTATATAGACTATTGAATTAAACATAAGAACTACCAAGTCAAAGAAAGTCAAATTGGAACATAAGAACCCTACTTCAACTAACTTTAAATTCATCGAGACAAAAGTAAAAAGATAATGACTATTTTTACTTAAAAAAAAGTAATTTTAATAAAATTGATAGTTTGTAAATTGAAGACTAAAATAAGTTTAGGTATTTAAATCTAAGTTAGAAAGATTAGTTAGTCTTGACATCGGCAGCAACGTATTTGCCTTTTGCTTTATCAGTGCGACCAGCTGCTTTTCTATCGAGTAAAGCTTGACGATCTGGAGTCATCTTAAGTTTTGTAATCACGACATTTGAAGCATTAATGGGTACACGAATAATGGCTCCGT
The DNA here is from genome assembly GCA_964583925.1 of uncultured Bacteriovorax sp. Classification (GTDB taxonomy): domain Bacteria; phylum Bdellovibrionota; class Bacteriovoracia; order Bacteriovoracales; family Bacteriovoracaceae; genus Bacteriovorax. The sequence continues at coordinate 1,189 of CAZOXW010000108.1, forward strand.
TTGTGCGATTCTTTGTTAATTTTTCAATGTAGAGGCAAAAGCGTTTACGATAAACCTATGAAACTTTACCTTTTGAGTCTTTTGATCCGCCACGAACAACAGTCACTTCGTCATCTCGTCTAATTGGCATTGAACGGACGCCATATTTAAGGCGTAGCTCTTTTGATAATGCAGCACTCATAATTTTATATCTTAAATGAGATGGTGCAGAAAAATGAGCAAGTCGACTTTTTCTTGCTGATGATGAGATACTAATATGAGTCTTCATTGGATTTATAATTTACATTGATTTAATTATTTCTGGTTCTTCTTCTATTTACCAATTTTTCATAGTATAAAGGGTTTTGGGGTTTGGGGTTTGGGGTTTGGG
>CAZOXW010000109.1:0-1534 GCA_964583925.1 uncultured Bacteriovorax sp.
CCCAAACCCCAAACCCCAAACCCCATATTTATAAGATTTTTAAAGTTTTTAAAAAAAGTTAAAATTGTAAATAATTATTATAAAGAGTTTACTAAGTTTCTGCTTCTATCACGATATTTGATTTTACCAAAAAATCGAAAATATGATTGAAAACTTTGTTTTCGATTACGAGTTAAGAATGAATTTCTTCTTTCTGTATTGCCCCTTTTTAAACCATTTCTCTGACTAAAATCTCTTTTACAAATAAATAATCTTTGAACGTAATTCCTAATTCCTCACACAAAACAACTTCATCATTACAAATTCCAAAACCAGATTCACTAAAAGTTTCTTTATTTTTAAATGCTAATTCTTTGTCATATTATTTTAATTAACTTCGTATAACTCTTTTTGAACCCAGTTATTCTTGTTGATTTTTATTCTGACGATTGTTGAATTCTCTAATTTATTTTTCTACTTTGAGTCCGTTATCATTTCCAAAGATTTTATCTTCAATTTCAGATAGATTATTATATCCTGCTGCTTTAGCCATCATTAATTATTCCAAAGTTTTTTTTAGTTCAATGTCTTTGAGCAAACAATTAACAAGTTCATCATGTTCAAGTTGACTTTAAAATCACATAAAAGGCTTTAAAAAATTTCTGATTTCTCATTCTTCATCAGACATTCATCATTCTTTTTCAATTTACTCCTTCAAATTCAAAAGTCCTCATTCAATTACAAACTTTTTTCTTTTTTCTCTTTCCTTTAATCTACGATTATAAATTTCTAAAATGCAAAATTTTATTCTAGTTTCTTCTTCTGTATCATCTTCTGCAAAATCCATATCAGCCAAAAATAATTCAGCATCATTATCAAACTCAACATCAAATTCTTCTCTAAGCGGCATATAACCTAGAATTTCGCCATAGATAGAACTTTTATCACATAGACTAATTCCGTTTTTATTAGCAATTTGTGCAGCTTACTATATAATTTATCCAAGTTAATCTATTTTGCGTCTAGATAAGGTCTTGAATAAATTCTTTTAAATATCATTTTTATTATTTTCAAATAAAACCAAATAGTTTAAGTTGGAATTTTAACTTTGCTGTTGGTAGAGTTTTGGTAAATAAACATCATGAAAATGTCGTTCTACTTCTTCTTGAGTTTTATTCTCAACATGACCCGTAATGTCCTCCCAATTACCATAACCATAGATTTCGATAGCTTCAAGTAAAAGCAATTCTTCTAAAATTGTCCAATTTTTTTCATAAATAGAAAAATCAAGTCGTCCTATTACTTGATAATCATGAGACCGAAGATGTCTCTGAGAGCTGCATCCATTACAAAAACATTCAATACAGATTGACAAATCTCCGCAAATATTACAAAGAACGTGACTTTGTCAACAAAGATCCCTTTCGCAAAAATGACACAATATTTTTTTTTTTGGAAATTCAATGCTTTTAAAACTCATTTCTATAATAATCAAATTTGTCTGACTATTCTATTTTTATAATTATTAAGAATCTCTGGGGTTTGGGGTTTGGGG